>JBKBHA010000010.1:0-137850 GCA_046297935.1 Chitinophagaceae bacterium
TATGTTTACGTCGGCATTACCGATGATCTGCTGCGACGTATTCAGCAACACCAACTTGGGTACAATCGAACTACTGCCCCTTATGCTCCTTTCCAATTAATCTATCAGGAAGAGTTTCCAAACTTTCAATCCTCTATTTTCGGCTTCGAATCCCCGAGCTTATCAGCGCTGCCGCCATTACCATAGCTCCAAACTGCTGATATCCATCATATGGGAAGAGTGTAATTAAGCTGCCATGCAAAACAAAAATCAACTCCGGCTTCTTTAAAGATGGATGAGTATCAAAAAGCTCTAACACGACACTTAATGACAAATAAGTAAGAACCGACAATAGATGAAACGCTACTAAATAACCGGCATCGCCCCTACCCGAATAAAGTGGATGTCCCCATAGAGCAAGAAATAGGCTATAGGCATAACATAACAAGAGGAACACGAGTAGTACTAAAGAACCTGATCGCTTCTTCATTTGGTTTATTTTGACTTTTCAGCTTTTGCGACCTCCTCTAAATAGTACAGGTTTTCAATCGCACGACTTTCATTGGACAACGGATACAATCGATCGCTAATCAGCCTCCAACGTTTTTTGAAAATTGCCTTGTTGGTATTGATAACTATCCTAAATGAATTGGATTGAGCCTGAGGGAAATACCACTCATACTCCTTAACGGAACTTATCTTGAAAGACGCAATAGAATCAACAAGGATGTCGAGATGGCGCTTCGAATCAAATCTCGTTATTGTTTTGCCCGCTTTCCTCTTAATTTCCAGCTCGTACCCCAACTCCTCTCCCAGTTCACTAGTAATTTCAAATATCCTGACACCCTTGGTAGCGTCAGCAATCACTCGTTCCTCAATCGAAATTTCTGCTGAAGTGTCACTGTTTTCCAGATGTAGAATACTATCATTAATACTCCATCTGCCTTCAATTTTCTTGAAAAGAATGCCTGCTCTTAAAGTATAAACGAAAGTCGAATTGGTTCTAAGCTCTATTCGTTCATCGAAACTATCTGATGCATTTGCCCGTACACTTCTAAATACTTTATAAATGCTATCTGAAAAGGAAGCAACTTTTGCCTCATGTTGAACGAAATGTTGCGCTCCCACAAGTGTAAAACAGGCGCGACTTAACTGTCCAAGAAAAAGGCAAAAAATTAAAAATGAAATTGCTTTCATTAAAACGTTACATTTTGTGTCGTTGGCATGGCTACTCTTTTCGTTATTGGCAGCATTTACTTAATTGTCATTCTCGCCATTCCCCCGGCTCAACTCCATCTTATTAATGACTGACATGAATATACAAATATCCCTCTCTATCAGCTGTTAAATTCGCCTTGGTGCGCGAGATAAGCCTATCATCGCCCCCAGCCACAGACAAAAAATCCGTTAATTTCGTTCAAATGCCAACTACCATCCTCGACTGGATCGAACTGCTGGGGACTGCGAGCTTTGCGGTTTCGGGAGCTGTGGCCGCTATGGAAAAGCGGCTGGATCCGTTCGGAGTGATCATACTCTCATTTGTTACGGCCATCGGCGGCGGTACGGTTCGTGACCTTCTGCTGGGCATTGGGCCGGTAAGCTGGCTCAGCGATGTCAGCTCAGCTCTTATTATTCTTGTATCAGCCCTGGTAGCTATGTTGTTCCTGAAAAAGCTGGAGCGATTGGCCCATTTACTGACGCTCTTCGATGCGCTTGGCCTGGGCCTCTTTACGTTGATCGGGATCGAAAAAGGATTAGACGCCGGATTAAAGCCTGGCTTCTGTATTGCGCTTGGCACCATTACGGGTTGCTTTGGTGGAGTTATTCGCGATGTACTGCTGAACAAAGTGCCACTCGTTTTTCGAAGAGAAATATATGCCTCGGCGAGTATCGCAGGCGGACTCTGTTTCTTCGCGCTTCGATCGCAGATTAACAGCACCTTATTGTTAACAATCTGCATAGCACTTACCGTGGCGATACGTCTGCTGGCGCTTCGCTTCAAATGGAAACTGCCAATCTGGTATGCCCAACAGCCTTAACGGTATTTTTCCTCCGTTTTATTTGCAGCACCCTTTTTTTCGCACAAAAATGCCACGAAGCATTCGTAGCAAACTATGCGTTATTTTGTAATACCAGATCATAACATATTGATGAGCATGATTCCGCTCATGGCAATCATCAGAGCATCTTCTGTAATGGTGACAGTGCTCATGGGCAGATTGAATACATCGCCCAGACAGGCACATTTAATCTTTCGCTTATTCAACACCGACTGCAATACACCAACGATGCTGATTGACATAACCACAAAAGTAACCAAATTGGTAACGACAGGATTGAACCCGGTCAGAAAGGCCAGGCCCAACCCGAGTTCCACGAATGCGTACATATAGCCCCAGCCTCTCCACCGTTTCGCCAACACATCGTACATGCTGTAGCTGTCGGCAAAACCCCGCAGCTTTATAAACTTAAAAAAGGAAAAAACCAGGAAAAAAGCGGCCATAAAATGATTCATCCACCGCATCCATCGAAACCCATCGAGTAACCACTCAATCAAGATTGTTATACCGGTGATGTAAGCAAACACCAACAGGATAGGCTTATAGGTTTGCCACCAGTGTTTACTTTCTTCGTTCTGCTCATAAGGAATGGTACTATGTTGTTGTGAAACTTTATCAACAAGCTGATAATTCGGATGAGCCGCCAGCGCTGCCTGCAAATTTTCAGTAGCCACATGTTGCTCCATGTCAATAACAGCTTCCGCCTTTTCAAGGTCAACAACCACTCTTTCAACACCTGGAACCTTTGTCAAAAGAGCCTGAACTTTGGCCTGGCAACCAGAACATGTCATCCCGGAAATCTGATAAGTATGCGTCATAGTTTAGTTTTATGACACAAAGCTCAGAAATACCAACCCGATGGCTTTACACAATTAAGGAAAGCATTTACATTTATTTGTGTTGCACCCGGTCAAGCGACCGACGCTGAGGTGAGCCTATTTTTTTAAAATGGCTGGGCGTGAGCCCTGTCAGTTTTTTGAACTGCGCCGACAAATGGGCTACACTGCTATAGCCGAGCTTGTAGGAAATTTCGCTGATATTGAATTCGCCATACAAAAGCCACTCCTTTACCTTCTCATTTTTCTGAAGAATAAAAAAATGTTCAATCGTGATGCCTTCCACTTCCGAAAACAATCTTGATAAATGGCTGTAGTCTCTCCCAAGCGCCTTGCTCAAAAAATCGCTGATACTGAAGTGCTCTTCAATATCGCCCGATTGCACCTTTGCAATTAACAGGCTTCGAATCTTTTCAATTAGCTGTTTCTTTTGATCGTCCAGAATTTCGAATCCGAGCAGGTTCAATTTATCGGAAAGAATTGCCAGTTGACCTGCTGTTGGTTCACTCGCCAACTCAACTTCCCCCAGGCCTACACGAGTGGCCGGCAAACCCAAAGTTTCTAATAGCTGCTGCACAACTAACACGCAGCGATTGCACACCATATTTTTTATATACAATTTCAAAATTTGCACCGAAGAGTGATGTAAAGCTAAACGATTGAGCTGAAACGAAAACAGACTTGCCCAGACTTCTGCCAGCAAGCAGGTCAAATTTGGGCAGCCCGGACGATTACCAGCCAACCCGGCTGGGGCAGCTTACCGCAATTCAGGGAAAAATCTCCCCCGGAAAACTGCAGCATCTGATTAATGCAGCAACAATCCCTTCACCGACACAGCATCAACGCTGTGGCACGAAATTTTGTTCTTTAATGACTACTGCTCAAGCCGACAATAGTTAGAATTACAAAAATGCTCCACGAATATTATATCCAGCTTTTCAGCCCTCATGGACTAATACGTTACAAGAATCCTGAAATAGGAAGAGACCGCGACTCGGGAGGCCAGGTAAAATATGTGCTCGAAATGCTGGAAGCACTTTCGGCACATCCGCGTGTACGCAAGGTTGACCTGCTTACCAGGCGTATCAGCGACCGCAGAGTGGCCACCAACTACGAGAACGAAATAGAGATAGTGAACGATAAAGCGAGGATTGTTCGTATCAGTTGCGGCGGGGGCAGCTATAAACCCAAGGAACAGCTTTGGGATCACCTGGAAGAATTTGTGGACAAAACTGTTCGATTTAACGAAAAGCAGCGGGATTATCCGGATGTGGTGCACGGCCACTATGCTGATGGCAATTACATAGCCCATGAAATCAGCGAAATGCTGGGTATACCATTTCTGGCGACTGGTCATTCGCTGGGACGAAACAAGAAAGAAATTCTTACACAGCAGGGATTAAATGAAGCCCAGATCAACGATCGCTTCAATATGGAGAGGCGGATTGATGTGGAAGAACGCGTATTACAGTCGGCCGATATGTTTGTGGTGAGTACAGACCACATTGTGCAAACACAATACAGTAAATACGTAAATTTCAAATCGGCTAAATTTCGAGTAATACCTCCCGGCGTCAATTCTGATTTATTCTATCCCTTCTATCGGTTCGACATGCCGTCTTTCAAAATGACCGTAGAACAGGAACAAACCGTTTACCGGATTAATTCCGATATCGATCGGTTTCTCTTTAATCCGGAAAAGCCACTAATTCTATCAATTGGTCGTGCCGACAAGCGCAAAAACTTTGAGCGAATCATTCAGGCATATGGTCAGGACAAAGAGTTGCAGGCGCTGGCGAATCTCGGAATCTTTGCGGGTGTGCGTAAAGACATTGCTCAGATGCCGGAAGAAGAACAGGATATACTGACGAACCTACTCCTGTTGCTCGACAAATACGATTTATATGGAAAAATGGCCATTCCCAAAAAGAATGATCCACGTCTGGAAGTGCCGGAAATATACAGGCTCGCAGCTCGAAAAAAAGGCGTCTTTATCAACGCTACACCGGGGGAAAACTTTGGGCTGACACTGGTAGAAGCAGCGGCCTGCGGCCTGCCCGTAGTTGCCTCACCCGATGGTGGACCGAAAGAGATTATTGAACAGTGCGAAAACGGCCTGCTGGTAAATGTAGAAAACACAGAAGACATCGCCAACGCATTGAAAAAAATAATTACCGACCAAAGTCTTTGGGAGAAATTTTCCAGCAATGGTATTCTGGGGTCTACTGAAAGATATACGTGGGGTGCTTTCACAGAAAGCTATGTAACCCTCCTGGATGAACTTCGCGGCAAAAGCCATAGCGAAGAAGTAGCTTATCCGCGGAAAACAGCCTACGGCAAAAAGCTGGCGGGAGCCGACTGGTTTTTTATAACTGATATGGATGGTACTCTCTTCGATGGACCCGAGGATGAAGGCCTCTCGGATCTGTGCGAGTGGATCACTGCCCATCAGGACAAAGTTGTATTCGGTATAGCCAGCGGCCGCAATCTCGAAATCACGAGGAAAGCGATCGAACACTACCATCTTCCGACTCCCGATGTACTGATTTGCTCCGTAGGATCGGAAATTTATTATACCGACAAATACCTGCAGGACGCTGGCTGGGAAAGCCATATCAGATATCAATGGAAACGATCAGAGTTAGCGAACGCGCTTGCACGATTCCCGGGCATACGACTGCAGGAGGAATCTGCACAATGGCCTTTCAAGCTTAGCTATTATGTTAACGACAGTTTCGACGATGACCGCATGGCCGACCTGTATAAATTTCTTGACGATCGAAAACTACACGCCAGGGTGATACTTACCGAAAATAGGTTCCTGGATTTGTTGCCAATAAGAGCCAGTAAAGGCAATGCAGTTCGCTACTTAAGTTACAAATGGAAAAAGCCGCTCGAGCGATTCATCACTGCCGGCAACAGCGGCAACGACGCTGATATGCTAACCGGTAAAACACGTAGCATTGTTGTAGCCAACTATTCGCCGGAACTACAGCCGCTCAAGAACAATCGCAACATTTACTTCAGCCCCCATCGTCTTGCTGAGGGCGTATTCGACGGAATAAAACACTATCTTAAATAAACTCACTTTAGTAAACCGAAAGATCGCGATGTTGCAATGCTACATCTTTTAATTTGTCCAGCTTCTGCCTGATCAGCTCGATCGCTTTTTCGTCTGTTAATCTGCCTTCCTTATCAAAACGCCTGGCGGCCTCAGCTACATAGATTTCCGGTTTATACACAGGAATCATATCAAGATATTGATAAATCGGATGAAAATCCTGTTGCATCCTTGCTGTCCCCCATTTACCCTGAGTGGCACCCATCAAAGCCACAGGCTTTTTAATCAGTGGAGAATCATCACCGCGTGACGCCCAATCAATCGCATTTTTCAACGTACCTGGTATAGAATAATTATATTCCGGAGATACGAATATAATGGCATGCGCCCTCGCCAGCCCTGCCCTGAATGCTTCCACAGGCTTCGGCCTCCGCTCTACTGATGGCAAATCGCGATCGGCATTGTATAAGGGTATTTCATCGATCAGCAGAATATCTAACTCAGTTTGGGCGGGAAGCAGATCACGCAGCGAACGCAGCAACATGCTGTTAAATGAACCCGTTCTGAGGCTGCCGGAAATGCCTGCAAAAACAATATTCTCAGTCTTATTTTCTGATGTGTTTTTCATAACCTTGCTGTTTTAGGTGTCTGCTAAAAACAGGAAACTCCACCTGAGTGGAGTTTCCCTTTTTCTCTTTTTTCCCTTCGCCGGCATTACCCGTTTCAGGTTCAATGGGTTTTTCTCAGTCTCCGAAGAAACACCCCAAAAAAGAGAAATACCTTCTACTCTTATAACTTGAAAACTTCGTGCCAAACTACGATTGGCGAGACTGAAAAAACTACCGATCAATCCTCTTCCTGATCCATATCATCTTCCTGTTCCGCGGCCCAATTAATGCTTTCCTCAGCAATAGTTGTGAGGTTGCTGTCGGTTGCTTTTTCTTCTTCTAGTGTCTCATTCAAAATGTCAGCCACCTCTGGCCAATCCAGCGTGCGAGCCAACTGTACCAATCCACCATACGAAGCGATCTCATAGTGTTCCACTTTCTGAGCGGCCATTATAATGGCAGCGTCTCGAGTCATACTACCTTCTTCCGTTTCTTCTACAATTTCGTCCGCTTCCTTGGTAAGGCGTTCCATGGCTTCGCATTTTTTTGCCTGCGGCTTTTTACCCAGATGCTCAAAAACCTGCTCCAGGCGCGCAACATGCTCCTCTGTCTGGGCAAGATGTTCGTCGATCGCATCGGCCAATTCCTGTGTTGTACAGGCCTTATGCATTTTGGGAAGCGCTTTGGTCAAATGTTTCTCTGCCCAGTATAGATCCTTCAGGGAACTGATAAAAAACGTTTCCAGCTGTGAATTCCCACTTGCCGCTGCATTATTCGCAGAGGGCTTCTTTTTCTCTTTTGGTTTTGTTTGTGGCATGATCGTTTTTTTTTGATTTAAAAAATCTGTTTCTAAATATTATTCAAACGACATGCCATTACTTCTAAATTAGTCTCTGCGTTTTTTCTTAAAATCCAATTCCGGTTCAAGAACAGCTGTTTTGTCTGTGGTCTGATTCTTTTTAAATGCGTATGGCCCAAGAACGGCTATAAATCCTGCCGCACCGAAATTGGCTATCGTCGCATTCATATAAATAAGCGTCAGCATACTCCAGTTCTGCTTATTCAATCCTATAGGAGCTCCGCTCAGTACGTTCGAACTATCACCACTCAAAAAACCCGGAATAAACATAAAACACAACAGCGTTGTCAACAACACTGACAACACTATTCCAACCCCTATCGCAAAGTGAGCCGCAATAATCATCATCCAGGTACTTTTGTACTCGGGTCTTCGTCGTGATAGTTGCAACACATACCACATAATCACAAACATGAACAAAGCCGGGCCTATATATGTGATCCAGATTTTGTTATAATCCAAAAAAAAGAAAAATACAAGCAGCGGTATTATGAACAATAACGCTCCCATTGATCCGTAAATCAAATATTCCCTGAAATGGCGTCGATCGTACAGTGAATTTTTCATAATTAAACTTATATTATGATTCAAGCAACAGCGATGCCGCAAATCTGCATTCGCAACTACACGGCCGATAGTAAAACCATCCAATATTAACGACCCCATTTTGCCCACTCTCTACACAGTTTGGGGTAATAAATTCTTCGTGTACAGGAATTTCACCAGAGAAACAGCTCTGGAACGGCGCAAATGACTATGGCTTCGAGTTTGCAGTCTTACTGACAGAAACAAAACCCACGATAATGAAAAAATGGACAGTAGCAGTTGCTCTGGCGCTTTTTGCAGTGGCCTGCAATGATGCCAATAACGGCACGAACGAGGACAACAGTCGGGAAAATCCTTCAGACTCGATGTATCCCATGAAAGATGATCCACACTACGGTCAGCCAAGCGATACAGCCAATATGGACACAACACGGGTTGACTCGACCCGCCGATAATTTCTTCAAACAAAAAAAAATAATATGAACACAACAACTACTGACACAGCCGAAGTACTGAATGACCTCCTTCGGATCAATATCGACCGAATTGAAGGATATGAAAAAGCAGCTTCTCAAACAAAAGATGAGGATGCTGACCTCAGAACGATGTTTATGTCCATGGCCGAGCAAAGCCAGAGCATTGCATCAGAGCTAAGGCGGCACCTGAGCCTGACCGACGAGGAGCCGGTAAAAAGTTCTACTGCTGCAGGCAAGCTATACCGAACCTGGATGGACTTAAAGGTTGTTTTCACCGGCAAAGACCGTAAGGCCATTCTTGAGTCGTGCGAATTTGGCGAAGATGCAGCGCAAAAAGCCTATCAGTCTGCTCTTGAAGACTCAGGAGATCTTCCGGCAAATGTGCGCGCCATGCTGATCGATCAGCAACAAGGCCTGAAGCAGTCACATGACCAGGTTAGAAACCTTCGTAACCTCGAAAAAAAGTAGATCGTTTGTAGCCATGGAGTTTCACAGAAACAAAGCAACAGACAGAAGACCTGAAGGCGATCGAGTGCTGGATGCATCGTTCGTGGTGATTGACAATGTATTTGCCAGCGCCAATCTAAAGGCTGAAAGCGAGACGGGTCAACAGGACAAGGTCGCCTTCACGGTTTTCAAATCAGATGAACTTGCCATTGTACTTGTCCAGCTCTCTGCCGGGGAGAGCATGGATCCCGGCAAAACTTCGGGCACCATGCTATTACAGCCGAAGGAGGGAAGGATACAGGTTAAGGTGAATGATCAGTTACTCGAACTGGAAAACACTCAAATGATGGTAATTCACCCAGAATTCAACTGCTCGATACTGGCCATAAAAGATTCGCAGTTTTTTTTGATGAACTGCATGAGCAGGTCTTTCAAGAAAAAATACAAGGCCGGCTACTAGTCAGGAGCTGGCGTTCTGAAGTTCACCGATGCGCAGGACGTCGTACATATTCGGCCGCCAGACAGACAGCAAAACAGATAATCGGCGGTGCAGCCAGCACAGTTAGCAACAAAAGACTGGGCGCAAATTCATTTAACCGTATTTGCTGGGCATGGGCTATACCGGCAAACAAATAAATGGAAAGGCATAACAACATCAGCCCTCCTACGATTACGCGCACCCTGCCCGTTTTCCACCGCTTTGTGGACCACTCTCTCCTGGTTTGAACAAAAGACGCTATCACACAGAACAGCATTAGCAAATGCAAAAGGTAATATGTAAAACCTGAAGGAGTAATAAAAAAGATCAGGTAAGCAGCGAAACAAAGTTGAAATATTACAAGAGTCCAACTATAACGGTTGGGAAGGAGCCTGGAGTAATCTGCCATATTCTACTTTTAGTGAAACTCAATGCGGCGGTTGATTCGGATATTACTACAAGGTAAAGCGGAGCCTGAAATTTTTCAGTTTATTGTATAAGGTCTTCCGGTCGATTTTCAGAATAGCTGCCGCCTTTTTCTTATTAAAGTTTGCCAACTTCAGAGCCTGAAGTATAGCATTGTACTCCGCTTTACTTGCAGCGCCTTTCAACCGATAGAATTGACTGATTACGTCTTCCACATTTTCCACGGTAGGTTCCATATCGGTACCCATATTTGTGTCATTCGTGAGCAAGTCGTTTTCCGTTGAAGGCAGTTCCTCTATATGTTGCTGAACAGCGGCTAGAGCAAGTAATTCATGAGGGAAGCTTTCCATCGTAATGCACTGGTCGTTGCCCGTAAGTAATACGCAGCGACGTACCACGTTTCTCAACTCACGCAAATTGCCAGGCCAGGCATAGGTTTGCAACCGCTCCATCACGGCCCTTTCAAAACCTGTTGTAACACGGCCTGTTTCTTCACATGCCTGCATCAAAAATAATTCAGCCAACGGAATAATATCTTCTGAGCGATCTCTTAACGCAGGCAACTGAATCATAAGTTCGTTGAACCGATGGTAAAGATCTTCGCGGAATTTTCCGGAGCGGTAAGCTTCTGCCAGGCTTTCATTAGACGCCACGATTATTCGGACATCAGCCACCATTTCTTTATTGCTGCCTACCGGACGAAATCTCCGTTCCTGTATTACACGCAGCAAAGTTGTTTGAACTTCGGCAGGGAGGTTGGCAACTTCATCTAAGAATAACGTACCTCCATGTGCAGTTGCAAAATGACCTTCACGATCCTGCTGTGCCCCGGTGAAGGACCCCTTTACATGGCCAAACAATTCACTAGCTGCCAATTCGCGCGACAAAATACCACAGTCGATAGCTACGAACGGTCTGTTACGTCGGAGACTCTGCTCATGAATCATCCGTGCCGCCACTTCTTTTCCTGTACCACTTTCGCCATACAAAATCACATTGTAATCAGTTGGCGCAACAATACCGATAAGACTGAATACTTTGCGCATTGCCTCTGATCTGCTTTCGGTATAGAGCTTCGGAGATGAACTTACAGTCTTGCCAGCAGCACCCAATCGGGGCTGGCCAGGTTTTGTTTCTGCCTGCACAGGTTTATTGTCTATTGACTGCCGAACCACCTTTAGCAAATCTTCAGGCACAAGAGGCTTGCTGATATAATCACAGGCGCCCAATTTCATTATTTCTACCGCAGTGCGGGTGTTGGAATAACCTGTTATTACTATAAATTTCACTTCGGGATCATGTGTTCGAAGTGCTTCCAGAACCCGCATCGCATCCATATCACCCAGGCGATAATCACAGATAACTGCATCAAAAGCTTCCTGTTGATAAGCAGCAATACCGCGTTGGCCCTTGTACTGAACCGTAGTTGCATAACCATGCTTACTCAAAAAACGTTGTAGGAGCAAACAAATATCAAGATCATCGTCTATTATTAATATCCGTTCAGACATGGTATATGGTTTTGTGTGTAGCGCTGCCCCATATGCAACCCAAACCGTGCCAGAAAATTCCCCAATCGGACCCAAAAGATTAGACAAATCCGCCGTTGGGAAATAATTCCCCAGATAGGATGGCTTTAGCAAGTGCTGTGAGCACAGGGAATGGAAATAACAAAACGTGACCCCTTGCCATAGATGCTTTCGGCTGAAATGACCCCTCTGTGATTGAGTAATATGTTCTGTGAATTGGTGAGCCCAAGACCATTACCTGCATCTTTTCGAGTATAAAAGGGTTCAAAAAGATTCTGCAAAGTCTCCTCTTCCATGCCCGGTCCGTTATCGCGCACTTCCACCCTACCGTATCCACCCTCGCAGAATGACCATATCTCGATGACTCCACGGCGATCACTGACAGCCTCCAGGGCATTGACGACTACATTCAGGATGGCGATCTTAATTTTTGGAACATCGACCGCGACAACGCAATCCTGATCAAGCATGTATTTATGAACCTGCACCTGCTGCAGGTCAATGCGGTCGCTCGCCAGAAACAATACTTCCTCAATCAGCTCTGCAAGGGGATAAGGCCGTATCATCAAGTCATCGAAACGAGTGGCCTGTAGAAGGTTGGTTGCCAAACCATTGATACGATCGGTACTTCTGGTAATGACCTGCAGTAACATCGTATACTCCGGTCGTGTTGTTTCGAATTCCCGCAATTGTTCAACCGCCATTGATATGTTAGTAATGGGATTACGCACTTCGTGGGCAATGGTTCTGGCAATACGCCCGGTAGCAGCAAATTTTTCGATGTTCTTAAGCGCTTTCATCTCAACATTTGCCTGGTCCAATTCAGTTTGTTTAAGGGCTAATTCTTCCGTTCGTTCCCCAGCAGTTGCAACTGCCTTTTGACGACCGCTGCTTTCCCGTACATAGGTGGCCCATGTATAAAAGATAATCACTGCAACCATAAAAAGGGCGATAATTGCGATCACCTGTGCTGCCGAAGCAGCATTCCCCAGTTTTGCCAACGACGACTCGATCGATGTCTGTCTCAAATTGGCCAGCAATTCGAAAGTTGAATCAAGATCCTTTTGCACCTTTGCCGCTTCGTTGTTGGCTAATTGCCACTGCCGTTGCCAGTCTGATTCTTTTCGTTGAAAAATTTGAATTGCCCTATCTGTATGGAAGCGATACGTGAGCATTAACCAGATCAACTTACCTATCGCATCCATTTCCACGGACGAAGCAGGGCCGGGTGACCGCAGACGAGTGATTGTCGAAGGCCATTTGTTACGAGCCGCGAGGTAAGTTTGTAGTTGCCTTGTTTGCCCGTTCGTGAAATAATATTGAGTGCTGGCATGAGCGCGAAGAAATTCGAGGTTAAGATCCACTGCTAACTTATTATGCCTTTGCCATTGGTTTACAAACTCATTACGCTTGGCAATCTTTCGATTTGCGTAAAAGACTAGCAGAAAGGAACTCACTAACAAAAGAAATGCTAACAAATATCCCGTCCGAAGGCGTTTTCCAAACAGTTTTAAATATTGCAAAATATCTGAAATCTGCGACATGACTAAATACTGGCAAAAAAATGGCACAAATAAAGTACCAAGTGCAAGTGACTGAAAAGGGCACCATAGTATCGGTTGCCAATTGTGTAAGCCCGCCCCACTAAGAGGAAAATTTTCCCTGCATCCCACGCAAATGCTGGCAAAGACTTTGAATCTCAAGATATCGTGAAAAACATCTCTGCCTCTCTAAAAGAATATGGTCGTGGCATTGCTGGCGGTCTCCTGTTTAGTTTGCCTTTGTTTTTTACAGAAGAAATGTGGCAAGCCGGTCTTTCGTTGCCAGCTCAGCGCATGTTGGCATACCTGCTGGTAACCTTTCTCTTATTGATGGGCTATAACCGATATGCAGGTTTGCATGCCGGAGCCAGCTGGACTGAAATAATTGTCGATTCAATTGAAGAAATGGGTTTGGGATTGCTGTTGTCGGCAGGTATATTACAACTTATTGGGCAACTCAACTGGTTTGAATATTCGCCACATGAAAACCTGAGTAAAATTATCATGCAATCAATGCCAGTTGCAATCGGTATTTCGATAGGTACGGCCCAATTTGAAAGCAAAGAATCTGAGTCGCCAGCTGATGAAAAAAAACAACAATCTACGCCAAAAGATAATTCCAGTGATTTCGGGGAACGGTTTGTGCTGGCCGCCTGTGGTAGTGTACTGGTAGCAGGCAATATGGCTCCCACACATGAAGTTGTACTGGTAGCCGCTGCAAGTTCAGTTTACTCGCTAATCACTACCATACTAGTTGCCCTTACCGCGGGTATTTTAATTTTATTTTATGTCGACTTCAGAGGCGCGGGCACACTGGCCTCTTCGGGCCGGATGAAGAAGGCGTTACTACACACGATGACTGCATATATAGCCTCCGTTGTTTCCTCTGCACTTATGCTTTGGTTTTTTGGCCAGCTTACGAGCTTGTCGCTCTTTGCAGCCATCACGTGTATAGTAGTTTTAAGTTTTCCAGCTATGCTGGGCGCTTCGGCTGGACGATTGTTAATAAAGGGTTCGCCATGAGAAAAAAACAAAAACAAACCTGGACTGACCATTTCTGCAAAGCCAAAAACAAATTAGAATGGTTCGTTTTTTTTCTGGCTGCTCTTCTTCTGCTGTGTACCGCCGTTTACCTGATTGCAATATGGTCAGCCAACGAGAAACAAGTGGCAGAGCTATCGTTGCAATGGCAACAAACTGAATCACCAAAAGGCCCGGGAAGTTTTCAGCTGCGAGCAACCAACTCTGGCAATAAGACCGTAGAATCGGTCTACATTACGGGAGAACGCTGGCATGGCATTGTGCGGAAAGATGTACTTATTGGTTTGGTTCAAATCCTCCCGCGCCATTCTTCTAAAGATCTCTGGATGCATTTTCAACAGTATGCTCCTGGCGACTCTGTTGCGTTCTGGATAAGCAGCTATCAGTAGACAAGACCAACTGGCACCCTTGTTGTACCTAAGGCAGTATTCTATGACAGTTAACGAGACCCAGATCGATACCTTATGAAGGCGCAACGATTATATCTCATATTGATACTGGCGCAGGGGTCTTACCTCTTATCAATTGGTCTTTGGGTACTGCTCGATTCCCGGTCGTTCATTGCATTGACCGGCTTTCAGGAGGAACTCTGGATGCTCAAGACAGTGTCCGTACTCTGGATTGTAATCAGCCTGACTCTTTTCTTTCCACTTTTCACCAACAGCAACCCGCTACATGCAAGCTTTACCGGAGCGCTTACCAGCCTCGCTTTATTGTTGGTTGATCTGTATTATTACTATACCGGACCGGGCAACGACGCCTATCTCGCCGATGCCGTAGTAGAGGCCATTCTCCTGAGTTTGTGGCTATACGTTTTGATCAGAAACAAAATGCTTTGGTAAACCCAAATAAAACCCAGTATATGAAGCGCGATAGCCATTCAATAAGTATTTGGCAAAATAATACGCCTGAGATGCCGATTTCAACCGAACCCGGCAACGATTACTACGACGCCATTATAGTTGGTGCAGGAATAACCGGAATCAGCATCGCCTATCAACTTCAAAATTCCGGGTTAAAATGCCTGGTCGTCGAACGACAAGAAATTGGCTCTGGCACCACAAGCGGAACTACCGCACATATTAACAGCCTGCTGGATTTTTCCTATAAAGACCTGATTAAAAAGTTTGGATTGGATAAGGCTAAAATGGTAGCCAAAGCGACGATGGAAGCAAAGAAAATATTTGCTGCACAAATCCGGGATCTGAACATTGCTTGCGACTACCGGGAATGTACCGGTTATCTTTTTGCCGCCACTAAAGCACAATCAAAAGAGTTGATGCCAATAGCATTTGCTGCGAAGTCGGCAGGCATTTCTGTCTCGTTTACACGGCATTTGCCACTCCGGTTTGAATTCGATTCAGCCATTCGGATTGGTCGGGAAGCCTCCATACATCCTACTTCCTTTTTTCAGGGACTTGCGAGCGCATTTGTCGAAAACGGCGGCAGGATTGTGGAGCACTGCTCTTATCTTTCTCATACAGGGAAAAACGAACAGCAGAACGTTCGGACCAGCCAGGGAAATTATCGTTGCAACACTTTAATATTTGCAACCCATTTACCTCCCGGCAAACCGTTGATGCAGATAAAATGCAAACCCTACAGGAGTTATGTAGTGGCGTTTCAAACAAGCAATCCTTTGCCGACAGATGCGCTGCTATATGACATGTCGGACACTTTTCACTATGCCCGAACGCATTTCATCGATGGCATTCCATATGTGTTGGTGGGTGGTGGCGACCACCGCACTGGTACAAAGGGCAACAGCGGCGATCCCTATCGGGGTATTGAACAATTCAGCAGACGTCTTTTTCCAGATATGAAAATAAGGTGGCGCTGGTCGTCGCAGTTCTATGAATCCGTTGACGGCCTCCCCTACATCGGCAGGCTGCCTGGTGCCAGGGGGAATGTGTATGTAGCTACCGGATATGGCGGCAACGGCATCATGTACAGTCAATTGGCGGCATCAATACTTCATGACCTGATCCTGCAGCGGCCAAATGTTTGGGCCCAATTATTCGACCCGAAACGATTGAGACCATTCGCCGAATTCGGCGCATACCTTCATCAACTGAAATCCTTCGCGAAGGGATGGTTGTGCAGGCTAAAGAGTCGGTCGAAACTCTTCGGAGGCAGTACGCTCGCTCCGGGAGAGGGGGGCATCTATTCATCCTCCGGTAAAAAACTTGCAGTAGCCAGATCTGCAAATGGAAAATTAATGGCGTTCGAATCAGCATGCCGCCACCAGGGCTGTCAGGTAAGTTGGAACATGGCCGAACAATCGTGGGATTGTAGCTGCCACGGTGCACGATACGATTTTGAAGGGAAAGTCCTGAACGGACCGGCAGTGCACTCACTAAAAGAAGTTGAGTTGGAAAAGGATAATACAAGAAGCACAACCTGAATTAGATAGCCAGGCTTGTGGTGACCCCAGTTTGGGGAAAGCCAACCCCCAAATTGCGTACTCAACTTGCAATAAGCAGTCGGTATACGCCTACACAGGAATAGCATTCTTTTTGTAAAGAATGAATAAAAAACGATGGGCCTGATTCCAGGAATTTTATTGGTGTTGTTGGTGCTGGTATTGATCGGCGGATACTTTTCAACCCGTGCCAGAAAACGGGACTAATCTTAACGTTTAAACTTTTTAAAAATGTCAACAGTAAAAATCATTGAACTCATTGGCAGTTCCGAAATAAGTATTGAAGATGCAATCAATCAAACGCTTCAGGACGCTGCCCAAACAGTAAAAAATATCGATTCGATCTATATTAAACACATAAAAGTACATGTACAAAACAACCAGGTTGTTAGCTATGGACTTAATTGTAAAGTTTCATTCCGGATTGAAAACAATGACCGAAAAAAAGGTTTGTAGTTGAAGGCAAACCCGGCAAACGTCAGCGACTGGCAAGCAGTGGTTCCTTCCTGGCATCGCTGTTGTGGAAATACAAATTCCGTATGTCCGGCTGGCGGCCACCCGGGCTAACTTTTTATTGGATTCCATGTCGCTAAGAGAATATCGAAAAAAACGGGTCTTCAGTGATACTCCCGAGCCCTCAGGCAACAAAGCAACAACATCATCCATGCGATTTGTTGTGCAGGAACATCATGCCCGACGACTTCACTATGATCTTCGACTTGAAGCCGATGGCGTACTGAAGAGCTGGGCCGTGCCCCGCCGCCCCTCGATGAATCCAAAAGACAAACGCCTCGCAATCCAGGTGGAAGATCATCCCGTTAGTTATATCAACTTTGAAGGCGAAATACCGAAAGGAAATTATGGGGCAGGGACTGTAGTAGTTTGGGATAACGGCAAATATGACCTTGCCGTTAACAATACCACATCCAAAAAACGATCAGCCAGCGTAAGCAGCCAAATTCGCAAAGGAGAACTTCAGTTTGAACTCAAAGGCGAAAAACTGAAGGGAGCCTTCACCCTGGTGCGGCTTAAAGGAAAAGAAAAAGAATGGTTGCTGATCAAGCAAAACGACTACTTTGCTGAAAACGGCAAAGGGACGAGTAAAACAAATCGCTCCAAAAGCAGAACAGGCAAAAAGCCAGTCAAAAAGGCTGCGAAGACTAACGCCACTCCTTTGAAGCCAATGCTCGCAACGCTGGCCCCCGAGCCGGAACTACCAGATGCAGGCGATTGGCTATATGAAATAAAATGGGATGGATACCGGGCTATTGCTGTGTGCCGGGGAAAAGACGTACAACTTTATTCACGCAACCTAAGATCATTCAACAGCAAGTTTCCCCCTGTTGTAGACGCCTTAAAGGAGGAAAGCTTCGATGCCGTGCTGGATGGAGAAATTATCGTCGTTTCCTCCAAGGGCCAGCCTAAATTTCAGGACCTTCAGCACTGGCGCTCGGTTGATGATGGCCAACTTCAATTTCAATTATTTGACCTCCTGCACGTAAACGGTCAGACCATCACCGATCTTCCACTAAGGGAACGACGGGAATTACTCGAAACGCTCGTAAATGAAGGCGAGCTGCTGCGGATAAGTCCGCTGATAGATGCTGGCAAAAAAAATCCATTGGCCTGGGCCAGGAAAAAAAAGCTGGAGGGTATTTTGGCCAAAAAAGCAGACAGCCCCTATATACCCGGCGAACGGAGCCAGGACTGGCAGAAAATTAAACTTAGAAATGCTGAAGAGGTACTGATTATTGGATATGTCAGGAAAAACAATTCTCCACGGGCCTTCAGTTCACTTCTGGCAGCCAGTTACCAGGGATCCGAGTTGGTTTACGCAGGGCGAATTGGCACTGGCTTTACCGATAACCAATTGAACAATCTGCAAACAAAACTTGATCGCCTGAAAATAAAAAGCTCGCCGCTACCTTCTAAGCAGCAAAGTGAAGATGATATCTTGCCGGATCGCCGGCCCGGAGAAAAAATAACCTGGGTAAGGCCGCAACTGGTGGCTGTTGTGGAGTTTGCCGAAATAACGGATCAGGGAATCATGCGACATGCAAGCTTTCAGGGACTACGTACTGACAAAAATCCGAAACAAGTGCAATCAATCAGAGATGTAAAATCCACTGCCAGGTCAGCTTCAAAGAAGGGCAGGCTCGATTTCGGAGGCAACGACGAAAAGGAAATGGCGGTAGCAGGAATAAAAATTCAGCTAACCAATTTGCAAAAAATTTATTGGCCGAAAGAAGGCTATAGCAAAGGAGATTTATTAAACTATTATCACGAAATGGCGCCCACGATATTGCCATATTTTGTCAACAGGGCTCAATCATTGCTCCGCTCCCCCGGAGGAATTTCGAAGAAGAGTTTTTATCAAAAGGATATTACGGGAAAAGTACCGGATTGGATACAGCAGCATCCCTATGTTACCGGCGAGGGAGAAAAACATCATTTTCTCATTCCCAAAAGTGAAGCCGATCTGCTGTTCATGGTCAACTGGGGCACCATAGAAATCAATCCTGCCGGCAATCCCATCGACCAGCCTGATGCCCCCAGCTGGTGTATCCTTGATCTTGACCCTGGCAAAAAAAGCAGCTTTCAGGATGCGGTAACAGTTGCCCGCAGCATCGGGGATATTCTGCAGGAGCTCGGTATTTCCGGTTATCCCAAAACTTCGGGTGCAACCGGCATTCATATCTACCTGCCCATGAAAGAAAAATACAGCTACGATGAAGTACAATTATTTGCCAAAATAATCGCGCAGGAAGCGGTGAGCCGCCAGCCTAAACTGGCAACGATTGAACGTTTAATCAGAAATAGGAAGGGGTTGTTGTATGTAGACTTTCTACAGAATCGCTACGGGGCTACTCTGGCGGCGCCCTATTCCGTAAGGCCCCGCCCCGGCGCGCCTGTTTCTATGCCGCTGGATTGGTCTGAGTTAAACAAAAACCTTGATCCGTTAAACTTCACCATGGCCAATGCAGTGGCTCGTTTAAAAAAGAATGGCGATATATTTCGCAAAGTGCTGGGCAGGCCAATCAACATTGAAAAAGTGCTGTCAAAACTAAATCCTAAAAATAACGACTAATGAAAGCAATCTGGTCAGGTGCCATCAATTTTGGACTCGTCAACATCCCCGTAAAGCTGTATAGTGCCATTCAGGAGAGCCGGCTAGACTTTGATCTACTCGACAAGAAAGATCATCATAACGTGAAATACAAGCGCGTGAATGAGAAAACCGGCAAAGAAGTTCCCTGGGCAAACATTGTAAAGGGCGTAAAAGTAAAAGACAAATACGTAGTGCTGAGCAAAGCAGATTTTGAGAAAGCTGCTCCTGAAAAGACCAAACAGATACAACTGGAATCATTTGTAGATCTGAAGGAAATTGATCCTATCCTGTTTAAGTCGGCCTACTACGTTTGGCCCGACGCCAACGGTAGCCAGGCCTTCGGGCTGTTAGCTTCCACCATACAGAAAACTGGTCGATGCGGAATTGGCAGGTTCGTATTACGCAATCGAGAAAACCTGGTGCTGCTCCGAACCGCAGACGATGTTGTATTGCTCCACAGCATTAGATTTTTGTCCGAAATACGAAGCCCCGACGCATACAGTACCAAAAAATTAAGCAAAAAGAAACCTAAACCTGCCGAGCTAAAAATGGCCGGGGACCTGGTAAAAAGCATGACTGATTCCTTTAATTTGAAAGATTATAGCGATACCTACACCAAAGCACTAATGAAGCGAATCCGTTCGAAAGCAAGCGGTCGAAAGATAGCTGACACTCCGACAAAAAAACAAATAGAGTCTGGCAGCCTGGTGGAACAGCTCAAAAAAAGTATTGCACAACGCAAAAAATAAGCCTTGTAACATCTTCCCATCTTTGCGCCAAAACTGTATTTGGTATCAGCTTTGCAATACAATAGAAAACGACGCCATGAAATGCGGCTGTTTATTACTGTTCCTGCTGGTTAGTTCCTGCAATTGCCAGAATGGCCCGGCTGAAACAGAAGAGCAGGACTCCCCAGCCGCCGCACCAAACACGGCGCCGTCGAACTCAACGAATGATACGGCCAGTTATGAACAGATGCATCATAACCGGTTCGACAGTACCCCAGGTTAAACAATTGAAAATACTTACAATGAATTTCGATTTAGCAATCCAGGCCCTCCTACTTATCATCGCCTTGTCATTGCTGGCAACCGTCATCACGGCTGGTATAAAGCAAACAAATAATCGTCACCGTCAGGAGAACTTGTGAAAAGAAAGGGTATTACCCATGTAGATACTGAAAGTCTTGAAGCCGGCGTTCAAAGAAAACGATCCGGAAAAGGTTTCGCATATTATTATCGCGGTAAAAAAATACAAGATCCAAAAAGGATCAAGCGCTTCAATACTCTTCGTATTCCGCCAGCCTGGCGGAATGTAAAGATCTCCAGTGATCCTTATGCCCATTTACAGGCCACAGGCATTGACGATGCCGGCCGTAAACAGTATATCTATCACCCGGAATGGCGACAAAAAAGGAGTCTGAAAAAATTCAATAGCCTGCTTGAGTTTGGAACAAGCCTGCCTGACCTGAGGCGGGCAGTGCAAGCTGAACTCAAACAAAAAGGCTGGACTATCCGAAAACTAGTTGCAACAGCGATCCGCCTCATGGAGTGTAGCCATATTCGCACAGGCAACGAAGTGTACAAACGCACCTATTCAAGCTATGGCCTAACCACACTTGAAGCAAAGCACGTACGGAAAGACAGAAACTGTTTGTTGCTCGCGTATAGGGGTAAAAAGGGAGTTGCGCAAATGCACCGCATCAGCGACAGGTATCTTATTAACTTAATTAGAAAATGTAAAGAGCTGCCGGGAAAAAAGTTGTTTCAGTTTTCCGATAGCAGCGGCTTAAAGCAGACTGTAAAATCGGGCGATATCAATGACTTCATACACGAAGCGATGAACAAGCCATTTACAGCCAAAGATTTTCGGACCTGGGCAGGATCTGTGTATGCATATCAGTTCTGGCTTAATCACGCAGCAGAGGCCGGCGAGGGCAATAATTCGATTTTTATAAAAGACATGTTGGCTGATGTGTCTAAGCGCCTGGGCAACACGCCCGCTGTTTGCAGGTCTTATTATATTCATCCTGACGTATTGAAATTATTCGATCAACCGGATAAGGTCCCTTCTGCTCCCGCAGGCTCAGTGGTATTCGGAAAATCAGGGCTTTCTCCTCTGGAAAAAGCCCTGATTAAACTGTTGAAACAGTCAACAATTTCCGGAAAAGTAAAGCCTTAACGCATATCCTTTTTAATGTTCCGCAACATATCTAGATGGTTCCTCAGCTTTGGAAGAGTGTTTTGTGCAAACTCCCGCACATCAGCATCTCGTACATCATCTGCGGCATCTTCGAAAAGATCGATAGCATCTTCGTGATCATCAATCATACGATTTACATAACTCCGATCAAAGTCGCTGTTTTTCTCTTCAACGAGATCGTCGTAACGGCGCTTCTTTGATTCACTTAAGCTGTCGGGCAAAGCAATATTTCGCATTCTTGCCAGCTCTTTCACCCGATCATTGGCCTTTTGATGATCTTCGATCATCGTATTGGCAATTTGCTTTACTGCTGTTCTGGTACTACGCTCTGTAGCCAGTTGGCTCGCCTTCACTTCAGCCATACCACTGTTCGCAGCACGCACCAAAAACCGCGAAGTAGATGCGTCCGAACGATAGCCACCCAATGAATCGGCAGCATTATAGCCTGCGCGGTTGATAGAGTCGGCCTTCTCTACACTATCTTTCCCATCATTTGCACAACCAACCAGGAAAAACGCAAAAGACAATAACAGGCTAATCATTCCAAATAAATGTTTCGTTTTCATATCAGTTTTTTCTGTCAATGTTGAAACTATCATGCCAAAACACGAATATTCGCTAACAACACCTATGATAAGTGCATAGCTAGCGACATTCGCTGAAAGGGCGTGTGTCGATTATCTTCATGGCCCCATTATCCCCAATTTGGGGAATGCCTTGACCACGTCAATTATCTTTGAGGAAAGCAGCAAGCAACAACTTCCATTGTAGCTCTGAAAGGCCCATTCGGGCTGTGCTGGCCACGACTGTATTTCTGACATTGTCGACTAGCGATTCTGTTGAATTATTGGCAATTTCATTACGGCCGCTGTAGCGAGCTTCTACTGTTCGTCCTTTCCAGAATATTTCAAAACTGGACGATGCTCCTTTCTCAAAAAAATGAGCAGCGTCACCCGATTGACTACCTGGTCTTGGCGATGCCATCACTTCCAGCGCCGCATAACGCTGGTCAGGCGAACCCTGATACTCATCTTTTGTCGCCAACACCATCGCCCAGTCGTATCCACGTCCCAACCTCGAGCCGGGGCCCGGAAGGTCAATACGTATAAAATCTCCCGACTTTACCGCAGTATCAATCGTATTGGCTGAAGAATCCGTTTGCTGAAAATCGACTCCCAGTTCTCCCGCTATTTTAGACCAGCACGCGGGATGCAGCATACGCGTTACTGCCAGTCGAAAAACTTGCTCAGCTGCACTGTTGGTCGGGAGGGTTCTCACTTCGCGCAAATCGGCTGAACCTCCTCCCTGCTGATCCGGCACCAGTTCATTTTCGGGCATCATCTTTTTTTAAAGAACTAGAGCAACCAATATGCCAGCAAGGCACAATTGTTGGATTTCATAAAACATGTTTTATTCAACAAATTAAATTTTTAAACTATGAACAGACAAAGAAACGATCGACGTTCCATGTACAACGAAATGGAGTCACGCCGGTACAACCATCACCGGCGAGGATCGCAGCGCTATGATGATCAGGGAAGGTCTGGCTTTTATTCGCGAGAAGACTACCCAAATGAGTCCCGTCGCTATCGGGATAACGATTACGATGAGAGACAAGATAGCCGATGGATGGACGACTCATCTGATCGCCGCTATTTTTCCGACCAGCAGGACAACGACGAATACGGCTACTCGCGTCCACGGCACCGCGGATACCGCGAGTGGCAGCCAGACGATGGAATGGATGATTATCCGACCCAACGGAGAATGCAAAACTATGATGGCAATGACGACGAATGGCTGGATAGCTATGATTCCAACCGATCTTACAGCAACTACGATCGCAGGGGCAACGATAGTCGTAATCGTAATGAGAACAACCGCTATGCCCGCCGGGGATTTGGTGCAAGCCGGTATGAAGACTATCCGCGTCGGGGAAGACGCTACAATTCGTACGATGACGAGCGTGGATTCTATTGAAAACAGTAAATTGAAAAAGGGTGCAACATAGCACCCTTTTTCGTAAACCAAACACCTATACACCTCTACTGAAAACAACTTAAGCTTCCTGAAGCCCTTTTTGCCACGAATACGGCTTTTCCTGTTCAGCGCGAACATTAATTTGATCCTCGGCAATAACCGTTAGCATTTGATCCGCTTCTTCCTCTTCCCGCAGCGACTTATCGAGCAAATCGGCTACCTGCCCGAGGTCCATCGTTACAGCCAGCTCCAGCAATCCACCATAACTGGCAATTTCATAGTGTTCAATTTTTTGCAGTCCTATAATCAGCGCCGCATCTCTTGTGGCGGTACCCGGTGAGGTAAGCTCTTTAATCTCGTTTGCTTCGCGCATCAATCCTTCAATTGATTCGCAATGCTTTTCTTCAGCTTCCATTTTCAGCAATCCGAAAATTTTTTCCAGCCTTTTTACCTGTCGAGCAGTTTGCTGCTGGTGATGTCCCACTGCATCTTCCAAATCCTCACTCGTTACCGAACCTGCCAGTTCTCCCAGAAATTCATTGATGCGTCGTTCTGCGTAATAAATATCCTGTAGCTGGCTGACGAAAAACTGCTCCAACGGCTGCAATTTTTCTGTTCGTTCCGAGGCAGGCTGTTTTTCCTGCTTGTTCTTTTCCTTATTGTCTTGTGGTTTCATGTGTAATGTTTCCTATTGTTTAATAAAATTGATCTATCCAATCTCTCGATGAAAAGAAATCCGCCGCCAGCACCGCCATTCAAATGCTGGGCATACCACCGGTCACAGCTATCGTAGCGCCCGACACATAGCTCGCTTCATCGGTTGCAAGCATCACAAATACCGGTGCCAGTTCTGCCGGTTGCCCCGGCCGACCCATCGGCGACTGCTTGCCAAACTTACTGGTGGTAGCAGCATCGAAGCTGCCGGGGATCAAAGGTGTCCAGATGGGGCCGGGCGCTACACAGTTAACCCTAATTGCACGCTTTGCCCAAAGCTGAGCCAGCGTAGCAGTAAAATTTTGAATAGCGCCTTTGGTGATGGCGTAAGGTATCAAAGTAGGATTCGGTTTATAGGCGTTGATGCTGGAAGTATTGATGATCGAACTGCCCGCCCGGAGATGCGATTCGGCAGCTCTGCAGATGTAAAACATAGAGTGTAGATTCGTTCGAAATGTGTAGTCCCATTCTTCGACTGTGATATCCTGCAACGACTGATGGGTGGCCTGATGGGCCGCATTGTTGACGATAATATCAATGCCATCAAGCCCTGCTATTGCCTGCTCTACCAGGAGTCGACAATGTTGTTCCTCGCTGATATCGCCGGGAACCAGGAGGGCTTTTCTTCCCGCTTCACGGACCCATTTGGCTGTATCCTCTGCATCATCGCGTTCGTTCAAATATGAAATGCACACATCGGCCCCTTCACGGGCAAAGGCAATGGCTACCGCCTTACCAATACCAGAATCGGCTCCGGTAATAAGCGCCTTGCGACCCTGCAGCCGCCCGCGGCCCTGGTAAGTTGTTTCTCCATGGTCTGCCTTAGGTTCCATCGCAGCCTCCACGCCGGGCATATTCTGCTCCTGTGCCGGAAATGGTGGCTGAGGGTAATTTTCAGGATTCTTCTTTTTTGTTGCCATACATGGTATTTAAAGACTATCAACTTTTTTTAGGCAACCTGCGTCAGGCAGCTGCCATTTCACGGCATACAGTAGCACATTTTCGACATTGCTCCGCACAGTATCTGCAATGGTCGTGTTCATGTTTCTCACATTCTTCGGCACATGCTGTACAAACATCAGCGCATACCTGACAAACCTGCGTCGCCTGTGCAGTCACCTGTAACATGTTTTCTACGGCTGCGTCGCAAATGGCGGCACAGGCAAGATCCAGTTGTATGCATTTGGCCAACATTTCTGTATTCGGTTCCGTAAGGCAGGCCGCCGCGCATTTACGACAGGCTGTAACACAAGCTGCGCAAGCCTCAATGCATGCTTCATAGTTCTGTATCATTTCCAATCATTTTTATATTGAACGATTCATTTACTTTTCTTTTTACCTGCTTTGGATTTCTTTTTGGTAGCTGTTCCTTTTTTCCGAGTGGCCGATTTGGCCGACTTGCTTTTGCTTGCGCTCTTCGATTTCTTCTTCTTTGGTACGCGGGCACCCTCTGAACGCGCTTCGGACAATCCGATGGCGATAGCCTGTTTCCGGCTGGTTACCTTTTTACCAGTTCCTGTTTTCAGCGTTCCTTTTTTCTTTTCTTCCATGGCCTTTTTCACTTTCTTCTGGGCCAATTTTGAATATTTTGCCATACACAAAATTTTTGTCAACAAAAATTTATCGATGCCAAAAGCCTCAACCTTTTTGTCTACTGATCACCATTTCTACGACCTGTCTTTCCAGTGATCTCCGCCCGTTCCTGCCTGGAGGCAACATGGCCCGAAGCTGTTCGGCCATTTTCTGCCGTACTGGGCATCATCTGCTTTTTGACATTTGCGGCGCCCAGCTCAAGCCCCAGTAAATCGTTCATGAATACATGCAGTTTTGTTTTGCCACCCGAAACAACTTTGCTATCTCCCGATTGAAGAGCCTCATAACCGTCGAGGGCTACTTTGGCCGGCGATTCGATATCCTTTTCCCGGTAAACCACAGACTGCACCTGACCAGCCTTATGAAAGAAATCAGTGTCTGTTGCTCCAGGCAGCAACGCGGTTATCTGTACATTACAAGTATCCCGCCAAAACTCGGGCTGATGGCATAAGTATGTTCAGGCGTAGCTCCCGACATCGGCAAACGCGCGACTATGTAGAGGGACATCAACAAAAACGGGGAATTTTGGGGCTGACCATGCACAGCAGTCCAGCGTTTTCTGCCCATATCAACAAAACTATTCATAACAACTTATGGCCGACGATTTGCAGCCTTGCAGGGTAAACGATATGAAGATTTTTCTCAACGTTCTGGGCATCGTCACTTTCTTTGGCGCCGTGCTTTACAGCTGCAGTAAAAACATTCGGTTAAAAACATGGAACATTCCTGAATCAGCAGATACCACTACGTCTGCACAAATTCGCGCTTCCATTTTTAAGCCCGCCATTGTGCCTAAGACTACCCGACTGGTACAATCACTTGACCTTCCTTCGGGCTACCGGATAGGCGTGTTTGCGGAGTTGTTGGGAAAACCACGTGTGATCGTTGTTAGTAAAGAAGGACATGTATATTTTTCTGATCGCGAAAAAGGTACCGTTACCTTGTTGTTAGATAAGAACAACGACGGCACCGCCGATGATCGGCAAATAGCAGCCAGCCTGCCCGATGTACATGGTCTTGCCATACACCAGGACTTACTGTACATGGTCACAGTGAAAGAAATTTTTCGGGCACCGCTGAATAGCAATGGACGGCTGGGAAAAATTGAAAAAATAGTTGACATGCTGCCCGATGGCGGGCAACACCCCAACCGAACTCTTGCTTTTGGCCCCGACGGCTACCTGTACGTAAGCGTGGGCAGTACCTGCAACGCCTGCGATGAAACCAATCTAATGAGTGCGACGATGCTGAGATGTCGGGCTGATGGATCAGATCTCACGGTTTTTGCCGAAGGGCTTCGAAACACAATAGGCTTCGACTGGCATCCGGGAACAAAATCACTCTGGGGAGCGGACCACGGCATCGACTGGCTCGGCGATGACCAGCAGAAAGAAGAGATTAATCAGATTCAGGAAAACGCGCACTACGGTTGGCCATATATTTTTGGAAAGGGACATTATAATCCCGGTGATCGCCCGTCGGGTGACACAAGTTATCAGCAGTTCAGTTCAATGAGCACCTCACCTTCATTCGAACTGTCAGCTCATAGCGCACCTATGCAACTTCTTTTTTATACGGGAGAAATGTTTGATCAAAAATATCAGCAACAGGCATTTGTTACCCTACATGGTTCATGGAATCGTCGTAGACCGTCAGGCTATTCAGTGGTAAGCATCAAATTTCAGAATGGAGAACCAGTCAGCTCCGAACCATTTTTGACAGGTTTTCTTACTAATGGAAACAAATCCTGCTTCGGGAGGCCTTGTGGATTGGCTCAGTTGCCCGATGGCTCTCTTCTGGTTGGAGATGATGCCAACGGAATCATTTACCGGATCTATAAATAAATGGGAAAACGTGACCTGGCTATTCTCGAAGCCATCTACAGAGCCATGGGCTCCGGCGAACGCGAAATGATCTGATGTGCAGAGCTGACTTTCCAAAAGGAGTTTCATTGGCAGATTGCTGAACTTCGTCAAGAATCCCGGCAGAGATCTGCTGCTCCTCCTATTTTCGGAAATAATAAGTAAGCATTAAATGCTGAACTAAAATTTACCGAAAATGAAAAAGCGAAATTACCTGCTCACCAGCCTGATGCTGGTCTTGTTCTACTCCTGCAATAGCCAGTCTGAAAGGCGGGAACAAATTGTAACGACTGATTCAGAAATCGTGGGTGGTCCTTGCGAAAGCTGCGACATCATGTATGTTGGTATGCCAGAGAAAATAAGCAGTGAACATACGGGACCAGGCTGGAATGAAGCTGCGCAAAAGCTATTGCTGACAGGTCGCGTAATGGAACCCGACGGGAAAACACCCGCCGCTAATGTGGTAGTGTACTATTGGCACACAGGACCAGGCGGACTTTACAATTCTGACTCGACTTCTCTTGCAGCGGCCAAACGCCACGGACGCTATCGGGGTTGGGTGAAAACGGATTCCACCGGAGTTTATACTATCCGAACCTCCAGACCAGGCGCCTATCCAAATGAAGCCATTCCACAGCATATTCATTTGTTGATCAAAGAACCCGACCTTAACAACATGTACTATGCCGACCTCTACTTCGATGACGACCCCTTGTATTTGCCACACCAGAAGAAAAACGGAAGAGACGATCGGGCTGGTAGCGAAGTATTGCGAGTAGTTACCAACGACAATGTTCAGGCCGCAGAGCACAATATCATTCTTGGAATGAATATCCCCAACTATCCTCAACCAGCAAAAGAGAACAGTTCAGGTCTGCGTATCGGCGAAGATCAACCTTCCTTTATTCCATACCATGCATTTGGTCCCGACAAGGGCTCACGGGCCTGTCCGGTGTGCAAATACGGACGTTATCATGGTGTACTGCTCTTTGCCGGTACAAACTGCGACTGGTCAGAAATAAAAAGCTGGCTAATTTTTTTGGAAAAACAAAGCACCCAGCGACACAAATATCTGAAGGTGTATTTTGTGTACGCAGATTCTGAAAAAACAGAAGCGATCAGGAAGCTGGAGGAACTGGGCAATTCGCTGCACCTTGAACGGATCGCTCTCACCTGGGTCAGCTCCTTTTCTGATAGAAAGAGCGAAGTCTATCTGAATAAGATTTCTACTACCGCCCGCAACAGCATCGTCATTTATAAAAACCGCAGCATCACAGAACGCTACGTTGATCTTCCTGCCACCGAAGATAATTTCCGAATGCTGGCAGACCATCTGGATAAAACGCGCAGTCCTTATTTTGAGTGGTCTGCTGATTTGAAGCATTGAATCCGCAACCGGCATTGACCTTTTCCCCCTCGCTTCGGGAGAATAATACCGGCAAATTCTGAGGATTTTCACCGGGAATGAGCTCACCGCTGTCATAAACTTGCTAAAAAAATGATGGCACAGAAATTCAAGAACCGACAGCATCGCCACAATCGCGAAAAGAACAACCACGATATTGGTGGGCAGCGAAATGAATCCGCATGGGTTACCAGTGAATTTGTTGAGAAACTTATAGAGGCCCTGTCCGACAAGTTGATGGCAAAGGGACCTGTTTCTCCCTTGTGCAATTCCATTGCTGCCTTTCACGACAACAGTGTGCATGTAGGGCCCATCGGATCCAGCGAAGCCAAAGATCCGCATCTCGCGGAACAGCCTTCAAACGATGGCGTAGCGTTGAATGGTACGTTGAAGGCCATTCAGGATCTGCAGCAACTGGTGAGCGGCTACGAAAAAATACTGAAGCATAAGGAGGAACGTATTAAAACCCTGGAAAAGGATCTGGACCTGTTTATGCCCGGCTTTTTTGTAGAATAAAGTTAACCATATGTGAGCAGGTATAGCCAGTTAAACAAACAAGTCCCGCTTTCGCGGGACCTGTTTTCAGAATCGATTCAATTTAATATTGATATCAGGGGCAATGTAAAATTCATTAGCATATTTACCAAGTTTTCTGTTGTCAATTTTGACAAAGCAGGCTAATTGGCTGATCAATTCTACCTATATGATTTTTGCGTACAAATAGAGCTGGTGTTAACCCCTAAATGTTATAAGTGCTTGCGTCTGACAGCCTGGCGGCGGTAGAACCCATAAATACCCGCGGAAAAAGCCAGCAAAACAAGGACCCAAACCCAAACACCTGTTGGTTCGGCGTTGGAAAACTGAATACTGGATGCATCACCCATCATAACCAGTCCTGCCCAGTATACTGGTGCCAGCGTGCGGCCCGGTGCTTCGGACAGATATTCCAGCTTGGCCAGACGAAGGGCCTCGGCACCGGTCACACCCTTTTGCAGGTAGGTCACCATTTTCTCGGTTATCTGACTGCTCGATTTTTCGTCTATTTTCCAGAGTCCCATCAGAATGTTGCGGCTGCCGGCATAGTTAAACGCGTGTGCCAGCGACACCATGCCTTCGCCATCGCGATAACCTGGTTTACCTGATTCGCATGCCGTAAGTATGGTTAGATCAGACTCCACCTGGCAGGCGTATATATCCTCAAGGAATAGCGCATTGCTGTCCGATCCATTTATGTCTTTAATAAAAATAAGGCGCGATCGGTCGGGATTAACATTGTCGTACTCGGCATGGGTGCCGATAAGTACCAGATGGTGACCATTAGCTGCTCGCTTGAATTCACTAACGGTAGATGCATCGTCGGTAAAAGTCCGGCCACCAAGTACATCCTTTAATCTCCCGGCCATCTTTCTGGTATTTGGCTGGGCCAGCAGCTTCAAATACTGATTGTCCATGAAAACACTATCGGGTTGCTGCTTCAGGTATCGTTTTTTTGATTCCTGATCAAATCCGGGTACAAAGGCTACAAAATTGGAAGTAGAACCTGTTGTTGCCCCCTGGCGGCGAACCAGGAACAGGCTGTACTGATAACTGATAGCGTGGCGGGCAATTAAACCGTGCTGCTGTAAATCGGCATAACTATTGATTTCACGATCGGGCAGCATATCGAAACTCAATGCAAACAGGATGCCGTCTGGAACAATAATCAATTTTTTGGTCTGGATATCGTTGACCACTGGCGCCCAAATATCGCGATAGATCCCGTACAACAAACCGGCAGGTACACTGTCGCGTTGATTGAGAGAATAAAGCGTTTCAATACGTGAATTCAATTCAGTTACCGGCAGCTCCACCAGTTTCCTTTTGCCAGTCGATAAAACCAGCACATACCATTTGCCAGCAACCTCATAATACCTCAACAACGTTTCGTCTTTGCCCAATAGGGAATCAACGGTCGATGCACTTTGTGTAAAGCGGGCATATCGCATTTGATAATAATCAGGATATTCTTTGCGAATCTTTTCGAGGTGGCGATTCCATGCCTGAGAGGCCGCCTGATAAGCATTGAAACCGGATGCATCAGGGGTTTTTAACGCTTCTGAAATCCCTGTTTTCAACAATCGTTCCTGTCGAACTATGCTGTCTGGCAAATTGGCAAACCTGGCTGCGTCGGCCTTGTCGAGTCGACTGCGTATACGGCTGTAAAGAAAAGATTCATGCAGGTTAATAAAGCGATCCAGAAAATTCAACTGACCCGTAAGCTGATAAAGCTCCATTTCTATTTGTTGGGCAAACTCAATCAACGAAGCATTCTCCGACATCAATACGTTGATGCTTTCAGGATCATCCAAAATTACTTTTCGTCTTTCCAGTATTTCAATGGCGGCATTCAATTGTTTAGAAATGTCTAAGAGCAAGCCACTGTCTTTTGCAGGAGAAAGTGCATAGCGCGCTTTCTCCTGCAAAAGGATGGCAAGAGGCTGATACATCTGCATACGGATGGAGTCGAGCCTGTTGTTGGCCTGCCCTACCTGGGCCTTTAATATTGCAATTCCCTGCTGGGCATATCGCAACGAATTGTCGTAATGGCCGGCTTCCCCATACAATTCAGACAGGTTAATCAACTGATTGAATGCTCCCAGCGATTGCGCTCCCTGCACTTCGATAATATATTTATATGCTTTGTTGGCTGCTTTTTCTGCCCGGTCCAGTTGCCCGTGTGCCGCCCAAAAAAGAGAAGCGTCCCTCACAAACTCAAGATAGATATTGTCGTACTCACCCTGATAAGATTGTTCCAGCAAAACTTCCGCTTTGTTATAATAGGCTGAAGCTTCTTCAATCCTGCCGAGTGCGCTCATGCACCTGGCAAGCGAGCGACAGGCATCAGCTTCCCAAAACAGGTAGTCGCCTTCGCTCTCTTCGAGGTGCGAAAGTCCCTTCTTGAGCCATTCCAGCGCTATTTCATATTCACGAATATCTGTGTAGTACTGCCCCAGCAGCACTTCCGAAATAAAAACATTATCATGTCCGGCATCAAGCACTTCGGTTTTGCGGGCATGTGAATAATGAAGCAGATCGCCGGCCCTCCGAAAATCGCCCACTTGCTTGTAAAGTCCTCCCAGGTTGTCGATTCCCTCGTATAAACCCGCCAGAGCAGAAGCTTTCTTCGGATGTGGACGCGGATCATTTATGAATTCACGGCCTAAACGCACCGACTCTTCCTGTGCTTTAATGGCATCAGTAAGCCTGCCCAGTTGACTATACAATCCGGCCAGATTATTTAACACGATACTTTTGCGGAAATGCGAGTTCACCATTTCTGGAGGCATGCGATCAAGCACATCGATGGCGTGCTGGAAGTAAACCGCCGAGCTATCGTACCGGGATGCGTACCAGTGTATGGCGCCAACAGCATTGTACGACATATATAAATCTTCCTGGTCCACTCCCTCGTGGCGGGATCGAATTTCAAGCGCTTTTCGATGGTAGTCCTCTGAAGCCTGTACCTGCCCCATTCTTTGAGAGTACACACCCAGATTATAGTTAATCTGTGCAATAACAAGCGGTTCCGGCCGTGGCTCAGCTAATGTTAGCTGCAATGCAGTATATCCCGCATCGAAACCTAATTTTGTTTGACCAATGTTCGCGTAAAATTCGGCTGCATCCAGCCAAAGCTGCCTTAAGAAAGCGGTACTGCTGTCAAAGTCGCGGGCACGCCGGATATAACTGTTTACGCTGTCGACAGCAGTGGCCACACCCCCGCGCGCCAGACCCAGTTCGGCGAACTCATATAACAATACGTAAAAGGAGTCTTTAGCCGCAGCTGATCGGTACTGCTGAAATAAAGCACTGAGTATTCGGTCTGCTTCTTTCCATTTTTTTTGGTCGATAGCCTGGCGAGCCTGCTCACGAGTGTCTTTCTGCTGTCGGGCAATCATGGTTCCAACGCCCCAGATCAATACAAACAGCAAAATGATCTTTCTGAACATGAGCCTAAGGTTTTAAGGCATTCAGCAATGCCTGTTTAGATGGATGAGCTGATTTGCTGACCCACTCAATTGCCTGACTGGTGTCGCCACGTCGCATGTACAAGAGACCGAGATACCAGGCGGCATCCTGCGCGAAGGCTGCATCAGGTTTTTGAACCAGTTCCTCAAGTAAAGGCTGGGCTTTTTCCCACTCGCGATTACCCTGCCACGCGCAGGCAAGAAAATAACGCAGCGTATCACTCTCCGGCATTCGAGGCAGCAATTTTTCCCAGGCTAATGCGGCTTCCCGAAAATTGCCCGCCTTATATTCAACCATAGCCTGCTGAAATTCGAAGTCCTCAGCCGGCCCCATGGCGGTCAGCAGACCCGGATCGGGCAGATAGTAGGCCTGATACAACTTTTCCGAATCCGACAGGCGCCCGACTCCCCCAAAGTACCACCATCCCAATGTTGCTATCAATAAAATGCCGGCTGCTGCGGCCGCCCAGTTCATTCGAACAGACAACCCCTTTTTACCGGAAATGGGTTTCAATGAACCTCGTGGAGGCAGCTCCTCATGATACTGACGCATCTTTTCCCGAATAGCATCTTCTTTTATCCCCATACGTATCAGCCGCACGGAATCTACTGCTTCTTTCCAGTCAGCGTCGTGCTGCAAACGTTCTTCAAACTGCTGTTTGGCCGTGCCCGTAAGTTCAGCATCCAGATACTGATCTATCAGGCTCCATTCTTCCTCTGTTATCGGTCTGTTCCAGTTCATTGGATCTTGTTTTTAAGTTGATCCCGCAACAGGGCACGAAGTTGTTGCAGGCAACGATATTTATTATTTTTCGCAGTGGGTTCAGTCCATCCAAAATGTTCGGCAATTTTCTGCATTCGATGTTTTTCAAAATAAAAACGCCTTAGCAGTTCCCGGCAGTTTCCGCCCATATTCCCTAATGCAACTGATACCATTTTCAATTGCTCCGCGTCTGCGGGATCGTCGGTTGGTACCGGATTGTCGGCCAATGGCAACTCGTCCAATTTTGTTACCGGCCGAATTTTTCTGGCTCTAAGCTGGTCGATCCATTTGAACCGTGCCACCTGAAACAGATAAGCGCCAAATTCATGGCTGTCGGCAGGCGAAAATTTACCTGATTGAATATTTCGCCAGACGGCCAGAAAAGATTCCTGATAACAATCTCTGGCATCATCGGCATCGCCGCTGTTCTTCAGGATGTAGCCCTCTACGCCTCCGAAGTTTTCGGTGTAGAGCTCCTGCAGCAGGCCATCGTCCTGATCCAGAACGCGGCTGGCAAATAATTGTGGAGCATGTGAATGGTCGGCCCGTTGCATGTCTTTCGTTCAATTGCAACCTAAGATAAACCATTCTGCCTTAATTCAATCTAGTCCATTCACCCGTCGCGTTGTTCTACACCAGATTATCGAAAGGCTGGGCAAAAGGTCATCAATACCGGATTTGGCGGGTCTTATATTGATCTCTGTCTATAAACTGAGGGTCCCACAAATGCCACTACGACACCAGGAGTTGAAAAAGCCGATCGAGTTCCATTTCCGGGTTCTCGGTCAACCCGGGATGCACCCTTGAAGTTTGTACGATGGTACTACGCTGGGCAGTTAGCCAGCGAAAGCGTGAACCTGCATCGAGAGTGGCAATTGGACCTGCATCGGGCAAGCCGCTGCATATTTTTTGAAAGGCCAGCAGGTACGGTTCTAATTCGGCAATAGCAGGATGCACTGGGAAAGCGTGTAAACGTTCAGGGACTAATTGGTACCGCATTTTCAGAAACTTCAGTTTTTGGCAATACAGCACTACCCCCACATTGATAAATTCATCCCGTTCAACGCGCGGCACCACCCTCACAATCGCATACTCATATAAATGTTTCTCTTGCATGGATGGCATTTTCTAAAAATATACTGGCGTTTTTTAGTCGAAGGCTCAGGAAATCGAAATAACGCTCCTGGGGTACGGCAGGATCGATCCAACTTGCAGGGATCAGCGCTACCAGTTGCCTGAGGAGCGATGGATTGATGGTTTTCAAGAATTCCTCGTGTACAGTCCTCAACAGTGATGCCTGAGGCAACAACACATGATCCTTGATCTGCATAAACGGGCGTAAAGCCTGCTCCTCCCAATTATCCGGGCTATGATGAAAGTACAGGGCGGCACCAAAATCAATCATCCATAGTTCTGACTTCCAGCAAAGCATATTGGTGTTGCGAACGGTTCGGTCGACATTCATCAAAAATGCGTCGAGCCAAACAATTCGTGATGCCTGCAGTTCGTCAACCTTCATTACAACAGGGTCGAAGCTGACCGCTCCACTTAAATAGTGCAAACCCAGGTTCACGCCTTCGCTTGCCCTCAGCAATTCCTGTATTTCGGGATCGGGCTCGGTGCGGCCAAACGCGTGATCGAGATCAGCCAGCACCAGCTCTGGTACTTTAAACTGCTGTGATCGGAATAGTTCAGCGCCAAGGAGGTCGGCAATCAGGGCTTTGGTGCCCTGACCGGCGCCGCGGAACTTGAGAACATACATGAAACCATCGTCGGCTTCCACTATGGCAGGCAGCGACCCGCCCTCGCGAAGGGGAGTTATGTATCGCAGCACTTTTACCGTGCGTATTGAAAAGGAACTTGCAGTCATGTCTACTGCAAGTTAGCGGCTTTGAACGATTCAATCGGCCAATGCTATTCAAAATGCATAACGAATACGTTCGGTATGCCGAAAGCTTGAGCCAGGCTGGTTGTGGCCGGCGGCCCAATCGGGTCTCAGTTCGGTCGCCCGAATCTCATACTTTTTTTGGGCAGAGTATCCAGAGTTGCTAAAGTAAGGGTCAACTGTTTCGCGGCTGAAAAATAGTCCGCTGTCCCGGTTCCATTCAATCCAGGCGGCAGATGGGGTTCGAATTGATTTGAGAGGCGATCCCGCTTCACCAGCGCTGTAGCCACCCCATACGGCGGCTGCCAAAAGCAGGGAAATCACAGTATGACTGATAAAGGAATGTGTGGATGGCTGCATGTGCGGAGGTTTGAAAGATTCATACCTCTATCGTGCACTGCCGGGGATTGTCATCAGGTAATCAGGAAAATAATGAAAGCTGACTGTTGCCAGGCTTGCTGCGCTCTGAGCTACGCGGTCCACCACTGGGATCCAAATCCCAGAGTGGCGATTCCTGATAGCGAGAAGCGACATGAACCGTCATCCTGCTTCGGAAGCTGTCAAACATACTATCGACCAACTCGGGCCGGTTGCTGTTCGCCGATAAATGTGACAGGATGAGGTGCCGGAGTTGCGGCCCAGCCTTGGCCCGGATCAATTCCAGCGCTTCGTCATTCGAGAGGTGCCCTCTGCGGCCACTTATTCGGTTTTTCAGAGCGCGTGGATAGCTTCCCGACTCAAGCAACTGGCTGCAATAATTACTTTCCAGAAAAAGTGCGTGGCATTTTGGTACCCATTTTTTCACTTCCGAGCAGGCGTAGCCAATATCTGTAATTACACCAACATGATAATTCTGCTGAGAAATAATATAGCTCACAGCTTCCGCTGCATCGTGCGATTTAGAAAAGGAACGTATTCGCAGATTACCCAGATCGAACTGTTCATCCCGCTTTATGAAGCGGGTAATGACTGTTTGAGGGATTCGGTGAAGTGCTCTCCAGGTGCCTTCCGTACTATAAACTGGCAACTGGTATTTGCGCACCAATACATCAAGACCGAGAATATGATCACTATGCTCATGCGTCAACAGAATGCCTTTCACCCGATTCATACTCAGGCCAAGCCGGGTCATGCGACGCTCGGTTTCGCGACAGGAAATTCCCACGTCGACCAAAATAGCTTCATTGCTGTTCCCAACATAGTAACAATTTCCATTACTCCCCGATGCTATGGCTGCAAAAGACAACATGTATTTAACAAAATCTGTTTTATTGTTCCAATTGTTTATGCAGCAATTCCTTCCAGTTTAGCCATTGTGCTTCCAGTGCAGCATTGGCGGTGGGCTCAATGACGCTGATACTGCTTCGCTCCTGTTCTTCCTCTCTGTTTCCCTTTGCCGCACTCCATCCCATCGAAGCACCCAAAGCAGCACCGTAACTGCCATCGCCTTCATAAAACTCAATAGGCAGGCCAGTCAGATCTGCAATTGTTTGGGCAAATACCTCGCTCAGGAACAAATTGGTCCTTGGCGCACGAACCACAGTGGGCTGAAGTCCGTTTTCACGCATGATATCGAATCCGTAGCGGAATGCAAAGGCAATACCTTCCAGTGTCGCACGCGCTGCATGCTGCCAACCATGCTTGTTTAAGTCGACATTTAACCAGGATGAACCTGTGAATCTGTTCGACAGCATTCGCTCTGCCCCGTTGCCAAAGGGAATTGCCAGTAAACCGTCTGATCCCGCCGAAACGCAAGCGGCAGCGCTGTTAATTTCTGAATAACTACGCTGGTTAGCCCATTGTTGTTTAAACCATTTGTAAAAAATTCCGGCGGCATTGATGCACAGCAGGGTACCTACCCGCGGATCCTCCTTCGTATGCGACACATGAGCAAAACTATTGATACGCGAGCCCTGGTCGTAGCCATATTTATCTCCTACCGCATACAACACACCCGAAGTGCCACCCGTGGCGGCCAATTGCCCTGGCGCCATAACCGCCAGCGACAGCGCATTGTTAAGCTGATCGCCTGCTTTATATGTTACTGGCAAACCTGAACGCAAACGCAGTTGTGTCGCTACATCAGGCCGCGTCCCGCCATGTTCAGTAAAAACAGGTACTATTCCGGGAAAGATTGACTCATCAAAGCCAAAGAATTCCAACAGCGGTTGAGCGAGTTGGTGTTTTCGGAAGTCCCAAAACACCCCTTCAGATAAGGCCGAAATAGTGGTAGTAATTTCGCCGGTCAGTTTCATAGCGATATAATCACCGGGCAACATGATCTTGCCAATACGGGCAAAGTTCTCAGGTTCCTGATCCTTAACCCAGGCCAGTTTTGCGGCAGTGAAGTTTCCCGGCGAGTTAAGCAGTGAGGGCAGGCAGTAGTCGGCGCCTAATGCTTCAAAGGCTGCATTGCCATATGGAACCGCTCTGCTGTCGCACCAGATTATTGCAGGTCTAATTACCTGTTGCCGGCTGTCCACCAGCACAAGGCCATGCATTTGATAAGCTATCCCAATACCGGCAATGTCCTGCGGGTCATACGCACCGGTTGCATGACAGGCAAGAATGGCACGACAGGTGTACTGCCACCAGTCATCGGGATTCTGCTCTGCCCAGCCAGTGTGTGGCGAATGAATGGGAGCTTCCTCCTGCGGAAAAGTAGAACTGGCCAGAGTGGTTTGCTTTTCACTATCTACAACGCTAACTTTCACAGACGAAGTACCCAAATCAATTCCGAGGAAGATCATAACCGGCTATTTTCAGTTCACGGCACAGCGTGCCATTGGCGCAAAATAACCATTGTTGGGCAAAAAAAAAGCAGGCCGACTGGAAAGCCACCTGCGTGGGTCTTGTTGACCGTTCACATGAGAAAACTGACTTTAAACTTGGGACTTCGGGGGAATTCCCTTGTTTTGTCTTAATCTCGTTGCAAAAATAACTGCCATGATAAAGTGAAAAGTGGCAACCTCTCTGAAGCATGAATCCTGGCTGTTAAGACATGAATTCGACGCTTCTAAACAGGTTACCACTTGGCTGATTTTTTCTTCTTACTTTATTACCGCCGCATCACGGTTGTAGCAACCGTTCCGAAATATCCGAGTATGGTGCCTGAACCCGGATCGTACACACCCAGTTGATATCGCAAATTGATACGACTGTTACAGATCGAAAAATTGTTCGCAGCTGTGCTTGCTGCCGGCGCTGCACGGATCACGAGATTCATACCGTCGTAAGCAGAGTTCAGGATACCCGCATCTGCTGGAGTAATGGTTGGCGCTTCTACATTGATCACCGTGTTGGCCGGGTCAGACCAATCCATGATGAATGGCACATCCCCAAATCCGTAATCCCACACGTTGTTGATCACAGCTCTTGCTGTAGTGGCAGTAAGCGGAGTTATGGATACTACCCGGGTTGGATAAGGACCATAGTCGCCAAAGCCGGCATCGATGCTATTGTTGTATACACCAACAAGTGCAGCCAGTTCAGCCTCGGTCACATCCCCGTCGAAACAGGGACCGCGCATCAATAAACGAATTGTGTCGTTGAAGTTGGCTACTTCCACACCAGGTGTAGTCAGCGCAATGATAAGTGTATCCTTTCTGCCTGAGTTATATTGATTGTATACTCCAGTGACGGTGAAAGAACCCAGCACTTCGCCGGCCGGTATGGAAATAGTGCCGCCACTACCAAGGCCGCCCAGGCTGTAATGGGTGCCTTCTGCAGCGCCGGTACTGCTGGTAACCTTTACCGTTACGGTACGGTCTTGTTCAGCCACGGTTGTCAATCCAACCTGTACGGTATAAGCGGGAGCCGGATCCGATACAATTGAATAACTCTGGTCTTCATCGCCGATAAATTTCGCCAATGAAGGCGGAACTTCCAGATTGCTGGCGGGCTTGGTACAACTGTAGGTGAGAGTTAGCAACAAGGCCAGCAAAGCAAACAGTTGAAAATTATTTCTAAGCATATGCAAAAGCTTTATGGTTTAGATGGCAGGTTTTGAAATAAGGTGAATCCTTTATGGTCGATCGATTAATTATAACCGGGGTTGGGGACCATGTTCGGGTTCGCCAGTATTTCATCCTGCGGGATAGGAAATGTGAAACGGAAATTGTCGGCTGGCAAGGTCTGCCAGTTTGGACTGTCTACATCGCTCGCGCTACGCTGTAGCGGCAAACCGAGGCGCTTCAGATCAAAGAAACGGAAGCCTTCAAAGCAAAGTTCTTTGAACCGTTCTTCCAATACCGCATTGATCAATTCGGTTGCCGATCCGAAAGTCTGGTTGCTGTAACCAGTAATTCGGTTCGAACGAAGCAGGTTTAGATCAGCTGCTCCGGCTGCAATATTGGGAGACGCCAGGCGTGCATAGGCTTCAGCCCGAATCAGGTACATTTCGGCAGTACGAATCGGCTTGGCATCTACCACGCGGCCACCACGAGATGACACAAAAAACTTGTTCACTGTTCTTTTTCCTGCCAGATTACCAATAAAGGCATCTTTCCGAATATCGTCCATCGAAAAGCTATTGGTCAGTTTATCCGAAGGCGAAAGAATCACATTACCTCCTGTGCTTGTCCACAAAGCCCCGTTTATTGTGCTATTCTCGTATCGCAAGCGAAGCAGTGTCTCATTCGTATTCTGATCGGTCCAGATGCCGCGATACGCATCACCGCTAACCAAAGGACGCACGTTGCTATTGATAACGGTTGTAGCATAATCAACGGCCTTCTGCCATTCGCCTTTATGCAATGCTACTCTTGCTTCAACTGCTGTTACGCTGATCTTATTAAATTCAAGTGTATTGTAGTTGCTAACCGATGCATCAGCCACCAACCCTTTCGCGGTAGCCAGGTCGGCTTCCACCTGAGCCAGTACTTCTGCAACGGTATTGCGGGCTGGTTTTCCCAGCAGATCACTCTTCAACATCACCGGCACACCCAGCGGATCAGCAGGATCGTACCTTTTGCTATAACATTGAAGAAGCTCAAAATGACCAAGCGCGCGCAGTGCAAGCAGTTGCCCTTTAATCAGCGGACGCTGCGCATCGTCGCCAGGATTTTCAGCTTCCACGATATCTACGTTGGGCAATACGCGATTGACCTGATCGATCAAAGTGTACAGATTGGCAAAAGGTACAATCACATCCGAGCCGGTAGTACCATCAGTACCAAACTGCAAACGATAGGTAAACTGGCCAGAACCGCCATTATCGGGACCAAACTTTATTTCATCCGACGCCAGGGCAGCAGCATACACCGTTGCCCAGCGGGTATATCGAGCATAGGCTGCATTCAATCCTTTCTGACAATCTTCAACCGTCAAAAACGCCTTTGTTTCGTCCACACTATCAGTCGGTGTCAGATCCAGATCCTTCTTGCAACTGCTAAACGCGAGCAGAGCAAGCAACAGGCCCGACACAATTTTATTATTCCATCTTTTCATATAAATAGTAATTAGGGTGATTAAAACGTAATGTCTATGCCTGCCGTAATGGCGCGTGGATTCGGATATTCACCGAGCGATACGTTTTGATCGTTTTCAGGATCAAGTCCTTTCCACTTGGTCCAGGTCAACAGGTTTTGTCCGAGAATATAAAACCGCACATTCGATACATGACGCAGGCGCTCTACCACCGAAGAAGGCATGGTATACGACAACGTAACAGTACGCAGACGCAGGAACGAAGCATCCTGTATGAGCTTGCTGGTAAACTGGTTCTGATAAAGGGGACTTGCAGAAGATGCTACGTCACCCGGCTTTTGCCAGAAGTTGAGCGACTTGGCCTGATTGATCCCCTGGCCAAGGAAATTCGGACTTTCCAGGAAGAATTCCCAGTTGTTAACCAGGTAGTAGTCGGCAGCGTAACTGAAGAATGCGCTGAAGTCAAAACCCTTGAAACGAAGGCTGGTACCAAATCCGCCTGTGAGCGGCGGTATTGACGTGCCATAATCCTGTACGCGGTTAGCGGCAGAATACACAGGAGTCACTTTTCCATCGAGGTCATAGTACAAAGGAGCGCCGGTAGAAGCATCTACCCCAGCCCATTTCACTTCAAAATGAGAACCTATCGGCTTACCTACACTCACGAGGGAAGTACCCAACTCAAAGGAAGTAATGCCGCCCAGGTCAGTGATCTCATTCTTATTGTAAGCGCCATTTACGTTCAGCGTCCATGTCAGATCGCGAGTACGAATCACATCATAGTTGATGCTATACTCAATACCACGGTTAAACATTTTGCCAGCATTCACATCAATGCTACCAAATGGACCGCCCGTAGCCGACAACGATAACTGGGCAAACAGGTTGTTGGTACGTTTGTCGTATACCTGAATATCACCGTACAACTTGTTGCGGAGCATGGCGAATTCGATACCTATGTTAAGTGTATTGGTATATTCCCAGTCTGCATTGGGATTACCAGGTGCACTTGCATCGGGCACAATACCGATCTGACCTGAAGTTAAGTTAGCCTGAGTATTGTACAACGGCAGGTACCCAAAATCACCATAGGGGAAATTATCTGCATTGGCAGATTGTCCGTAGCTGGCTTTAACACGAAGTGTATTCAGGAAGCCTACGTTCGACATGAAATTTTCCTTCATCACATCCCATATTCCACCTACGCTCCAGAAACCTTTGAACCGGTTGTCTTCCGGCAATTTCGAGGTTCCATCGTAACGATAAGAACCGGTAATGGTGTACTTCTTCTGAAAAGTGTAACGGCCTGTTCCCATTACAGACTGTAGCTTATTCTGGCTCTTTCCACCTGTAATGGTTTGAAACAACTGGTTGGCCCCATTGCCCGCAGTTACCGCGGCGAAAGTGTTGGGGCGGCGAGGGTCAATACCAAAGGCTGTTCCGTTCAGATTCTTGCTGTAAACGGCAATGTATTCACCATAAACGGTAAAGTCCACATCGTGATCGGCTGCAAAAGTGTTTTTGTAACCGGCAAATGCGCGCGCATTCAATGTCAAAAGGCGGTTATACCCGTCGGATATTGAACCTGTGCGGGTGCGCACATTCGTATTGGTGTAGGTATCAAATACGCGCGGGTCGTTGTAAGTGGTATTTTGTGTGTGCCTGAAATCAATACCACCCGTAACGCCTGCGTAGATATTGTTGGTAAAGTTATAATTGATTGCCGCCGACAAAGTTGCTTTTATCTGATCATTATAAACCTTGTCGTACTTTGTTTTGTCAAGTTGAGTGGGCGCGCTGTAAACAATACCTGTACCAACATTGTATTCACCATCGGCCGCAAATGGTCCAATATAACCCGGGGTTACCATTGGCACAAAGAAGGGATTCACAAATGCAGCAAAGGCATTCAGCGCGTTGGTCTGGAAGTTGCGACGGGTATAGCCTATATTCGACGATAAGGCGAAAGTCAATTTTTCATCGGCGTAGTCCATATTTGTGCGGAGCGTAACACGCTTCATATCGCTGGGGTCGTTAATTCCTTCTTCATTATAAATACCCAGGTTAGAGTAAATGCGTGTACGGCCGGTGCCGCCTGAAAAACTTATTTCGTTGTTCGAAAAAGTACCGTTTCGGTAGAAGTAATCGTACCAGTTGGTATTGATGTTTCTGATACTATCCAGCTGACTGTCGCCAAACGCAAAATCGGCGTCCGTTTTGGGTACCAGTACTCCGCCAACCAGTTTGTTGGGATTTTGACGGGAATACTGCCAGCCTGGTAATGTCGGAAAATTACCCCAAGCAGTAAGCGATGAATTGGGCAATTGCAGGCCGAGCGCTTCCTGAGCTACTAGCAGTTCGCTGCTGCTCATCATATCGTATTTAAATTCGGGGCGAAACTTAGTGCCATACTGACCACTAAAACCCAGCTTCATTTTACCACTTGATCCGCGCTTGGTGGTTACCACAATTACGCCGGCTGCGCCGCGGCTACCATACAAAGCCGCCGAAGTGGCATCCTTTAACACGTCAATCGATGCAATATCGTTGGGATTAATGCCCTGAAAAGCGTCTCCCTCCACGGCAATTCCGTCTACCACATACAATGGGTTGCTGCCACCTGTAATGGAAGTTGTACCGCGAATCTGCAGGCTCGCTGCAGCACCTGGCTGGCCATTGCCCGATAATACGGTAAGACCCGGCGCGCGACCTTGCAACATCTGGTCAAAAGACCCTACCGGCACGTTGCGAAGTTCTTTATCCGTTACTTTGCTTGCAGCACCTGCATATTCTGAGCGGCGGGCACGGCTGATACCGGTTACCACCACTTCTTCCATATTGGCCGAAACTGGCAGAAGCGTTACTGAATAAGTGCTGGTGCCGGAGCGAATATCCACCAACTGGGGCGTCATGCCAACATAGCTAAATTCTAACTGACGGGCATTCTCCGGTATCACCAGAGAATAATTTCCGTCAACACCGGTAACGGTACCTGTAGAAGTGCCTTTTACCTGAACCGATGCTGAAGACACGGGATTCCCCCGCTCATCTACCACCTTTCCCGTAATCGTACGTTGTGCCAGCAATGCAACAGACAGGCACAAGCATACCAACAGGAGCATTGATTTCTTCATAAGCCGAAAATTTGATTTAATGATAAGGCAGCAATTTCCGGCTGTCTGCTACGACAAACCTGCTGATAAATTCCGAAACATGAAATTCCTGCATTGAAACCCCATATTTAGAAACTGACTTTTTATATCCGACGACCGCTTAGGCAAAATGTATGAACGATCGTTTTATAAAAAATGATAAAGCATGCAGCGTTTTGCTGTTTTGTATACTCATTGTTATACCTCACTGTTATCCTTCGTTGCACAACCTGCTGCAGTTTTTTACATGTGGTATTCGGATACTGCACTAAACAGGCAGGAATACTTACCATTTGTAATGGAATTCGGCCTTATTTAGAATTTTTTGACTTGCTTAACAGAAAGCACAGATAGTTTTATGTCCGGATATTCGTTATATCAATTACTGGTGTTCAGCGAATACCCGTCACATGAGAAGGCTGAAGAATATTCAGGTTCGAAAACCTTTACCACTGCTATGATCAAAGACCTGGTTCTGAAAGCCGTTTTTATTCCTTTACTCGGAGTCTGCCTGCCATTGTTGTCGGGTATAATAACCTATGGCCGGTACAGTACCTGGGAGTTGATCCTGGCTAATAGTTTTTTCATAGCTACTTCTTTTGCAATCTGGACAGGCTGCAACTGGATCCACCAAAAAATGCGGCCCCTTTACCGGCCGGTAAAGTCGCTGCCGAGTAAGATGGTACTGGTATGCCTGATCTCCGGACTCTATGGAGCCTGCGTGGGAGGTCTGGCCGCCCTTATGTGGATAGAGATATCGGGCGAAACAATGGCCAACCCGCCCATTTACCGCTTTGTGCTGGCCTGTGTTGCGGCCGTCATCCTATTCACCCTCGTTTACGAAATCCTCTTTCTATCGAAAGAACGCGAGCTCGATACACAAATAGTTCATCAACTTGATCGCGAGCGGTCGCAGGCCGAATTGCAGGCGCTGGCCAACGAACTGGATCCGCACTTCATATTCAATTCGCTCAACACCCTAAATCACCTGATACGCACAGCGCCAACCGAAGCCCTTAATTTCAACTATAAACTGGCTTCAGTATATAAATATTTTTTGCTGAGTAAAAACAAAGAGCTGATCTCTTTGCAGGAAGAAATGGACTTTTTAAACAGTTATTTTTATCTGTTGAAAATTCGTTTCGAAGAAAAACTACATCTCGAAACCTCTTTAAACGGACATGCTGCTGAAGTGTTACTTCCACCCTGCTCGCTGCAGATTTTACTGGAGAATGCCATCAAGCATAACGAATTTTCTGAAACCGATCCGCTCACGATACAGATAAGCTTACAGTCAGATCATTTAAAAGTTAGCAACCGGATCCGCCCAAAGATGTACGCTGTCAACTCTACCGGTATCGGGCTGAAGAACCTTGGATCCCGATACAGACTACTGATCAATCGATCCATTACAGTGGAAAACAGCCGCGATCGCTTCACAGTAAAGTTACCCTTGATCCATAACCAGTTGTCGCCCCCGGACAAAAAAACCTAAAACCACAAAGCCATGTTAAACGCAGTTATTATTGAAGACGAAAGACCAGCCCTCGAGAACCTGGTCGAAGCAATCAACTCGCTGTCCGACGATGTACATATCGAAGCCCGCCTTTCTACGGTGCGCGACAGCATCGATTACTTACAAACAGAGCCGCCCATCGATCTTATTTTCAGTGACGTTCAATTGAGCGACGGCCTTTCATTCGAAATCTTTCAGCATAGCCCGGTAAAAACACCCGTCATATTTATTACAGGCTACGACCAATTTATGCTGAACGCCTTTGAGTATAACGGGATCGACTACCTGCTCAAGCCTGTTGATCGCGAAAATTTGCGGAAGGCTATATTCAAATACCGCATGCTCGAGAAGCATTTTACCAACGACCAATCCCTACGTAAACTACTACAATACGTGGGCAATCACCACAAAAAACGTGTGCTCGTTCGCAAAGGCCTCGAAACAATCAGCCTTCGACTCGACGATGTGGTGTTGTTCTACACCGAAAACAAAATTGTGTACGTGATCGATCGCTGGGGTAAAAAATTCATGTCAGATCATAATCTGTCGGAATTGGAGGATTCGCTTGATCCGTCGAGCTATTTCCGCGCCAACAGGCAATACATTATTAACATTGCTTATATACGCGGATTTAAATCGTATGAAAAAGTAAAGATACAGGTGGAACTTACCATGCCCGAACTCAACCATTGCATCATCATCAGTCAGGAAACAGCACCGCAGTTCAAGGAATGGATGCATAATGCGTAGTAAATAATGTGCAAATGTGCAAATGTGAAAATGTGAAAATGGCGCCTTCGGCGAATGTGCAAGTGTGCAAGTGTGCAAATGATCAATTGGGGAATTCGGCAATTCGGCCATCCAAACCGCTCAGTTTATAAAAATTGAACATTTGCACATTTGCACATTTGCACATTTCCACATTTGCACATTTTATACTACCAAAAGACTACATCCCCTAATATCCGAATTGTCTAAACGGCCAAGTACTTCAAAGCTTCCGTCGGCATGGGTTCGTCCGGCATCGTCGGTAGCAATAAATGCGCAGGAATAGCGGTTAGCGAGATCAATAATATTTATCGCCCCTCGGCCAGGCTTGCCTTCGGGTAATATTTGTAAAGGATCATCTTCTTCGCGCAACAGCACTTTCATCCAGGGTACAGTGCTGAACCGACCGTCGCGAAGGGCATAGGCCTGACTCAACAGTTCTGTCATTCCATACTCGGAACCTATTTCATTTAGCGAAAAAGCCTTCTTCAACAGGTCGTGCAATTCGGCGCGCTGCATTTCACGGCGTCTGCCTTTCATCCCTCCGGTTTCAATTAGTTTCACCGATCTTAAAGGCATTGGGTAGTGTTCGGCAAAATCAAGCAGGGCAAAACTCACTCCGATAAGTATGGTCGGCTGTCGCTCTTGTTCCAACCTGCAAAGAGTTTGATGCAATTTTTCCCATTCATTTAAATAAAACCCACTCAACGGATGTTCGCTCTCGCGTATCCAGTCGTTGACCATATAAACGAGCGAAGAGTTACCTCGCTCAAGGTAGGAAGGCAGCAACCCCAGGATACAATAAGATTTTATATCGCCATAAAACTGTTGAAACCCCTTTCGAAAACTCATTTCGTATACAGCCGTATCCGGAAGTTCATGTCGGCTATTTGTCATTCCAGTAGTACCGCTGCTTTCGAACCTGATTTGCGGCTCAAACTTACCAGTCCGCACCGCTTGGCTTTTAAAAAAACCAATTGGTAGAAACGGTACTTGCTCCAGCTCGCTGATGGCGGAAGGGTTAACTCCCAACAGTCGGCAATATGATTGATATAATGGATTGTGCTCGTATTGAAAATGAAAGGTTTCCAACGCTGCCTCCCGGAAATCGGAATCCCGGAGTTCCAAAATTTTATGGTTCTGTTCACTTTCCATCTACCGCCGGTTAGGCTGAAAAAAGAGTATATTTGTTAATCAAAATGGCGTTATGAAGCTAATTCCCGTATTCACCATCATCGCTGCATCAGTAGCTTTGCTAGGCTGCAGCAAAGATAAGTTTGAAACCACGCCTTCCATAGAAATAACGGAATACAACACCCGGGAAATATTTCAGGGCGGCCAACTCGAAGTGATCATGAATTATTTCGATAAAGAGGGTGACCTGAATCAGGGCCGCTTAACCGCTGTGATCCGTCGTCAAAATATTATACCCATTCTCGACCCCAACCAGGACAAAGCAGATTCACTAACCTATATTTTGCCCGATTTTCCTCCAAGAGACAAAGGAGAGATCACTTTTCGTCTGGGATTTAATTTCCTCAAGGAAAGCCTGGCAGAAAACGACACTCTGTTGATTCGTTTTACAGTAACTGACTTGAAGAACAACACCAGCGATTCGATTCTGACTGAACGGATCGTGGTGCACCTGCCCTGATGCTACGGGTGCTAATTTCCCCCTTGCGAGCCTTTGTATTCAGCAATTTTTTTATTGCCATATGTGCTGTGGCTATGTGCTGGCAAACGGTCTATCTCTTTCAGCTCAGGGAAGCGAAGGAATTGCTACCCTTCGTATTTTTTTCGACCATGGCCAGCTACAGTTTTCACTGGTACCTCAGTATGGACACGGCGGGCGACCGATCGCGTGAAAATTGGCTGAAGCGATATCGTCCACTCCACATGGCGCTGCTGATTGCCGGGATTGCAGGGCTGCTGTATTTTGGAATGGGCCTGCTTGCCTGGTGGCCCTGGCTCCTATTGACGGCGTTCGCAACATTTCTTTATTCCGCACCCAAATTGCCCTGGCCGATATTTCGATGGCTACGCAAGGTAGCTCTGGGAAAAACCTTCTTTCTGGCAGCAGTGTGGGTTCATGTAACTACTATTCTCCCCTTGCTAATGTCAGATCAGCAGTGGACGGCCGCCTTCAGCTTGTTTGTATTGAGCCGATTTTTTCTGATCTATGCCATCTGCATCATTTTCGACCTGCGTGACCGCGAAAACGACCGCCGCATGGGAATCCGAAGCCTGATCACCTGGCTAAACATTGCTCAGATCAGGATACTGTTTTCCTTTTCCATTTTCGTATGCATTATAACAACCGTATTGCTTGGCCTTTTCCATTTCGGCATTGGACAGGTGTTGGTGTTATTGCTGCCGGGGCTGCTCACAGCGCTCAGCTATCCGCTGGCGTCCCGTCACTTTTCCGACCTTCTCTACTATGCCTGGCTCGATGGATTGATGGCACTTTCGGCCTTCCTGTTTTTTCTGGCCAACTTAATAAAATGATAAAACCAACGGCGGGTGCAATATTTCCACTTCATTTTGCATTGGTATAGCAGCTGACTCGATGCTGATCAATTAACATTTTTGTGAACAACTTTTCCAGCAACTGTGCAGATATAGCACAGTAATTGCAGTAATAAATATTCAACCGGGGTAATTTATGCAGATACATTTCACCAAAGTAGTACACTTCACAAGGCTGATCAAGGCCGGAGGCCGTTTGCGCGAATTCAATTTCAGAAAACTTCGCCAGCTGGAGGAAGAGATATTTTCCGTAGATACCGTGGATGACCGTGGCAACCGGATTATTTTTTATATGCATAAAAAGGGAAATGCCTGGGTTATCATACAACAGGCCCTGCCTGCCTGGATCGCCGAAAACGAACAAAAGTTCCACGAACAGATTGAAATGGAACTGCACGGTAATCTGTAATTTCATTAACCGTCATCGTCGGCAGCTCATCTGATCATTTTTTTCTATATCCCACAAACCATCCTGTTTGCTGATTAGAGATTCGATTAATTTTGCATCTCAATGGTGCAGGTTTACAATTTCCTTGCCTCCTGGCAATTATTTCCTGAAAAAGGGCAATACGAGTGGGGTGAAAGACCCCGAAGTGGAATTTATCGGATCGCCAGTTCTGATGAAAAGAAAGAGTTATTGATATTTCATAACTGGGTAAGTCTGGAAGGCAAAGCCTACGAAGCCGCTTTCAGGGTAGAGGCATCGCGCGATCTACAGCATTATAGCGACACCGATTTTGCCGATCAGGTACAATTGGAACTGGTAGATAGCATCCATTTTGAACTTCATTTCTACCGCAAAGGCGAAGCCTTTCTCCATATAGTACATGAAATACAGCCGAACGGCTATTTGAAAATCATTCAACAGGGCACCCGCTCTGATGGCAGTTCCTACACCAATACTGAAATCTACCACAAGCAGATGAGCGTATTGCCTTATTCTGCTTCAGTTGCAGGCGCACTCATTAAGCCCAATGAAGAAGGAATCATCAAACATAAGGCGCTAACCGCCATGGAAGAGCAAACCAATATGCAGCTGGATCAGATACGTAAACAGATCGAATTGCTGGCTCTTCAGGCGCATGAAATTCAAAAAAGAAAAGAACTGTCGATGATGATCTATAACGCGAAACTCTCATTCAAACCTAATATCGGACAAACCTACTACCTCTATGAGCGCAACGACGGTAGTGCCCTGTTGTCGCTGGTGAGTCCAAAAGAATGGGGTCCTTCAGGACCATTTAAAAAATTTGTGGCGGCAGTGAAATTGCTTGCCGACCATACCTGGATGGAATTATAACCAACTGCAGAGATGCCAAAAAAAAATCTTCAACAAAATCTTACTCAGGACAGGGAGGCTGATCTCCGGTTTCCGTTAAAGATTGCTCGCAGCCGGATAGCAGGCAAAGGGGCATTTGCTATACAAAACATCCCGGCTAAACGAAAACTCGGAAATATGGGCGGCGAAATAATTTCGTACCGCGAAGCGCAGAAGAGAGTTAAAATGCAACCGGACAATGTGCTGTTTATGGTAGAATTTGATAACGATCCGGTAGCACTTGATGCAAGTGGCGTCAGCAATGCTCTTCGGCATATCAATCATTCCTGCGACCCGAATACTTATATGAGGCGCGCCTATAGAAAAGTGGAGTTTTACACACTCCGGCCGATCCGTAAAGGGGAAGAGTTAACTTGCGACTATGGAGAAACCCATCACGAGGGTACTCTGCCCTGTAAATGTGGGGCTTCGAACTGCCGGGGATTTATCTGAAATGAACTTACTGTACATACAACATTCTCGCCATGACAAAATTATCTGTCAATATCAACAAGCTGGCCACGCTTCGTAATTCACGTGGTGGCAACAACCCCGATCTATTGCAGGCCACCCGCGATGTACAGGCTTTTGGCGCCGATGGTGTTACAGTACATCCGCGTCCCGACGAACGCCATATACGTTATGCTGATGTTCGGGCGATCAAACCGCTGATTCAAACCGAGTTCAATATAGAAGGTAATTGCCGGGAAGATAAGTTTGTACAATTGGTGCTGGAGGTAAAGCCGGATCAGGTGACCCTGGTGCCCGATACACAGGGCCAACTCACATCCGATCACGGTTGGGATACCATAACCCATCGCGAATACCTTCAGTCGATCATTCCGGTCTTTAAAAATGCCGGCATCCGGGTTTCAATTTTCGTGGATCCGGACCCAACGATGGTAGAAGGAGCAGCTTTGACCGGCACCGACCGAATTGAACTCTATACCGAGTCATACGCCCGCCACTTTGAAGCGGGAAGCCATACCGACGCTGTCAGGCCATATATCCTGGCGGCAGAGAAAGCACGAGAGTTGGGCCTGGGTATCAACGCGGGTCACGATCTTGACCTGCATAACCTTAAATATTTCCGCAGTCATATCCCCTGGCTCGATGAAGTGAGCATCGGCCATGCCCTCATTTGCGACGCCATTTACCTGGGTCTCGAAAACACGGTGCAGCTTTATAAACGGCAGTTGAGTTAAAAGCCGGGCAGCAAATCGTAAAAACACGAAGCAAGCCGGGTCTTTGCAGGCTCAGACGACCGGATTTTCCCGATCTGAAGGCAGATTTAATGCAAAAAACTATGTACTGCCTAAAAATCAGCGGACATTTGTATTGTCATCAAGACAATATCCTTCGAAAGCCGATAGTCCAACGAATCCCGGAAAAACCCACAATCCAAATCCGGAAAAAGCCAAAAACCGTATATCCTTTAAAAGCCGGAAACCTGACCTTGAAAATGGCACCGTTTTAGTCCAATTGCCATCGAAGAACTGAACCAATCCTTTGAAAGCCAGGTCCACTATGAAAGCCTGTCCACATCCTTTGAAAGTCGAACCAAATCCGCATCCACCGAAGAAACCGAATTGTTAATCCTCAAAATCTAAGACCCTATTCGAAAAAAATCTACTCTCTGATTCAAAGATTTTGAAGCCGCGCTGAGAACCAGCGCGGTTTTTTTATTTGTTAGGCGGCAACATTCGTTCAGCTAAGCCCTATTTCATAATGCTGCTCGGGAATTTCTACGTCCAGAAAGCCTTTGCGAAGAAGTTTGCGCTGAAATTCCTGTTGCACGTCGTATTCGCCATGCACAAGGAAAAGTTTTTTCACCTGCCGCGGATCCTGACAGGCCAGCCACTGGCTTAGATCCTCATAGTCGCCATGTGCGCTCATACTACGTATGGAACCAATTTCAGCATTTACCTGGTGTTCCACACCGAAGATGCTCACCTCTTTCGCGCCCGCCATCAGTCGCCCCCCGAGCGAGCGGGGTTCACAATAACCGGTAAATAAAATAGTGTTCCGGCTGTTCTCGATATTGTTGCTGATATGATGCTTAACCCTGCCAGCATCGGCCATGCCACTGGCCGAAATAATTACCATCGGTCCATTCATATAGTTAAGGGCTTTCGACTGTTCCACTGTCTTGATATACTGCAATCCCGGAAACGAAAAAGGATCACTATCTGTTTGAAGAATTTTCTGAATTTTCCGATTGAAATAAGCGGGATATCCTTTCACCACCTCAGTAGCTTCAATACTCAAGGGACTGTCCACATAAATGGGAACAGACGGCAGACTATTCTCCAATTCCAATTGGTTAAGCGCAAAAAGAATCTCCTGAGTTCGCCCCACGCTGAATGCGGGCACAATCAATTTGCCCTTCTTTTCTCCGCAACTATGTTCAATCCATTTTTTAAGCAGATCGGGAGTGCTGTCGGCCGGGTCATGCAAGCTGTTTCCATAGGTAGATTCCATAATGATGTAGTCGGCCTGCGGAAATACTTCGGGTGATTTCAAAATGATGTCTCTGTAGCGTCCTACGTCGCCACTGAAACTGATAACGGTGTCCTTCCCGTTCTCCGTTACTTTTACATGCACACATGCACTGCCGATTAAATGGCCGGCATCGGTGAAATGAACCTCTACACCATCCGCCACTAAAAAAGGATGTCCATAGTCCACCTTTTGAAATCGAAGCATTGCGGCCTTTGCATCGTCGATCGTATAAAGAGGTCGGATCGGCGGCAGGTTTTGTTGAAGTCTCCGCTTATTGGCGAATCTGGCGTCGTCTTCCTGTATTTCGGCACTGTCTTCCAGCAAAATCTCTGCAAGCGTAGCAGTTGCAGGAGTACAGAAAATTTTCCCCTTGAAACCGTCTGCAACAAGCCGCGGTAAAAGGCCCGAATGGTCGATATGTGCGTGTGATAGTATTACAGCATGTATTTCCGATGCATCAAAACCAAACTCCGCGTTTAAGCGATCAGTATCCTTACCCATTCCCTGAAACATTCCGCAATCGAGCAGGATCTTTTTACCATTCCTGAGAGATAATACATGTTTTGACCCTGTTACGGTTCGGGCCGCGCCGTGAAAAGCAATCTTCATGTCGCTGTGTTTCGTTTTGTAAAAATGGATACTTCAACTTCTTCGTTTGAAGCTCCAGGTGATCCAGAAACTGGCAATCTCATTGCCATCTTTATCGCAACCGATAGACTGAACCCGAATGGTTTGGGCTTCGCCTGTATCAATCGCCCTTTGTATGCTTTCTGCTATTTCGTTGCCGGCCCGGCAGGAGAAAAGCGTCTTTCCAGTCGCCTTTTTAACAAACCCTGCTTCCATTTGCGTCACCAGCATCGATACGGCCGGTTTTCGATTGTATAACCAGGCCATTGCCAGCGCACCTGTACTCATTTCTGCAGCCATGGCAAGGCAGGCAAAATAAGTAGATCTAAAGGGATTGCGCGAAAACCACCGGTAAGGAATGATCACATCACATTGGTTTTCGCTGATCGATCTGACCCTCACGCCTGAAAAATAGGCACTCGGCAGTCGGGTAAGCAAAAAAAGGCGAAAGCGAAGTGGATGTTTGACCACCCGCAAAAATGCGTTTATATCATGTGCCGTATTCTGCAAGATTCGGTAAAGTTAACCCGACGAGTTCAATTACTGTTTGTCGAATGCCACTATTGCCGCTACGGCCCGATTGTCGTTAGCCGATACGCGGAACTCCATTCTTCCGTCGGGAGTATTGTTGTAACGAACGGAGCGAATGCTCAGGTCCTGCAAGGCACGGTTCACTTTTTCTGCATAACTGCCGCCCGATGCCGAGCTGATAGCGCTGTTCAACTGATCGTACGGTAATTCATCGCGACTCACTACTACCGCTATATAATCACGGTTTCCAATGCTGTCGGCTTCCATCGATTCATCTTTGGGAAACAAACGATACCCCGTGATGCCACAGTAGGGATAGTGCTTGGGAGTGTAAGGAAACAACACAAAACTACTGCCATCAGTTTCCTGGGCAAATATGTAGATATAACAGGGTGTTTCGTTCTTCACTTCCATCTTAAAACGTGTGCCGGGCGATATTGGATTCACTGTTTCAAATGTATTACCACCGGCTGATCGTAACCGGATATAATCTTTGTTGTCGTTTCTGACAAGGCCTATCACTGCGGCAAGCGATTGATCAGCCACTTCACTGCTTTTAGGAAGTGGGTCGATGCCGTAAGCTTCCCGTACGTATTGCTGGAAGTCGCCGTACCGAACCCAGGCCACGCCATTCTTGCCCCACTCAGGGCCCCAGCTATTCATGATCTGGAAGGCACCACCATATTTACGATCATCGTATCCAATTACACACATGGCATGCCCGCCCATTCCCACCTGCGAAGCATCCATTCCACTGGGTTGCCAAAGATCCTGCCCCTTCATATTCTGCATAAAACTTTGTCCCACCATCATACCGATCGCCACTGGCGCGTCCTTCGACAAATGTTCCTTGATAGACCTGATACTGATTTGATTGATATTGTTACCGCTCGTCAGTCGGCTGAATCCATGAATTACATTTGAACGTCCGGCATTTATATCAGACTGAGTGGGCATTCGGTCACAATTGCTTTCGTCGTATGGGAATTGCGCCAGCGGTACTCCGCCTCTGGCCTTCATAGCTTCCATGGCCCTCTGCAAATAGGAGCCCTGGCAGCCATCCAGTTTAATTTGGTTGTACAGGTACGATGGACTGAACACAATCTGGTCTGGATTGTCGCCCGTTGCGGCGGCTGTAAGAATAGTCTGGGCCGCATAAGCACAACTCCAGGCAACACAACTTCCCTGCTGGCCCTGATTGCTTCGCTCAGGAGCAAAACGCAGCAATGATACTGCTTCCGGCAACGGATTTTTATTATTGTCATCTTCCAACCCTTCGTATTGTGAGGCTTTGTTGAATTCGTTCGGGTCGAAACTGTATCCGCTTTGTGAAAACAGATTCTGTGCTACGTCGGCCAGGTTGCATCCGCCACCCTTGCCTAATAGAAAATATCCACCAACGACCAATATCAGCAGGACAAATATTCCTTTCCCCTTGAAAAGACCCAGCAACAGGGGCAAAAGAGCGCCAAGGCCTCCCCCGGGCAGACCTGGTCCGCGTCCTCCGCCACCACCCGAATCATCATTGTAGTCTCGCTGATTAGGGTCCCGGGGATCATTGGTCATTCGAATGGGCATAGCAGAAAGTTTTTGTATTTAAATTTAGGTTTAGTTTGTCAAATTACAGACGTAATTTTCACTTCTCATTTTTAGAAACCGGAGCCACCCATTTCGCGTTTTAATCGTCCTGAAACTGGCAATCCGAATACTCGAATTATGACAAAAGGAATTACTCGTCTCGTCGCGTCGCGCAGCATGCTGGTTCTTCATTTGGTATCAGTTAGTTTAACCCTGTGTGCGCAAAAAACAAGCAGCCGCCTTCAAATGCAACAGGGAGCCAGGTTCGAAATTCGTACCACGGTTTCAAACCTGCTTGCACAACAGTTCAATGGCAACTCGATCGATTTCAATACCGACGGTACAGCCACCCATGAGTTTGTAGTTACCAATGCTACTGATGATAACTACACTTTGCGCCATAAACTTCAGGCACTCAATTTTGGGTTTGAAGGAATGGGTGTGAAAAGAAAATTCGACTCCAAAAACGAAAAAGATTTGTCGTCTGAATTTGGCCGCCCTGTTCGTGATCTCCTGTCGCAGTCATACGATATGGTGATCGATACCCTCGGCGTTGCGCGCCTGGTACTGGCTCCTTCGGCAGCGCCCTCAGAAGGTCAGGATCAATTCAAGCTGATCAGCTCACTGTTGGGCGATCTACTGCAGGTGGTTAATCCGCCTCAAAAAGGCGATCCTACGATCTTTATGGCCTGGCCAGGCGGTGAAATGGCTGTAGGGGAATCCTGGACCATCAGCAAAAAAGCCGAGAAAGAGTCATACTCGACTCAGTACACTCTCGTAGCCGTTACAGATACCGCAATGGTGGTTGATTTTGTTGGGACCGGTCAGCGCCGGGTTGAGAATGAAATGCGGGGCATGCAGTCGGTCGTGAATCTTAAGACGTCTACCAACGGCCGCATACTGGTGCACCCTGCAACCGGCATCGTATTTCGAAGAACAACCACGGTTGAATCCACCGGAACAACCGAAATAATGGGCAGCAGTACTCCTGTGAGCGGCAAAACAACAATTGTAGACGAGATCAGGCCAGTGGAAGGCGGCCAGTAGACTTATTTTCGTATCTGCAATCCTGCTTTTTCTGCTATTTGCTTCCAACTGTAAAAATGGAAGGTTTTATCGGTACTCATGGCCACAAACAATCCCCCTGGAAAACCAGGAAAATTGAACGAGTTTGTGTCACTGCCATCGCTCTCCATCGCTTCAACCGGTATCGATGCTACCAGTGAATGGGAATTAGGATTATTTGGATCGCCCTGGCGCAAATAAATATTAAAACGATTGCGTCCCTGGTCAGACACAAGTATATAACCTGTAGAGTCGGTCAGATTGTAAAAGGAAATACCTTCATTATCGGCACCAAATTCGCCCGCGCCAAACAAAGCCAGCTCACGATCAGCACTGTCAGGATCTGCAAAATATTTGCGAATACCCGTTTGTTCATCAGAATAATACACCAATCCCAATGCCTGATCTACAGCCACCGACTCAATCTCTTTTTTACCGGAATACTTGCCAAACTTTCGCACCAGCTCCGCCACCAGCCTGCCTTTGCTATCTTGCTTAAGCATATATTGGAACAAATAGCCATCTGCTGGTCCCGATTTGCGGCTCACAATTGCGTAGATACTACCCGTGGAGGGCTGTTTGTACAAAGCCACACCCATTGGGTCGCGTTCAGTTTCACCCTCAAAAACCGGCAAGCCGCCTGAATCGATCAGGCGCATATCCGGTAAGCTGAACACCCGAATGGTATTCGCTCCTCGCTCAGTGGCTACCGCAATATCAACCAGTGAATCGTTCCACTGAAATCCATAGGCAATATCCACATTGTTCATTCGCCTGAGGCCGCGTACTGTACGACCGGAATCAATTTTGCCGGCCAAATCAAACACATACACGCCTCCATCACTATCGTGCTTGTCTGTACCCAAAATGAGTGAGGCAGCAGGATTGGCATGGTTAATCCAAATGGCAGGATCGTCGCTGTCATCAAATACCGTGTCGGTTACAACAAGCGGCTTCAAAGGCATCGTATCAGATTCAATGCCTCGCGAATTTTCTGTACCTGAAGCAGATCGATTTTTCGACTTACAACCAATCAATAGAACAGCTATATAGAATATGCAGCAAAATCTGCGCATTTTAAGAATTTTAAATTATTGACAAATACTACTCTCCACTCCCCACTCCCCACTCCCCTCTGACCACTCCCCTTTCACCTCTCACCTCTCCCCTTTCACCTCTCACCTCTCCCCTTTCACCTCTCACCTCTCACCTCTCACCTCTCACCTGCTCAAATCAAACTTCAACCCAAAATTATAACGCGCCTGGTAGTACTCATCCTGCATCGTACGGCTTCGAATTCCCTGGTAATACCTCAGAGGCTGATTGGTCAGGTTGTTGGCCTCACCAAACAAGCGGATTTTCGGTGTAATAGCGTAGGAGGCATTCGCATCGAGAAAAAACTGGCGATCATAGTAGCGATCTTCAAACGACTCACCGCCCAGCTCATCGAGATAAGCGGCAGTGAAATTCACCGACACTCTTGCAAGGAAACGCTTGTTCTCGAACGATAGCGAAGTGTTGAACATATGAGGCGCCGTGCCGGGTAGCGGAAGGTTTTCACGAAGTTCTCCGTCTGCATTATACACTCCTTTGGCTTTTGATTTGGTATAAGTGTAATTTACCAGCACACCTAAACCTTTCCACGCACCAGGCAGAAAGTCGAGTTGACGCTGCAAACCAATTTCGAACCCGTACACACGCACATTGTCGCCGTTTCTTGGTTCAAAGAAGGTCCAGTCAGTTCCACCTGGAATAGGATTGGGATCGATATCAGGATAGGCGGAAGCAAATTTCGAATCATTGAACTGTTCGTCGCGATAAACGTAGATGAACTGATCGACTGTCTTATAAAAGACTCCGGCCGACAATACTCCAATGCTTTTGAAATATTGCTCCGCCATCAGATCGAAGTTATTTGCCCTTGCCGCTTTCAAATCGGGATTACCTACCAGCAATTCCTCATCGCCGGGACGTACATCGAAATATGGTACCAGATCGTAATAGTTGGGGCGGGCCAGTGCATTGGACCAGGCGGCCCTGAAAACAGTGTTGGGAGTCAGATCATATCGCACTGACAAATGGGGCAGAAAATTGATATAGGAGTTCTTAACCTCTCGCTCACCCAGAAAATTCTCCTCGTCTTCCACAATATTTCCGCGGTATTTGCTTTCCGTATTCTCAACACGCAAACCGGCGATAAAGCTGAATCGGTCGCTCAACTGTTGCTGCCACATGGCATACCCTGCAAGTATCGTTTCATTGGCCCTGTAGTTGGCAGCCAGGTATTCAGCCGGTACATCTTCCGATTCAAAGAGACTGGTGTTCGTAAGATCGAGACTGCCCAAAAATCCGGGCGACACAAAATACCCGGGTGTGTATTTGAAACCCGCATTGAAGCCCTTGGAAGGATGCGACACAGTAGGCAGGGTAGTCATGTTTTCAAAAATGTCTTCATTGGCACCAATCGGAGAGTACTCGAAGAAGTTATTTTCGCGTACTTTTTTCTTGGCGCGCAAACGACCGCCGAACTTTATACTTCCGGGAAGCTTTGCTGTTCCCAGCAATACCGGCACTTTGAAGTTCAGGCGGGCACTGGTTTCGGTTTCATACTGATCCTGGTACTGTTCAGTCAGCTCCCGAAGCGAGTAATCTGCAGCCGATTCGTTGTCGGTAGCCAGTGGATACCGTGGATCGTCGATGTCGAGGCTGATAGGGATATTGCGACGCCGGAAGCTGATATAGCGTTCATTGGGCCTTTCCTCGCTGGCACGTGAATACCCAAAAGTCCAGTCCATTTTTATTTTCCCGAGCAAATGATCTCCGCGCAGATTATAGAGCTGAGCGCGTTGGTCTTCGAGGCGACGATTTTTAACCCGGTCGCTGCCAATGCCTCCCTTGGTTTCCCGACGCACTTCACCCTCGTAACCGATAATGTTGTCGTTTCCATCATATACAGGCTCAATATTGGTAGCGGTATAGCGAAGACGATTCTCCCAGTCATCGCGCCAGTTGTACTGGCTTTTGAATACAAGTGAATGGCGATTGTTAAAGGAATAGTCGATGGTGGCTCCCAATGAACGGCGGGTACGGTCTACAAAATATTTTCTGATTTCCATTTCCTCCGTAAACACATTTCCAAAATCGTCCTGCGCCCATACAGCTTCCACATCATCGGATCCATATCGGTTGCTGTTGATGGAACCATTGATCAACAGTCCCAGTTTTTTATTCGCTACACGCCCCCCTGCTATGAAGGCGCCGTTGTAACCCATTTTTTCTCGTATAGGATTGTAGATGGCCGAGCCGGTAGCCGACAGGCGCAAGCCATTGGGCGCTGCTCTGGTGACCAGGTTTACTGATCCTCCTATAGCATCGGCATCCATATCGGGCAAAAGGGTCTTGTTAACTTCAATTGTTTGAATCATGTCAGAGGGAATCAGATCCATCTGTACCCGTCGATTATCTCCTTCGGCCGAAGGGATGCGGTCACCGTTCATTGTTACGCTGTTAAGCTCCGGCGCTAACCCGCGAATAATGATATTGCGTGCTTCCCCCTGATCATTCTGCATGGTGATGCCAGGTATCCGCTTCATCGCATCGCCAATATTGGCATCGGGAAAACGTCCAATCTGATCGGCCGATACAATATTTGTGATGTTGAAATTATTACGTTGTTGAGTGAGCGCTTTTGCCTGTCCCTTTAGCCGATCACCCATCACCACCACTTCTGTTCCCATCACTGCTTTCGAAACCATGGTTTCAACAAGATCGCTCCCATTTGCGCCTATTTGCACCTTCTTCTGCAGGGTGGCGTAACCAATATAGGAAATGGATAGTTCATAGCTTCCAACCGGTACGCGGGGTAAAAGCACTTCACCATTCTGATTGGTTATTCCCTGGAAATTTCCAGGTGTAAGACTTACTGAAGCACCCGGCAGGTTAAGATTATCCTCGTCCTTCACTTTAATTTTAACCACGGTGTTTTGTGCAAACAAAAATACAGGCAGCAACAAGAATAAGATGCCCGTCAAACGTAAAGCAGATTTCAACATAAGCCGTTTATTTGGCCGCGAAAGTATTGGCCGCCCGTCACCGTATTGTTAAGCCAACATGACGAAATTGTTACGAACTGCTTTTCCTGATATACAAAAATACCCCGGGAAAGCCCGGGGTATTGGTTGAACTCACACAGCTGACACTGAAAATTATGCTATAAACGGACTCACAATGTCCAGCACTTGTTGCATACTCAAGGGCTCATCAAATGCTTCGCTGGCGGCTGCTGCCGAAATGGACTGCCCATTGATGTTTACTATCTCCACACCAGCCTGGCTGGTAATTTCTTCGCCGTCGTAAGAAGCCTGCACGGCGGCACCTATACCGGTTTCTTTTCCGGTAATCCAGGGCTTCACGTCGCCAAAACCATTGGCCTTTCGCATCTGGCGGATATGCGACGCATGCCTCGCCTCCACCGAATGAATATTAAGTGCCGCAGTTAGCACATCGTTATTCGCCATCAGCGAGGCTTGTGCCGCCTGTCCTTTGTACGCACGCACGCCGGTGTCTTCAAAAGTTTGAGCAACAGCCAGAAAAGTTGCATAACTACCGAACACATTGCTGAATGCGCCGCCCGCAGTAAAATCAAATGTCGGTTCCGACACCGGAGTGCCACCGGCAGCTGTAATGGCCGTACGTAGGAAGTTGACATGTGCCGTTTCGTGGGCACCTATCGTTTGAATGGCCATGGTTGGGGCACCGGAAGGAATCAATCCGCTGCTGGCCGATCCCATCTGATAAAACTTAGCTTCCAGATATTCAAGAGTGAGCGCATAATTTAGTATGTCAAAAAGGCTGTTGCCGGCTTGCCGGCCGTAGGCCTTTTTAAACATGCCTCCTAGGGCCAATGGCACTGCCGCCAGAGCCAGTTTACCAGCTATGCCGGCAAATTCCTTCATTGCCGAACGGCGCGTATCAACCCTCTCAACGAAATCCGGATCGGTTTTTTCAATTTGCTGAATAATATGATGAACGTTCATGATAATATTTTTTTCAATGATAAATGTTGTAGAAATAAAGACCCCATTACAGATGCATGAATAAAGATCAGGAAGTTGGCAGAGCCGAACCCGTTACTTTCGTCACCAGAAAGCTGTTGGCTGCCATCAGTACATCGGCCGGGTCTTTACTCATATCAAGGCCATTAGCATCAATCACCGTGTTGTCGGCAAAGCTGCCATTGCTAATCACATCACGTATCCATGCGGCATGCCGCGCTTCTACCGATACAATTTTACCCGCCAGCACCAGGTAATTGGGATCAGCAATCAGTTTGCCCGCTCCATTGTAAGCCTGCACACCCAGATCTTCAAAAGTTTTGGCTGCACTTAGCACGCTGTCGCGGTTAGAGAAATTGATACTGCTGAAATCAAATTCAAGTTCGCGGATGCCGCTGGAACCAAGCGCCGTTTTAAAAAACTCGCGATGCGCAATTTCATGGTCGCGTATATCGGCCATAAGTGCCATTTCCATCGCCGATCCGCCACTGTAAGGATTCATCAGCACACGGGTGTAAAATGCTGCTTCCAGTTGTTCCAGTGCGTAAGCATAATTTAGAATACCAATATCTCCGCTTCCGAGATTGATGCGATCACCATCCATCGATGGAGAGTCGTCCTTGTCGCAGGAAGCAATACCCACCACCAGCGTAGCCGCCAGCCCGGTATAGCCCAAAAATTTTCGACGAGATAATGCTTTGCTTTCGTTGGGATGCGGCAATAAGCCTCCCCTGCCCGATTCCTGAATCTTTGGCATACGTTTTCAGTTTAATGTGATGAATTAATCTAAGTGGGGGCTCGCAAGTTGGCTACAGTCAGGTACGAAGAAAGATGGTGTGCAGATTGGAAAGGCAAAAAATTATTTATTCACCCCGTGATAGCAGTTTAAAAAGACGCTGGTTCACGTAAAAGTTATCGCGCCCGATTCGCTTCTTAAAAACGATCTGACATGATACAAGCGACTCCAGATATCGAATCGCTGTACTACGGCTTATTTGCAGGTCGGCCTGCAGAAATTCGATCTTGGTGTATGGATACCTGAACAAATTGTTGACCAAATTCTGACTGTAAATTTTTGGCAGACTATTTCGAATTTCATCTTTTGTGGATTGCATCAGGGCTTTGATCGCTGTAACAGTTTTTAGAGAATCAATAGCTGTTTCTTCAATACCCTTCAGCATAAATAATATCCAGTCTTCCCAGCTTCGCTGATCTCTTACCTGTTGAAGAAGCTGATAATACAGGGCCTTGTGCCTAATAATGTAGCGACTAAGATTTAAGATGGGTAGCTCCAGCAACCCCTTTTGAACCAGATACAGAATATTGATAATTCTGCCGGTTCTACCGTTGCCATCATAGAATGGATGTATGCTTTCGAACTGATGATGAACAATCGCCATTTTTACAAGCGGGTCCGCATTCATCATCGCTTCATCGTTGATAAATCTTTCCAGATTGCTCATTAACTGAATAATTGCATCATGTTCCTGTGGCGGAGTGTAAACGATATCACCGGTCAGATCATTCAATAACCTGGTGCCGGGAGCTTTTCGAAAGCCTGCGTTGTTCTGTTCTATGATCGCCTGAATTTGGAGAATGTGATTATTCGTCAACAGCTGATTGGCACTAACCAATTCAAATCCCTTTTTTAGAGCAGTTGCATATTGGTATACTTCCTTTGCGGCCGGACTGGCAAAGTCGTTCGCCACCAGGTCGCTTTGATATATTTCATCGAATGTGCTGATGATATTTTCAATTGCTGCACTATCCCGCGCTTCTGTCAATGCCAGTGTATCCAGCAGAATCAGTTGGTTAGGTATGCTTGCAACCACCCCTTTCAATTCCGCTAATGCCCGATGGGCCGGAATCAATTGCTTTAAAATGACCAGGCTGTCCACCTCAATAGGTTGCGGTAGGGGATTCAAATTCATCTATTTTTGACTCAGATCCACAACCAGTCGCGTGAGTTGGCTGTTAACAAACGACAGAACAGGCAAGGGTTACAAATCAATCTGATGGCGCAGCAAATCATCGAAATTGTCGCGTCGGCGAATGAGGCGGGGCTCCCCTTTTTCAAACATAACTTCGGCCGGGCGAAAACGTGAATTGAATCGCGATGACATTTCGAAGCCATAAGCACCGGCATTGTGAAAAACGAGCAGATCACCTTCACGTACTTCCGGCAGTTGGCGATCCCAGGCAAATGTATCGGTCTCACAAATATTGCCCACCACTGTGTACACATGTGTAGCACCGTTTGGATTGCTGATATTTTCTATTTTGTGATAGGCGTCATAAAACATCGGGCGGATGAGGTGATTGAATCCGCTATCTACTCCTGCGAAATGGGTAGCCGCCGTTTCCTTCATCACATTCACGCGTGTAACCAGGTATCCGCATTCGCTTACCATAAACTTGCCGGGTTCAAACCAGATCTGCAGTTTGCTGGCCTGGGGATGTGCTGAAAATGCCTCATAAACTTTTTGTCCCAGTGTTTCCATGTCGGTCCCTTCGTCGCCTTCCCGATAGGGCACTTTAAAGCCGCCACCCAAGTCTACCGAAGTCAGGTCGGGGAAATGAGGAATCAGGTCAAATAGAACTTCAATGCCGCGCACAAATACGTCGGCATCTTTGATCTCGCTGCCGGTATGAATGTGGAGATTGGTAATGCGTAGCTGGTATTGCTCCGTCAGGGCCAGAATTTGTGGCAGGTCCTCTACGGGTATCCCAAACTTGCTGCGGTCGTGGCCTGTTGATATTTTCAGATTACCTCCCGCCAGAATGTTTGGGCGCAATCGGATACCTACCGGGTAGTTTTTGCCAAAACGCTGACCGAACTTCTGAAGGTTCGACAGGCTGTCGATATTAATACTGACTCCCAGCGATGCCGCCTCTTCAATTTCATCGAACGCGATGCCATTTGAAGTGTACAATACGCGAGAAACAGGAAAGCCGGCATAGAGTGCCAGTTTCACTTCATTGATCGAGCTGCAGTCTATATTTGATCCCAGCTTTTCAATGAAACGAAGTATATGAATATTCGTAAGCGCCTTGCAGGCGTAATAGAAAGCTACATTACTTTGGCGAAATGCCTGCTTAAGCAGCCCATACTGCCGCTCAATGATATCGGTGTCGTAAACATACAAAGGGGTGCCGAACTGTTGCGCCACGGCACTGAGTTGAGATGCAGAAAGCATGGGGAAAAAATATAATTAACTGGAATGGCCAGTTTTGAAAAAGGCTGAGACGACTAAAAGAACTTGTATCAGGATTCTTTGTCGCCTGGTTTCTCTACCAGCTCGCCTGATTCCGACACTGAATACATTAGTTCACTCCCGTCGCCATTTTCCTCACCTGTCGCGTTCTCGGAATCATCGTTCGAGGTTTCAAGGTCTGAAGCATTAGATGTTGCCTCCGGACTAGTATCGTCGGCAACATGCGCCTCTGTTTCATTTGAATCAACTGATGGCTCCTCGTCTGTGGCAACTGTATCCTTCATTACCGTTGGTTCTACCAGTTGTTCAGCCAGCACTTCCTTGATTCTTGGCAGGTCTTCGGCCGTATTGATGCCAAAATAGTCCATAAAGCTTTTGCTGGTGGCATAGACAAGTGGATGACCGGGCATCTTTTCATTTCGTCCGCTGATTACAATCAGTTCCTTTTCCAACAGCTTTTGAACGGCATAATCGGAACTGACGCCTCTGATAGCTTCGATTTCACCTTTGGTTACAGGCTGCTTATAAGCAATGATGGCCAGCGTTTCGAGTGCTGCCGCCGAAAGGCGTTTCAAAAACTTATCCCCATTCAGTTGGGCAATGGTTTTGTGGTAATCCTTCTTGGTCAGAAATTGCCAGCCCCCACCACTCTGGCGGAGCTCAAACGGGTAAAACTCGGATGCGTATTTTTCGCGGATGCCATCCAGCGATGTTTCCACCTGGTCAAGGGTTATTTTGTCCTCCATGAAACCAAACGCATTATTCACCAAATCAGTCACTTCGAGCGCCGTAAGCGGTTTGTCGCTGGCAAAAATCAGTGCTTCAATATGTGGTATCAGACTCGTTATTTCCATCTACAAAATCGTTGAAAATTAAACCAATTACATTAGGGTTGGAAAGGCAAAATAGCCAATAAGCAGCGCTGCGGCAAATGAGGTTATGCACACAAAATCAATGTGCAAATGTGGAAATGTGCAAATGATCAATTATCAGATCCCAAATTGGTCATTTGCACATTTGCACATTTCCACATTTGCACACCTGCCTGCCGGCAGGCAGGTTTGCACATTCCCCTTCTCTATCCTTTGAGGGCAGCGGCACCGCTTACAATCTCGGTCAGTTCGGTGGTGATGGCAGCCTGGCGAGCGCGGTTGTACGATATCTTCAGGTTTCGCAGCATTTCATTGGCATTTTCGCTTGCCTTATCCATAGCTGTCATACGAGCGCCATGTTCTGAAGCATGAGTATCAAGAGCTGCTTTATAGAGTTGAGTGTTCAGTATTTTAGGCATCAGTTCCTTTACCAATTCGGCCTTACCGGGCTCATAAATAAAATCAGCCTTGGCCTCGCCCTCTTTCTTTTCGACGCGTGGAATGGGCAAAAACCGTTCAGCTTCGAAACGTTGAGTAGCTGCATTGCGGAATTGACTGTATACGATTTCTACCACATCAAACTCCCGGTTGCTAAATGCCTGCATGGCAGCCTGAGCCAGTTGTTGCACGCCCTCAAAATTCAGATTCAGAAAAAGATCCTTATAAGTAGCATCGGCTTTGTAGCCGTTTTTCGCAAAGTGCTCAAATCCCTTTTTACCCACATTCCAGATCACGACATTGCCTTTTCGATGCTGTGCAGCATACCGCTCGGCAATGACTGATTTGGTCAACTTGATCAGGTTGGAGTTGAAAGCCCCGGCCAATCCGCGATCGCTGGTCATCACAATCATCAATACCCGCTCAACCGGACGTTCTTCGGCCAATTTAGTGTCGAGATCGCCCTCGCTATTGCTCACTATATTACTCAGAAGCTCCTGCAGTTTGCGGGCATACGGACGCATTTGAATAATGGCATCCTGGGCGCGACGCAATTTGGCCGCACTCACCATTTTCATTGCTTTCGTAATCTGCTGTGTACTCTGAACCGATTTAATACGGTTACGAACCTCTTTTAACTGACCTGCCATAGCGGAGTTTTAACAGTATGATTTTTCGGCGGCAAAGGTAGGACCCGGACCCCGATTTTCCAGCCAAAAAGATAAATAAAGTGGGGCTGTGGATAACACGGCAATTTAATAGGATAACCTATTGTAGTTCAAACTTTCGCCTCAGCACAAAACTGGTTGCCAGTCGACCGTTGGACTGTCGCAGCTCCCGCTCGGTTTCCCGATATATTTCAAGCAACACAGGCCCACTTCTGAGCAAGGCAAAATCATCGGGGCTTATAATTAACTGGCTGTTTTTCAACTCTATGTACTTATCCACACCTGAACTGGCAAAAGCCGTATCCAACATCAGCAAATGAACGGTATCTCCATCCCGTAAACCATTTATTCGGAGTCGCATGGTGTCGCCTTTCCAGGACGACGGAAGGCTGTCGGCCAGACTGAAAATGGGGAAATTGAACTTTTCCTGTAGCGAGTCGCCCTCGGGGCTTACAAATAAAACCTGATGGGGGCTGTGAAACTCGTCGAGCCGCCAGCGCTGCTCGTAGTAAACGCCAAACATTCTGGTACTATCTGCCTGAACCTCGTAACCGTCCAGCCGGACCGTACGTTCAGGACCCAGATAAACGCCGGGACCATCGGGTCCGCCGGCCCGAAATTGCATCAGAGCGGTTACCTGGCGGCTCTCTTCATCGCCCGTAATGCGGTAATCGCAGTACAAAGGCAGGTCGGTCAAATCTTCAGGGCTGCTACGGCGCTTATTGTCGTGACAACTGGTTGCCAACAACAAGCAACCCAGCGCCGCAATAATCCCGATATGTAACCTGTTACATCTGCCCATGATTGCAAATTCCTTTCTGAATCGTGCAAAGAAAAACAAATATGGCCAAAAAGGGCCGGTCCTCCCAGCCTTTTACCTATTGTCAACAAGCATTTAACAGAAGTGTACAACCCTTATCTTTGCATCTCTTTTTATGTAATGCGTCCTCCGCGTCGGAAAAATGGATAAACGGCATCATGGGCCAGCAGTAAATATTGCAGGAACATGGAGTCCGGATATTGAAAATGTATACGGAAGGCGTTCAATTTCAAAAAAACATGCTTGGTATTATTTCCAAATTATTTGGCGGCAACAAGTCTGATAAAGATGTTAAACGGATCACGCCGCAGGTTGAAAAAATTAATCAGCACTTTGTGGCTTTCGCACAGTTGAGCAATGACCAACTGCGCGGAAAAACGGTTGAGTTTCGGGCACGTATCAAGGAAGGTCTTCAGGAAATAGATGCTGAAATTGAAGCACGCAATAAAGAAGCGGAAGCCCTTGACTTCAGTGATCTGGGAGGCAAGGACGCGATCTATCAGGAAGTTGATAAACTGCGAAAAGATCGGAATAAAAAAATAGAAGAGATACTGGAATCCATTTTGCCGGAAGCCTTTGCCACGATTAAGGAAACAGCACGCCGATTCAAGGAAAACACCGAAATGCGAGCCACTGCTACCGACCTTGATCGCGACCTGAGTGTTAAACGCGATTATATCCGCATAGATGGAAACGAATCGATATTTAGCAATAGCTGGAATGCTGCGGGCGCCACAGTCACATGGAACATGGTGCATTACGATGTGCAGTTAATTGGAGGTATCGTGTTGCATTCGGGCAAAATTGCGGAAATGGCTACAGGTGAAGGTAAGACGCTTGTATCGACCCTGCCGGCTTATCTGAATGCATTACCCGGCGCAGGCGTACATATTGTAACGGTTAATGATTACCTGGCCCGTCGTGACCAGGAGTGGAATGGCCCCATTTTCGAATGGCTGGGATTGCAGGTGGATTGTATCGACAAACACCAGCCCAATAGTGAAGCCAGAAGAAAAGCGTATCAGGCCGATATTACTTACGGAACAAACAATGAGTTTGGCTTTGATTATCTGCGCGACAACATGGTGCACTCACCGGAAGAAATGGTGCAGCGCAAACACCATTTTGCCATGGTCGATGAAGTTGACTCCGTTCTGATCGACGATGCGCGTACACCGCTGATCATTTCGGGACCAGTAGCCCGTGGTGAAGACCAGCAGTTTCACGTGCACAAGCCGCGCGTACAAAGCGTTGTTCACGAGCAGGAGAAAATTGTTCGTCAGTGTGTGATCGAAGCAAAAAAACTGTTTGAAAAAGGCGAAGACGATCCAAAAACAGGCGGCCTGTTTCTTTACCGCGCTTATCGGGGATTGCCGAAATATGGTCCGCTGATTAAATTCCTGAGTGAACCGGGTATAAGAGTAAAACTACAAAAAGCCGAAAACTATTACCTCTCAGAACAGCAGCGAAACATGAAGCTGGTTGACGAGGAATTGTATTTTCATATCGATGAAAAACAAAATTCTGTTGACCTGACCGACAAAGGGCTGAATGCCATTACAAGGGCTGGCGAAGATCCGGAGTTCTTTGTTTTGCCCGACATTGGCGTTAAGCTGGCAGAAATAGAGAAAAGTGAGCTGAGTGCCGACGACAAGCTGCAACAAAAAGAAAGTGTGCTTTCGAACTATGCACAAATAGCCGATCGTATTCATACCGTTCAGCAATTGTTGAAAGCCTATACGCTGTTCGAGAAAGACGTGGAATATGTGGTCATGGACGGCGCCATCAAGATTGTAGATGAACAAACCGGTCGTATTCTCGACGGGCGCCGGTACTCAGATGGTTTACATCAGGCCATTGAAGCAAAAGAAAACGTGAAGATTGAAGCTGCTACGCAGACCTATGCGACCATCACGCTTCAAAATTATTTCCGGATGTATCACAAACTTTGTGGTATGACCGGTACTGCCGAAACGGAAGCAGCAGAGTTTTGGAGTATTTATAAACTGGATGTTGTTACTATTCCAACCAACCTGAAGATGATTCGCGACGATCGGCAGGATCTGGTGTTTAAAACCAAGCGCGAAAAATACAAGGCTGTCATTGATGAGATTGAAAACCTACGCAATGCCGGCCGACCAGTGTTGGTAGGTACCACCTCAGTTGAAATCAGCGAACTGCTGAGTCGTATGCTTGCCCAAAAGAAGATTCCTCACAACGTGTTGAACGCAAAACAGCACGCGCGGGAAGCTCAGGTAGTAGCCGAAGCGGGTCTGGCGGGAGCTATAACGATCGCCACCAACATGGCCGGTCGTGGTACCGATATTAAACTGGGCCCAGGCGTAAAAGACGCAGGGGGCTTGGCCATCATTGGTACCGAACGTCACGAAAGCCGGCGTGTAGACCGACAGTTGCGCGGTCGTGCCGGTCGTCAGGGCGATCCGGGCTCATCGCAGTTTTATGTATCACTCGAAGACGACCTGATGCGGATGTTCGGCAGTGAACGTATTGCATCGCTAATGGATAAACTGGGCTATAAGGAAGGCGATGTGATTCAGCATAGCATGATCAGCAACAGTATTCAGCGTGCACAGAAGAAAGTGGAGGAAAATAACTTCGGCATCCGCAAACGCCTGCTTGAATACGATGATGTGATGAACAAGCAGCGGAATGTTATTTACGGTAAACGTCAACACGCGCTGTTTGGAGATCGCCTTGCCCTCGATATTGACAATGCATTTGCCGTAGTAGCCGAAGGACTTGTAGCCGGATTTCGCGAGCAGGAGGATTTTGAAGGCTTCAAAATGGCCTGTATCGTGAACTTTGGGCTTGATACTAAGATTGCCGAAGAAAAGTTCCTGAAAGGCGACGTTCAAAAAGTAACTGAAGATCTTTACAACGAAGCGATTGCTCATTATAATTACCAGAAATCGGAACTCCGCAAAAATGCGCTGCCCGTATTCCGAAACATACGCCAGTCGCAAGGCGCACATATCGAAAACGTAGTAGTGCCATTCACTAACCAGCGTAAAGGGCTGAACGTGCTGGCCAACCTCGACAAAACCATTCAAACCGATGGCTCTGAGCTGGTCAACGCTTTGGAGAAAACCATCACACTGGTAATGATCGATGAGTCTTGGAAGGACCACCTGCGTGCCATGGATGACCTGAAACAAAGCGTTCAATCGGCCTACCTTGAACAAAAGGATCCGTTGGTAATATATAAGGTAGAGGCTTTTCAGCAATTCAAGAACATGGACGCTGACCTCAATAAAAACATCGTTTCTTTCCTTTGCCATGCCCAGATACCAGTGCAGCAGGGTCAGGCGCCTCAATTAAAGGCTGGCGAACAGGAAAGGACCGATTACAGCAAAATGAAAGATAACAAGCCACAGATTGACGAAGCCGGCCAGGATTACGGCGCCAATGAGCGCGATATGCTGACTGGCGGCGAACCTGCGAAGCAGGAACCGATCAAGGCGGGTCCTAAGGTAGGTCGTAATGATCCCTGCCCTTGCGGTAGTGGTAAAAAGTATAAACACTGCCATGGCAAAGATGCCTGATTCCCTCCCGAAGTGAGTTTTACGATACAAATTAAAAGCCGTCCAAAATTTTTGGGCGGCTTTTTAATTTGTATCCATTTGTATTACAATTCTTTAGCGATATATGGGTTGATTTCCACATTTGAACATCGTAGTTTTCCTATTGCGACACCGTAAATCCTGCACTAGCTTTGCGTCAGATTACGAGGAAAAATCAGAACAAGTATTCGAAACCACCCTACGTAGTCTGAGAAAATCCGATCCGAAAAACCCGATTAATTCAACCCTAAAGAAAACAAGATGATCCGTATTTTTACCCTCTCTGCAATTTCCCTGTTTTTTACTGCAACTGTATTTGGCCAACGTGTCTATGTAGACAATGGCAGCTCTAATTCTTACACTCTTCGGGCAGGCGATAGCCTGTCCATTAAGGCTGGTACCTTCCGCGGGAGCGTAAATAGCTGGGAACAAGGTGTCAAGATTGGCGTGAGCGAAGGCGCTGAGTTCAACCCCAGCAGTTTTGGCTATTACCAGGGTACTTTAACTGTAGCCGGCAAAGCCACTCTTCCTTCACTCGACGGTCAGAACGCTAAGTTTCAACTGCGCAATTTCGGTCGCATAGTAATTACAGGTTATACTTATCTGGGCAATAAAGCAAAGCTGATCAACAGCTACGGCGCTACTATTGAATTCAAAGCCGGCTTGAACAGCAACAAAGCAGAAATTGAGAATACCGGATCGATCCTGATTACCGGCAACTGGTACCTTGGTGATAACGGCAAACTGGTAAATAATAATATTATTGAAGTTTCGGGTAACCTGGAATTCAACAGAAGCGAAATAACCAACCTTGGAAAAATTCAAAGTGGTGGCAAATTGATCTTCAGCGAAGGCGCTTTCCAAAATAGCTGTAAAACAATTGCGGGCAATGGTATCGAAATCAACAACACCAACGTTAACAATAACGGCTTGATCTGGGCTAAAGGAAGCGGCAGTGCTCCAAAGTTCGTAAACAATGGAACTATTGATGGCGCTGCTGGTTCAGTAGTAAAAGCGGTAGACTTTGAAAACAACGGCACGATCAAGGGTAGCGGGTATTTCTATTTCACTCGCGATACGCGTCATAATTCAGGTACAATTGGTACCAACGGTAACAATGGCGACAAACTGTACTTCTACGACGCCACCCGCAGCAACAGCAGCCAGATCTTCGACGCACAGAGCGGTACCATTCGTCGCAGCGCCAGCTTCCTGGAGTTCGCAGCACCTGATACTATCACCGGCTACCCTTCTTGCGGTACTGCCTTCCGCTCTGATATCATCCTTCCCATCAGCTGGAACTACTTTGTAGTTAATCTGACCAATAATATCCCTTCGCTACAATGGTCTTCTGAACAGGATAACGGCACGGTGTTTCAGGTGGAGCGTAGCTACAACGGACAGGATTTCAGCCAGATATCAACCATCGTAGCTGCCAATGACCAAACTAAATTTTCTTTCAACGACCAGCATGTTAATACACAAGCAGCTGTTGCCTATTATCGGGTACGCGCTATTGAGCCTTCTGGCGCAGAAAAAATTTCTGAAACCCGTAGCGTTCGTTTTGCCAGCAACCCGGCTATCACGCTTCAGGCTGCTCCCAATCCTTTCAACAATCAGTTTGGCCTGAGCTTCCGCAACGATCGTGCTGAAAAAATGACCATCCGCATCTTCAACCTGGCTGGCCAGTTACAAGTAACCAAAAGCTTCAGCGCGGGAAATGGTGTAAACAGCATCAACGTAACTGAAGCAGCCAACCTGAACCGCGGAGTTTACATGGTACAGCTTGTGAACGAAACAGGTGTAGTTGCTACGGTTAAGGTGGTAAAGAACTAAGTGGGGAGTGGAGAGTGGTGAGTGGAGAGTGGAGAGTGGGGAGTAGACGTTCTAAATAATCATCAAACTGGTCTGCGTCATCTGCGTAAAAAATCTGTGTCATCTGCGGGAACAGAAAACCACTTGCTGTTAGCGTGTTCAAAAGCAATGCAGCAGCTCTGTTCCGGCGGATGACACAGGCTTTTTGGGGAGTGGGAAGTGGAAAGTGGGAAATGGAGAGAGGAGAGTGGTAAGTAGAAATCGTTCACTTACCACTCTCCTCTCTCCCTTCTCACCTCTTTCCTCTCTCCACTCCCCACTCCCCTCTCACCTCTCACCTCTCACCTCTCACCTCTCTCCTCTCTCCATCAAAATCCCTTCAGCTTATACTTCTGATTATATCGCTCGTTCAACTGCTTTTGTTTGTCGGTTAAATCAATCTTGCGACCCTGTATCCAGGCATCGGTTACATTGCTGCTCTTCATGTCAAGGATATCGCCTTCACTGATCACAATATTGGCATCTTTACCTACTTCAATGCTACCGGTTTTGTCGGCTACTCCCAGTACTTTAGCTGCATTCAGAGTGATGGCAGCCAACGCAGCTTCCTTGTCAAGCCCATAGGCAGCAGCAGTGCCCGCGTTAAATGCCAGGTTGCGCCCGCGTGTCTGGCTATCGTCGTCGGAAATGGCAAACAACACCCCAGCTTTCTGCAGGATGGCCGCCGCTTTGTACGGTTGATCCACATCATCATCGGGTGAAGTGGGCAGGCTGTGAGGTTGTTGCAGAATTACGGATACGTTGTGTTCTTTCAGCAACTCGGGTATTTGCCAACTGTCGCTACCGCCAACAATCACCATATCAAAACCAAACTCTTTAACGAAGTCGAGCGCCAGCAACATCTGCTTCACCGTATTGGCGTGTACATACATTTTCTGCTTTTTATCAAAAAGTTTGCGCACTGCTTCAAACTTCAGGTTAGTTTCTTCATGTTTGGGCTCGGCCAGATATGCTTTTGCTTCGCGGAAAAAGGATTTCAACTGCTCGATTTTTTCAATACCTTCTTTTACCGGGTCGCGCTCACTGCCACCGCCACGACCACCGCCACCACCGAAACCACCAAAACCGCGGAAACGGGCCAACAGATTGGGCATGTATACGTGCATGCCGGCATCAGTCTGATAAGCTGCATCGTCCCAGGTCCATGCGTCGAGCTGAACCACCGAGGAGCTACCTGCCAGCAGACTGCCCTGAGGAATCACATTAGCCAGCAATACCCCATTGCTGCGAAGCGTGTTGATTACTTTGGAGTCGGTATTGTAGGCAACAATGGAGCGAACGTTAGGATTCAGCTCTCCTATCTCCCTAACATCGCTACTGGCGCGTACAGACGAAATCTCTACCAGGCCGAGACTGCTGGTGGGCAGTATCAGACCAGGATAAACATGTTTGCCTTTTGCATCCACAACGTTAGCTCCCGAAGCAGGCACCTGAATGTCGGTGCCAACTTTCGAAATCTTGCCATCGCGAATTTCTATTGTACCTTTTTCAATTACGGTACCATTACCAACGTGAATAGTTGCGTTGGTAATATACTGAACAGATTTGCTTTCACGGGCTGGGTAAACCGTCTCCTGCGCAGAAGCAGTGATCACAGACAGTACCAGCAGCGTGATGAATATATTTTTCATTACAGTTGGTTTATTTGTTTTCTGAAATCGAGTCGGCATCAATCACCAGCAATCCATGGCTGTGGCCATGGTCGCTACAGGTATGCATAATCTGGTAGCTGGGTTGAGCAGGCACCACAGGAACACCACTTCGTTTTTCGCCATTCATTTTGCGAATTAAACGGTTGCGTTCCAAATCCACTGCCACCTGTAATTGCTGGTCCTTGTCGCGATCAAAATAAACCGTACCGTCTACGATCGTGTACAACGATTTGGCATAAATACTCAGCGGATGATCGCTCCATACCACCACATCAGCATCTTTACCCTGTTTCAGGCTGCCCACCCTGTCATCTACATGAAGCATCCTGGCAGGGTTTAGCGTTACCATCTTCAGTGCGTCCTCTTCTGATACTCCTCCGTATTTCACCACTTTTGCTGCCTCCTGGTTCAATCGGCGCGCCATTTCAGCGTCGTCGGAATTGATGGCCACATTCAGACCTACCTTATGCATAATAGCAGCATTGTAGGGGATCGCATCCTGTACTTCCATTTTGTAGGCCCACCAGTCACTAAAGGTAGATGCGTTGGCGCCATGCTCCTTCATTTTGTCAGCCACTTTATACCCTTCCAGAATATGGGTAAAAGTGTTGTATTTATAGCCCATCTGTTTGGCCACCTCAATGGATCCGGTAATCTCACTTTGCACATAAGAGTGGCAGGTAATATAGCGTTGCTCATTCAGGATTTCTACCAGGGCATCAAGCTCCAGATCGCGGCGTGGCGGCACCAGTCCTTTCTTGTCTTTTGCAGCATTATACTCCTTCCAGGTCTTTTCATAATCCTTGGCACGAGTGAAAGCGTCAATCAACACCTGTTCTACGCCCATACGAGTATCGGGATAGCGGTTATTGTTGCTGCTATTGCCTACGGCCGACGAAGAACGCTTCACGTTTTCACCGAGTGCAAATTTGATTTGCCCTGTCCAGTTTTTAAATTTCAGATCCTCATCATTGGCACCCCAGCGGAGTTTGATCAGTTGGGTCTGACCGCCGATTACGTTGGCTGAGCCATGAAGAATATGAGAGGTAGTTACACCACCACTCAACTGACGGTAGATATTGATATCATCTGGATTAATATTATCTCCGATCCTAACCTCTGAAGTCACACTTTGTCCTCCCTCGTTGATCGAAGCAGCCGCAATATGCGAGTGCTCGTCAATAATGCCAGCTGTTACATGCTTGCCTGTACCATCAATAACACGGGCTCCACTGGCTGACAAATTTTTACCGACCGATGCAATCTTGCCATTTTTGATCAGTACATCGGAGTTTTGCAACACACCTTCCTTTTCATTGGTCCAGACAGTCGCATTCCTGATCAAAATAGTTTCCTGTTGCGGCTTGTGTTCGGCATCCCATCCAAAAGCCATAAATGGATAAACAACTGAGCCGGTTTCGGGCACTGGTTTTTTACGAACACTGTCCACTGCTGGTTCTACCGCTTTTATATATTTAGCCGACCAGCTAAGCGTGTTCCCGGACGAGTCTACACCAGTACCATTAAAATCCTTCCCATTTTGCATTCCAGAAAGGCGAACCGCTGTAGCCGGCAAGGCAGCTTCGCCGCGACCCATACCGGGGCGCATGCCACCGGGAGCAGCGCCAGCCCGACGACGTGCCGCTGGTGCATAACTGATTTTAACCAGTTTTCCGTCATGTGTGAATCTAACCTGCATCGTGTCCGTTCCAACCAGGTTGGCTGAATTGGCTGATTTCACTTCGAGCGAATATTTTTCCTTACCTGATGGAGTGTTGACCACCAGATCATACACTCCGGCAAAAGCGGACGGATCATCTTTCACATCATATTTGATACCTTGAATCCAGTTGGCAATTATGCTCGTCTTTTCGCCGAAGATGGGTCCCGAAGTAATTAGGAAATTCGCAAACTTGCCCGCATCCAGGCTACCTACTACATCGTACACACCCAGCAATTGCGCTGGTGTCTTAGTAAGAGCTTCCATGGCCTTTTGCTCAGAAAGTCCAAAGTCCATCGCCTTGCGAAGATTTGGCCAGAATTGACTGGGTGAGCGCAGATCGGCGGTGGTGAGGCAAAAAGGAATGCCCGCTTTTTCAAAAGCAACGGCGTTCATAGGTGCCATTTCCCAGTGCTTCATATCCTCCAAAGAAACGAAACGGGCAGCCTCGGGATCCTCTACGTCCATTGCCTGCGGGTAGTTAAGCGGCAAAATAAAACTGGCCTGGGTGTTCTTCATTTCGGAAATACGCTGATATTCATCCTGACCAGCCTTGATAATAAACTGTACTCCAAACTCGTCGCCAATACGGTCAGCACGCAGATTATTCCATTTGTTGCCTGCTTCAAAAATCTGAGGCAGCGCCAGATTATCATTCCAGGCCTGTAGCGTAAGGTTCACGCCTTCTTTGGCTGGTTTTGTTTTATACCAGCGGGCATCCAGAAATGTCTGGCGCAAAAGTGCTATTGTACCCATCATGCTGCTTGGGTAGCTTTGTCGACTGGTGCCGCGGCTGAAGGAATAATGAGCTGAAGCACGGTCCCGAACAATAACGAGGTTTTCGTTATTGTCGGCCAGCGTCACCACCGTGCCGGTGCCGCGCGCAATACCATCTTTCACATGCGTGAGAACGGTACCAAAGCCCGCTTCACGCAACGGCTTTGCCTTGGCATCATCAGTTGAAAAATTGCGATAGGCATCTACATCGGAGCGTAATGCCTGGTTCCAGCCAGAGGGACCTTTTTCATTAGAATTCAGTTGGGGTTGCTGGCCAAAACTGAATCCACCCCCGCCGGCCTGTGGCTGGCTACCACCGATTCCGTAGTCGGTGTAAATATCAATGAATGAGGGATAAATGGACTTACCCTTACAATCAATCTCCACTGCACCGGCAGGCACCTTTATTCCGGCTCCTACTGAAACTATTTTTCCATCTTTCACAACCAGGGTCGCATCCTGTATCGCGTTAATGCCATCTTTATAGATGGTGGCATGTGTAAAGGCGTAATGCCCATGCCGCGGATCGGCAATTCCGTTTTCGGGAAAAGTAACCTGTGCGGCCAGTGGCATCATACCCATAAGGGCAAGGCCAGCCAGCAGCTGTCGCAGGAGTTTTGGTTTTCTCATTCTTGAAGTGATTTTTGATATTAGAAGATTTTTTCGTCGAAACCTTGTGGCGGATAAGGAAGCCGAATTTAAGGGAAAAAGGAGATATCGCCTTTGGCGAATGTGCAAATGTGCAAATGTGCAAATGTGGAAATGTGGAAATGTGGAAACCTGACGGCAGGCAGGTATGCATATGGATAATTTGGTAATTTGTGCAGGCCTGAGAAAAATCCGACAAATGGAAAATGCACAGATAACGAAATTGACCGTTTGCACATTTCCACATTTGCACATTTTCACATTCGCCGAAGGCGCCATTTCCACATTTGCACATTGCCCACGGCACTTTGCGTTACCTTTGACTACCTAAACGTTTTCTTATGGCGAAGGCCGCCAAATCATATCAACGTCCAGTATTTCAACAATCCTTTGCTCAAAGCCCGGCTGTTGATCAGACCGGCATAGAGGAACGGGCCGCCCGGATTTCTACCAGAAGTATTAAAAAAGAATCGAAGCAGAACGGGCTGAAGCTGGTGTTAAACATGATCGACTTAACAACTCTTGAAGGCAAGGACACTAAAGGAAAAGTAAAGCAACTCTGCTACAAGGCACGCCACCTGCACGATGCGTTGCCGGGTTTACCAACAGTTGCGGCAGTTTGCGTTTATCCCAGCATGGTTAGTACTGCCCGTGAAGCATTGGGCAACTCCGGCATCCGGATTGCTGCTGTAGCTACCGCCTTTCCCAGTGGACAGGCACCAAGAGATGTGAAAATTCGTGATACCCGATTTGCTGTTGCCGAAGGAGCAGACGAAATTGATATGGTCATCAGTCGCGGAAAATTTCATGAAGGCGAATACAATTTTGTTTTCGACGAAATAGCAGCTATCAAAGAAGCCTGTGGTGAAGCGAGGCTGAAAGTGATTTTAGAAACGGGTGAATTGGGCAGTTACGACAAAGTGCGGCGCGCAAGTGATATAGCAATGCATGCGGGCGCGGATTTCATCAAAACCTCAACGGGCAAAATACAGCCTGCCGCTACCCTGCCCGTCACGCTCGTGATGCTTGAGGCTATTCGCGACTTTTACTACAACACAGGAAAAATGGTTGGGATGAAACCAGCCGGAGGAATTTCCAAATCAAAACTGGCATTGCATTACCTGGTGATGGTAAAAGAAATACTGGGCGACGCCTGGCTCAACAATCGCTGGTTTCGATTTGGCGCAAGCAGCCTGGCCAACGATGTACTGATGCAATTGATGAAAGAAGAAACGGGGGCCTACCAGTCGGCTGCTTATTTTTCAGTAGATTGATTATATAAACTCAGATTGGGTTAATTCAAAACAACTTGCTATGGCAGCACCTGCCGGAAAAAAGAAAAAGAATTCGAATACGGTCAAACTTCAATTCGATACCGACTGGAGTTATGCCCCCGCGCCGGAGTCAACTTCAGCCGCAAAAATCGATGAGCAGTACAACTTCTATATCGATGGAAAATGGCAGGCACCTTCGTCGGGCCAATATTTTGATACGATCAACCCTGCGACCGAAGCCCGCCTCTCATCAGTGGCCGACGCTTCAGAAGCTGATGTTGACAAAGCCGTAAAGGCCGCCAGAAAAGCCTATGATGGTGTTTGGGGTAAAATGCCGGCCCGCGAAAGAGCTAAATACATCTTTCGGATTGCAAGAATGTTACAGGAGAAAGCAAGAGAGTTTGCGATCATCGAAAGCATGGATGGCGGAAAGCCAATTCGTGAAAGTCGCGATTTTGATGTGCCGACCGCAGCAAACCATTTTTTTTATTACGCTGGCTGGGCCGACAAACTCGAATATGCTTTTCCCAACCGGCAATGCCGCTCTCTTGGCGTGGCCGGACAGATTATTCCCTGGAATTTTCCGCTGCTGATGGCAGCCTGGAAAATTGCGCCGGCACTGGCAACCGGGAATACAGTGGTGCTAAAACCCGCCGAGACCACACCCCTCACAGCACTCAAACTCGCCGAAATAATTCAGGAAGCAGATCTGCCGCCAGGTGTCGTCAACATCATCACCGGTGCGGGAGCAACGGGCGCAGCGCTTGTAAAACATCCGGGAATTGACAAAATTGCCTTTACAGGCTCAACCGAAGTAGGCAAGCTTATACAAAAAGCAATAGCCGGCACGAGCAAAAAAGCAACCCTGGAGTTGGGCGGTAAAGCAGCTAATATCATATTCGAAGATGCTCCACTCGATCAGGCGGTGGAAGGGGTTGTGAATGGCATCTTCTTCAATCAGGGTCATGTTTGCTGCGCTGGCTCACGTCTGTATGTGCAGGAATCAGTTGCCCGGCAGGTTATTCGCAAGTTGAAAGATCGGATGGAAACCCTCATAGTGGGTGATCCCCTGGATAAAAACACTGATATCGGCGCCATCAACAGTCGCCAGCAACTGGATACCATTCAGCGCTATTTAGCAATTGGTAAGAAAGAAGGGGCTGAAATGTATCAGAGTTCCTGTCAGCTACCACGCAAGGGATTTTACTGCCGCCCCACCCTATTTACCAATGTTGCCCAAAGCAATCGAATTGCACAGGAAGAAATTTTTGGTCCCGTACTGGCAATTTTAACCTTCCGGACAGAAGATGAAGTGATTGAAAAAGCCAATAACTCACCCTACGGACTCAGTGCCGGAGTGTGGACTGACAAGGGATCGAAAATTTTCAACATGACCCGTCGTATGCGTACCGGAGTGGTGTGGGCAAATACATTCAACAAATTTGATCCCAGCTCTCCTTTTGGCGGATACAAGGAAAGCGGTTATGGACGCGAAGGAGGTTTGCACGGACTTATGCCCTATGTGGATCTTTCACCATTATAAAGAACCGAAAAAGTAACACTATGGCCGAGAAAAAAATGGAAAGGATTTCAATACTGAAAACATATAAGATCTATATCAATGGTCAGTTTCCCCGAACTGAATCAGGACGATACTATTCGCCGGTAAACAAAAAGGGAGAAAAACTTGCCAACGTTTGCCTAAGCTCGCGTAAAGATTTTCGCGAAGCAGTAGTAGCCGCACGTGGCGCTTTCGGTGGCTGGAGCAGCCGCTCAGCTTTTAACCGAAGCCAGATACTTTATCGAATGGCCGAAATGCTGGAAGGACGTAAATCGCAGTTTCGTGAAGAACTGATGAGTATGGATGCCACTGGGGTCGAAGCTGACAACGAACTAAACGCCTGCATCGATCGGCTGGTTTATTATGCAGGATGGTGCGATAAATACGCCGCCCTGTTTAGCTCGGTGAACCCGGTAGCCAGCTCTCATTTTAATTTTTCTGTTCCGGAGCCGATGGGTGTAGTTGCAATTGTAGCGCCACAATCAACTGCGCTGCTGGGGCTGGTCTCGCTTATGGCACCTGTTATCGCCGGCGGCAACACCTGCATTATTGTAGCAAGCGAAACCAAACCGCTTGCGGCTGTCACCTTTGCCGAGGCACTTCATTCTTCAGATCTGCCGGCAGGAGTAGTTAATATACTCACTGGCAAGCCTGCTGAGTTGCTTCCATGGATGGCAGAGCATATGGATGTGAATGCCCTTCTATTTGCAGAAAAAGATGGAGCCGGCAAACAGATGCTCCGCGAAAAAGCGTCGGCAAACCTCAAGCGAGTTCATTTTTACGATCATTTGCAATGGCAGGATAGCAAAAGTGAATCGCCCTATCTGATCCTGGATTGTCAGGAACTGAAGACCACCTGGCACCCAATTGAAAATATAGCGGGCTCAGGGAGCGGGTACTAACAAAAAGCTGAATTTTTCTCTGAGCAGGCCGGCTTGGTATTGTATTTGCAACTACTGCCCATGCAACGATAAACGCCGCTAATACATCTTTCGAGGGTAAATGCGGGCCAACGAACCATATTAAAAGGAACCAGAGATGAAACTTCTTTTTTCACTACTCACTGTGTTTGCCTCTTCTCTATTAGCTGCTCAAACTACAGCAACGAATGTGTACGATAGTGCACAGTCATCGGTGCAGGTACACAAAGATTCCCGTATCGACCTGTTGATGGCCAAACAGGCCCAGATCAACGAAGAAACCAGCCGCAACGCCCGGCGCACGGCCAAGGGTTTTCGTATCATGATCATCAGCACCAGCAGCCGCGAGGAGGCACTGTCGGCAAAGACCACGATCTACGCCAATTTCCCCGAATTAAAAGCCTACCTCTGGCATCAAACTCCTTTTTATAAATTGAAATGTGGCAATTTCAAAGACCGAAAGGAAGCTGAGTCCTATCAGACCCGCCTGAACCTGTATTTCCCAAAAGGAGTATACGTAATCAGCGACGTCATTGAAATGAAACCCGGATCCGGGGAGGAAATGCTCTGACAAATGCGGAAATGTGCAAATGTGGAAATGTGCAAATGGTCAATTTGGCAATTTGCACACTTTCACATTTTCACATTTGCACATTTGCACATTCGCCGAAGGCGCCATTTCCACATTTGCCGAAGGCGCCATTTGAACGGCGCTTTCTTATTTTCGCATAATGATTGACCAGATAAAGTCGTTGGCCCGGGAATATGCCCCTGATTGCATTGCAATCCGCAGGCACCTGCATGCCAACCCGGAGCTTAGCTATCAGGAGTTTGAAACCAGCAAATTCGTTCAAAGCAAACTCACTGAATATGGCATCCCTTTTCAGGTGTTGGCAGATACCGGGGTGGTTGGATTGATCGAGGGCCTGGATCCGAAAAGCCGGATCGTGGCACTGAGGGCGGATATGGACGCGCTCCCTATTCAGGAAGAAAACGAAATACCTTATAAAAGTACCAATCCGGGAGTGATGCATGCCTGCGGGCATGATGTTCACACTACCTGTCTGTTGGGCGCGGCACATATACTGCAACAAACCCGGCAGCTATGGAGCGGAACAGTCAAACTCATCTTCCAACCAGGTGAAGAAAAAAATCCTGGCGGTGCCAGTCTGATGATTCGAGATGGCGTATTAGAAAACCCGGCTCCATCAGCCATTTTTGGTTTGCATGTTCACCCGGGCTTGCCGATAGGTCAGGTAAGTTTTCGGCCTGGTAAAGTAATGGCCAGCGCAGACGAATTGTATTTTACCATTAAAGGAAAGGGAGGTCACGCGGCTTCGCCCCACTTGTGCATCGATCCCATTCTGATCGCTTCGCAATTGATTATCGCTTTGCAACAGCTGGTGAGCCGGCACAACAATCCCTTTAACCCGACCGTACTATCCATTACGGCCTTCAATGCCGGCACTACCACCAATATTATTCCGGACGACGTAAAATTGAAAGGCACTTTTCGCGCCATGGATGAAGAATGGCGATTTAAGGCTCACCAGATCATAAGACAGACTGCTACCGGCATCGTTGAAGGTATGGGCGGCATTTTGGATTTGCACATTGATATTGGCTACCCTTCTGTATACAACAACGAGCAACTTTATGAAACCGCGCGTGCACTGGCAGGCAAATACCTGGGCACTGAGCACGTAGAAGAAACAGAAATGCGGATGGGGGCCGAAGATTTCGGTTATTACTCCCAAAAGATCGCAGGTTGCTTTTTTCGCCTGGGTGTGATGAACAAGACAAAAGGCATCACCCACGGCGTACATACACCCCGTTTCAATATTGACGAAAACGCCATTGAAATTGGCATGGGCCTCATGGCCTGGTTGGGAGCCACTGCCGTACGCTAACTGTAAATGCTATTTCACCGGAGGCCGGCTGATCATTCCTTTGAAGGCCCGTTCGCCAATCAGCTCATTGGCTCGTAACACTTCGGTGGCGGGCAAATCCTGCGTTTCTACAACCATTCCCCGGAAGGCCCCGGTACTGATGAATTTTAGCACGCTTGCCAGACAGGACTCGCTCACATCGCCAAAGTCTTTATCGAGGCCATCGGCCACCAGATTATCGGGTTCAAAGCCATTAAAATAATTACCCTGCCCGTTTTTATTTGTAGTTCTTGACGACACCGGAAAAATATACCAGTCGCCCACAGGTATATCAAAATACCCAACAGGCTTGCCATAAGTAGCATCGGGTCCCACCAAAATCACTTCCATATAAGGACTCAGATTGTTGATCAGCAATTCACTCGCCGATGCCGTATTCTCGCTCACAATAAAAAATACTCGCGGCAGGTTGAGTGTGCCTTTTTTGGCAAAATTGATACTGCTATTGTACTGCGCATACTTGTTGTTGAACTCCTGCTTCATCATCAACCCACCGTTACCAGCTGTGGTTACCAGATAATTCGCCAATTCGCGCTGATAGGTTACGAAACCACCGCCATTGTAGCGAAGGTCGATAATCACATCGTTCACATTTTCCGACATAAACAGATTGAACGCATTGGCGAATGCGTTTACAGTGGCTGCAGAGTCACCTAAAAAAGAATGATAAACCATGTAGCCTGCTTTCCGGCTACCCAAATCATAAACCGTATCCAGAGCAACCGGCACGTCCTGATAAACGGTCGCAGTCAGATTCAGATCCGTACTGTTACCATCGGGCTTTTGAAAGGTGATATTTACACTGTTTGATGCATAAACCGCATTGACAATGAAATTGGCATTCCCGGTTGTAATATTCGAGTTGCCATTGATTTTTGTGATACGCCAGCCACGCCGTACACCGGCCTGACCAGCGGACGATGCAGGCTCTACCGTGCGTACCCTTAGATCGCCTTCCGCGCGGAAAAATATGTTCAACCCAAAATCGGTAGCAATACCACCGCTTACATTATCCCAATCAGACTGCTTAACGGCAAAGCTCCAGCGATCCACCGGTGCCGAAAAACCCGGTTCGTTGCTGTACTGCCGAATAGCTTCCATTATTGCATTGGGATCAGCATAATTTCTGGCCTTAAAACTCGAGGGGATCTGATTGTACCATAAATAAATGTCGCGGGCATACGCAATGCTCGTATCCTTTATCAGGTCAGCCTGGGTGTCGTCGGGTCCGCCACCACCGTCATCCGATTTTCTACACGCACCCAGCAAAAGCATTACCGAAAATGCGGAAAGCAACATCCATCTCATGTGACTGATTTTTTCATGAACGTTTGAACAGTATCAAAAATTGAAACCGATGATAAATTTAAGATTTTGATTCAATACTGCCCGCCTGCCAATCACATCAGCCCCGTTCTTTGCGGAAACGCATATCTAAAAATGCCAACAGCGTGAACCCAACAAAATATACGAGTGAATACCACAAAAAGTTCGCGCTGGCCGCCTCACCTCCAGTCAGCTCGGCCACGCTATTGCCAAAAGCCAGGAAAGGAAACGCATAGGGTATTTTATCAACATGTTCCCAGTTCATTGCCACCATCGAAATGATCAGAAGGCCCAGTCCGAGGCCAATAGCTACAATGAAATTGCGGAAACGAAGACTGAACCAGTATTGAATACTAACGATGGCCAGCAGCGCCAGCAGGGCTTTTCCCGTGGTTACCAGAAGCCAGTTCCAGGGCAGATAGGATTTGGCAAAAAGTATTTGCGGATGTACCAGGCCGGCCAGCCAGCCTGCACCCAGCAGAAAAATGTTAAAAAGAATAATCAACAATACCACCATCAGGCCGATACAGATGTACTTCGCGAGAAAGATAGAAGACAAAGTTTGTGGGGAAGCAAAGACTTGTTTCCAGGTATTGTTCTTATACTCGATTTGTGTAACCAGGCTACTGATCAGAATAACAAACATCGGCAGCAGGAAGCTGGCAAAGGCCTGCCATCCCTGACTAAGGTGCCCCTCCCACGCGTGGTCCTGGTAACGATTGGCAAAGCCATTAGGCTTGAACAGCATGCCCAGCAAAAAGATAAAAGGAATCATACCGGCTCCCAGTACAGAAAGCCAAAGAGCAGCGCTCCGGCGCAGTTTAATCAAATCGGTTCGTACAGATATAAAAAGGCTCATGAAGCAGAATTAGAAGTAATGTCAATAAATAATTGTTCGAGGTCGCTTTGAGAGGCATGCAGAGAATAAACCTGTAGCCCCGATTCTACCAATCGACGGTTGATGGCAGCCGCCTGCTCCCGATTTTGATAAGGCAATTGCAGCAAACCATTTTTAATTTCGCTACCAGCATATTCAGCAAGTAATTGTTGCGCCTTTATATTGTCGCTTGTTTCAATTTCCAATGAAGTTTCTCTGGTCTTCATCTGTTGCAACTCAGACAATGTTCCCTGAAACAACATTTTTCCATGATGAATAATTCCCACATGTGTGGCCATTCTTTCCACTTCATTGAGAATATGACTTGACACCAATACGGTGGTGCCGAGTTCGCGGTTGAGTTTGGCAATCAATTCGCGGGTTTCAATTATTCCATTTGGGTCCAGCCCATTGGTTGGTTCGTCGAGGATTAGTAACTCAGGTTCGTGTAGCAGCGCAATGGCTATTGAGAGCCGTTGTTTCATACCCAATGAGAACTGTCGGGCCTTCTTGCGCCCGGTCTTTTCCAGTTTTACCAACTGCAATACCTGCTCCACCCTTTGGGTAGATGCTTTGTAGAGCTGGCGATATATCTCAAGGTTTTCGCGGGCGCTCAGGTGGCCGTACAAAGATGGCTGTTCGATCAGTGACCCTATCCGGCGCAGTATTGGAAGACGGTTGTTTTCAAAATTCTGTCCAAATACCGATAGCCGCCCTTTCTGGTTACGAAGCAATCCAAGCAAAAGACGCAGGGTGGTGGTTTTGCCGGCACCGTTGGGTCCTAAAAAACCATACACGCTGCCTCGGGGCACTTCAATGTTAACGTCCTTTAGCGTGGGCACTCCTGGCTGATAGGCGTAATGCAGGCCCTCAGTTCGAATGACGGGTTCATTTGTCATGCAGCGAAACGATTAAAAAGTAAAAAATAAAAAGAAAAATCGGAATGCCGACAGCAGCCGGCAGGTTGAAGAGTTGGAAAACGAAATTGCTAAAAACAACTCATACCACAAAATTTGTAGGACAAACGGCAAAAAAGAGCAGGGATTATTTATTTTGTACCTTGCGCCCCTTAGCTAGGTGGTAGCGCAACCCTATGGGTTACAGGATATTTAAAAAGAAAATATGAAAAGCGACCTGCGAAAGCAACAAGCACTCGAATATCACGCGAAAGGAAGACCTGGAAAAATAGAAGTAGTACCGACCAAGGAAGCCAAAACTCAACGCGATTTGTCGCTGGCTTATTCACCAGGAGTAGCAGAACCCTGTAAAGAAATTGCGGCTAATCGCGAAAACGTTTATAAGTATACCGCCAAAGGCAACCTCGTGGCTGTAATAAGCAATGGAACTGCTGTATTAGGCCTGGGCGATATCGGGCCCGAAGCCGGCAAACCGGTGATGGAAGGCAAGGGGGTTCTATTCAAAATATTTGCCGATATAGATGTGTTCGATATTGAGATCAACGAAAAAGATCCAGAGAAGTTTGTAGAGATTGTGCGGGCATTGGAGCCCACTTTCGGTGGCATCAATCTGGAGGACATCAAAGCTCCGGAATGTTTCTACATTGAAAAGAAACTGAAGGAACAGTTGAAGATACCGGTCATGCACGATGATCAACACGGCACGGCCATCATTAGCGCGGCGGCGCTGTTGAATGCGCTTGAGCTGCAAAAGAAAAAGATCGACCGGGTACGATACGTGGTCAATGGTGCCGGTGCGGCTGCCATGGCCTGCATCCAGTTATATGTAGAACTGGGTGCACGATATGAAAACTTTACGCTTTTTGATAGAAAGGGCGTCATTCATAAAGGGCGCAACGATCTTGACGAGATTAAGGAGAAATTTGCAGTATCCAAGTCGGAGCTTACGCTTGAGCAGGCGATGAAAGACGCCGACGTGTTTATTGGTCTTAGTGCCGGCAATACCGTTACAGCCGATATGGTGAAGGCCATGGCCAAAAACCCCATCGTTTTTGCTATGGCCAATCCCGATCCGGAAATTACCTGGGAGGAAGCCACCGCGGCGCGGAGAGACGTGATCATGGCAACTGGACGAAGCGACTATCCCAATCAGGTGAACAACGTTTTGGGTTTCCCCTACATTTTCCGGGGCGCACTGGATGTACGCGCTACTCAAATAAATGAAGCCATGAAAATGGCCGCTGTAAAAGCCCTGGCCGAAATGACCAAATGGCCGGTACCAGATATTGTTACTATGGCCTACAATGAGAAGAATATGTCGTTTGGGCCAACCTATATCATTCCAAAACCGCTCGACCCACGCCTACTGGCTACTGTAGCACCCGCCGTGGCCAAAGCCGCAATAGAGAGCGGTGTTGCACAATTCCCCATTACTGATTTTGAAGCATACGAGGCCGACCTTAACAGCCGTCTTGGTCTCGACAATCAGGTGATGCGAGTTATAGGTAACAAAGCTCGTCGCGATCCAAAGCGGATTGTGTTTGCTGAGGCCGACAACATTAAAATACTTAAAGCCGCACAGATCGTACACGATGAGGGTATTGGTTATCCCATTTTGCTGGGCGACGAAGTTAAAATCAGGCAGATCGCTGCCAGCAATGGCATCGACATCGAAGGCCTGCCCATATTTGACCCGCGACACGAAAGCACTGAGGAAAGAAGAGCAGCATATTCAGAAATATTTTTCCGCAAGCGAAACCGCAGGGGCTTCAATGCATACGAAGCTAAAAAGATCATGCGCGACCGTAACTATTTTGGCTGCATGATGGTGGAATGCGGCGACGCTGATGCGATGATCTCCGGTCTTACCAAAAACTATCCCGACACCATTAGACCGGCGTTGCAGACAATTGGTACAGAGGAGGGTGTGAAAAAAATCGCGGGCATGTATATCATGCTCACCAAACGAGGCCCGCTTTTTCTGGCCGACACAACAGTCAATTTCAACCCCAGCGCCGAGGAACTGGCTGAAATCACCTTGCAGGTTGCCAAGGAGGTTCGCCATTTCAATATCGTTCCCCGCATTGCCATGCTCAGCTATTCCAATTTTGGCAGCAGCGACTCCCCCGAAGCAAGGCTGGTGTCGGAAGCACGCCGCATAGTGAAGGAAAAAATGCCCTCTCTGATTGTGGACGGGGAAATGCAGGCCAATGTGGCGTTCAACAAAGAATTGCTCAAAGAAAACTACCCCTTCTCCGAACTGGTCGACAAAGAGGTAAACACCCTTGTTTTTCCCAACCTGGCAGCGGGCAATATCGCCTACAACCTGATGAAAGAACTGGGTGATGCTGATGCAATCGGCCCTGTATTGCTTGGCTTGAAAAAACCGGTACACATCTTGCAACTTGGTAGCTCTGTTCGCAGCATTGTGAACATGGCCCTGATCACTGTGCTCGACGCACAAATCAAATGTAAACATGCCCCCACTGAAGAAATTGTAAAACGTTCTGCCTGGTGGAAAAGGTTTAAAAAAGTAAGTAAAGACTTGTAAAACCATACCCATGACAATTTTGCGAGATATAGGCCGGTTTCTGTTGATGCTGAAAGGCATGTTTTCCCGTCCCGAGAATGGGAGAATGTACTGGAAGGAGTTTATGCACCAGTGCTCAGAAATTGGCATTGGCTCGCTGGGAATTGTTGCAATTATTTCGGTATTTATTGGTGCGGTTTCCACCCTCCAAACAGCTTACCAGTTACTCACCCCACTGATTCCTAAATCAACGATCGCACAAATTGTACGCGATACGGTGATTCTGGAATTTGCTCCCACCCTCACCTGTATCGTGCTGGCGGGTGTGGTGGGCAGTAAAATTGCCAGTGAACTGGGTAATATGAGGGTTAGCGAACAAATAGATGCGCTCGAAATTATGGGTATCAATACCAAAACTTATTTGATACTTCCTAAAATCGCCGCAGGGCTGTTAATGATTCCGCTGCTGGTAGTGATTGCGATGGTATTGGGTATCTGGGGTGGTCGACTCGCAGGCGAAATGGCTAATATACTATCCACCGACATGTTCGATAAAGGTCTGCATGAAAACTTTGTTCCCTACAATGTCACGTTTGCATTGGCCAAATCATACACGTTTGCCTTTATTATTTGTAGCATTCCCGCATTTTATGGGTATTATGTAAAAGGTGGTGCCCTTGAAATTGGAAGGGCCAGTACTAAAGCCGTAGTGGTAAGTTGCATCATGCTATTGTTTGCCGACTATTTACTCTCAGCCCTCCTGCTCTGATGGCTAGTTCATTTCTTCAGAAAAACCGCCTATTACTTGGGGTATGGCTGGGGCTTGGTTTATTGTTTGCTGCATTTGCAGCTGGCATTATACCGGGAGCAGTTTATGTGTCGTACCGCGGCTATAACGAGTTGTACGAGCAACAACCTGCAAATGCCCAGGGGCCCGCTTTCTGGAAGAGACAACAATCGGTGTTTTCCGAACAAGACCTGTCAGAAGCCCACAACTTACTGCAGCTTCAGGTAAACGCCGACATCAACCTGGCCGCCGATCAACGCTTCCTCCGCACGGGCGCATGGATCGTGAATTCCCTGAAAAACAATCCTCGTAGCGAGCCCGACACGAACCTCGCCAGAATGGAATTTATTGATCAGTTCAAAACGGCCGACGCCGACTCTACGCGGCCGCTGTGGTGTGGCAACTTCGCCATTTTCGGATTGATGTTTCAAAGTCAGCAGCAACTACTCTGCCGTTACATTGGCTTACACGATGGGTCAGACCAGCATGTATGGAATGAAACTTTTGTCCCTGGACTGAATCAGTGGGTACTTAGCGATTATATGCATGGCATACTTGCCTTTCGCGATCGATCGGGGAAATGGTTGAATGCCGCCGATCTACTCGATTTTAAACTGGCCGGCCGGATATCCGAACTGGAAATGCTTAAACCAACAGGTAGCAATCAATGGCAATGGCAGAACCTCGATAGCAGTATTCATGAACCATATCTCAATGAACATCCCCGGCTGCTATACTACCATACTCTGCATAAGCCCGATGCCTACCAACCCCTTCAAAAAATAAAGCGGTATCTTTATCCTATATCCTGGCACGACACCTACGACCCGCAGCGTGGATCCAACCTGTTATTTTATGTGCGACTTTTCACGCTGTATGGCTGGTTTTTGATAAGCGGTACTTTGTTAACCCGATGGATTTATGATCGAACTAAGAAACATTAAAAAAAGCTTTGGCGATAAAACGGTAATCAACAATGTGAGTGCCACCATGAAAGCTGGTCAGTGCAATCTGATCATCGGTTCCAGTGGCAGCGGAAAAACGGTGTTGATGAAATGCATGGTTGGTCTGTTTGTACCCGACGAGGGCGAGATCATTTACAACGGTCAGGATTTTTTGTCGATGAGTAATCAGGACCGCTCGAATATTCGCAAAGAAATTGGAATGCTATTCCAGGGGTCGGCACTGTTCGACAGTCTCACGGTTGAGCAAAACGTAATGTTTCCGCTCGACATGTTTACCGGCGACAGCCCTGCCAGTAAGTTGAAACGTGTGAACGAAGTGTTGGCTCGTGTGCGACTGACCGATGCCAACAAGAAATTTCCCTCTGAACTTAGTGGAGGAATGAAAAAAAGGGTAGCACTGGCGCGTGCAATTGTATTGAATCCTAAATACCTCTTTTGCGATGAGCCCAATTCCGGACTCGACCCCCAAACCTCATTAGTAATCGACCATCTGATTCAGGAGATTACCGTTGAATACAACATCACAACGGTGATCAATACCCACGACATGAACAGTCTGATGGAAATCGGAAACTATATCTTGTACATGTATCAGGGCAACAAAGAATGGGAAGGCAATAAAAAAGAAATCATCTTCAGCAAAAATCAACGCCTTAACGAATTCATCTTTGCCTCCGAGTTCCTGCGCGATGCAAAGGAAATGCGGATGATGGAGGAAAGAAGAGGAGAACGGAGGGAGTAGTGTGGAAATGTGCAAATGTGGAAATGTGCAAATTCAGCAACTTCATTTGCACATTTCCACATTTGCACATTTGCACATAGAATTGCCCATTTCTCCCTATTTTTGCGGCACAAAAAACCAAATTCTCCCCTTCCAATGAGCATCCTGGTAAACAATAATTCGAAAGTTTTGGTACAGGGTTTTACCGGTACTGAAGGTACTTTTCATGCCTCTCAGATGATCGAATATGGCACCCAGGTGGTTGGCGGTGTAACACCCGGTAAGGGTGGCAGCACCCATCTCGACCGGCCTGTTTTTAACACAGTTGCAGATTGTGTGAAAGCCACAGGAGCCAACGTTAGTATCATTTTTGTGCCCCCGGCTTTTGCCGCTGATGCCATCATGGAATCGGCCGACGCCGGCATTGCGCTGGTGGTATGTATTACCGAAGGTATTCCGGTTCAGGATATGGTGCGGGTGAAGAATTTCTTACAGGGTCGTTCTACCCGCCTGATTGGCCCTAACTGCCCTGGAGTGATTACGGCAGGTGAAGCTAAAGTGGGTATCATGCCCGGATTCGTATTTAAATCAGGTCGTGTAGGTATAGTTTCAAAATCGGGCACCCTCACCTATGAAGCTGCCGACCAGGTAGCCAAAGCAGGTCTCGGCATTTCTACTGCAGTTGGTATAGGTGGCGACCCTATTATTGGAACCACTACCAAAGAAGCCGTTGAATTGTTTATGCAGGATCCCGATACCGATGCCATTGTAATGATCGGTGAAATTGGCGGCGGCATGGAAGCCGAAGCAGCCAACTGGATCAAAGCTTCGGGAAATAAAAAGCCGGTAGTTGGATTCATCGCCGGCCAAACCGCGCCTCCCGGTCGCCGCATGGGCCATGCAGGCGCTATCGTGGGTGGTGCCGACGATACAGCCGAAGCGAAAATGAAAATCATGGCTGAATGCGGCATACACGTAGTCAGCAGTCCGGCTGATATCGGTAAAAAAATGAAAGAAGTTTTGAAATAAAAAAAAGGCGAGCTGAAGCTCGCCTTTTTTCTTGCTGCCTGGTTAACGTCTGATATAACGTTCCAACTCTACCCGGCTACTGCTATAGCTAAATAGGGTATTCACTTCATGAAAGTTCCATTTGTCAACCGTGTTGGCATAAGCCAGCTTGGCAACCTCCAGGCGGTTATTTTCGAAACGAAACAGCCGCATGATTTCTTTCACCTGATCGGTGCTGAGGCGCTCAGTGCGTACTACCTGGCTGGCCGATTTGATCTTGTTACTCTCCAGCCATTCGCGGTCAATATTACTAAGCACCCGCTGAAATTCTGACTGACTCATTGAAGGTGCCATGTATCGATCGTAGTCTCCATACACACCATCGCGGTCAAAATCGTATTCACGTCTATCGCGGTCATTGTTACGGCCACGATTAGGCTGTGTGCGATTCTCCCTTACAGTGATTACACCGTTTCGTTCGATCTGAATCAGAAGCTGGCTCCTGTTTTTGAGCGTCACCTGGGTGTTATAAACAAGTTCGTAACGCTTGCCCACTATTTGAAAGAAACCTCCCCGGGATTCCCGGTACACTTTAATAGTATGACGACCAGCGTCGAGATTGCTGATGAAAAGCGCGTTGTCGTTAGGCTCAAAACGCTTGCCGTCTAAAACAACACGGATGTCAGCATTGTCGAGAGATTTAATTAGCAACGAACTTTTCCCCCGATTGTCGCCGGCAAACAGCGAGACGCTCATCAACATAGATACAAAGAGTGTAAAGATTGTTTTCATAACCTGTCGTTTTAAAGATTGGATTCAAAAATGAATCTGTATCTATCCATCCAAAGCACATGCCATCGTGCCGAAAATCAACGAACAAAACGTTAAAGGAAAACAGGTTTTGGTTAAAGAAAACGCATAATAACAAGCCCATTAAACCTATCAATTTCGCACCTGTCTATGCAACTCAACTACATGGTTGGCGTGTTAACTGCAACTTCCCCGGATACAAAATATGAGAACTACCAAATTCGCCAATCCGCAAAAGACGCTAGCCCCGTTATGCAATTCCCGATAGCAGCGCATCTCATGGGCGGTATATTTTTCGTTAACTTGTACTCTATAAACCTTAGTCGATATGCGCAAAGCCCCGCTGGCACTGGCCTTACTCATTTTAAGCCTGTTTATTACTATGGATAACTCAGCCCAGGCACCCGCCAACGCCTACGAAAAAGAATGGAAGAAAGTAGAAGAGTTTGTTAAAAAGCAATTACCGCAATCAGCCATTGCAGAAGTAAAAAAAATATATGCGCTGGCTAAGAGCAGGAAACAGGAAGACCAGCAAATCAAGTCGCTTATTTATCTAACCAGCCTCCAGTCTGAAACAAGAGAGGAAAATCAGAAACAGAGTATCAGGGATTGGGAAAAAGAACTTTCCGGCAAGGCAGGTGCCAGCCGGGCCATCATACATAGCATCATTGCTCAGCAATATCGCATGTATTATCAGTACAATCGCTGGCAACTTTACAACCGAACCGCTACCAGCAGTCAACCGGGCGTTGATATTGGCACCTGGACAGAAGAGCAATTGCACGAGCGAGTGATTGACCATTTTGAACAATCGCTGGCTGATGTCAGCTTGCTTCAGCGTACATCTTTGAGCAATTGGGATGCCATCATCATCAAAGGAAACGCCCGCAACCTGCGCCCTACCCTGTTTGACCTGCTCGCACATCGCGCCCTCGATTATTACAAGTCGGGCGAGGCAACCCTTACGGCGCCCACCCAAACCTTTGAACTCGACATGGCTGCAGCATTTGACCCCGCCGCTGATTTTGTGCACCGCCGCTTCAGCTCGCCCGATTCCACATCGCTGGAATGGAAGGCATTGTTGCTCTTTCAACAGCTGATTCAATTTCACCTGAACGATGAGAAATCCGACGCATTGATAGATGTAGACCTGGATCGAATCGCATTTGCCCGAGAAAAATCCGTACATCCGGACAAAGACGAACTTTATCTTTTGTCAGTCAACCACATCGCCCATCAATATGGTGATCTGCCTGCAGCGGCTATGGCCTGGTTTTATACGGCCCAATATCACAATCAACTGGCTGACCAGTACAATCCGCTCGCCGATACGAGCCACCGCTTCGCAAGGCTGAAAGCACTTGAAATCGCCGAAAAAATAATTCAGAATCCTTTAAACACTAAGGCGCCTGACACAAGCCTGGCCTGGTACAACGCCTACCAGTTAATCAAAGAAATCAAGAACCCTGATTTTTCCCTTGAAGTGGAAATCGTCAACCTGCCCGATCAGCCATTTCGCGCCCTTGTGAGCTATAAAAATATTGCAACACTTCAGCTAAGGCTGGTAAAAATGAACAGCGAACTGGAACGACTGGTAGATGGATATGTGGACGATGAGAACTGGGCAAAAATCACCAGATCGACGCCGATTAGAACCTGGCAGCAGCCGCTTCCTGCCACTGGCGATTATCAAAAACACCGGGTAGAAATTAAACTGGATGGCCTGGAGCAGGGAAAATACCTCTTGCTGGCTTCAAATAATCCATTCAGCACAACCCACGAATTCACCGCCGGCTATGGTGTATTCCATGTATCAAACATCAGCTACGTAAAATTTGCCAATGATTATTTTGTAGTGCACCGGGGTACCGGCCAGCCTCTCGCGGGTGCAACCGTTCAGGAATGGAAAAAAGAATACGACAGCCAAACGGGAGGGTACGTGCGCAGGAAAGGACTTTCCTATGTTGCCGACAACGATGGCCACTATCAGGAAAAGCTTGATGAAGGTGAAAAAACGAATAGATACAAGTCGAACTTTTTTCTTGAAATTTCCTACAAAAACGATCGGCTGGCGATCGATAACCAGCTCTTCAGCTGGCATCCAAATAAGAACAATAACAACTTTAAGCCCACGCCGTCCCTATTCTTGTTTACAGACCGCAAACTCTATCGGCCCGGGCAAACTCTTTTTGTAAAAGGCTTGCTTGTACAGCGCGACAACGAGGTTCGTAATCCTGCCATATTACAAAATCGCAAAACTACGCTCTACCTGCGCGATGCCAACGGACAGGATGTGGACAGCATTCAGGTAACAAGCAACGAGTACGGTTCCTTCCATACCAAGTTCAAGCTGCCCTCTTCGGGGCTTAACGGCATGTTCTCCATTTCTGCTCGCAATGAGCAGGGATCGGCCTACGTGCACGTAGAGGAATATAAACGCCCAAAATTTGAAGTGAACTATGAGCCCATCAAAGAAGCCTATCGGGTGAATGATACTGTAAGGGTTAAAGGAATCGCCAAAGCTTATGCCGGCAACAATATCGATGGCGCCAGCGTAAGTTACCGTGTGGTACGCCGCGCCCGAATGCTGTTTCCCTGGTATGGCCGCGGCTATCTGCCACCCGCCCGGGAAAAGGAAATTGCACATGGACAAACCACTACTGATGCCGACGGCACTTTCAGTATTTCCTTTGTTGCCCTGCCGGACCTGAAAATCGAAAAAGACCAGAATCCGGTGTTCGATTACGAAATTTTTGCTGATGTAACCGACCTCAATGGCGAAACCCGCAGCAGCGAAACATTTGTTACCGCCGCTTACACCGCCCTGCAGCTTGAAATTGACATGCCTGCACAACTGGACGCTGACAGCCTGCAAACGGTTCGCATTCGAACCAGCAACCGTGCTTCGGAATTTCAGAAAGTGCCAGTTACCGTAAAGGTTCAGCGGCTCAAGGCGGAAAACCGCCTGATTCGTGAACGTTTTTGGGAAGAGCCGGATCAGTTTATCATGACAAAAGAAGAATATATCCGCCTGTTTCCGCACGACGAATATTCCAACGAAGCGGATTTTGAGAATTGGGCGAAAGGGGAAGTTGTGATGACTCAAACCGACAGTAGTCAGGCAAATGGTTATTGGAACTGGCAAAACAAAAAATGGACCCCCGGATTCTACGTTGTCGAATTCAGCATCAATGACCCTGGCGGCACCGTGGTGAAACTGCAACGTTTTGTAGAAATCGTGGACGAAAAGCAGACCGTTCCCAACCGACCCCAATACCTCCATGCCCGTGGTAGCGAGGCAATTGAACCCGGTGAGCGCACTGATGTGAAGCTAACGAGCGCAGTGAATAACCCATTTGTAGTTCAAATTGTGCAAAGACCTTCAGTTGATGAGGAAGTACAAATAACTTATAAGAAATGGACGGCCGGGAGCCAGATTATCGACTTCACCGCCACGGAGGCCGACCGCGGTGGATATGGGGTAAGCTGGGGATTTGTAAAAGACAACCGCTTTCACAGCATTACCGAAACAATACAGGTTCCCTGGACCAATAAAGAACTTCAGATTGAGTATCTGACCTATCGCGATAAAACACGTCCTGGCAGTCGGGAATCCTGGAAAATCCGGATCAGCGGCAACAAGAAAGAAAAGCTGGCGGCAGAGGTACTCGCCAGCATGTATGACGCTTCACTAGATCAGTTTTATCCGCATGCCTGGATCAAGCCATTACTGTATACAAATTTCTCCGGCAGGTACAACTGGGAATTTCGACAGAATTTCGGGAATGCCGAGATCAGCCATCATATGAGCCCAATACAAGAAACAATATTCCCGGAGTATACCGTATACGATCATTTGGCTGACTTTGGGTACGAATTTCCTAGTGGTTATTTTGGAAAAAGAGGCGAAGAACAATCAGTTAGATACATGAGGTTACCAAAGGACGCAATGAGTATGTCGGCACCTCCCGCACTAGCTGATTCTGCACCGGAAAGTCGCATGCAGTTTACCAGCACGAAAATTGAGTTCGATGCTGAGGCGGAGCCTTCACCTCCAGTTCCCGGTCCAGATCAAAAGCCCGAACCCGTTCCATCCGTTCGGAAAAATTTCGACGAAACCGCATTCTTCCTGCCCGATCTTCAGACTGATGCCGACGGCAACATCGAGTTCTCCTTTACCTTGCCCGAAGCACTAACCCGCTGGAAATTGCAGACCTTCGCGCATACCAAAGAACTTCAGTTAGGCTATAACAGTCTCGAAATTGTTACACAGAAAGAACTGATGTTGCAGCCCAACCCTCCCCGCTTCCTTCGCGAGGGAGACCAGATAGAGTTGACAGCAAAAGTGGTGAACCTGACCGAAGCCGAACTGAGTGGACAAGTGCGCCTGGAATTGTTGAACGCCGCCACCCTTGAGCCGCTCGACAGCCGTTTCAGAGTGGTAGTACCCAGACAATATTTTACAGCTTCGGCAGGACAAAGTGCAGTGGTTGCATTTCAGGTAGAAGTACCGTTTCAATTTACGGATGCAATTACCTGGCGTATGATAGCCGAATCAGGCAAACATAGCGATGGCGAAGAGGCCTCGCTGCCGGTGTTGAGCAACCGGCTACTTGTTACCGAAAGTATGCCCATTTACATCAATGGAACCGGCGGTAAAAACTTCTCTTTCGAAAAGCTGAAGAATTCCGGGCAATCCGAGTCGCTCCAGCAACATCGCCTAACTGTTGAATACAGCAGCAACCCTGCCTGGTATGCCGTACAGGCCCTGCCCTACCTTACCGAATTTCCATATGAATGTGCCGAACAAACCTGGAATCGGTACTATGCCAATGCCCTGGCTCAACATATCGCCGGCAGTTCGCCCCGCATTCGCGCCATTTTTGACGAATGGAAAAATGCAGACACAGCAGCATTGCTAAGCAATCTTCAAAAAAATCAGGAGCTAAAAACCGCTTTGCTTGAGGAGACTCCCTGGGTGCTGGAAGCTAAAACTGAGGCAGAACAAAAACAGCGTATTGCTTTGTTGTTCGACATGGTCCGCATGCGGGATGCACTGAGTGGAACACTGGAAAAACTGAAGAACATGCAAAACGAAAACGGCTCATTCTCCTGGTTCAAAGGGGGACCCGACGACCGGTTCATCACCCAATATATTCTGACCGGTATTGGGCATTTGCAAAAGTTGGGAGCATTGCCTTCGGCCGACAAAGCAAAACTGAATAACATCATCAGCGCAGGATTGCAGTACCTCGATCAGAACATCAATAACGATTACCAGGACATGCTCCGCCGCAAACTGGATCTGAAAAAACAACAACCCTCTACTTTTCAGGTGCAATACCTGTATATGCGAAGCTTTTTCCCTGAAACGGGCGTGCCCGGAAATGCTAAAAAGGCAGTCGATTACTTCCGTAGCCGGCTACCGGCAGCCTGGCTGAAGCAAAACAAACTGATACAAGCAATGATTGCGCTGGTGCTCCATCGACAAAAAGATGCAAGAACTCCAGCCGCCATCCTTCGGTCACTAAAGGAGACTTCCATATTTAGTGAGGAGATGGGCCGATACCATAAAATCAACAACCGGGGCTGGTTCTGGTACGAGGCGCCGGTAGAAAGACAGGCATTGCTGATTGAGGCCTTTAGCGAAATTAGCCGTGATACAAAAACGGTGGACGAACTGCGTACCTGGTTATTAAAAAACAAGCAAACCAATAGTTGGGAAAGCACCAAAGCCACCGCTGAAGCTGTATACGCTCTGCTGCTTAAAGGCAGTAACTGGCTTGATGCGAACCCGGTGGTCACCATTCAGGTGGGCGATGAAGCGATGTTCACCAACGGAAAAGCAGAAGCAGGCACCGGCTATTTCAAACAGTCCATTGTCGGCGAGGCCATCAAGCCCAACATGGGTAATATTCGTTTGCAGGTTGAGCCTGGTGCAGGCCAGCAACAAACAGGCAGCTCCTGGGGTGCCGTTTACTGGCAATACTTTGAGGATATGGACAAAGTAACTGCCGCTGCCACGCCGCTTCAATTAAAGAAACAGTTATTTGTGCAGCGCAATACTGATCGCGGACCAGTGCTTGAACCGATTGAAGAAGGCCAGTATATTCAGGTAGGAGACAAAGTGGTAGTCAGAGTGGAGCTTAAGGCTGATCGGGATATGGAGTATGTACATATGAAAGATCTGCGAGCCGCATCGCTGGAGCCGGTAGATGTACTAAGCGGTTACCGCTGGAATGGTACAGCGGGTTATTATCAATCAACACGCGATGTAGCGACTCATTTCTTTTTTGAAGTTTTGCGTAAAGGAACCTACGTATTTGAATACGCTTTGTTTGCCAACCATGCAGGCGATTTCAGCGCCGGCGTCACCAGCATCGAATGCATGTATGCGCCGGAGTTCCGGGCACATAGCAATGGGGAGAGGCTGCGGGTGCGGGAGAGGTGAAAGCTGAGAGGTGAGAGGTGAGAGGTGAGAGGTGAGAGGTGAAAGGTGAAATAGCATTTTGTCTGAAAATCTGCCGGAATCTGCGCATATTTCTGCGCAAATTTGCGGGGACAGAAAATCATTTACTGTTCGCGTGCTTCAAGGCAATGCAGCAGTTCCGTTCCCGCAGATGACACAGATTTTTGCACAGATTTACGCAGATAGTCATTTGAAGTATCCGCCTCACCTCTCACCTCTCACCTTTCACCTTTCACCTTTCACCTCTCACCTTTCACCTCTCACCTCTCACCTCTCACCTCTCCTCTCTCCCCTCCCCATTGTATCTTTGCTTATGCAAGTCGACTACCTCCTCATTGGCCAGGGAATTTCCGGAACCTTTCTATCACATTATCTGCTGAAGGCTGGCAAATCGGTGCTTGTGATTGACGAACCCCAGCCCTGGTCGCCCAGCCGGGTGGCCGCCGGCATAATGAACCCTGTGACTGGTCGCCGATTGAGCACAGTATGGAAAGCAAAGGAAATTTTCGATTTTATTCCAGATGCCTATACAGAGATAGGGCAATTGCTGAACATCGAAGCCTTTTCACGTAAAGATGTACTCGACTTTTTTCCCAACCCATTCATGCGAGAATCCTTCCTCGGAAAAATAGCTGAAGACGATCAGTTTGTAGCATTAGGTACGACCCCCGACCAGTGGAATCCTTTTCTGCAATTCGAGTTTGGTTATGGTCAGATTAAGCCGGTTTACACTGCGCATCTTGACCTGTTGATACCTGCCTGGCGTCAATTGCTAATCAGCCAGAATCAACTCAGGGAAGAGTATTTTGACCTGGTAGATCTGAAACTGGAAAAAGAAGGAATTGTTTACAACGACATCACCGCCAAAAAAATCATCTTCTGTGAAGGACCGGCAGGCATGGAAAACCCCTGGTTTAAAATGTTGCCCTTTTCTAAAAATAAAGGGCAGGCGCTGATTCTGCACATACCTGTTCTGCCAGGGGATTATATTTATAAAAAGGGTATGTTGCTGGTCCCGCTACCAGAACAGCAGCTTTTTTGGCTGGGAGCCAGCTACGAATGGGAGTTTACGGATACGCTCCCTACAACTCAGTTTCGCGACAAAATGATCGCCGCTTTGAAAGAGTGGATCAAAATACCATTCGAAATCGTGGAACAAAGAGCAGGCTTAAGGCCCGCAACGTTGGAGCGGCGCCCGTTTTGCGGACTTCATCCGATTCATCCAGCTGTAGGGATATTCAACGGCATGGGCACAAAAGGTTGTTCTCTGGCTCCTTATTTCGCCAATGAACTGGCCAACCACCTGACTAGCGGCAGCTCCATTACGCCCGAGGCAGACGTTACACGCTTCAAACGTATACTTTCCACCTGACAAAATAAGTCGCTGAAACATCCAAATCAGGCCTGCACGGAAATGATACCATAAGCCTGGCGACGACGTCGCATCCATTTGCGGAATTGGTAAATGAGGAAAAGTGTGATCATGGTTCGGATTTAAATAGTTTTTGATGGGTAGACGGATCCTGATTGAGTACGCGGCAAAGTGCTTCGTACAGGTCGGGCATATTGTCGCGCAAGCCAACCGGATTTTCAAAAAATGCTTCTACGCTTACTGCCCAAAACTCGTGAACGTTGGTAAATGCATAGCTGCGCAAATAACTCTGCCGCTTCGTAATTACGTCAGCAAAAATGCGCCCTGTTTTGCTTGAAAATTTTTCGTAGTTCAGGCGAAAGTGCATATCCGAATTGTACTGCGCCAGGAAATTATTGTGCAACAAGGCATGGGCCATTTCGTGCACAGCCACATTAATATTGTCGAACGTGTTGGAATAGCCGTATAAAAAATGTTTCCACGACAGATAAATACCATCGGGCCCAACATGACCTATATATAGTTCGTCATCGCTCTCCATGTGGTAAGCGTCGGCCAGGATGTAAATATTCCTGAAATAAGAAAGCAGGTAATTTTTTAATCCAAATGTTACCTGCACCGCCGAGGCACTAACCAGAATTTCATAGTCATCCGAACCTTCCATACCAATGAAATGAAAGCTCTTTTGCGCTCGAAAATTGACCACACGTTGTACAAAACGCTTTTTGGAAATACCGGGAAGTTCATTGAAGTAAGTGAATACACTTCCTATGATGGTTGCATACCTTTCGTACATTACATCGTCTACCAGCAGCTCAACACTGCCTTGCGCAGGACGGGGAGAATTACCCTGCACGAAAAACCTGTTCAGTTTTCGTAGAAATGAATGCATAGCGTACGGTTCGGGTATAAATGTAGACAACGATCCGGGCATTTGCAAGCATCCTCACGCATTCTCGCTTAGTAAAACTACGATAACACGAATGAAACAGCTACAAATCAACCTAATGCCCTTCGCTACAAATTGTGGCTTTTTACAGAAAAACACCGGAGCATGCTGGCAAACCTCCCAAACGGGGTGGCGGAGGAATGGCTTTGCAACCCTGGTCTTGCATCTTTTAAACGAATTTTGTATAATATCTAGTGCTCAATGACCGCTATTTAATCGGCAGGAACTCCACTTATAATCTCCCAATATCCGTACCATCAACCCGCGCGATTACTAGCAGACGCCTATCTTTGCAACTCATTTAAAGCAATATGTTTAGGACGCATACCTGTGGTGAATTACGCCTCGCAAACGTGAATCAGGAAGTTACGCTGGCCGGATGGGTTCAGGCCGTTCGCAAATTCGGATCGATCAGCTTTGTAGACCTTCGCGACCGTTACGGCATTACACAGCTCTACTTTCGCGAAAACCTCAATGAGGCGTTGGAAGCCAACCCCTTAGGCCGTGAGTTCGTGCTGCAGGTAACCGGAACCATCACCGAACGCACGAATAAGAACCCGAATATTCCAACCGGCGATATCGAACTTACCGTTTCGTCCTTTACCATATTGAACCGCTCCGCGGTTCCGCCTTTTACCATACAGGACGATACCGACGGAGGCGACGATCTGCGCATGAAATACCGTTATCTGGATCTCCGCCGACAGGTTGTGCGCAAAAACCTGGAGCTTCGATACGCGGTCAACCGTGCAGCGCGCAATTACCTGCACGAACAGGGGTTTATGGACATTGAAACTCCTTTTTTAATTAAGAGTACCCCGGAGGGCGCTCGCGATTTTGTAGTGCCGTCACGTATGAATCCGGGCCAGTTTTATGCTCTGCCACAATCGCCCCAAACCTTTAAACAATTGCTGATGGTGAGCGGCTACGACCGATACTATCAGATTGTAAAATGTTTCCGCGACGAAGACCTTAGGGCCGACCGGCAGCCCGAGTTCACACAAATCGATTGCGAAATGGCATTTGTGGAGCAGGAAGATATTCTCACCATGTTTGAAGGAATGGTCCGCCATATTTTCAAAGCTGTAAAAAATGTCGATTACAGCGAATCTATCGAACGGATGAGCTGGGAAGAAGCAATGTGGACCTACGGAAACGATAAACCAGATATCCGCTTCGGCATGAAGTTGCTCAACATCAAAAAGCCCGGACATGTTTTCAAAGACCGGACCGACCAATCGGGCCTCGTCAGTGATGCCGGGTTTGTTGTTTTCGACAGCGCTGAAACAGTGTTGGCAATCGCAGTACCAGGTTGTAGCGAGTATACGCGAAAACAGACAGATGAACTTACAGACTGGGTGAAGCGACCGCAGATTGGCATGAAAGGCCTGGCCTTTATTAAGGTGAACACCGATGGCAGCTACAAAAGTAGCATGGACAAATTCTTCTCAGAGGAGAAATTGAAAGCCATTGCCGATGCTGCCGGCGCAAAAGCAGGTGATCTGGTGCTGTTACTCGCTGGAGCGGAAGAACGTACTCGCAAAGCAATGAGTGAGCTGCGACTGGAGATGGGTCGCCGACTCGGCCTGAGAAAGGAAAACGAGTTCAAACTTCTTTGGGTGCTCGACTTCCCTCTTTTCGAATACGACGAGGAGGGAAATCGATGGGTAGCCCGACATCACCCGTTCACCTCACCAAAACCATCCGATATTCCGGCCATGATCGGTAACGATCCACGGATCGCCGATGCCGCACGTTATCTTGAACATCCTTACGCATCCATCAAGGCTAATGCCTACGATATGGTGTTGAACGGAAATGAAATTGGTGGTGGTAGCATACGAATTTATCAGCGGGAGTTGCAGGAAAAAATGTTTGCTGCGCTTGGCATGGATGAAGAAGAACAACAACATAAGTTTGGTTTCCTGCTTGGTGCTTTCGAATATGGCGCACCACCGCACGGAGGTATCGCCTTTGGGTTCGATCGTCTTTGTTCAATACTCGGTGGAAGCGAAAGCATCCGCGATTATATCGCTTTCCCAAAAAATAATAGCGGACGCGATGTAATGTTGGATGCGCCGGCCAGCATTGATCAGGCGCAACTGAATGAACTACAGATTGCACTCAATCCGCCATTGAACGACAAATGAGTTCAGGCTGGAAATGGACCATTGCAGGCGAATTCTTAAGCCTGGCGGCCAATCTGTTGATCTTTGTGTTTATAGTTGTCAACATCTTGTCCAGCGAACTCGAACCACAATATTTTGAATGGATACTGGTGATCTGTGTTCTTTTCGGAACACTAACCAGCGCTACACGTAGTGTGTTCGCGCAATTCGCCTACCGCCGTTATCCCCGACTTGGTTCGATCCCACGAGGCGCAAACATGTTTTTTCAGATCTTCCGGATTTTTGGTACGATTCATCTGCTTTTTGCGGCCGTATTATTGATTGCTTCAGTACGCGAGGTGTTTCTTATCCCCAACAATATCCCCTCCGCCGTTATAGTACCCTTGTTGCTAATCTTCGCTTTCTTTGCGCTGCACTTGTTGTTGATGATTCAACAGTATCGTTTCCCTTCTTATGTCCGCAACAACGAAAAACAAAGAATGAATCGGTTAATCAACGAGCTGGGGGAGTAAAACCCTGCACCCGGTAAGTCACACTCCAATTCCCAGCAGCTTTTGCTAAAACCAGCAACTTACTTTAGCTTTAACCCACACCAACAATTCAACAATTCAACAACTAACCAACCCAACAACCAAACAACCAAACAACTCAACAACTCAACAACTCAACAATTCAACATCCTCCCATGCCTCTTCGCTGGCACCTTTTCCGAATCATTTGCGTACTGCATATCCTTTCTGGTTTGCTGATCAGCTTAACCAGCATGGTCGAGTTTCTGAACCGGGGTGGAATATGGAATCTCATTTACCTGTTGCTGGGAGTATTGATTATTGCGCTGGGATCTTTTTCTGTCACCATTCTGAATCGAAATTATCCCGATGAACCAGTGGAAGGTCGAACGAAGAAAGTATACAATCGTCTTTTTTTGTTGAGTTTTCTGGCTTCGCTTTTTCTCTTTGCTTTGTTTTTTCGAAATCTACAGACCATGCTTGATGCCAGAAAACTGCTCCGAATTAACCTATCCGACCTGCCATGGCCTTTCTGGTCTGCATTATTGGTGAGTGGCCTTACACTCATCAACCATTTCCTCGTGTTGTGGGGACTTTTCGCTCTACGCCGCGCGCTGCTCTATAACTTTTCGCAGAAGAAATTTGAGTTTGAGTGAAGGAGTTTATTCGCCCCTGCGCCAGCGGTAATAAATAAAGAGACCGCCGGCAACCAGCAAAATCGCAAAGATCCGAAACATATAGTGCCTGCTCACTGCCTCGCGGTCGGCGCCGGCATCAATTCGCCTGTGGCATTCATCCAAAAAAATACTCAGTTCCGGATAATCGGGGTTCAATCTTTTAACCACTTCAAATCTTCGAAGGGCTTTGCTATAGTATCCTTTATAGAAATAATCCAGCGCCCGGTTATACGAACGCGTGGCATCACTGGCCATGGGTACCACATCAACCGAGTCAAGAAACTGCCTGATCATATACCCTGGTATGGAAAAATTGAATCCGCTGGCCAGATTGCTGGCCGCCTGGTCTATACTGCCAAAAGTGGCCAACCCAACCACCTGGCCGCGATCATTACACACGGGGCTGCCGCTGCTTCCATGGGTGATCATCGCGTCCATTTGAATGACTGGCCATCCACCGATCGATTTTTTTATCGCACTAACGAGTCCAGCCGTCAGCGTCGGCTCCATATTCGTTTCGCGGGCCAGATAAAAATTGGATGTAACCGGTGCGGGATATCCGTACACCAATACCGGCTCCCCAATGCGTGCCAACGAATCACGACTCAGTTGAAGGGTGGGCATCTGATTTACACTATCGATCTTCAGTATCGCCACATCTTTCCCCGGCATAGCCTTACCCTTAATTACTACACGAGCCGGGCGACGACGCACAGGTAAATCGATTCCATTGCTGTTGGCTCGGTATTGCACAAAAATCTCCTTCTTCAGATCGAAAATGATCATCGACGAAACCTGAGCATACAGCACACTGTATGCATTGTTCAACAAATCACGCTGCTCATCCGTCAATGTCATTTCCCAGGCCTCTTCAAGGGATCTGATATTGGCATCCGTTACGTCCTGGTAGGTGGTCTGTATAAACTTGCGACGGATAAAGGAGCTGTCACGATCAATAATATGACAATTGGTTACCAAATAACCGTCCTCCGTAACAAAAAAGCCGGTACCCGCCGCTATGATTCGGTGATTTTGCCTGAAATATGCAGTGGTAGCTGAAAAATACCGATTGGGATTATTGGAAAGCGACTTTACTACTATGTCGAGCTTAGCCTCGGCCGGCAGCAAGTTGCCGGTAGCATCCAGCCGCCTTACGGAGTCGACCAGCTTATCGAAGCGGTCCTGATTGATCTCCACCTTATTAACATATACGGTAGCTGCGAAAACGGTTTGAACCATCGCTATTCCGGGCGAATTGCCCGCATAATTCTGTTCTGCCGTTATCGCCTGTGCCCAACCACCGACCGAAAACAGGCAAAGAGAAACGACCAGTGCGGTCCGGGAGATTTTCATTTTAGTACATTCCACTAACGCCATCAAAATAATAAAAGCTTTTCAATACCAACGCGATTCCCTGCAAATTTATGCTGCAATTTCCACGGAATCGGTATATTCGGGATAACGGTTGCATTCGTCGGTATGGACGGAGCAACCTTTTATTTTTTGATTGACTGCTTATGACCGGACAACAACTTTTTGAGCAATACCTTACATATCCTGGCACCTGGGACGAAATGTGCCAGGGCGAGAGCATTCGAAATCAGTACAGCCGCGTATTTGAAGATATTCGTCAGATGCCGACCGAGTTGCTACAGCAAAAAGTGCAACTGGCCGGAGAGTTGTTCATGAACCAGGGTATCACTTTTACCGTATACAGCGACGATGCCGGTATCGAAAAAATATTTCCTTTCGACATAATCCCCCGTATACTGACAGGCACTGAGTGGGATCATATTCAAAAAGGTATTACACAGCGCCTGAAAGCCCTCAATCTTTTTCTGAAAGATATATATAGTGATCAGCAGATATTAAAAGACGGGATCATACCTGCCGAACTTATTGCGAGCTGCCCCCATTTCACCCGGGAGGTTTTTGGTATACAGGTGCCGCATGATCTGTATGTACACATCTCCGGCATCGACCTGATTCGAGGTCAGGAAGGCACTTTTTATATTCTCGAAGACAATCTGCGTACGCCTTCCGGTGTGTCTTATATGTTGGAAAATCGCGAAGTTACCAAGCGCATTTTCCCTGGAATGCTCACTTCCAGCAAAGCCAGAATGATCAACAATTATCCGCTGCTCCTGCACGACATACTGGGTAGTCTGGCACCGCAGCAGTTGAGCAACCCTACCGTGGTATTGTTGACCCCCGGTGTATTCAATTCCGCCTACTTCGAACATAGCTTCCTCGCTCGCCAGATGGGCATTCCACTTGTTGAAGGGCGTGATCTGCTGGTTGACAACCACAAAGTGTATATGAAAACCACCGCCGGACTGCAGCAGGTTCACGTAATTTACCGGCGTTTGGATGATGATTTTCTGGACCCGCTGGTATTCCGGCCCGACAGCGCGCTGGGTGTGCCGGGCTTGATGGGGGCATACCGAAAAGGCAATGTCGCCATCGTAAATGCAGTGGGAAACGGTGTTGCCGACGACAAAGCCGTTTATGCATACGTGCCGGCGATGATCAGGTACTACCTGAACGAAGAAATTATTTTGCCGAACGTTCCCACTTATAGTCTCGAAAATCCGGATGAGCGACAGTATGTGTTTGATCGTCTGGACCAAATGGTTGTTAAACGCACTAACCAGTCCGGTGGCTATGGCATGCTCATGGGTAATAGTGCATCCGATGAAGAACTTAGCAATATTCGTACTGCCATCAACGAAACTCCGCGGGAGTTTATCGCACAACCAATTATCAGACTTTCCACTGTTCCCTGTTTCATCGATGGCAAACTTCAACCCCGCCATGTCGATCTTCGGCCTTATGCGCTTTGCGGCCCTAACGGAATACAGATCGTACCTGGTGGACTGACAAGGGTGGCATTGCGCGATGGCTCGCTGGTGGTAAACTCCTCCCAGGGAGGTGGTAGCAAGGATACCTGGGTGGTGGATCTTTGAGAAATGTGCAATTGTGCAAGTGTGAAAACCTGCCTGCCGGCAGGCAGATGTGCAAAAGTGTAAACCGGCAAATAACTCAATATCTCAACAACTAAACATCCGAACAACAAAACAACTCAACAACCCAACAACCAAACAACTCAACAACTAAACAACTAAACAACTCAACAACAAAACAACTCCACAACTCCCATGCTTAGCCGCATCGCCGACTCTCTTTTTTGGCTTTCACGATATATGGAGCGTACCGACTGTTTGACACGAATGGTTCGGACCCATTATATTCTCGCCTTTGACGCGGGGAGCCATTCCACTTTTGAATGGCATGATATGGCTCGGCTGTTTGCATCGCCGCTCACCGACGATAGCCGACAAAAAGCCGAACAATCTGAAACAGTACTGCCCTTTCTGATCGCCGAGGTTGCCAACTTCAACTCAGCGAAAGTGCTTATCTCGAGAGCCCGTGAAAATGCCAGAGGGGTGCAGGATAATATCACGAAGGAAGTATGGGAACAGGTGAACCAGCTTTATCACCTGGTAAATCAGCCTGGCCTAAACAATTCGCTGGCGGGGCCTCGTGCGCTTGAAATATTAGACCAGTTGGAACAACACAACACTCTTTTTTATGGCGTAACCGACAGCACCATGCCACGGGGACTTGGCTGGAATTTTATGAACCTTGGCAAGTATATCGAGCGCAGTCTGTTGACAATTGATGTACTGCAGGCTCATTTTGCAAAAATCGACTACAGGTTGGAACCGAGCCAGGACCTGCTATATTGGAAGCATCTATTATATTCTCTATCCGGCTACGAGTTATACCTGAAGAAGTACACCCGCGGATTACATAACCTGAACGTGATTGACCATACTGTCTTCAACCAGGACTTTCCACGCTCAGTTGTCTATTCACTGCAGCGGGTTAGGCGCTATTTTGAATATGTGGAACAGGATACGAAAATGGAAGGCAGCATCGCACTGCAAAAAAGTTTCGGTCGAACCTGCAGTCGGGTTGAGTTTACCGACACCCAATGGGTGCGCGACCAGGGACTTGCTCCTTTCCTGCAGGATTTGAAAACAGACCTTATTGAGTTTTCGAACCAGCTAACCCGCATTTATTTTTCATATGCTTAACTTCGATTGATGCCAGTTTTCAATATTCATCACGTAACCCGCTACCAATACGATCGCCCGGTAAAAGAAAGTGTAAATGAGATTAAGGTTTATCCTTATGCCTGTCGCGAACAGGAAGTACTTTACCATGAAGTAAATATATCGCAACAGCCCGACGTACTTTTGGTTACGGACTACTGGGGCAATCGTTCCGGATTGTTTAACCGGCTGGAAGCACACCAGGAATTGACGATCGAGAGTAAACTGATTGTACGCACGCTGGGTTCTGCACCTCTCCCATCGTTGTATGCCGGTACGATCGACGACCTTAAAAAAGATAAACAACAAAATCTGCCCCTTATTGAACTGGCACAGGGTAGCGAACCTGATCTGCGCGTTCAGCTTTCAACGCTTTGCGAGCAATTTTACTCACCGGGCATGGCTGTGCAACAAGTGGTGGAAAATTGCAACCGTTTCATTTTTGAAAATTTCCGTTACATAAAAGGAATTACCACCGTTGAAACAACAGTTGCGGAAATATTACAACATAAAGCTGGCGTTTGTCAGGATTTCGCACATCTCATGCTGGAACTTCTGCGGCAGTTGGGTATTCCTTCGCGATACGTGAGCGGTTATATCTGTCCTAACAAAAATGGTATGCGAGGAGAAGGTGCCACCCATGCTTGGGTGGAAGCATGGCTTCCCGGATACGGCTGGAAGGGAATTGATCCAACCAATAACGCATGGGTAACAGGCCAACACGTTAAGCTGGCCATTGGCAGACATTTCAAAGATTGCACGCCTGTGAAGGGGACTTTCAAAGGTCCAGCCCATCAGTCGCTATCGGTGTTTGTGTCGGTTGGTTACGAAGATGGCCATGTTTTTGAAGAACTGAATAATGTGCAAATGGATCTGCTGGGTACATCCGCACCTGATCTGGCGATTTTACAAAGCTTCGCAGGCCAGCAATAGCAGCAAATACAGTTAAATTTGTGGCTGCTCCGCCATTCATTCATTTCAAAAATTCTACTGTGGCGCAACCGCTTGCTGAACGTTTACGACCTCAAACGCTGGATGATATTGCCGGCCAATCGCACCTGACTGGCAACGGGAGTATGTTGCGCAAAGCGTTGGATCAGGGGCATATACCTTCCATGATTTTTTGGGGTCCGCCCGGCACCGGCAAAACCAGTCTGGCCAATGTGATAGCGCAAACGCTGAAGATTCCATTCTTTACGCTCAGCGCCATAAGCTCCGGCGTAAAAGACATACGTGAAGTCATTGAACGTGCACAGGCAGAATCAGAGGCCATACTGTTCATTGACGAAATCCACCGTTTTAATAAGGGTCAGCAGGATGCCTTGCTGGGTGCTGTTGAAAAAGGTATTGTCACCTTAATTGGCGCAACTACTGAAAATCCAAGTTTCGAAGTAAATGCGGCCCTGCTTAGTCGATGCCAGGTATATGTGCTGAAGACGCTTGATCAGCAAGACCTGGTGGCTTTGCTCGAACGCGCCATCCACAAAGACGAAGCATTAAGTAGTTATCGCATCGAATTGCGCGAAACGGAAGCCCTGATCCGACTTTCCGGAGGTGATGCCCGCAAGCTGCTCAATTTGCTGGAAATCGTGGTGCAGGCGCTGGCCCCTGCTTCTAAAGTCCCTTCAGCTTCGCTCATCATTACCGATAAAACAGTGACTGAAGTAGCGCAGGCACGTATTGCTCTATACGACAAGTCCGGCGAGCAGCATTACGATATCGTTTCAGCATTCATCAAGTCGATCCGCGGAAGCGACCCTAATGCTGCAGTGTACTGGCTTGCCCGGATGCTGGAAGGTGGCGAAGATGTGAAGTTTATCGCACGCAGACTGGTCATACTTGCCAGCGAAGACATTGGCAATGCCAATCCAACGGCCCTGGTAATGGCAAATGCCTGTTTCGATGCCGTCAATAAAATAGGGCATCCCGAATCGCGCATTATACTTTCGCAGTGTGCCATTTATCTGGCCTCTTCTCCTAAAAGTAATGCTTCGTATGCAGCAATTGATGCTGCTATTGCTGCCGTAAGGCAAACCGGCGACCTGCCCGTACCGCTACACATTCGCAACGCCCCAACAAAATTGATGAAGAACATGGGCTATGGCAAAGACTATCAATACTCCCATTCCTACGAGAATAATTTTAGTGCACAGGAATACCTCCCTGAAAAAATTGCAGGTACCCGTTTCTTTGATCCTGGAAAAAACGCAAGAGAAGAAGAGCTGCGAAAATTTTTGAAAATGCTCTGGAAAGACAAATATCAATACTGAACAATGCATTGACGGAACACGTATATTCGTCTTCCAAATTGGTGACAACATGAAAAAGATGCTATTTGCTGCGCTACTCTGCTGGCAAAGTACTTCACTTTCGGCTCAAACGATTATTCAAAGAGATCCTGAGATAGAGAAAATGGTCAGTGAGGTTTCTTCAGACTCGCTTGAATCCTATGTTCGCCGATTGGTTTCATTTGGCACCCGCAACACCCTTAGTCTGGCTAATAATCCGGTCCGTGGCATTGGTGCAGCGCGTAATTGGGTGCTAAAGCGTTTTCAGGAATTTGGACAACAGGCACAGGGCCGCTTCACTGCGTACATCGACAGCACTATACTGCCCGCCGACGGGCGTCGTGTTGATAAACCAACCGTACTGGGCAATGTGATGGGTATTTTGAAGGGCAGCGATCCTGCCGATCCGCGTGTATTCCTGATGAGCGCTCACCTGGATAATATGCGTAGCAGCGTAATGGACCGGGACGGCGATGCTCCCGGCGCCAACGATGATGCCAGCGGAGTGGCGGCCGTTATGGAAACTGCCCGAATCATGTGCAAAAGAAACTTTCCGGCCACCGTTATTTTTATTGCATTTAGTGGTGAAGAACAGGGTTTGCTGGGTGCCCAATACCTGGCGGGACGGGCTCAGAAAGAAAAATGGCAGATCGAAGCCATGTTGAACAACGATATCATGGGCAGCAACAACAGCAACGAAACAAAGGTCATGAACAATACACAAGTGCGCATTTTCAGTGAAGCGTATTCCTTATCCGATACCGGTAGGCAATTCCAGCAGATTCGGGCGCTAGGCCTGGAAAATGATGGCAAAGCCCGGCAATTGGCCCGGTATATAAAGGAAATAGGTGAACGATACGTCGATCATCTACAAATCAAAATGATCTATAGAAATGATCGCTTCCTGCGAGGTGGCGACCATACACCTTTCGTGGCGCAGGGATATGCAGCAGTAAGAATTACCGAAATGAACGAAAACTATTATCATCAGCATCAGGATGTACGAATGGAGAAAGGGATTCAATATGGCGACCTACCCGAATTTATGGACTTTGAATACCTCCGGCGCAATACAGCCATGAATCTTTCCTGCCTCGCCAACCTGGCGAAAGCTCCCGCTCAACCCGACGCTGTGACAATACAAACCCGCAGACTAACCAATTATAGTACCCTGAGCTGGAAAGCGCCACAATACCGCGCAGCTGCTGGTTACTACCTGTTGATGCGCGAAACAACGAGTCCACATTGGGAGCGGAAAATATTTACAAAAGATACCGAGATTACAATCCCTTATTCAAAAGACAATTATTTCTTCGCCGTGCAGGCTGTGAGCGCCGATGGCAATGAAAGCCTTCCGGTGGTTCCAATGCCTGCCGGACGTTGATACATGAAAAACGAATCCGTAAATACGGAAGAGTGGCGATTGAAAGCTTTTGCCGACCTCACGCCACATGAACTGTACGCAATACTTCGATTGCGTATTGAAGTCTTTGTGATTGAACAAACCTGCATCTTTCAGGATCTTGACGATAAGGATCAACACTGCTTCCATTTAATGGGGTGGCAGAACGGACAGTTGATGGCCATCACCCGTCTGGTGCCTGCGGGTATATCTTATGCCGAACCTTCTATCGGCAGAGTGGCCACTTCGCCCTCCGCACGGCGTTCTGGCTGGGGACGGCGTCTGATGCAGGAAAGCATCAGGCAAATAGAAAATCTCTTCGGAAAACAATCCATTCGTATTGGCGCTCAGTTGTACCTGAAAAATTTTTATGAGTCGTTCGGCTTTATACAGTCCAGCGACGTATACCTTGAAGATGGTATTGAACACATCGAAATGATCCGCCACTGACTTCTCGTAGTTTCACTAGGTAAAAAAACAAAGTTCGGCTGCACAATAAAAAAAATTCGCCGAATCATTTCAGTCTTCGCGTTTTCTTTACCTACTTTGACCTCGAAATCCAATAGCAGAATTTAACCAGAAATCTGAATCTATGAGAACCTTTCTACGTACAGCACTAGCCTGTGCAGTGTTGGGTGCCTGTCAACTAAGCCCCCAGGAAAGCGCAGCACAATCCCTGTCAGCCGGCAACGGCCAGTATGAAGTAAGCCTTGGAATGGGCCCCATGTTTTTCCTGGGCGATCTTGGCGGATCAGCCGGTATCGGCCAGCCTTTTATCAAGGATCTTGACTTTCCAATGACCCGTTTCGGAATCAGCATCTACGGAAGCTACTACCCATCTGAGTGGCTCGGATTACGTTTGGCCCTGAACCATGGAACCATCTCCGGCGACGATGCAGAAGCTCCCAACAAAGGTGGTGCAGAAGTGGACCGCTTGTTGCGCAACCTGAGTTTTAAATCGGCCGTTACGGAGGTATACGCTGCAGCTGAAATTTACCCATCAGTATTTTTTGAGAAATACGATGGCTTGCAAGGTAAGTTCCGTCCTTACGGTGTAATAGGTATTGGAGCATTCCGCTTTAATCCAAAAGCACAGGACGTGAATGGCGAATGGGTAGCACTAAAGCCTCTTCGTCTCGAAGGTCAGGGCATGGCCGAGTACCCGGACCGTAAAGAATACAAACTGATCCAGGCCGAAATTCCTATGGGCTTTGGTTTCAAATACTATTTGAAAGAAAATATGTACGTGGGATTGGAAGTCCTGCACCGCCAGACATTTACTGATTATATCGACGATGTTAGTACCAACTATATCGATCCGGTACACTTCAACACTTATCTGTCGGCTGCTGATGCTGCACGTGCGCGCCGTTTATACTATCGTGGTAACTACGGAAGCGCAGTGAGCAACCCCGGTAACATACTTACTTTTCAACGCGGCGACCCCACCGAAAACGATGCGTTCTTTTCCACCTTTGTGCGCTTTGGATGGAGAATGAACAGCACCGCTGACCGTGCAAGCCGTCGTCAAATGAGGTGTCCCGTTTTCTATTGAGAAATCTCCACCCCATCTGATCCAACCACCGAACCTTATGAAACTAGATCTGAAAAAACCATTGATTGCGGGAGTGTGCTTCAGCCTGCTGTCGGTTAGTCCGGCAACAACGCTGATCGCCAGTTCAGGCGGCACCCGCTTCAACAATGAAATGCCCGGGTCGAAAAAAACCGGAGAAAAGAGCCGGACCAGAAACTCGCGAAAAAATCACGCCATTAAGATCTATCCCGACGTTGTAAAACGTGTGATGCATGTAGTGGCAAAAGAAAACAACAGCAGAGAAATCGATTTTTTCGTATTCGACCTGCAGGGCACCCTGATCCAACATTATAAGATGGAAGCAGGTGACCACGAAAAGCTGGTAAACCTGAAGCGCGGCCGCTACGTATACCATGTATTCGCCGGCGACGAAGAAACCGCCTCCGGCCAGTTCAACATTCGCTAAAAACTGTTCTTTACATAGTTTAAACTCGTTCCGGTAAGTTGCAGAGAGCTTATTAGAATCTGATACCCTGGTTGATCAAACCTGATCCGTTCTCTATTGGTACTCTCATTTGTAATCGTTCTATTAAACACTATCTGCGCTAACTTACCGGACATTTTTTTGAGCTCTTACCTTTACTCATAACTAAGAAAATCAGGCAGGACCCTTCGGGGCTCCTGCCTTTTTCTTTTTGTAAGTTTTTGAAAATCAGTAGTTGCCAGACTAACCCATTTGTCCTGAGCAACTGCACCTAAAAACCATACCAACATTTCGTTGGCACAGAAAGCCAATAAACCGGCAAATGCCTTACATTAGAAGAACTACAGAGCAGAATAACCAGCTACATTTCACCAAAACCAACCATCAACATGAATCTGATTGAACGCGTCAAAAACATCCTGTTAAAGCCAAAACAGGAATGGCAAACCATCAGCCAGGAACAACCCAATGTTCAGGCCATTATTACCAGCTATGTATTGCCACTTGCATTGGTAGCAGCAGTAGCCACCTTCCTGGGCCTTGTACTGATAGGAACACCCGCCGGCATTTTCCGTTACAAATCAACTGACCTCGGACTTTACTATGGTATTCGGGTATTAGTGGGTTCCATCGGCAGCGTTTTTCTCAGTGCTTTTGTAATCGACATTCTGGCGCCGAATTTTGGGTCGGAGAAAAACATGGACCGCTCGATCCAATTGGTAGCCTACTCATTCACACCAACCTTGCTCGGAGGCATTTTTTCAATAGTACCGTCACTGGCAGTGCTGGGCATGCTGGCGGGTATTTACGGACTCTATCTCCTTTATATCGGCCTTCCGCCACTTAAGAAGACCAAAGAAGATCAGCACGGCACCTATTTCGTCGTTTCGCTACTGGTCATGGTAGTCGTTTATATGATTGTATTTTTCATTATCGGAAAAATATTGGCTGCCATTTTTGGTACTGCTATGTTTGGAGTTGACTCCATTAATATCAGTCTTTGATGCCAACTATTCGGAGTTTCGGGCCAGTCAGCCTCGTGTGCATCCGATCGGGCTTTCATTCTTTGCGATCGGCTGGCCGAAACGCCGGATATTAGTTCCACAGATAATCGGTCTACTTAAAACTATGTATTGAACAGTGCAGTTGAGTGAAATAATATTGCTCCGGATATTGAGCAATTACCTTCATCAACTAAACGCACTGTTATGTCTTACCCACCAAATGTGCCGCCACCACCACCGGCGAACATGCCCTTGCATAAGACCAAACTTTATGCACTCATACTGGCCGCTATTGGCCTGATCGGAATGATTCTGCCCTGGGCCTCTATTAATATGGGCTTTGGCGGAAACCGGTCTACCGGCAATGGATTTCAGGGCTGGGGAATTCTTTCTTTATTTGGTCTGATAGCGGTGGTTGTAGCCAACCTGGTAGGCGACAAACTCCGCGACTACGACACCAATATGCGTTATCTCGCCATTGGCGGCTTCAGCGCATTGGCCCTCGGGGCACTGATTGCATTTATGCAACTAAACGGCAATACTCAACTGGGCATGTCTGTAAAGTCCGGTATCGGTATTTGGTTTGTGATTATTGCCGGAGTGCTCGGCGTATTATGGACCACCGGGGTTATCAAAATCAACAGCCAGCCCAAACCACCAACCTATCATTATCCACCAGGACCACAACCACCCTATCCTCCGGGACCAAACCCGCCTTATCCTCCACAGCAGTACCCCCCTGTACCTCCTAACCCACAGTATCCTCAACAACAACCTCCACCACCTCCGCCCGGCTCAACACATCCTTACTAATTGTTGACCCGGCTCTGAAAATTGTAACGATCCCAACAGATTGGAATCACCAAAAAAACCATCATCATGCAACAAAGTTTTCTTCACAAAGTAAAGCTGGTGGCGCTCATTGAAGCAGCCATTGCTTTAATTGGAATGTTTCTGGCCTGGACGGTAGAATCCTATCCGGCTCAAATGGTCAATCAACAACAAGGCCAGTTTGGCCAATTCGATCAGGGACAGTTTGGCCAGGCGGCTAATCAAATGACCAGTTCCACACTCAACGGATTTAACAGCTGGGGCTGGCTTGCACTGATTGGCATTCTCGTAGTGGTAGTAGTCACCCTTGCCATGGGACACAGACAATACGATTACGATCGCAATAGCCGAATGATCGTGATGGCTGGATTTATCCTGATAGCAGCCGCCGCATTGATTTACTTTTTCCGTTTGACCAGCGTGGCAAAAGACTACGTACAATTGATGCAACAAAGGGGAATTCAATATAGTGCTACCAGCGGAATGGGACTCTGGTCAGTACTGGCAGCAGGTGTATTAGGAGCGTTGTGGGTTTCCGGCTTACTGGGCAAACTAAATACCCAGCCCGTACAAGGTGGTTATGCACAACAGTACCCGCCACAACAGTATCCCCCGCAGCAGTATCCACCACAACAATATCCACCGCAACAATATCCACCCCAGCAGTATCCACCACAATACTCACAACAACAGCAACCCTACCCACCACAGCAGGGAAATTATCCACCGCAGCAACCTAACTATCCCGGTTATCCGCCACAACAACAGCAGCAACCCTATCCACCGCAGCCAACGCATGGGCAGGGGCATCCAGATACACCGCCTCCGCCTCCCCCACCTCCGTCGAACCCTTATGTTTGATGTTGGTTTTTGCTCATGTAGAAAGCCCGGCCTTTTTTGGCCGGGCGTTTTTATTCCGTGAAGGCTAAATGTGAACAGTGAAAATAATTCAGCGGCTTAACTCAGTTCCATCTTTAAAAAACGGCCGGTGTGGCTTTCTTCTACTTTTACCAGGTCTTCAGGTTCTCCCTCAAACAGTACCCTGCCGCCACCATCGCCACCTTCAGGGCCAATATCGATCACATGATCTGCCACTTTAATTACGTCCATGTTGTGTTCAATCACCAACACCGTGTTGCCACGATCGACCAGCTTATTTAGCACATCAAGCAAATGACGAATATCTTCAAAATGTAAGCCGGTAGTGGGCTCATCAAGGATATAAAAAGTTTTGCCTGTATCGCGCTTACCCAATTCAGTAGAAAGTTTAACCCGCTGTGCCTCTCCGCCGCTCAGCGTAACAGCCGATTGGCCGAGCGTGATATAACCGAGTCCCACTTCTTCCAGTACTTTAATCTTGCGATACAGGTAGGGAACAGACTGAAAAAATTCGCAGGCATCCTCCACCGTCATCTCCAGCACGTCAGCAATCGATTTGCCTTTGTATCGAATCTCCAGCGTTTCCCGATTGTATCGCTTACCGTTGCATTTTTCACAATGAACATACACGTCCGGCAGAAAATTCATTTCAATCACGCGCATTCCCCCGCCTTCGCAAACTTCGCATCGACCACTCTTCACGTTGAATGAAAACCTCCCTGCATTATATCCTCGAATTTTTGCCTCAGGAATAGAAGCAAACAGTGTTCGAATTTCGGTGAAGAAACCGCAGTAGGTGGCGGGATTGCTTCGGGGCGTTCGACCAATGGGCGACTGATCTATTTCGATTACCTTATCAATATGTTCGAGTCCCTTTATATTCTTATATGGCAAGGGGCTGACTCTTGAACCGTAAGCGTGTGTGGCCAGAATTGGATACAAAGTTTCATTGATCAATGTTGATTTGCCACTACCGCTCACTCCCGTTACCACGATGAACTTGCCTAACGGAAACTTCACGTTTACATTTTGCAAATTGTTGCCGCTCGCACCCCTGAGTTCAAGCGTTTTACCTGTACCTTTTCTGCGCTCCTGGGGAACAGGAATCTGATGGCGCCCGTTGAGGTAACCGCTGGTAAGCGTATCGAGTTTCAACAGATCCTCGGGCCTGCCCTGCGCCACTATTCTGCCACCATGGTAGCCTGCTCTCGGGCCAATATCAATCAAATGATCTGCTGCCAGCATGATGTCCTTGTCGTGTTCAACAACGAGCACACTGTTGCCGATATCCCTCAGGTTCTTGAGCGCTTCAATCAATCGGTGATTATCGCGCTGATGTAGTCCGATGGAAGGCTCATCCAGGATATATGTAATGCCTTGCAGTTGTGAACCTATCTGTGTGGCCAGCCGGATGCGTTGCGACTCACCGCCGCTGAGCGTGCGGGAAGCCCGATTGAGCGTTAAATAGGTCAAACCAACGTCGAGCAAAAACTGCAGCCGCTCCCTTATCTCCTTCAACACATCTCTGGCAATGGTCTTTCGTTTGTTATCAATGCGCAACTCAAGCCCGTCCATCCAGGCCGCCAGATTGTCGAGGTTCATCTCGCTAAGCTCCGCGATATTGCGGTTGTCGATCTTAAACCAAAGACTCTCCTGTTTAAGACGGGCACCTCCGCATTCGGAACAGGGTTGCAACTGCATGAAACCTTCGGCCCATTCCCTCAAACCTTCACTATAACCACTATTAAACCAGCGCTTCAGCATATTGACCACCCCTTCGAAAGGCGCCTCCGGATCAAACTTCAAATTTTCGAAGTCAATCTCCTGTTCTTCACCTGCCTCGTTACCATACAAAAGAATATTTAATGCTTTTGGGGGGATTGCGTCGATGGGCTTGGTCAGTGAAACTTTATTTTTTTTCGCAACTTCCTGAGCCTGGCGATAAACATAAGCTTCGCGCTCTTCACCGAGCGGCGCGATACCGCCTTCACTAATGCTGAGGCTTCGATCAGGAATAACCGCTTCCATATTGATATGGTAAGTGGTGCCAAGCCCACGGCATACCGGACAGGCTCCGTAGGGAGAATTGAACGAGAATGCGTTGGGCGATGGTTCTTCGTAGCTTATCCCTGTATCTTCACACATCAACAATTTACTATACTGAACCAGCTCACCCGATTTCTGATCAAACAATGCAGCCTGAGATTTACCCTTCGACCTTTTTGGCGCTGCCGAAGCATCGGGTTCCGTAATAACAAATAGCAAATCCTTTCCCAGTTTCAGGGTTTGCTGGACACTTTGGCTTAGCCGCGCACGCATGTCGTCGGTTACCTGAAGTCGATCCACCACCAGCTCAATGTCATGTATTTTATAGCGGTCCACTTGCATTTTCGGAACCAGCTCCTGCACTTCTCCATCTACACGTACCCGCAAAAATCCCTTCTTGCGCATATCTTCAAACAACTCGCGATAATGGCCTTTACGCCCACGAACTAACGGCGCTAACAAGCTGATCCGCCGACCCTCGAAACGCTGAAATATATTAGCAACAATTTCTTCCTCACTCCATTTCACCATTCTCTTTCCCGTGTTGTACGAAAATGCTTCGCCGATACGGGCATACAAGAGCCTGTAGAAATCGTAAATTTCGGTGATGGTGCCTACCGTGGAGCGGGGATTTTTATTGGTGGTCTTTTGTTCAATACTGATCACTGGTGACAAACCAGTTATCTTATCAACATCTGGCCGTTCCATGTCGCCAATAAACTGGCGGGCATAAGCGCCAAAAGTCTCCATATATCTACGCTGTCCCTCCGAATATATCGTATCAAAAGCAAGAGAAGATTTACCGCTTCCACTGATTCCGGTAATTACTACCAGTTGGTTCTTGGGTATGGTGATATCGATGTTCTTAAGGTTATGCACCCTCGCCCCAAACACCTCTATTTCATCGTGACCTGATAGTACGGGCGTTTCCATAGATTGCTTACCCGCGTTATTCTTACGACTCATAATTGATTGTCTTCCTTTTTCTTTTTCCCAACTAAATGCTTCCAACAGTTCCGCGCTGGGTTCTACGCAAAGATAGCTTCCGTATTTCTACTGTAACCGCCTCTAAGCAACAGTTATTATGCGCGATTTGATGTTGAAATGGGTGTTTTTTTCACTTTTTTCCACAAAAAGGGATTTTTGGCACAGAATTTAAAGGAGTAGGGCAAAACACCAGGTATCAACTCAAAAAAAGCGAATTTTATGAAAAAGACCACATTACTTGCCGCTGCAGCTGCCCTTCTGCTTACGGCTACATCCTATGCCCAGACAGAACCCGTTCCGGCCCCGGCACCCGAAACACAGCCTGTAGCTGATACTACACCAGTTACTACCACCGGCGATAAGTACAACAACTGGACTACAGAAACCTATAAAATGCAGCCCATGCCGGAGGCACTGACAACCGAAAAAATCTTTCCGGCCATTGGTAATTATGAACTGACGGCACCCGACGGCACTACTCGTACCGTAAGCGTGAAACTGGATCCCGCCAACAAAGGTGTGGTATGGATTGAAGGTCTGGAAGCGGTAGCAATAAAAGCTAACCTCCGCAAATCACCTGCAGTTTATAAAATACCTGCACAAAAACTTGGCGAAGAAAAAGATGCAAAGTCAGTTGCGGAAGGTGTGATGATCTACGACAAAGACGCCAACCTGTTGAGCATCTGCCTCGGTTGCGGATATAACGCCGCCGATCCCGCTCTGGCTTTCACACCAGATGCCACTGCGGAAACAGAAGTAGCCGATAGTAAGGCAACCGCAAAAAATAAGAAGAATAATTCCAAAGTTGCCAAGATTAAGCCTGTACATTATACCGGCGCTAAAATCATGGAAACAACTGCGGCTACAGTGCCGATGCAGTAATAAATTCAAAAGTAAAAATTCAAAATTCGGACGCCAGCAACAGGCCTCTGAATTTTGAATTTTTACTTTTGAATTTGATCCCTATCTTTGCAACAGCTCTTTAGATAACTTATCAAGAAAGGCGGAGGGTATGGCCCTTTGAAGCCTTGGCAACCTCTCCTGAGCGATCAGGAAAAGGTGCCAAATCCATCCTGGTAATACCGGGGCAGATAAGTCAGATCCTCGCTTCGAAACTGGTTTACCCAACATATTCAAAAGCTCATCTGATTTATCGGATGAGCTTTTTTGTTGAAGGGCAGCAGCCCCTGAACACTAACGTTTGCTCGTTCGATTTACCCACTCTTCTTGTCAGTTGTCAATTTTATTCTCACTAAAATCGGCTTACCGAACCGTAATGCCAGCAACGGTATTTCAAATGCAACGACAGCAAACTGTAATTTTTCGAATGGCCCTCTGGCGGCCTGTAATCAAAAGATCATTCAATGGCCTCAATGAAACGGCTAACTGGATCAATACCTCTTGCCAACCGGATCATTGCCGCCTTTACTTGCATCCCGACAGGGAAACATTTTAACAAAAATTGCAGCAGGCCCGATAATAAAAGTCTACTAACTTTATAGAGTAAACCAGTCGACGACCCCGTCCGACCTGCTGACAAATCATTTAAACCTTTAAACACTTCAGGTATGAGTACCAATCTTCACTTCGACACCCTTCAGTTGCACGCAGGCCAGGAAATAGATCCTGCTACCCAGGCAAGGGCAGTACCAATCTATCAAACCACTTCTTATGCGTTCAAAAACAGCGAGCACGCAGCCAATCTGTTTGGGCTTCGTGAGTTTGGAAATATCTATTCACGGATTATGAACCCAACGACTGATGTGTTTGAGAAGCGAATTGCAGCGCTGGAAGGTGGCGTGGCAGCACTCGCAACCGGTTCAGGCCAGGCGGCACAGTTTCTCGCGTTGAATAATATTCTCCAGGCGGGCGACAATTTCGTAACCACCACCTATCTCTATGGAGGAACTTATAACCAGTTCAAAGTTGCATTCAAGAGACTGGGAATAGAAGCCCGATTTGCCGACGGCGATAACGTGGAGAGCTTTGTAAAACTGATCGACATGAACACAAAAGCCATTTATCTGGAAACGATCGGAAACCCCCGACTGAATATTCCCGACTTTAAGAAATTTGCCGAGCTGGCTCGCGAATACGATCTTCCACTGGTGGTGGACAATACCTTCGGCGCAGGTGGCTACCTGTTTCGGCCGATCGAACATGGCGCCAATGTGGTAGTGGAATCGGCCACCAAATGGATCGGCGGCCACGGCACCAGTATCGGCGGTGTGATTGTAGATGGAGGTAATTACAATTGGGGAAATGGAAAGTTTCCACAGTTTACCGAACCCAGCGAAGGTTATCACGGTTTGAAGTTCTGGGACGTGTTTGGATACAACAACCCACTGGGTCTCCCCAATATCGCTTTTGCCATTCGCGCCCGTGTAGAAGGGTTGCGGGATTTTGGAACTTCTCAAAGCCCGTTCAATTCTTTCCTTCTGTTGCAGGGTCTGGAAACGTTGAGCCTTCGGGTGCAGCGCACGGTCGACAATGCTTTGGCTCTTGCTCAATGGCTCGAAAGCCATCCTCTGGTTGAGTTTGTTCAATATCCCGGCTTGAAAAGCAGTCCATACAACGCTCTCGCAAAAGAGTACCTGCGCAACGGATTCGGTGGCGTATTGAACTTCGGAGTGAAGGGTTCGCGAGAAAACGCGAGCAAATTTATCGACTCCCTCAAGCTGGTAAGCCACCTTGCCAACGTTGGTGATGCCAAAACGCTGGCCATACATCCATCGTCGACCACTCATGAGCAATTGAGCGAGGCCGAACAGGTGGCAGCGGGTGTGCTTCCCAACCAGATTCGTATCAGCGTGGGCATCGAGTTTATCGATGATATCAAGGCCGAACTGGAACAGGCTTTTCAAAAAGTATTCGAAAAAGAACTGGTAGCATAAGGTGATATCTCATTTTCAATACGAACAGCCATTTATACTTGAGTCAGGGGTAACCCTCCCGGGTTACCACCTGGCTTATACCACGCATGGACGTCTCAATGCTGCCCGCAACAATGTTGTATGGGTATTTCATGCACTTACGGCTAATTCAGATCCTTTTGAATGGTGGCCCGGCCTGGCCGGTGATGGCAAGTTCCTTGACCCGTCGAAGTATTTCATTATTTGTGTAAATAAACCCGGCAGTCCTTACGGCAGCATTTCACCTCTGTCTGCTAATCCCGGCACTGGCTCACCCTGGTATCATGATTTTCCGGTATTCACTATTCGCGATATGATTCGTTGTTACCAACACCTTCGCGAAGCTCTGAACATTACCTGCATTCATTTGGCACTGGGCGGCAGCACGGGAGGCATGCAATTGCTGGAGTGGGCGGTAGAAGAACCTGATCTTTTTGAGCATATTGTGCCAATCGTAACTAATGCCGTTCTTTCGCCCTGGGGTGTCGCATTCAATGCCTCGCAGCGAATGGCCATTGAAACGGACAACACATGGATCGAAAGAAGACCCGACGCTGGTCAACGTGGCCTCGCGGTGGCAAGATCTATTGCCCTACTCTCCTATCGGCACTATAACGGCTATGCATTGACTCAGGAACGCGAAAAGCCCTTTGTGCCTTTACACCCTTCCACCGTTTACGCAGCCGACAATTATCAGCGATATCAGGGATTGAAACTGGTGAACCGCTTTAATGCCCTGTGTTATTACCGGCTTACCCAATCTATGGATAGTCACGACCTGGCCCGCGGCAGAGGTAGTCTGAAATCAGCCCTGCAGCGAATCAAGGCGAGAACACTGGTGATCGGAATCGACTCCGACCTGCTCTACCCAATCGTTGAACAGGAATTTTTACAGCAACATATTCCACATTCACAACTGCTTTGCCTGTCGAGCGATTTTGGGCACGACGGATTTCTGTTGGAATACGAGCGAATAGAAAAAGCTCTTCGGGAATTTTTGAATGCAGACGAGGCGCGGGGCGGGTTGAAGGTGGTGAATTCGAAGTGAACTAAACAAAAAGTAAAAAGCAATAAATCAAGTAACTAAAAAAAGATGGAATCGCACAAGCAACTGAAGATCGGATTATTTGGATTTGGTGTGGTAGGCGAAGGTTTGTATCGGGTATTGCAACAAACGCCCTCGTTGAGGGCTGAATTACGGAGGGTATGCATCAAGCACCCCGACAAAAAAAGAAACGCACCCGAATCCCTTTTTACAACAGACAAGGATGCTATTTTGGATGACCCTGAAATCAATGTAGTGGTTGAAGTGATCGATGATGCTGATGCAGCATACGCCATCGTAAGCAAGGCGCTGACCAATGGAAAAGATGTAGTGAGCGCCAGCAAAAAAATGATTGCCGAGCACCTGCATGAATTGTTGAAACTGCAGGAACAAACCGGCCGTTCATTGCTGTACGAAGCAGCTGCCTGTGCTTCCATACCAGTTATCCGAAACCTGGAAGAATACTACGACAACGATCTTCTGCATTCCATCAAAGCAATCGTTAACGGCTCTACCAATTTTATATTAACGAAAATGTTCGATGAAGGCCTGGACTTCAAACAGGCCCTGGTATTGGCACAACAACTGGGTTTTGCAGAAAGCAATCCCAAACTCGATGTAGAAGGCTACGACGCGGTCAATAAATGGACCTTCCTCCTCACGCATGCATATGGCATTCAGGTTCTGCCCGATGAAATTCTCTTCTCCGGCATTCAGCATATTGACGCCGCAGACGCTCAGGTGGCAAAGTCAAGAAACCAGCAAATTCGCCTGGTGGCCCAGGCACAGAAACTGCGAAATGGTGAAGTGCTTGCTTTCGTGCTGCCTCAATTTGTAAAAGCCGACGACCACCTTTCCTTTGTTAAGAACGAATACAATGGAGTGGTGATTGAAAGTGGATTCGCCGACAAACAATTTTTTTATGGCAAGGGAGCCGGCAGTCTGCCGACCGCGTCAGCGGTGCTAAGCGATATCGCGGCACTTCGCTACCAGTACAAATACGAGTACAAAAAACTATACCACCACCAGCCTCATCAGCTCACGGCCAACGCATACCTGCGGGTATATGTAAGTTTCAACGACCTGAATCAGGTGCCGCGCGATAAATTTGAATGGATTGAAGAATGGCACGCTCAGGAAGAACGGAAATACCTGGTAGGAGTAATTGCCTTCAAAGAGTTGAAAGAAAGTAACTGGTGGCGGGAAAATGGATGCTCTTTGATAGTAACGGCTGACCCGCTGATTGAAGACGTTGAAATTCGCAAGCTGAAAAAACGCAGTCTCGAACTGGCTGGCCTCTTATAAACTCTTGTCGGAATCGGGGGGCCGAAGACCAGTTCGGCCCCCTCATTTCCAGCGATTCACAAAAAACCTACCTTCGCGCCATGCGCGAACTTTCGTTGATAATTACTGTAATGAACGAAGAGGAAAATATTGCTCCTCTTCTGGCTTCCGTCCGCTCGGCCATGGGCAACATCGACTATGAGGTGGTGTTGGTAGATGATGGCTCCTCTGACAAAACCGTCGCGAAAATTCTGGAACACAGTGATGATCGAACGGTGCTGGTTCAACTTCGAAAGAACTATGGCCAAAGCACCGCCATGACAGCAGGTATCGACCATTCTACCGGCAAATACGTGGCCCTGCTCGATGGTGACCTTCAAAACGATCCAAGCGATATACCCGCAATGCTCGATTTGCTGATTCGCGAAGACTGGGACGTGGTAGCCGGCAATAGAAAGAACCGAAAAGACGGAATGTTCCTGCGCAAGATACCCAGTCGGATTGCTAACGCCCTGATCCGTCGTATGACCGGTGTGTACATCAAAGACTACGGATGTACACTCAAAGTTTTTCGCCGCGAAATTGCGGAAGAGCTGGGCCTTTACGGAGAGCTGCACCGATTTATACCAGTGTTGGCCAAATTGCAGGGAGCCCGCATAACCCAGGTGGACGTGAAACACCATGCCCGCCAGTTTGGGAAAAGCAAATATGGTATCAACCGAACATTCAAGGTGATGGCTGACTTGATCTTAATGGTATTCTTCCGGAAATATCTGCAAAAGCCAATGCACCTGTTTGGCACAATCGGGTTTGTTAGCCTGGGACTTGGCATATTGATTAACCTTTACCTCCTGATCGTTAAGATCATGGGGCATGATATCTGGAACAGACCCTTGCTGATACTCGGACTAATCCTGTTATTGGGTGGAATTCAATTAATCACGATCGGTATCATTGCCGACATTAACGTTCGCACCTATTTCGAATCGCAGAATAAGAAGACTTATACTGTGAGAAAAGTTTTCAAAGCAAAGGTTGAAATACCGTCATCCTGATTTTATCCATTTGTCAGAATCAGTCGGTTGGCCTGGAACCAGTGCCAGAACTGGGTGAGCCCCGCATCAATATCTACAACCGGTTGGTAGCCCAACTCCCGTCTGGCTTTTGAAATATCAGCATAGGTATGTGGAACATCTCCGGGTTGCTCGGCTTGCCTGTCAATAATCGCTTTCTTACCCACCACTTCCTCGATAGCTGCAATTAAACTATTGAGCGGGACGCTTTGGTTATTACCAATATTGAAAATCTCGAACCCGGTGCGCGAATAAGCAACCGCAGCAAGAATGCCGTTCACAATATCAGTTACAAAAGTGTAGTCCCGACTACTGCTGCCATCGCCAAACACTCTGATAGGTTCACCGGCGTCTATTTTCCTGACAAATTGATGGATGGCAAGATCAGGACGTTGCCCCGGTCCGTACACGGTGAAAAATCGAAGGGCTAAAAAACGAATACCATACAATGAGTGGTAAACGTGTCCCATCATTTCTCCGCTTAGTTTTGTCATGGCATAAGGACTGATGGGAAGTAGTTTTTCTTCTTCCATCCACGGCAGGTTCGGATTTACGCCATATACGCTGCTGCTGGAGGCAAATACAAACTGCATTACTCCAGCGGCTCTTGCATAATCAAGCAGATGTTGCAAACCCAACACATTAGAACGTACATAACCATCGGGATCTGCGATACTGGGACGCACACCGGCTCGTGCAGCTAAATGAATAATTGTATCTGCAGCACTGCCCACCCGTTTAGCAATTTCCTGTGGCGTAGTCACAGATACATCCAATTCCAACAACCGGAAACGCGGATCGCTGGCAAAAGCAAGAATGTTATGCCGCTTGATCCGTTCAGAATAGAACGGATCAAAATTGTCGATGCAGGTAATTTGGGCATTCGGCTCCCGTTGCAGGATCGTTCTTATAAGCTGGCTGCCGATAAAGCCGGCACCTCCGGTGATCAGGTAATGCATACGGACTGCAAGTTAACAATTTTGCAACCGGAGCTAAACAAACCTGATTTACCGGGCACTCAGAGCCTTTAGAGCTTCTTCCAGTGTGCGATCATAATTTTTGAGGTAATCGTCGTAGCTATGGTTGACCAGCACGGCGGGTTGAATACCCTTCCCTACAAATATTCGCCCGTCTGGATAGGTATCCTTTTTTGTACAAATGCGTGCATGTCCACCTCCCGGCAGGTCAAACATCAGCGGCTGACCCGTACTGGCAAAGCTATTCTGGCCGAGAGTAATGGCACGGCCTTTCAATCCATCTAGCATGATCAGAAAATCTTCTGCCGCGCTGGCAGTCTGATGACCCAATAATACGGCAAGAGGTTTGGCAGGCATTCGATCCGCCTCGGGCGCCTGGTTGGCAATAATTGATTGCCCACCACTATACCATTTTCGGCCATAAAAATAATCCGTAGAAGTCCGGGCCCAGTCGCTCGAATCGCCAGGCTCCCTCGATGTGTACACCCCCCATGCTTTGTACGAAGCGCGATGCTCCCGGGTGGCCCAGCTGCTGCCTTTTATAAAACTGCTATCGGTAAAATAAGAGAGTATGGCCGCGCCTACGGAAGAACTACCACCACCATTTTGTCGCAAATCCAAAATAACGGCACGTGCCTCCTTAACCCGAGGGAGCAACAGTCTAAAACTGTCTACAATAGCCGGATCATCAAAACTGTTAAGAGCAATGTACAAGGTGCGATCCTTCAGCATTCTGCTCGATAAAAGTTTATTCTCATAAGGGTTCAACCATTCAGCGCTGGCATCTACCGCCCTGACCAGCATGAGCTCGCCCGTCTTTCCATCGGGCTTCCGAAAACGAACATGAACCGAATCACCGAGGAAACCTTCCAGCAAATAATCAATACAATAATCTTCCAGAATATAGTCGGCCGACTGAGACACATAAGGCCTTACTTCTCTATCGATGTAGTCTTTTACCGGGATTCGGTTCACCTGTAATATCTCCGATCCCAACGGAATCAGCTCTTTGCTTTGCCGGGCTACATTCACAACTACCGCCCTCCCATCAACACGACGAAGCTCCAGTTTCACCGGCCCAAACGAGCGTCTCACTCTTTTCTGCTGAATATCCGCTGGAAAATACACATTGGTATGACCATCGTGCAGCAAAGCGCAAAAAGCCTGCAACTGCCGATAGTATTCGTAGCGATTCTTTGTTGCCAATACTTTCGGAATATATGCCTGATAAGCACTGTCCCAATTCAGGCGAGGCACGTTCTCGAAATAGGCATAGTTGTAATTAGCCTCCTGCCAGAAATATGAAAGCCCAAATACTTTGTTTGCCTCCGTCAGCGCCGTATCCTGTTGCTGAGCTTTCAATGTGCCAAAAAGCAAACAGAATGCAATGAAAACAAATGCCTTTTTCAACATCATTTCGATAAATTTTACATTGAAAATAAATAAAAAAAGCACCCGATAAGGGGTGCAGGTATAAATTTCAGGAATCTTAATGTCGACCACCGCTAAAACTGATCAATGTCCTGCCAGGGCGTACTATTACTCAACACGGCCGGCCAGAGAAGCCCGTCGATAGCAGTAGTAAAATTATTGTTGTTTTGGCCCGAGTTGCATAATATTACCCAATTGAAGCCGGAGTTAGCACGTACCATTGAAGTAGCAGTACCCGGCAAGGAGCCCAGGTGCCACCAATGATTGGCATCGTTCACTCCCCAACCGCAGGCATAGTTCGATGAAGGAACACTTCGGGTAGTCATCGTCGCAACCGTTGATGCCTTCAGTATATCAGGCTTTGTAGAAAAACCATCCACGCGAACCAGGAATCTGGCGAGATCTGTTGCGCTTGCCAACCAGCCCCCATGTGAATCCATTCTGGATATATTCATGTTGTATGGATTTCCGCCCTGGGCAGTATATAAAACTTCGTTAGGCTTTCGATCGGCCAGCGTGTTACCAGACATCGACATATTTTGAATACCACAAGGTGTTAGCACTTCGTCTTTAATAAATTGTTCGTAGGTTTTTCCCGAAAGTTTTTCAATTACGCGACCCAACAGGCAGTAACCAAAATTGGAATACCTGTATGTGCCACGTCCGGTGGTTGCAGGGTAAGTGTCGAGAGCCCATGAAATGAGTTGTGAGTGATTATAGGTTGGCTGCTTGAACATAGGATCATTGCCATCATTGCCCCAAACACCAACGGTATGATGCAGCAAATGCCTCACCGTTATATCAGCCAAATTAGCCATCTGCGTAGTTGGGTAGTCATTTCCCAATATACCTCCTGTCCCAAAAATTTTACTATCGAGCGTGAGCTTGTTTGCCTCCAATAGTTTCATTACGCCTACTCCTGTAATGGGCTTCGATAAGCTCGCAATCCGGTAGAGGCTGTTATTCGTCACCGGCGTGTTGTCGGTAGCACTCATTTTGCCATACGACTTCACATAAACCAATTTTCCCTGGCGGGTGATGGCGATGCTGACTCCGGGAATTTGGTAACTGCTCATAAACTGGCCAACCGCATTATCTATGGCCTGTATGTCGCGTTGCGGTGTCTGTGGATCCGGCGGTTCTGGCGTTTCATTGCCGCCCTTGCTGCACGAAGAAATAAAACTAACGGAAAGGAGAAGAAGGCCAATCATTGTTTTCATAATAAGTTATTTAATTCTATCAATTATTTTCGCCAAAGTATCCAGCCCGCAGACAGCGAAAAACCATAGCTTTTCAACGATCCTGCATCCACGTCATCCTTGTTTACCGCACCTAACTCTGTACCATAACGAAGCGCGATATCGAGGCCGTCGAGCTTACCTGAAAAGCGATAACTGCAACCTGCCTGTAAACCCGGCGCCAGTGTTTTATAATACTCCCTGATATCCTGTTTGTCACTTCCATCGATTTTCTGCGACATCGCGAGCAGCAAACGCCCTTGAAAGCCTGCTTCCAGCACAATTCCCGCTGCAACCTCATATTGGAAGAGTATGGGCATCCTCAATTGTCCGCTATGAATCCTGGCAGTACGATCTATCTGCGGAATAGTCCATTTGTTTCCCTCTTTCGAATAGAACAATTCTCCCTGCACACTCATGTTTTCAGACAAAACATAACGTGCAAATCCACCGATTAGAAAACCAGGAATCAGGTTTGTTTCATAAACTCCACTCGAAAAACGGAAGTTGGTCAAATTAGGTCCGGCTTTCGCACCAATTTGCCATTGGGCCTGCGCAGAAAGAAGCACGCAGCTTAACGACAATAACAAGGCAATTTTTTTCACTTTTCTTATTTTTTTTGACAATTGGGTTATCGTGTGTTTATCGTTTTGATCTGAAAAGGTCATCAGGCTTTTGAAGGAAAGATTAAATTTGCCGCCGATCATGAAATTGTTGTTGTCGCCCTATAAAATCAATGAAGACCTGTTGTTGCTTGAAGCAGTGGAACTGGTCAGGAATGCTACCGGCTCCGATATAGTCAGCCATCCGCCTACAGCGGCATTTCTGCGAAAGGAATTTCCCAAACTTCCTAAGGAAGCACGTGACGCCATTTCTTTTTTTACTAAGTCTGAACTACTGGCCGCAAGGGCTGAAATGGCGCGAAACGGATCAACCGCCCCCGAATACCGACGTCAGGCATTGCTGCGAAAAGCTTACGACCAGCTACTTGCGTTGAAACCCTTTCTTGGTATCTGCAGCTGGATGCATCGGCAGCGTCTCGAAACCGGACGATTTCAGACTGCTCCCTGCAGTATCAGCCCTTTTCGCCCCCTGCTCGAATTTTCAGCAGAAAAAGAAGGCAACAACTTTCGTATTACCAGCATTGTACAATTACATGCTGGTCGCTATCCCCTTACCGAATTTCGCCGGTACGAATTTTTGCTTTCCAGCGGCAACGAATATTTTATTCTTCCATGGCGTGAATATCAAACGCTAAAGTGGTTGGAGGCACTTCAATGGCCAATGTCGTCCGAAGAAATCCAAACTCAGGTGGTCAGTCGCTTAACTGCCGACTATCGGGTGGACACAAAGCACCTGATACCGGCGGAACGAATCGAAACAGAGCCCCAATACCAGGTTTTATTAAGTGAAATCAGCAACAACTTTCTGGTGCTAACACCGCAATGGCGATACGACGGACTGGTAACCGAAGGCCCATTCCAGGAACTGGTAGAATTTAATAAGGCAGGAAAAACATATCTGGTCGTACGCAATAAAGAAAGGGAAGATTATCTCCGTTCACAGATAGAAAGCATGCATCCCAATTTTGCACGACAACTAAACGGCTATTACTATTTATCGTTTGCTGATGCACAAAAAAAGCAATGGTTTGCCCGGGCTTTTCATGAACTGCTTGACCAGGAAATAGATGTTATCGGCATGGATATGCTGAAACATTTCCGCTTTAGCGCAGAGCGAATTCAAACCGTCATTCGAATAGCTGAGCAGGATGAAAAGCAAATCCTGCTCGACGTTGATATTAGCTTTGGAAAAGAAAAAGTATCGCTGAGCGATTTGCAGAAGATTTTGTGGGCCGGGCAAAAAGCCGTACTGCTGAAAGATGGCAGCCTGGGTTTGCTGGGCGATGATTGGATCAGTGAATATGGGATGTTGCTCAAGCACGGTAAAGTAGACAAAAAAAGATTGCGCGTTGGAGCCTGGATGTTGCTGAATGGAAAACTCGACGCAAACGGTGAGGTACTAAAAAAAGAATGGTGGCGCAATTGGGAGAAATGGCGAGCAGGCGAAGAGGGTTTATACCCCGTTCCTGCTGCGCTTTCCGAAACCAGGCTCAGGCCCTACCAGTTGAAAGGCTATGAATGGATGCGATTGTTGTCGTCGGCAAATGCGGGCGGCTGCCTGGCCGACGATATGGGTCTCGGCAAAACCCTGCAAACAATTACCTATCTCGCCTCAAGGTCTGAAGAGTTGCCCCGGAGCACCCACCTGGTTGTATGCCCAAGCAGCCTTATGTACAACTGGCAGCAGGAACTCGCGCGATTTGCGCCTGGACTACCCGTCATCATTTATCATGGCACCAATCGGCAATCAGCCGACCTCGAAGACACGGCTGGTAAAATAATCATTACGAGTTATGGCACCCTGCGTAGCGATATTGAATTATTACAGCCTATTTCTTTTGACAGCATCATAGCCGACGAAAGTCATACTATCAAGAACCCGGCGTCCCTGACTGCAAAAGCCATTTACAGTTTGTCTGCCCGCACGCGCTTTGCGCTCAGTGGAACGCCAATTATGAACAATACATTTGATCTGTTCGGTCAATTTCAATATTTATTGCCGGGCATGTTTGGAAGTCGCGAGTTTTTCAAACGTGAGTACGCCGATCCAATCGATCGTATGGGCGATGAAGAAAAGACCAAAGCTCTCCAAAAGCTTACGGCCCCTTTCATTCTACGTCGTACAAAGGAGCAGGTTGCTCCAGAGCTGCCCGACAAAACAGAGTCGATTCTTTGGTGCGAAATGGGCGTCGATCAACGGTTGGCGTATGAAAGTATTCGCGATCAGATCCGTTCCAATCTTTTCCTGCAAATAAAGGAACAGGGAATGGACTCTGGGAAACTTTCGGTGTTACACGGAATCCTCAAACTGCGAATGGCCTGCAATTCCTGTGAGCTGGTTCCCGACGAAAGCCTTTTTACCTATGAATCGGTAAAGACTCAGGTATTGCTCGACGAGTTGCAGCAACTTACCGTTCAAAGCAAGGCGCTGGTATTTTCCCAGTTCACTAGTATGCTTGATATCCTGGAAAGGGAATTAAATGAAAAACAAATTCCCTTCCTCAGAATCGACGGAAGCACCGCAGCATCACAGCGACAACAGCTCGTCAACCAGTTCAATGAAGATCCGCAGTCACCCCGTGTATTTCTTTTAAGCTTAAAAGCAGGCAACGCCGGCCTCAATCTTACCGCTGCCGATTACGTGTTTCTGTTCGATCCCTGGTGGAATCGTGCAATCGAAGAGCAGGCCATCGACAGGACACATCGTATAGGACAGACCAAAAATGTATTTGCATACCGCATGTTGTGTAGAGACAGTATTGAAGAACGAATTCTTCAACTGCAACAACGAAAATCGAAAGTATCGGCTGAGCTGATTGGTCAGGATGATACCGGCTTTATCCAGCGTCTTACCGAAGACGAACTAGCTTTCCTCTTCAGCTAGCGAAATAATTCCCTTATTGCATTGTGTAAAAGTTATCATCACATATCGGTCCAAAAAACAAACATTTCTTGTTCATTTTGACTACATTCGTCCGCGTTTGATGTTAAAATTCAATCCTGAAATGAAACCAGTTTCTATCCTGTTAGTCGATGACAACGAAGGCGACATTTTGTTAACAAGAGAGGCATTAAGCCAGGTCAGTATTCCAAATCAGGTATGTGTAGCTAGAGATGGACAGGAGGCAATTTGGTTTTTGCAACAAATGGGCGAGTTTGCCAATGCACAACGGCCTGATTTGATCCTGCTTGATATCAACATGCCGCGTTTAAATGGGCAGGAAGTGTTGAGTTTTATCAAAAATGACCAGCAATTTTCCAGCATCCCTGTGGTCATGTTCAGCAGTTCCAATTCGCCTCGCGATGTGGAAGAATCTTATCAGAATTCCGCAAACAGTTATATCACCAAGCCATTGGGCGTTGAAAAATTTGAACAAGTGATTGAAGCAATCACGCAGTTTTGGTTTCAAACAGCGCAACTGCCCGGCAGGAACTAGTGCATTTTGGGCGCTTGTGATTGTAAATTAATGAGTTGCCCTCCGTTTTTTCAAAATTTGAACCTCAGAATTTTTTGGGATTTTTACTCAGTTCTCACTATTTTTGCCACCCCTTAACGGAACCAGCTTAACTGATTTCGATGGGATTTTCAGTCGGTGAGGTGGATGAGTGGCTGAAATCAACGGTTTGCTAAACCGTCGTACGACCTTAAAGTTGTACCGAGGGTTCGAATCCCTCCCTCACCGCAAAGCCTGCACTTGAAGTGCAGGCTTTTTGTTTTGGATCATTCCATTTTTTGAGAATCTTCCTGGCTGGCATACTCATTCGCCGGATCCGGCAGCATCAATAGCTTAGATTCACTTAATGAAACAATAGAAGAAGCCGAGTAGAGTCCAATGCCGCTGCCGCTATAGGTGTAATCAATCAGCGTCAGTTTCACCACTCCGTCCAGCGCCAGTTCCAGATAGTTGCCATACCTGATCAGGCGAAAATGAACAGTACTGGTTTTTCGAGGCGTAAACACATTGGTTTGAATTTCGTTAAATATGAAATTCTGCTTCGTATTGACGGGATTAAAGCCCCAGGCACGAATTCCGACCAGACCTCTTAAAAAATTAAGTGATATGAAATAGCCGCTGCCCTCAGCGTCCATGTCGGTCACCAGACCGAGTTTACCCAACCCTTCTACTGTCAGTACGCCTTCCCAAATAAAACTACTACCAGGTTTTTCGAAATAAAAGACCTCGTATCCACTGCGCGAGCCGCAAGTCCATTTATCCCACTCCTGCTGAATACTTGCCGTTGGATTACCCCACAACATTTTCAGAGGACCTAGACGATCTTGCAAAATACTGCCCAGCACCATTTGATCCCATCTGAAATAGCTCCTCAAAAGCAAGCGACCATTCTGGTCAGTATCCAACTGCTTAGGAGGAGGTAGTACACGCAACGCATCTATCTTCCCGTACGCATAAAAAAAATTGTAAAGGAGCAAATGATCACCGTCCTGAATAATACGTGCTGCGTAATTTCCCTTAGGAAGCAATATGTCGTCATGAAACGAATAATATTCGCCTGTAAATGACTGACTGAACCAATACCGCACAAGAATGTCCTCCCTGATTGAAGCAATCAGAAAATACCTGCCATTCAAAAAAAAGATACAGGGACATTCCAGATCGTCGTATACTAATGGACATAGCAAGGGCGGACGCAACTCTACTTTTTCTTTTGTAAAGCGGGCCAGCCCAACGCATCCTCGTCTTGATACGGGCCCGTGCACCGAGCGTGCACTAATTAACAGATAGCTTTCGCCGTCGAGATCGAACCTGAAAGGATCACGAAAACTCAACCAGGTTCTTGGATTCTCAGTGGCAGTTTCATAAAACCGGCCTGCAGGCTCAAGCGGAAAACCGTTGCCGGCCGCCTTTGTCCATCCGTAAAGATCGGTGGAATAAGCAAGGCCAATGCGCGATACAATACCGCGATCTTTCCGCTGTAACCCCGTATAATACATCACGAATTGTTCCCCTTCCGGGTACACATGCATGGTCCATAACATATCATCGTCCCAGTCGCCGGGATCGCCCACGAAAAGTGCATTCTTTACTCGTCTCCACGACATGCCATCTGTCGATACTGCGTGTGCGATGTAGTCATGGTTGGGTATGATCAGATGAAAAAGGTGATAAACCCCATTGTGGACAATCACCGTAATATCTCCAATCTCCCAATCGCTGAAGCCAGAACCAGAGTACATACGACTTTCATTTGTTACAACAGAGCCATTGTAGTGTCCCAAAACATGTGCCATACCCTGCCCATATATTCACCGCTTTTTTCGAAAAAAGCCGCCTTTTGCCTGAAAGTTTTGAATATATCGGCCGAAATTCGCTATTTTCGCGCCTCATTTTGGTAAACGCCTCTTAGGCACGGGAAGTAGCGCAGGCCGGTAGCGCACCTGGTTTGGGACCAGGGGGTCGCAGGTTCGAATCCTGTCTTCCCGACTTCGAAAAGACTCTTGAGTAATCAAGAGTCTTTTTTTTCCTCATCCGATAGCGCATCCCGACTTTAGTCGGGAGGGTCGCAGGTTCGAATCCTGTCTTCCCGACTTCGAAAAGACTCTTGAGTAATCAAGAGTCTTTTTTTTCCTCATCCGATAGCGCATCCCGACTTTAGTCGGGAGGGTCGCAGGTTCGAATCCTGTCTTCCCGACTTCGAAAAGACTCTTGAGTAATCAAGAGTCTTTTTTTCCTCATCCGATAGCGCATCCCGACTTTAGTCGGGAGGGTCGCAGGTTCGAATCCTGTCTTCCCGACTAAACTGGACAAGGCAGCAGAAATGCTGCCTT
>JBKBHA010000011.1:0-127357 GCA_046297935.1 Chitinophagaceae bacterium
TCAGATCATTAGTGAAATATCCGGGTCAGATCATTACCGAAACGCATGGGTCAGGTAATTAGTGAAACACCCGGGTCAAATCATTAGCGAAAGGGTGGGTCAGATGAGTGCGAAATATTCAGTCTGGACAAATTTTTTCTACTTCGCTTTTGGATGCTCCCTCAGAATTATTGGTCAAATTTTTTCTTTTTGGCAGCGATTACTTTCGGCTCGTCGCTTGGAATTGCTTGCAATTCAAGTCGATCCGAACAGAAAAGTTTAGAAGAAAGATTCTCAGTGGAGACGGCAAAGCCACCGCTTGATTGTTTGGATGGAAGAGACACCACTTTTGCAAACAAGGATTATCTACGATTTGTCACTGTTGGTGATACTGCTTTTGATCTAAAAGTCGGGATTGGTGGAAAAGAGACATTTCTGGGATTTAGTTTTGACTGCAATGTGCCATCGAGCCTAATCCCCCACGTTTTAAAGCATACGGGAAATCGACTTATTTTGGTGCGTGGATATGGATTCCATTTTAGAGAAGTTTTGATTTGCAGCGTAAAGGAAGGAGTTATTAATATACAGCGGTTCGAGACCGAAATAGCGATAGGAGCGCAATACAATGCTGTTGTTTACCCAGATGCTAATGAACCTTCAAAAATCATAGTAGGTGACCTGCTGACTAACAAGCAAATCGTGCTGCAAATTCAAAAAAATCTAAAATCAATTAAGCATTTTCAGATAACTGATAGTGCCTTGGTAATAGTAGAAAGTGATGGAAAGGAAGTTAGTATTCCTTTTCAGTAGTGACAATAAATTAGTAATTGAACCTTTTCTTTTGGCTACGGTTTAAAGGGAAGCTTACAAGATGGTTTAGGAACAAGGTGTTCCGGTGAGCAGGGCCTGCAACGGTCTACGGGATTTTTAATAATTAAAAAATTGAATGTCACCCGAAAATGACGATTAGAATTGTGCGTTTACAAGTAACACTTTGTTGTGTAATAGGGGTAATAATATTTTATGCTTGTGACCCTGCCAGAATAATGCGCGTAAGAACCGTTGACAAACCAAATTATTCTGTCACTATTTATGCAAATAACAATATACTGCCTTTTCAGAAGGACAAATCAGGCGAAAAATTGGTGTTACAATTTCCAAGCGATAATTTGCCGGCAAGAAGAGATACGACGTTTTATTATGGCTTAGGTGGTTGGCACGACAAAACAAGAATGCCAGAGTTTGCAAAAAATTTTGACTCAATTATAATTATCAGAAATGGTGAAATACAAAGGTTGACAGACCATGTAGAAATTACAACATTTCTTTTAAAGCGAAGACACGGGTTCGCAAAACGAATCTTGACCATTGAAGCAAAATGACGAGCAGCACTGCTGGAATGCATTCCCTGCCTCCGCAAATCCTTTAGCATTGTACGATACAGTATCACCATCCTTCTTATGACAAATTTTCAAATGGACATTAGCAACAGAATAGCTAGCTTAGTTCGATCAAAAGAAATTGATAATAAGAAAGCACAATTTAGTCGTTCTTATTCAATGGCGTTCTTTGACATAGACGGGAATGAGGTAGCAAAAATAGACGACTTCCAAGCGGCATTTGTGGACTTGCTTGAGGAAAAGTTTTCTTTACTAACGAGCGAGTTTCAAAAACCCCTTGAAGAAAGATTTTCAGAAATGTATTCCAATTCAGAGGACGCAGACGAGAGATATTACAGGGCAATAGACGAACTAACGCTACACAGTATTCAGCTACCATCTGACGAATCTGACGATTGGCAGCTATTGTATGAAATGAATAGTGACGACACTATTTTTCATATTGAATTTGAGGGGTGGAAGTATAAATTGGTTGGCGTGACGCATTGAGACAGCGTGTAGCAGGCAGTATTTGTATCAACACTTGCGATTAAATGATCCTCATCTGAGTGTCACTATCAGCTGACTACCTGCTTGCCGGCATGCAAGCCCGGCTCATTTAACATAGATGAGCAATAGGGTATGTTTTTAACTTTTGTAACTTCGGTCGGCTGCAGTTCCGGGTGAACGATCTCCAAATGCCCTGCCGAACGCAAAGCTGTGGTCGTTTTAGCCATCAAGTTAAATCTCGCAGTTCAAAATGAAACAATTTCTTATGGAGGCATTCAAGATTACCCCTTTTCATATTGCCATTCTGGCTGGATTTGCCGCACTGAAGTATTTTTTAAATGAAACCGAGTTAGAGGGAAAACTAAATAAGCCGCTATTATGGGCGGGCCTTGCCTTGGGAGTAATTTTTGTAAGCGCTGCTGGCATTCAGGGTTTCATCGAAAGCAAGATAGACGCTTCAAATAGCGACGAAACAAAAGAAAAGTATCACAAAATCGCCAAACGACTTACCCCATTCACCAGTTTCGGAACGGGCGCCTTCTTCGTTTTTTGGCTGATTATAACAATGTACATATTCACGCCGACTACCTGGCAAATGGCGTTATTTTTTATTGTCGGAGTTGTAATTGGAAATATTGCGCGCCATTTGAAAGCGAATCGTGTGACACAAGTTGAAAAGGCAGATTAGAATGCGAGCTCTCCTTTTAATTATTAGTGTAGGATTTTCGTCGACAGCCAATTCGCAATTCCAACCCGGAATTTATCAAAGCGTTGGTAATTCCTTTAGATTGGATTACTTTTTGACGATCACTGACGATAGTCTAACCTTTTTTGGGTGGGAGATGGCAGATGACTCTGATACTGTTTATTTCAAATCTAGCTGTAAGTTGAACAAAGAAGGCGCACAAAGTTTTACGAGCTTTGAATTTAGTGGAAATAAGCCAGACCCAAGGAAGCCAGACAGCTTTACTGCTCGGGAAGATTTAGTAATTGACTCGCATCGATTGCACAGGCACTTGTTTAATTTGCGGCAGATTGACCGGTACATTCATGTACTGGCGACAAAAGATATTTACGATAGTAGATCAGACGAATTTCTGTTTCAAAAAATTTGGTGAATGCATAGCGGTGGTTGGAGATACCTTCCAGGAAAGATATGTTCAGATCCACTTTAGTCTACATTCAAGTATGCTAAAGAGGCAGCATTCACTTTAGTTGAACATAAAACTACAATCAAGTCAAAATGAAACGGATACTTACAACTATTTTCATTGGATTATTTACGGTTTCCTGCTTCGGTCAAAAGAGCACCCTGACAACAGCCGAGAGCGAACTTTTGCGAAAAATTGAATTCAATGCGGATATAATGTCAGAGCTTAAAGATCTGACCAGGTCCGAGCTCCACCAGCTGCCTGCAATTGACGAAGAAACGGGCGACGTCGTGCACGAAAAATACTATAAGGGTATATACTCTGAAACAACAGAGGCTTATGCGGTTGAGTTTGTGAAGAAATTAAAGGCTAAATTCAGGGCGCATGGTTACCTCATTTTTGTATTTGAAGGAGAAGTCAATGAAAAAGGCGTTGCAGTTATAAAGGGGCAGGACGAACTTGATATTTTGCGGTATAGACGAACCGATGGCATAAATTATGACCTGAATAATGAGGACGTTGTGAAGAAAGTTTCTGAATGGAAGTCCGCATTTGGACTTCAGGTTATTGGGTGTAGCCGAGACTGGCTATATCTCGAGTTTGACGAGCTACCAAAGGACATAGCGGCGTTTGCGAAAGAAGTTTATGAATTTTGTCCGGACACTGTAGACCAGGGTGTTGGGACAATGGAAAAGTTAAAAGAAGTTATTGTTGAAATGAAGGGAGTGTGGTTGTGGTGGGATTAATGCGATTAAATACAACTTGGTGCCGCCAATACCGCATTAGCAAAGACAAAACTTCAACGGCAGATCATTGACGGGCATATTTGCGGACTTGACTCGGTTTATATTTGACTTTTGGTTATTTTTTTGAGCTATTGTGAATAGTTTGTCGGCTGAACCGTTTTTGATGGTGGTACTGGCCCTGCTATCGGCTGTGAGTCAATATTGGCGGCAATTGCAGTCCAGCATGTAAAATCTTTTTAATGAGAGCAATATTTGCGATTCTCCTTCTTGTTTTGTTCAATACTTTTGCAAGAGCCTGCGACTGCGACGAGGTAAGGAAGCCGGTAAAACTGCTTTTGGAAACCTCGAACGCGGTGTTTACAGGAGTTGTGTTAAGCATTGAGCCTTCCAAATTTAAGGACAGCTTGACGGGACGAAGATTTCTTGAAATTGGACTTAAGATCGACAAAGTAGTAGTTGGGGATACCGTAAAAAGTGAGATAACGGTTTTTACTGAGCAAAGTGACTGTGGGCTGCATCTCCGTCAAGGGAAAGGGTATTTAGTTTATGCTTATATAGATGCTCGATATAACGTTTTATTAATTCATCAGTGTTTTTCTCCATGTCCTGAAATAAGTACGGCGTTAGCTAAGCGGGATTTAAAAGAAATTGCGAATCTGAAACCGAAGTAACTGCCGCTAGCTAGCGATATATAAGTTACCGAATCTAATACTGGAAGATGCAAGAAGAAAGCTGAGAATGATTAATATTGCAATCGAATTTAATGATCTTAAGATTCTGCCTGCCAACAGACTGGAGAAACCAGGTGGCGAATTGAGAACATTTTTGAGTATTAGAATCAATGGTCTGCGGAGAATCATATTTTAACTTCATTGGCAGCTTTAAAAACTCTCTTGTGAACCATTACCTAATACTCGCGAGCGCCGTAATTCTTGCGTCCTGTGGAGAGAGCAGAAGTCCGGGTTTGTCTGATCAGACCAAGACTGATACCATTAATACTGCTTCAAAATTGCCTAATGACTACGAAAAGGAGCTACTGGTTGAGCGAGGTAACTTTGAAGACGAACGGTATAAAATGGTTGCCTATTCTCAATTCATAATTCCCGACAAAATTTCGCACGACAGCAGCTTCTATCTCAAGAGGAACTTGTTACAAGTTTCGGAAAAGAAGACTAACAAAACTTTCCATTTTCAACTGACAGACCCCTGCTCTTCTGAAAGTAAAATCCTGATTTCCGATGTAACACGATCACTTAGGTTCACGGAGCCAGTCTTTCAATTAGCAACTCCGGATTGTAGTGATTGGTACATTAACGAATTTGTAGTCATTAAAGATAACAGCATACAGAAAATCTTCGCAATAGGTGGCTCAGAACCAGTTCAACTTGAACGGAGGGATGAGGTTACTCTTGCCGGAGCTGTAAAGGACAGGGACGAAATATTGGGATTTTTTCAGGATTATCCTATTTCAGTTTCTTTAAAGGATTTTAAAGTCGCGATCAAAAAGCCGGTAAAGCAGTCTATTGGTGTTTTGACAGAGGCATTGGAAACGTTTCAGCTATCCGGATTCGACACAAAGCATTCTTTCCAATTATACACTTTAAAAAAGGGGGAGAAACTATTTGTTGACTCGCTATTCAGAGACACTAAGCAGGTGAGACTAATAGTAAAGGATTCAATTCCGATATATTGTCCCATAACAGAGATAAAAGGGAAAATTCAGGGTAATACTGCAGGATGAAAATACCAATTTAAAGCACTTTTAAAAATGAAACTTATTATTCTAGCTATCTCCACTTGTTTAATGGGGCAGAATGTGTTGTTTGCACAAAATACAACTAGCCTTGACGACGATAAGGAAGAACTTCGTAAAGTGCTGGATAGTTTTATGAATAGCTTAAAAACAAAAGACAGCGTTGGCCTTTACAATTTGTTTTATGAGGGCCATGTGACCTGGGTTGGAGTTTATAAAGACAAAACCCATCATCGAAGATTTGAAATGGATTCCAGTTCACTAAATTGTAAAATTGCGGATTATAAGACCTGGTTTAGAAGTACTACAATTGGGGCGAGTAAAGAAGAAAAGTTCTATAATGTCAATATTGACACGGATGGTTTTATAGCGTCGGTCACCTTTGATTTTAGTTTTTGGGCGGCAGGAAAAAGAGGCTTATGGGGCAAAGAATCCTGGGGGCTGGTAAAAATCAATAAGCAATGGAAAATTGCGAGTGTTGTATTTTCGATGGAACTGGAAAATATAGTACCGGAACCTGACCGAGAGTGACAAGTGCTATCAGCATTGCATCACTCTGCCTTGAATAAAGTCTTCAAAAGAGAGTGTTCAATACGTTGGTTAAATTGACATTGATGATGTTGGAAATTCGGAAGCCTTTGCTGTTTTTGGCGTTTGTATTACTTCGCTGTACGAACGCGCAGTCTCAGTCTCAAACAGCCATGTTCACAACTCAGGCAATAGAAAAAGTTTCGGTTGAGTGGCGAAAGGACTCGTCTTCCTGTCTCAACCTTCGAATGAAATTATACGAAAGTATTTTGAGTTCCAGACCAGATTCGCTTAGTAAGGAGAAGCTATTTGGGGAGTTGGGTAAGCCGAACAGGATACAGAAGGTTTATCGCGGAGTATCGAACAAGTACTATGTTGAATATATTTACGATATCTATAAAGATGAGTGCCCAAGGGTAGCGGTTGAAGCATTCGGATTGACATTTGTTTTTGATGAAAATGAAATGTTTTTAATAGAGATTGTCACACACGACTATTGTGGGTAGGCCTGAAATTTGGTGTTACTGGTTTATCATGATCCAGACGCGGCTTCGCCGGTCTGGACAAGTCCACGCGGCTTCGCCGGTCTGGACAAGTCCACGCGGCTTCGCCGGTCTGGACAAGTCCACGCGGCTTCGCCGGTCTGGACAAGTCCACGCGGCTTCGCCGGTCTGGACAAGTCCACGCGGCTTCGTCGGTCTGGACAAGTCCACGCGGCTTCGCCGGTCTGGACAAGTCGGCGAGACGCCCAGCATGTAGCCAAAAGACAATAAATAACTTTCAGCACAAAAAATGCTGCTTTCGTCACATTTATAGGAGATGGGCGGAACTGTGTAATGCAGCAAACAATCTTATGCAGTAAGTTTACACTTTAGCCATCTTAAAACAGAATTACTGGATGAGAAAGAACTTATTTTTGAACCTGAAAGCAATAATTTTATTTTTAATAATCGGCAATTTTTCGTTTGCACAATCACGAATACAAAAGATTGACCAGTTAATTGACTCTCTTATTTTGCAGCAAAAGTTTAACGGCAACATATTAATAGCTGAAAGAGGGGAAATTATTTATGAGCGTAGCTACGGAATTGCAAATGAAGCCACAAACGAAAAACTTAACCGAAACTCAATTTTTGAGTTAGCTTCTTGCTCAAAGCAGTTCACTGCTATGGGTATTGTAATTCTTAAGGAAAATAGCAAGTTGAATTTAAATGATAAGATTTCGCAATACATCCCCGAACTATCTATTTATAGTAAAATCTCAATAAGGAATCTATTGCACCACACAGGTGGACTTCCTGATTATATGTCAATTATGGATACAGTTTGGGATAAATCCAAAATTGCCACAAACGATGACATAATTAAAATTTTTAGCAAGCACGAACCTGAAGTTTTGTTTGAACCCAATACTAAACATGAGTATAGTAACACTGGGTATGTTCTACTCGCATCAATAATTGAAAGGGTATCAGGGTTGTCGTATGCTGACTTTTTGGAGAAATTCATTTTCAAACCCTTAGAAATGAGAAACTCTTTTGTTTATAATAGAAGACTCTCGCCAAGGAAAATTGAAAATTATGCTTTTGGATATATATTCATAAAGAGTCAGAATAAGTATGTTTTGCCAGATGACTTTGAGAGAACAAAAATGGTCTACTGGTTAGACGGTGTAGTAGGCGATGGAACTGTAAATTCAAATGTTATCGACCTTTTAAAGTGGGACAGGGCTTTGTACTCAACTAATTTGGTTTAAAACGAGAGCATTGAAGAGATTTTTTCAAACGGGCATTTAAATGATGGTTCAATCGGGAAGCATGGTTTCGGTTGGAGAATAGTAGATACAAAGGAATTTGGAAGAATTGCAAAGCATAGTGGCGGTTGGCCAGGATATATGACTTACATTGAAAGAAACATTGATAGTGACAAGACAATCATTGTCCTTCAGAATCATTACAATGTAACGATACCGGCAGATGAAATAAGAAACATTTTGTATAATACCGAAGGGAAATAGTGCAAGGGAAATCGGCCTGCTCGCTTTTCTTATTGTATACCGGATTTGGAAGGAAAAGTGAGAAGGGACTCTGGCGTTTCGTTATTATGTTTACATCTTTGTTGTTTCGGCTTTCAACTTTGAAATGTTGGGAGTCGAATTACTAATAAAACGTCAGTTTTTGACTGCCACATTAACCCAAACTGCAATGACATATTATAGTACTGAATTGAATCGTATAAGACAGGCACACTATTCTAATAAAGGGCAATTGGACACTGTCATAGGCACACGGCATTTCATTGTATGCAATCTGGACAGGGAGGTAAACCTGGATTTGCTTGCCAGGGTTCGGTTCACTTCGAAGTTTCACCTGCTGCGCTTATTCAAGAGATTTTATGGACAAACGCCAAAACAATACCTTATTGGACAGCGAATTGAAAAGGCAAAGGAGTTGCTAAAACTAGGCATGACGGTTACAGATGTTTGTTTTGAAGTCGGATTTGACAGCCCTTGCTCCTTCAGTACTGTATTTAAGGCGAGAACCGGGAAGTCTCCGCTTACTTTCAAAAAAGAGCAAGTTTCACAAAGTTGATTCAGGCGCTAATTTGCAGTTTTGGCAGACCAAACAAAACTTCAAAACAATGAAAGTAAAGATTATTAGCATCCCGGTACAAAACCAACAGACAGCATTGGAATTTTATACCAAAAAGCTGGGTTTTCTGAAAAAGCTGGATCTGCCTTTGGGCGCAGACAGCAGGTGGTTAACTGTAGTAAGTAAGGAGGAACAGGACGGGCCCGAGCTGCTGCTTGAACCCTCACCGCTTCATTTTGAACCTGCAAAGACTTATCAGAAGGCACTTTTTGAAGCAGGCATTCCCTACACACAGTTCAATACAGACAACGTTCAACAGGACTATGAGCGGCTGGTCAACCTGGGTGTAGAGTTTAGCGTAAAGCCGACCGAAATGGGTACCGTGAAGATTGCCGTTTTTGATGACACCTGTGGAAACAATATTCAATTGGTCGAGATGCTTTGAGGAAAAATAACAATAATGCGAAAATTATCAATTTTTATTGCTACAAGCCTGGATGGCTATATTGCAAAACCAAACGATGACTTGAGTTTTTTGAAGGCAGTTGAAAAGGAAGGAGAGGACTATGGGTATGAAAGTTTCACCGCCACGATTGATACCTTAATCATTGGCAGGAAAACCTATGATTACGTGCTCAGGGAAATTGGTTCTTCTCATTATGACAATGGTAACAGGGATGTGTATGTTATTACAAGAACGGAAAGACCAAAAGTAGGCAGAACCACATTCTATACGGGGGATTTGACCGAATTGGTTCGGCGGCTGAAATCCGGAACCGGAAAAAACATTTATTGTGACGGTGGAGGCGAGATCATTAATGAACTATTGAAAAATGATCTTATCGATGAGTTGATCATATCAGTTATTCCCGTATTACTTGGTGAAGGCACCAGACTGTTTAAGGACGGACGACCTGAACAAAAGCTCCAACTTTTGAGCGTGAAAGGATTTGACACAGGACTGGCGCAACTACACTACAGGCGGGCAAAATAGTGTACCTTAAAGCATAATGAAATGGGTAAACCAGCAGATTTCATTGTACAGTACCTGATAATTTCTACGGTTGGATTTAATTAGGTAATAAACTCCAGCAGATGAAACTAAAACAACTATTCCTGTTTTTGATTAGCTTGGTTTTTATCTCCCGCACTATCGGTAAAGCTCAGGAGCCGGTTGCACCAAATGGGAATTTTTTAGAGATTAACGGCGCAAAGATTTATTATGAAGAGTATGGTCAGGGAGAACCATTGATCCTCCTACATGGATTCGGCCGGACTCTTGCCGATTGGAAGCCATTTATCCCTGAATTTTCCAAAAATTACCGTGTTATAGCCTGGGACATGCGTGGGCACGGCAGATCAACCAATCCCGACACCAGTATAGTTTTTCTTCACGCCACAGCCGCAAGTGATTTGCTTGCGCTTTTGGAAAAACTTAATCTGAAGAAGGTAAAGGCTATCGGGCATAGTTCTGGCGGAATAACGATACTGTACGCAGCAATAGAAGAACCAGACCGTTTCGAAGCAATTGTTCCGATAAGTACACAAATGTATTACAGTCCTCAGGTTCGCGAGTTTATAAAGATCAACGCGAAGCCGGATGACTATTATCAGTTTAACGAACTTGAAACACAACATGGAAGAATAAAGGGAAAATTAATTGCGCGTCAGTTTTATCATTTTCATGAACTCAATAGCGATCCGGCCATCTCTGCCGATCAGCTTTCCGGCATCAGGGCAAGGTCGCTCATAATCCATGGCGACAATGATTTTGTGCCCGTTTCACAAGCCTGGGAAATCTATCAGAATATTTCAAATGCTCACCTGTGGGTTGTACCAAACGGCTGGCACATGCCTCATTCTGGTGCTGCAAATGAGGCTGAGTTTATCAGACGAACACTGGAATTCCTGAGGGGTGATTGGAAAACTGAACTTTAGCACCACAGGCTGTAATATCTCCAGATAGTTGTTTTGGCTACAGGATTCGCGAATTCGGTTACAATCAGCAGTGCATTTCGCCAATAACTTTGCTTGTACAAATAACACAAGACAAAAGATTTTGTCCTGTAACACAAAAATGCACAATCGATGAGTACGAAAAGCAAAGTGGCTCTTATCACCGGCGGCAGCCGTGGTTTGGGCAGAAACATGGCGCTGGCCATGGCAAAGAAAGGAACAGACGTAATTATTACCTATCACAGTAACCGATCTGCTGCAGATGAAGTGGTGAAAGCTGTGGAGGAATTAGGTCGAAAGGCAAAAGCCATTCAATTAGATACCAGCAATAACAGTGAATTTCCCCGTTTTGCGGAAACGGTGACGGAGTACCTGCGGGAAACCTATGGGCAACCAACGTTCGATTACCTGATCAATAATGCAGGCACGGCACTATATGCGCTGGCAACCGAAACCACCGAAGAACAACTGGATGGCATTTTCAATATCCACTACAAGGGTGTTTTTTTCCTCACACAAAAAATGCTGCCATTGCTCAACGACGGCGGCGTGATCCTGAATGTATCTTCCGGATTAGCGCGCATTACACTGCCTGGCTCTTCGGTATATGGTTCGTTGAAAGCTGCTGTAGAAACGCTGACTCGATACCTGGCGAAAGAACTGGGACCTCGAAAAATCAGAGTCAACGTATTGGCACCGGGAGCCATTGAAACCGATTTTGGAGGTGGACGTACACGCGACAATAAGGAGGTGAACAGCTATATTGCCGGACTCACTGCGCTGGGCCGCGTGGGGCTGCCGGATGATATTGGTGTGGTAGCTGCCTTCCTTTGTAGCGATGAAGCGGGTTGGATCAATGGGCAACGTATAGAAGTGTCGGGAGGTCAGGCACTGTAATTTCAATACAGCACGAAGTGGTAATTTTGACCGAAAGAAAACGGCCGCAACAAATACATTCGAATGACTCCTGTTAGAATAAAAACAATCAGCGAGCTTCACAAGCTTCGGGGACTACCCCCGCCTGCGCACCCATTGATTAGTGTTATCGACTATTCCAAACTGGATCATAATACGGAAACAGGCGAAAGCTTGATGTTTGATTTCTACTCAATATCCATGAAACGGGGAGTTGGCAAAATGCGCTATGGCCAACAGCCTTATGATTTTGATGAAGGAGTAATGTATTTTATGGCACCCGGGCAAATCCTTACCATAGATCCGGCTCAACCTCCAAGCCCGGATCGATCGGGATGGATTCTGAAGATCCATCCCGATTTTATCTGGAACAGCTCGCTCGCCAGATCAATTTCTCAGTACGAATTCTTCGACTACGCGGTAAATGAAGCCCTGTTTCTATCAGATAAGGAAGAGGAAATTCTAAACGAAATTGTGACCAATATTCAGCAGGAATATCACGGCAATGTGGACCGTTTCACTCAACGAATTATTATTTCTCATGTTGAAACCCTGCTAAACTATGCTGACCGTTTTTATCAGCGACAGTTTGTAACACGAGAGAAATCGGCTCATCAATTATTAACCAGGATGGAGACCCTGCTCGATCAGTATTTCGCTGACCAAAAGCAGTCGGCCACCGGTTTACCAACAGTACAGTTTCTGTCGGAGCAACTCAACGTATCAAAATCATATCTTGCCAGCCTGTTAAAATCGCTGACCGGGTTAAATGCGCAGCAACATATTCACGAAAAGCTGATCCGCGTGGCAAAGAATAAATTGTCAACCAGCAATCTCACCGTGAGCGAAATTGCTTATGAGTTGGGATTTGAGCATTCACAAAGCTTTAGCCGCTTCTTCAAAAAGAAAACAAACCTGAGTCCGTTGCAGTTTCGGGCGGAGTTCAACTGATGCTAATACAAATACTTTATCAGCTTACTACTGGTTTTGTTTAAGGTAAAGCTGTTTCACCAGAATCATCACAATTACCAGTACCGGTGTGGCTAACAATACTCCCCAACCCCCTGCCAGTATACCCATCAGAATTTGCACCAGCAGAATCAATGCCGGCGGCACTTCTACCAGCTTTTGCTGAATGAGCGGCGTGATCAAATTACTTTCTATCGCCTGTATGAGAACGTACAATCCGGCGATCATTCCCGCCAGCAAGGGGCTTTGCATCAGTCCGACCAACAAGGCCGGCAGCAGTGACAAAAGGGGGCCAAAGTTGGGAATAAAACTGAGCAATCCCGCCAGCAGCGCAAGTGCCAACCAGGCTGGTACCGACATAGCGGCTAAGCCTATTGCGGTTAATACGAATACCACCGCCATAGAAAGTAATTTTCCTTTTAGCCATTTCCGCAAATTACCACTCAGCTCCATCATAATTTGATTGGCCCGCTCACGCCCGTTCTTCGGAACCAGCGTGATGATGCCCTTTTGATAAAGAGACGGACTGGCTGTAAAAAAAAGACTGACGAAAAAAACAACATACAGGTCCCCCAATACACCAAACCCGCTTCTAAAAAATTCGCTGGCAAATCCGGATACATTTGCTGACATCTTTTCGGAATCTAACTGGTTCAATACAGATCGTCCAAGCTGCGAACCGGCCAGGTAGTTTTTTGCATTTTCCAGCATTTCAGGAAAATCTTCCACAATCTGGTTAATTTGTTCCTGCACCTGTGCGCCGATAAGCCACAGCAGCAAACTTATAAACAGCAGAGTAACTGTAACGGATAGCAACAGGGACACCCTTTCTGAAAGACCCATTTTTCGCTGCACAATACCCGCCAGGCCATGGAAATAAAGCGCAATAAGCGCACCTGCAAGTGAAAAAAGGACTATCTGAAAGGCTTCCAGGAAAAGCCATACCATAAGGAGGCTAAAAACGATGATTCCGGTGGCTATCCATATTTTCTCGACAAAAACGGAGCGTTCTTCATTCTTTAGTGGCATATCGATGATATTATATCACCGTTGTTGCATATATCATTCCGTTTTGAGCTGTTTTATTTAATGCGGCCAGGTAGTGAGTTTTCTTTGATCATCTTTTTTAAATGGGGAAATTTTTACAACAAATTCCTGATCAAGCCAAATAACTGACTTATTTATTTCATTGCGTGTAATGAAGCCAACTGCCGCAACAAATGTTGCACGTACTCCTCCTGAACCTGCTGTGGTTCCGTAGCGCGGGGATTTATTCGTGCCTCTGCCTTAATTTTTCCCCTATAGGTTATAGCATAGTAAGCAAAGAGCTCGTTACCTGATTCTTCAATGGGTGTGGCATAGCCGGTAATGCCCAGGCCCCAGTCGCTCGAGAATAACTGACAAACCTGTATCGCCATTTCCACCGCAACTTTTTTCGATACGCAATTAACACCCATTGCATGAATGGGTTCTACCTGAAGATGCTTATACTTTTGAGCGAGATTAAATGCAGTGATGCCTCCTTGAAAAAAGCTCGACGCATCGGGAATCGTGGAGAACGCAAATTGAAGCAAACCGGCAGTCACGCTCTCTGCTACGGCTATACTTTCTTTTCTAGTAAGTAAGGCAGTTCGGATTTTATCTGATAAATTTTGTGGTATCGAATGCATAGATCTTTTTTTATTTATCGTTCCCCTCTTTTTTTTAAACGGCCATAATCTTCAATAAATTCTATGTGCGGACGATTGATATTGTGCAGAATGATCCGTTCTACCTCGGGTAAATTCAAGGCATTTACCTGCTCCATTAACTGTTCCATGTCAGTAAATACCGGAATTACCTCCTGCACTTCCTGAGGAGTAACGTCTCGACCGGCAGCGTCAAATTGTGCAACAGTTCGATAGTTGGCGAGTTTTTCGCGTGGCAGAATATTCGAGCGCCATTGGTCGTGTGCACCTGCTTCGGCCTGGCGCCGATCGCGGCCATAACTGAAAGCGTATTGAAGGAACACAGGCTTTTTCACTGTGCCCGCTTGTTGAAAACCATCAATCTTATTCCTGAGCATCTTAATATCCTTGTCGGCTGTAGTGAGTAGCCCATCAGCCCAGCTTCCGGCCCAGGCTGCAGTTTCCGAAGAGATAGCTGCGCAAAATAACCGTGGCGTTTGAGCTGGTAAACTATAAAGCTTCGCGTCTATCACTTTCACGAGTCCTTCATGACTTACCGTTTCTCCCGCAAACAGGCGACGAATGATCACTGCACATTCCAGTAGTCGCTGATTTCTGCTTTTCTTGTCCGGCCACTCTTCGCCGGTAATGCATTCGTTCAACGCCTCACCACTTCCCAACTCCACATCCACTCTTCCCGGAAACAGTTCGGCAAGGGTAGCTAATGCCTGTGCCACGATGGCCGGATGATAGCGCTGCCCCGGCGCACACACCATACTAAATGGTAAGGAGGTCGCCTGAAGCGCCGCCGCGATCCAGCTAAAGCTGAATCCGCTTTGCCCCTGTCGCTCGCTCCATGGATGAAAATGATCGGAGGAATGAATGCCGTCAAAGCCGGCGCGTTCTGCCCGCATGGCATAATCCCGCAATACCGAGGGAGCAAACTGTTCGTGGGAGGCATGGTAGCAAATCATCGCCATATACCTACCAATTACAAATTGTCTGCCATTTCAAACTGGCAAAATTCATTCACATTTTAGCTTCCCATTCCTGCTTTCTCGACTTCCAACCGGCCTATTCGGCATTGCACAGTTGTTGCTTCCATGTCGCAAAAATTATCAAAACTCTTTTTTTCGGGGAATTTATTTCCATGTGGATTAGCAGGTACTTCGTGGAGTTTAACTTATCCTGCCACCGATTGCCGCTGTAAGTTCAATATTTTAAGTAATGGCATCCTGCTGCTAAACCATGGTACATCCTTTGATTGTATTACGGTAACACAAATGCGTAAAAAGTGGTTCTTGATTCCCGGGCCAATTAATGGAGCTTATTTTAATAGACCGTTGTACGGTCTTTTATTATGCAACCACCTCAAAGACCTCATAACACATGCAAAACCAAACCATTTTTCAGTTTTTTCACTGGTACTATTCAACCGAAGGAAACTTGTGGCAGTATGCCCGCGAAGAAGCAGGACGGCTGCAGTCGCTGGGCGTTACACAGGTATGGCTACCGCCTGCGTATAAGTCGGCGTTTGGAACCGGCGAGCCCGGTTACGCGGTATATGACCTTTATGATCTGGGCGAGTTTGACCAGAAGGGGTCTGTACGTACCAGGTGGGGAACCCTGGATGAGTACCTCGATGCAATACAATCATTTCACGACAATAATATTAAGGTACTGGCCGACATTGTGCTCAACCACCGGACCGGTGCAGACGAAACGGAAAAAATAGTGGTGTTGGATATCGATAAAAGCGAACGTACCAAGTTTATAAGTGAGCCTTATGAAAAAGATGCCTGTACGCGTTATACTTTCCCCGGCAGAAGAGGAATGTACTCGGAGTTTGTGTGGGATCATCAATGCTTTACGGGCATTTCTGAAGATGACCAGATCAGCATGATCAAAAATGAGTATTTCACGGGCGAGTGGGAGCCGGTAATGGAAACGGAGCATGGGAATTATGATTATCTGTTGGGAAATGATCTCGAGTTTCGTAACCCTCATGTGCGGGAAGAACTGATACGATGGGGTATCTGGTATGTAGAAAAGGCGGGACTGGATGGTTTCCGGCTGGATGCGGTTAAACATATGGTTCCGGACTTTTACAATCAATGGCTGGATGCCCTTAATAATCATTTTCAACAAAAGCTTCTATGCATCGGCGAATACTGGAAGAGCGATGTGGAGCCCCTGAAAAATTATATTGAAGCAACGGGCGGACGAGTCCAACTTTTCGACGCTCCATTGCATTTTAATTTTCATGAAGCGTCCAGGCAGGGAGAGTCTTATGCCTTAAATGAGATACTCGACGGAAGTCTGGTAAAAGAGCGACCCGAGTTAGCCATCACATTTGTGGAAAACCACGATACACAGCCGCTGCAGGATCTGGAATCGCCTGTTGAGGCTTGGTTTAAGCCACTGGCCTACGCCATTATTCTGCTTCGGCAAGAAGGAACGCCCTGTGTGTTTTTTCCAGATTTATATGGTGCTCAGTATGTGGACAATTCGGAAGGACAAGAGCATTTCATTGATCTGCCTGCGCTACCCGTAGTTGGTACCATGATGACCGTGCGCAAAGAACGTGCGTATGGTGTACAAACTGATTATATTGATCATCACACTGTGATTGGATGGACCAGAGCCGGTGTGGAAGAATACCCCCACAGTGGCTGCGCAGTGGTGATCAGCAACGGGCAGGAAGGCTTCAAACGCATGAGCATGGGCCCTGCTAACGCTGGCAAAAAAATGATCGAGGCCTGTGGTTCCCGCCAGGAGGAAATCATATTGGATGAACACGGTGAGGCCGACTTCCACGTGAATGCGGGGAGCGTGTCAGTATGGATATTCGACAGGCCATCTGCAGAATAAAAACGTTGAAACAACAATGTATGCAATCGGTGTCTGCTCACGAGCCTATCGGCAGGAAGGCTAGAAAAAATAATGTTCGCGGGCTTTGATGTAGCCGGTAGGTTGAGGCGGCATCAAAATTAATGGCTTGGGTGGCGGGGCCGGTAGCAATTTTATCTCCACAGTGGGTTTCACAACAGTTAGCGGCACAGGGTTAACAACCGGGTCTATTCTTTCTGGCGAATTCATATAGTAAAGCAATGAACATTCAAGATCAAAGCTTATACCATATTTACTTCCGCCTGTATTCGCTTCACTCACTGGTCAGGGTGCGCCGCACCGAGTTAGAAAATACCCCACCACTACGGCAAAATTTCCCCAACCGGTCCTGATATTGCCCACAACAACCTTTGGGTTAGCGCCTATTCCTTCTTTTTTTCAGACTGGCATATACACCGTTGGTCCAACCAAATCCATCCTGGTTCTGGTATTCTCCGCCCCCTGCCGACAGGGTAAGGTCCAACACATGATATTTTTCCATCAGCTTACCCGTGCGGGCAAATACCGTTTCTACATTACGCGTCCAGTTAACCGCAATCTCTTCCGCCAGTGCATCCTGTCCATATTGAATGGCGGCCTGGTATCCTATCCATTGCAGCGGTGCCCAACCGTTGGGTGAGTCCCATTGCTGTCCAGTGGTCTGCAACGTGGTCAACAGCCCCCCATCGTGGAGAAAACAGGTTTCGAGTTTTCGTAATACCTGGCCCGCGCGTTCCCGGGTGGCCAGGCCCGCGAATAGCGGAAAGGCCATTGCCATGGTCATCACTCCTTTGCTTTTGCCGGCAACAAAGTCATAGTCGCAATATGTCTGTAGCTCCTTATTCCAGCCATATTTTTCAATTGCCTGCCGCCGGCTGTCGGCCCTTTCGCTGTATTCGCGGGAGGTTTGTGATTTGTTATCTAATCGATAGCCTTCAGCCAGCGTGTTTTCGAGGCACCAGAGCAGGCAGTTTAAATCGACCGGTACCAGATCGCAGGTGTGAATGGTAGTAATTTTTTGCCCATCCCTAAACCACCGACTCGAAAAATCCCAGCCCGATTCGCAGGCGCCTCTCAGATGCCGGTAATGTTCGGAGGGATCAGCTTTGGCATATTCGTGGGTCTTTAAATCAGCCGCATAGCCTTCCATCCGCGGAGTATTCAATTCATCCCAGTAGCGGTTCAATATTTCGCCATCCGGCATAAGCACCGTGCGTTCGCTCGAGCGTTGTTCTTTGGAAAGCAGGTGCGCACCCTGCATCCAAAAATTATGCTCGGCTGTTAGCTGTGGCAGGTACTTCAACAATACTTCGTCGCCTTTCAGTTGCCGCAACAGCTCAACCATAAGAGAAAAAAACGGCGGTTGCGAACGGGTTAAAAAGTAAGTGCGATTGCCATTTGGAATAAATCCGAACATATCGATCAGATAGGCAAAATTGGCCAGCATGTCTTCGATGCGGCTTACCAAACCGGCCTCCTTCATTCCCAGCATAGTAAAATAGCTGTCCCAATAAAATATTTCCCGGAACCGGCCACCCGGTACCACCGAACTGTATGGCAGTGGAATCAGTGTACCCTCGCCCTCGTTGGGGCGTCGGGAAAGCAATTCCCAAAGCCGCTGAATATGCTCCTCAATTGGAAAATTCCAAGGTTCCTGCGGCTGTACGATCGGTTTTGGAAATTTAAATGATGAATTAATAAACTCTGCAATATCAAAGTCATCCGCCTGCCTGAGCCGGCGGTAGCGTTCAAGAATATCCGCTACCGGCTGAAGGGGTATACAGTCAGCGAAAGTTTTTTGATCCGGATAAATGCGCTGTAACTGTACATCAAAAAAAAGCTCCTGCAAATCTTCGAGATAAAAGAGACCAGGATATTTTGGCATCTTAGGTTTTCTGAACTTCCTGCAACAAATGCGCCATGTCGAATTTTCACATGCTGCCGGAGCGATGTTTACTTTTTGCGCCCTGGTTTTTTTAGTTAAGGACATCGCATACCGACGCTGAATGCCAGCCTTGCTTATCTTTGAAATCAAACAAGCAGGCAGGCATCTCATGAATGGAAAGGAAGCAATCGTTGATTACATTCGCCGCACCGTATCGCTTACTGATGAGGAAGCGGCGCAGTTTGCGGAAGCTTTCACGGAGGTGAAAGTGAAGAAGCGACAGTTTATCGTACAGCCAGCTTTCACTGTTCGCCACCGCAACTACGTGCTGCAGGGCGCTTTCAGAGCTTATGTGGTGGACGATAGCGGCGGCGATCATACTATTTCTTTTGCCATAGAAGACTGGTGGATTACGGATTACAACAGTTATATTCTGCAACAGCCGGCGACCATGTTTGTGGTGGCCCTGGAAGACGGCGTTTTGATGCAAATTGAGTACGAGAAGGAGCAGGCACTGAAAGCAGGCAATCATAAATTTGAAACCTTTTTCCGGGTCAGAGCCGAAAGGACTGCCGCCTTTATGCAGCAACGCATTATCTCCAACCTCACACAATCGGCAGAAGAACGCTATGAACGATTTTTAGCTAACTATTCGTCAATTGTGCAACGAGTTCCCCAATATGCCCTGGCCTCTTACCTGGGCATGACAACCGAATTTCTTTCCAAAATCCGCAATCGCAAGGTTAAGCGAAAAGCTTGAACCAGTTCAACCGTTTTTCTTAGACCAGTTCATTTTTAGTGAGCCGGCCAATGAGCAGCTTTGTGTTGTCAATAATTCAAAACAATTAAATCGATTCATCATGACAACGACGCAAGGCAGAACATTCAGCATTCCAACAAAAGAAGCAGTATCCGAAGGCAACCAGGGTCTGTTCGACAACCTGAAAAAAGGTCTGGGCTTTGTACCCAATCTCTACGCCTATTTTGCCAAAAACGAAACGGCTCTGGGAGATTACCTGAAACTCCAAAACCGCAAAAGCACCCTGAGCGGTAAAGAACGGGAAATCGTGAACCTCGTAACCAGCCAGATCAACGGCTGCCGGTATTGCCAGAGTGCTCATACGGTATTGGGCAAAATGCATGGATTTACTGAGGAACAGGTGCTCGAAATTCGTCGGGGCGGGGCCTCATTCAACGATAAATATCATGCACTGGCAACATTTACGGCAGCAGTAGTGAAAAACCGCGGTCAGGTGAAGGAAGAAGTAAAAGAGGCGTTCTTTGAGGCCGGCTATAATGAATCCAATATGATCGATGTGGTCATTATCATCGGTGATAAAATTATTTCCAACTACCTGCATAACCTCACCAGTTTTGAAATCGATTTTCCGCTGGCGGAGGAGATCGACTAAGGCTGATCGCGTTGAATTTTTATTTTTGAACAACAGATGTTTTGCGCTGAAGATTCTTCGGCGCAAAACTGTTTATGGAAGTCTGGGTGATTTCAATGACTATCGTCCCCAGAATTTTTTTTCTGTAACAAGGCCCATTAGTTAAATTAGAGTGCCAACAGCCATTGAATGTCTACAATTTTAACGGGTACAAAATGAAAATTCAGTCTTGCAAAAATTTGCTTCTTGCATTTGCACTATTGCTGGTAGCCCATATTCATACAACCGCTCAGCAGCACAGCCAGGTTAAGATCAAAGCAATACCCTATCCGTTGGCCTGGAACAATCAGCCCGAGAGCTTTAAAATTGAAAATGATGTTGTGACCATAGTGGCGGGACCCAAGACCGATATGTTCAGAGACCCGAATGTAACTTACAATACTGACAACGCACCGAAGCTGTTGTTTACCGCCGACAGTAATTTCATTCTTTCAACATCGATCGAACATTCTTTTACTGAGAAATGGGATGGCGGTGCCATCGTGTTGATTCAGGATAGTCTTAACTGGATAAAATTCTGTTTTGAAAAGGATTATACCGGCGCCAAAAGGGTAGTGAGCGTAGTGACAAAGGATGTATCTGATGATTGCAACTCGGTGGAGATAACTGGCAACAAAGTGTATTTTAAGATTGCCAAAGCGGGCAACGTAATTACCCTTTACTATTCGGAAAATAATCAAAATTGGTTTTTAGTGCGGCACCTTCAATTTAATAATGCAAAAAAGATCAGGATTGGTTTTCTGGCACAATCGCCCACGGGAACGAAATGTGAAGTCAGGTTTACAGATATAAAGTATGAAGCAAGAAAAATTAAAGATCCTTATTTGGGTGAGTGATCGGTTTGGCGCGACCAGCTTCTTGAAACCACTTTACTTTCAACTGATTTCGACTTTTGCCATGTTGACCGGCTCGTTGATTATTTACGGGGTTTGGTAGACTTTATTGAAAGATTTAACTACCATAATTTTGTTTCAGTCTGCGCATGATCAGTCGTACGCCTTCCAGCGTGCCTTCGCTGAATGAGTTTGTGAAAATTATATAGGCAAGTTTAATTTTTCGATCGATGTGGACAATGGAATAGTAGGTGAGAACGGTGCCGGCATGGCTGGAGATTTCATGATCGCCGTCGTAAATATTATACCAGCCCATGGCATAGTTACTCACTCCCCGATGGAGAAAGTTGTAGGTCCTCGCTTTCAGGTAGTTGCTTTTACCCGATAAGCCCTGCAGATTCAACTGTACAAACCTGATGTAGTCGATTAGCCGAATATTGAGATCGCCGGCAGGTTCGGTGTATTCCAGCATCGGACCTTCTGTTGACGCAATGGGGTTTAGCTTACCGTTTTCATAAAAATGTCCCCAGGTGCCTTTCGTAAGCTGATTTTCGGGCCATGAAAGCTGTATGTTCAACTTTAAATCCTCGTTGAATATTTTTTCGACCAGATCTTCCCAGCTTTTCTTCGATACTTTTTCAAGCATCATGGAAGCTAATGTATAACCGGGATTGGAATAGATAAAGGGCATGGTACTATCCACCTTTACCGCGTCAAGCGTTAGTACATAGCGGCCGAACTGCCATCTTTTTTCCTGTGCGGATCCGTTAAACTGTGGCAGGACAGGTTCATTTTCCCCGTCAAGCGGCGGTATCCCTGCCCGATGTGAAAGCAGATCCTGTAAGGTAATTGACGCGTAAGCAGATTTACTATTTGTTTCCCATTCGGGGAAAATGTCAAAGAAACGGGTACTCCATTTCAATTTTCCCAATTCCACATACTTCGCAGCCATAAACGCCGTCATGGCTTTGGTATTGGAGCCAATATGAAAGCGGTCATTCAGACTGGCAGTGTCGGGCAGGTGAATAGCATGTTTACCGGAAGCCGCTATTTCAATTGTTTCAGTCATATTCACCACTGCATAGCAAAGTTCCGGAATCTGGTGGGCGCGCCGAACTGAATCGGCGAACGAGGCCGTTTTTTGTGCACGCACCGTATTCGCCGTAAGGAACAAAAGGACTACACAGTAGAGCTTAATTATACGCATACAGCAATTATACTTTAGCCGACAGGAATTCTGATGGCATTGGAACGCAAATGTATTGCTGAACAGGCTAAGGCGAATTGACCTAAGTCAAGGAGATAGCTTTTTTCTGATTCGGCTTAGCCGCTCTTGTGTCACACCCAGGTAGGCGGCTATTTGCGCGAGGGGGATTTTATCGATTTGGGAATGTGCCTGTAGCAAGAGATTCCGGTATCGTTGTTCTGCGGTGAACGCCATCGTTTCAATTATTCTGTTTTCCAGAATGCTTACATAGTTCGCCAGTATGTTGTTGGTGATGCGGGCATATTGTTTTGCAGAGCATGCTTTCTGAAACTCTTTTAAATCACAAACGAGGATGTGGCTGGTAATAACCGCTTCAATAGAAAAATTGTTGGCAAGGCCTTTTAGTAATGGTGTGGGACAGCCATCCATATCGCCCGCAAAAGTAAAACCCAGGATATAGGATTTGTCATTTATCAGAAAAGAAGTTTTGCAAACACCGCTAATGATGTAGAAGAAAAAGGAGGGGTGAGAGCCATTACGGATAATCGTTTCTCCTTTTTTAACTATTCGCTCTTTTCCTATCTTTTTTATAATTGACAGGAAATATTTCGATTGCTTCTCTGAAATTTTTCCATATAAAAAATCTGGCGAAATCATATGCTGAAGTACTTAGAGCTCCTGTGATGGCGTTAACCAAAATTAGGGGATGGTAAATTAAAATAAACATGCCCTGCATACTCATTGTTTGCAGGGCATATTTATTCTAAAACAACGCTCATGTTATTCAACCAGAATTGTGCGGCTGAATCTTTCACCATTCCGGCTGATGGAAATTTTGTAAATGCCTTTCGATTGGTTGGCCAGAGGCAGTTCAAATTGCGCGGTATTTTGAACGCTGCGATATACTATCTTACCAGACATATCGTATACCAGCACCGTTGTATTGGCAGCTTCCGAGAAGCGGATATATGCGTTCCCTTTGGTTGGATTGGGGAATATATCAAATGAGTTCTCGTCGGTATATTTTACCAGTTTGATGTCTGACAATTCGGTTTTACCGTCGATATCAATTTGTGCGAGACGGTAGTAATTGTTTCCTTTTGAAGGTGAGGGATGGATGAATTCGTAGTGTGTATCGGAGCTGCTGTTACCTGCGGCAGCTACAGTGCCTATATTTATCCAGTTTAAGCCATTAGTGCTATGCTGTATAGCAAATCGGTCCGAGTTAACCTCGGCGCTGGTTTGCCATTTCAGAATTGTTTGTCCATTGTTCAAATTGGCAGAAAAGCTGCTGAGCACCACTGGCAGTGTGCCTGCAGTTGTAAAGCTGAGGAAATCGCTGCCCGACTCAGGGACGCGGAGCTTTAAGGCATTATCAGCATGACCGGGAATTAATCCATCGGCATCAGCAAGCGCGCGCCGGTCGTAAGTAACGTAGAAGGATGTGCCCGGAGCCAGGCTGGCAACGGGATTAATGGTGATAGTGCTGGTACCAGAGCCGCTGACGGCAGCGCCGTTAGCCGGAATAGTCTCTACAATACTGTTGTCGCTTAATTTTCGAATAAAGAATGATCCGTTGCCTACAAACACGTTTTCGGTAAAATTCAATACAATATTGGCATTGATGTCGACCCCGGTTGCTGAATTCGCCGGCAACGTGCTACTAAAATCAGGTGCTGCACCCGATGCCGTAGAATAGAAGTCGTTGGCTGCACCGGCCTGGCGAATCCAAAGATCGAAATCGCCGTCGCCACTGAAGTCGCCAACGCTGCCCGCAGAATTCATTGTGATGCCAGTTGGCAAACTAACCAGGTATGATGAAAAAGGATTGGGCGAGGGAGTGCTGAAGGAACTGCCGTTATTATTCTGAAGGTAAACTAATGGACCCGAAGCCGCAGTTTGGTAAAGCACATCCACCAAACCATCCCCATTGAAATCGGCCACCTGGGTGGCGCCTGATCCACCGGAGGGAGTGAACTCAAGGCCGGTCGGAAGGGCGGTGGTGGCGTAAGTGCCGTTTACGTTTTGGAGGTATACATCGTTAGCCGCTCCGTGTACCCGGACCCAGATATCAATATCTCCGTCGGCGTCGTAGTCGGCCGGACTACAGGTAGTACCCAGCAGAAATCCGGTTGGAGTACTCACTGTGTAGTTGGAAAATGGGTTAGGAGATGGTGTGCTAAAAGAACTGCCTCCGTTATTTTGCAGGTAGGTAATTGGTCCATTGGCCGCGGTGATGTAGATGATATCTACTAATCCATCCTTGTTTACATCAGGAATTTGCACATTGGTGGTAGATCCTGCAGTGAACTCCATACCAGACAATACAGACCCCGTTACATAGGTACCATTATCATTTCGCAAATAAACATCATTGGCAGCGCCCATGACCCTTACCCAGATATCCAGATCCTCGTCGCCATCAAAGTCAGCGGTACTCATTGAGCTATTTGTGATGAAGCCTGTCGGCGAGCTGCTGGTATAAGCCGAAAATGGATTAGGTGATGGTGTTGAAAAGGAGCTACCACCGTTATTTTGAAGATAAGTAATGGCACCCCCCGCGCTGGTTACATATATAATGTCGGGCAGACCATCCTGATTAATATCGGGTGTTTGCAGTACGCCGGCACTGGAAGGAGTAAATTCCATGCCTGTGGGCAGTGTCGTTGTGCTGAAGCTGATTTGCGCCGTCGCCTGTCCGACAGCGGTAAAGAGTATTATTGCCGTAATTAATGCAGACAAAAGCGAACTTCTTCTGAAAATAACTGAACTAACAGGAAAGTGAAGGCGGGCCTGGTTCTGGTGCATAGGGATTGAAAATTTATTGGATTTGAAAAATGTCTTCGCCGCCAAATTTAGAATTAGTATTAGTAAATTCATAGAAAAGCAATGAGTTATTCAACTACAATTCTTGTGATTAAGAGTTAATACTTAGCTGGTTCAATCATGTTATCAGGAATTATCGATTGCCGAATACGACAAATGGGCTTTATTCCATCAATGTCAGAATTTATTTCTTCAGGAGCAAAGGGACTATACGATGGTTAGAAATAAGTATATAAGAATATGCCTGCGACTGTTTCTTGTGTTGGCAGGAATGGTTGTACTTGCTGCTTTGATTCTGTTCAATTATGAAACAGAAGTTACAGCCAATCAGCATGAGTATGTTTATGAGCTACCTTTTCAACATGGAAGCACTTATAAAGTAGTTCAGGGCTATGGCGGTCTGTTTTCCCATTCACATATTGCGGCACTTGATTTTGCGATGCCGGAAGGGACACCGGTGCATGCCAGCCGCGATGGAGTGGTGTACAGCTATCGCGATGACAGCGACAGGGGAGGGATGACAGCCAGGTATAAGAACGACGCCAACTATATCATGATCCGTCACGATGACGGCAGTTTTGGCTGCTACTGGCATTTACAAAAAGGCGGTGTGCTGATTAAAAAGGGCCGGGTTAAAAAAGGGCAGCAGATCGGCCTTAGCGGCGCCACCGGTCAGGTGGTCCGCCCGCATCTGCATTTTTCTGTAAAAAAGAAATTGAATTATCAGCGCGACTCTTTTGTGCGAACGCGGTTTCGAACAAGTAAAGGCATCCAGTTTCTGGAGAAAGGTAATTATTATGGTTACGACCCGCGAGTGTATGATAAGTCGTTGACGGACTAATGTCCCGCACAACCTTATGGCATTTCAGGAAGTTTCACTATTTTACCCACATAACATGTCATTTTTAATATGAAATGCATTTTAACGGTTGCTGTCTGCCTGTTTAGCTACTCTGTTCTTGCGCAAAAATCGTCGGTTTTTTGGGGCGATGAGTTCAAACTTAAAAGGGGTAGTACTGATTTGAGGGTTGTTTATGCCGACAAATCCGGGGTTTATCTACAGGAGGGACATTTAGCATTGAATACCTATTTTTTTGTTGGAGCCACCGTTCGTAGTTCAGCCACTCTTATTAAGCTAGATAAAAACCTCCATGAGCTGTATCGAAACGATTTTAATGGGGAATTGAAGGGAAAGGATTATTCACAGTTTTTTGTTATACAGGATCGCCTTTACCTCTTCGCAACGGTTGAACAACGTAAGGATAGAAGTATGCAGGTTTATGCCTGCGAACTTGATAAGAATACTGGAGCCTTAATGGGCGACTGGAGGAAGCTAGCTTCTTTTACCGCCGAGGGCAGTACTGATCAAATGAGTTTCAAGCTCACACTTAATGCCGATAGTACCCGTATGATTATGGTCAGTGCAATCAAAGGCCGCGAAAAAAATGCATATATAATTCAGGATTTCGACGCGAACATGGATCCTGGTTCCCCACCTGTAACGATAAAGAACGAATTTGACAATGATACCTATCAACTGCACGAAGTACTTTATACCGTTGAGAGAAAAATACTGCTGGTAGCTGGAATATATGAATACAGGGAAGGAAAGAAAAAGAAGACTAAGTTCTTGGATTTCGCCAATTTTAACATTCGCCTGTACGATAAAACGGGAAAGTTTCAAAAGGAAGTCAATACGGAAATTGATGGCAGATGGTTGATCACTATGGCTTTAAGTCAGCAAATAAACAAAGATTTGATACTGGCTGCATTTTATTCCAACGAGAAAAGAGGGAAGTCAGTCGATGGTATGCTGGTGCAACGAATAAATTCACTTACGGGCGAAGTATTAAATACTGCTATGAAGGAAATTAACTATTCGCAGTTGACCGGCAATGAAAGTGTGGGATTAGGTAATTTGGAGGAAGTGGAAAGCAAGGAAGAAAGAATGGAACGGGAGAAAATGGAAAAATCGAGAGACGAGGGCGAAGCGTTTTCTAATTATCTCCGCTTCCGAAGTATTTATTTTACCGAGGATAAAGGTTTAGTGATAATTGCAGAGAACTTGCGGCATTTTAACTACACTTCCGAACGATATAATCCAGGGAATTCGCGCAGACCAGATCAATGGTCTTACACTCATTATTCTGTTTATGAATGTGGCGATATTTTGGTCTGTAAAATGGACGAAAATGGCAGTATTGACTGGATGCGGGCATTGCCAAAATCTCAGAGAGAAGTGATTGTTCTTGGTAGCGGGACCGGTATGTCATCAGGGGGCTTCTACGATCCGGCTGACGGGCCATATCATGCGGGTTTTACTTCTCTGGCAAACAAAAATGAGGTACGGATCTTATTTAACGATAGTCCTGACAATGCTTCAGTTACCCAACCTGGTCAGAAAGCGAAGTTGGTGAGCCGGTTTGGGAAGTCTGAGTGCTTCCTCGTGACAATTAATTTGGCCACCGGCAACATTGAAAAAGAATCGCTCTTTCCCAATGCTCCAATTCCTACTTCGATGCCACGCTCAAGTACGGCGTTTGGTAACGAACTTTATATGATTGGGAAAGATGATCGCCCAATGGCGAGATCAAAAATTGCGGTGGCGAGAATCGTAATTGACTAAGAAGAAGAACTTTTGCGACTTTTTTCTGCTTCGAATCTGGAGTTGGTTACTTCTTGTTTTTTGTGTTATGCAGTTCTATTTACCGAAGTCTATCTTTGGGATAAACTTAGATGTTCATGGAACTTCTTGATATAAACTTTGGCGATTTCCTGATTTCTACCGATCGGTCAAAGATGGACCTCGTTGCCATCCATGATTTTTTGTCGAAGTACTCGGGCTGGAGTGATCATATCCCATTTGAACGCGTCAAAACCTCTATCGAAAATTCCCTCAATTTTGGACTCTTTCATAAAGGGCGACAGATTGGGTTCGCCCGTGTGATTTCCGATTTTTCAACCATTGCTTACCTCGGCGACATTTACGTGCTGGATGATTACCGTGGGCAGGGTCTTTCGAAGAAGCTGATGGATGCGGTAATGGGGCACCCCAATCTGCAGGGGTTGCGTCGATGGATTCTGTTGACTTCCACTGCCGACTGGCTTTATGAGAAATATGGATTTGTGAAAGTGCCTAATCCCGAAATTTATATGGAACTGTATAATCCGAATGTTTATAAGGAGAGCTCCAAATGAAAAACTATTTAATTGTACCCGGTCTCGGCAATTCCGGCCCCGATCACTGGCAAAGTTATTTTGAGCGGACAGGTCCCAATTTTGCACGTATTGAACAACGCGATTGGGATGCGCCTGTATGCGATGACTGGATAGAAAACATCGAACAGGAGGTACAAAACTTTGATCCGGGAACCGTGGTTTTAATTGGACATAGCCTCGGTTGTGCGGCAATTGTACATTGGGCGGCCCGATACAAGACGAAGATTGCGGGAGCCATGTTGGTTGCTCCCAGCGATCCTGAAGCAGACATATATACCTTTCCGGCTAAGGGCTTCTCGCCGCTGCCGCTGGTAAACCTGGATTTTCCTTCGCTGGTTGTTGCGAGCGCCAACGATATCTGGGTTACCCTCGAGCGTGCGCGCTTCTTTGCTGAAAACTGGGGGAGCGAATTGATTGATCTCGGTGATGCCGGACATATCAACGTTGCCTCAGGTCATACCAATTGGGACGAAGGCCTGCGTTTGCTGCAGGGGGTTGGATGAACTCTGATAAATTTAATTTGATCCAGCCTCATTGTGAACCAACTTTTGTACATTTGCAACAAAGTTGCAAATGTACAAAAACAAATACGAAGTCATAATCATTGGTGGCAGCTATTCAGGTCTTTCGGCAGCGATGGCTTTGGGACGTTCCATGCGTCGGGTGCTGGTGATAGATAGTGGCGCCCCATGCAACCGCCAGACTCCACATTCCCATAATTTCCTGTCGCGTGATGGTGAACGCCCCGATGTAATTTTCTGCAATTGCCCTTGCGCAGTTAAAGGCTTACGAGTCGGTGGAATGGGAATCGGGACTGGCGGTTGAAGGAAAGAAAGTTTCAGATGGATTCGAGGTAACATTGGAAGACGGCCGCCGGTTTCAATCGGGGAAACTCATATTGGCTACCGGGCTCCACGACATCATGCCCTCCATACCTGGTTTTGCCGAATGTTGGGGCATAAGTGTTATTCATTGTCCCTACTGCCACGGTTACGAAGTTCGCCATCAGAAAACCGGCATTCTGGCTAATGGTGAAATGGCTATACATTACGCACAACTAATTTCCAACTGGACAAAGGATCTGACTATCCTTAGCAACGGGCCAGCTACACTGAACCCGGAGGAAATGGCCAGGCTCCAAAGAAAAAACATCGGCCTGATTGAAACGGAAATCGAGCAGTTGCAACATAACCACGGACATCTACAACAGGTAGTATTTCGTGATGGCACCCAACTGAACCTTAGCGCGGTATATGCAAGACCAGCGTTTGAACAGAATTCCACGATTCCGACGCAATTAGGCTGTACGCTCACCGAACAGGGACTGCTGCAGGTAGATATGTTTCAAAAAACCAGCGTAAACGATGTATTTGCCTGTGGCGACAATACTACCCTGATGCGATCAGTAGCCGCGGCGGTAGCGGCTGGAAATATGGCAGGCGCGGCGTTGAATAATGAACTCACTGTTGCCGAATTTCAATAAAGCAAAGTTTATCATATGAGTCGTCTTCCCCGGAGCCGGGAAATATTTCAAAAATTTAATAGTCTATAAATTTGGTAGACTAATAAACTCCGCCTAAGTTTGTGTCCTAATCATTACCAGTATGCAATATTGTAAACCTATCTGCAGAATCTGCGATTAAAATTTCTGATCAAAACTATTTTTTTAATTTATTAGTCTACAAAAATGGTAGACTACTAATTTCAATTTTCGATTTTTATGAGGAAGAGTTTATTGCTGGCAACGGTGCTGTTGCCGGTATTGGTTTCAGCGCAACTTACCGGGCGTGTGCTGAACGAAAAAAATGAGATTGTACCATTTGCCACTGTCGCTGTTCGGGGAGCTTCAGGTACACAGACCGATTCTCTTGGCTTTTTTAGTCTCCCTGTTCCGGACAAAATTCCTTTTACACTGATGGTCACTTCTATTGGCTATCGGCCATACGAGCAGGTGTTCCGGTCGGTGCCCGACAGTACGGTGCTGGTCCGACTCGAAGCTTTGTATCGGCAGGATACCGTAGTGATCATTACTTCGCGCCGCCGCCGGGAAGCGTTGCAGGATGTGCCAATTGCTATATCTGTGCTGGGAGGCAAACAAATAGATGACGCGGGAGCATTTAATGTAACACGTGCTAAGGAGATCATACCGTCGGTACAAATGTACACGTCGAATCCACGCAACACGGGTGTAAATATAAGAGGGATTGGCTCACCGTTCGGTCTTACCAACGATGGTCTTGATCCGGGTGTTGGCTTCTACATTGATGGTGTGTACATGGCGCGGCCAGCAATTGCTACTTTAGACTTTCTCGACGTGGAACGTATTGAAGTACTGCGCGGTCCGCAGGGTACGCTGTTCGGCAAGAATACCACGGCCGGCGCTTTCAATATCATTACCCGCAAACCAACCTTCACTTCAGGCGTAAACATCGAGACCAGTTTTGGCAACTACGGATTTGTGCAGGCCAAAGCTTCGGTTACCGGTCCATTGAATCCGAAACTGGCGGGTCGTTTATCTTTCTCGGGCACCCAGCGCGATGGCACCGTTTATAATCTGCGAACCCAACAGCATATCAACGATATCAACAACCTCGGATTGAAAGGCCAGTTGTTGTATAAACCAACTGGCCGACTTGAAATCCTTTTTTCGGCCGACTTTTCTCGTCAGCGCCCCAATGGTTACGCTCAGGTGCTGGCCGGTGTAACCAGCACGCAGCGAGCGGCCTACCGTCAGTTTAGTTCCATCATTGCCGACCTTAATTATACAGCACCGAGTTATAATGCATTCGACAGAGTGGTAGATCACGATACACCATGGCGTTCTGGCAATGATCTGGGAGGAGCATCGGTGAATGCCGATCTGGAATGGGGGCCGGGTGTGTTGACTTCGACAACAGCCTATCGGTACTGGAATTGGGATCCTTCCAACGACCGTGATTTTACCGGTCTGCAAGCCCTTGCCAAATCACAGAACCCGGCAAAGCATAAAAGCTGGTCGCAGGAGTTCAGATATGCAGGTAGTTTCAGCGATAAACTCAGCGGGGTGGTGGGTGCATTCCTGCTCGGGCAGGAAGTTACCATCAATGGCACAGAAGAGTCGGGCAATGCACAATGGCGATTTTCAAAAAGCTCAACCAGTAATCTTTGGTCAACACCCGGACTCTTCGAAGGTTATGGTATCTATACCAACTCGTCCATACGCTCTTTGAGCGCAGCATTGTTTGCCAATATCGATTGGGAATTGGCGCGTGGATTTCATGTTCAGCCGGGTATTCGATACAATTATGATGAAAAGGATGTGATTTATGATCGCGTGGCACGGGGTGGACTGGAGACAAGCGATCCGGCGCTGTTGGCACTTAAACGCGCTGTGTACAGCAGCCAGTCGTACGCAGCCGATGCCTTTGAAAACAATCTTACCTACCAGCTGACGGTGTCCTATCGTCCTAACCAGCAATTGAACGCTTACGCTACCTATTCAACCAGTTTTAAACCAGTGGGAGTAAATGTGGCAGGCCTTCCTACCGTAAACGGAGAGGTAGCGCTTGACCTTGCCGTAATTAAGCCCGAGTATGACCGGCATTATGAAGTAGGCATCAAGACAACGCCCTGGCGCAACTTCACGCTAAACCTGACACTACATAATTCCGATATTGACGACTATCAAACCAATGTACAGGCTGCAGAATTGGGCGTAAACCGTGGCTATATTGCCAATGCGGAAAAGGTAAGAGTACGTGGAGCAGAGCTCGATGTAAATCTGTTATTGAACAAGCATTTTACTTTTTATGGAGCGCTTGCCTATACCGAGGGAAATTATATTTCATTTACCAATGCACCACTGCCATTGGAGGAGACAGGGGCTTCCGTTTCATTCAAAGATATATCTGGTGGTCGCCTGCCGGGAATTTCGAAATGGGCGGGGTCTTTTGGTGGAGAATATTCAACTGTAGCGGTATTCCTGGGCTTTCCCACCCGCTTTTTTGTTGCATTCGACGGATTTTCCCGATCGTCTTTCTCATCCAGCGCCACACCATCTGCTGTATTGAATATCGACGGATATGCTTTGTTCAATGGTCGTATCGGGTTCAAGGCGAGTGAGGGACTTTCCGTCTTTGCATGGGCGAGAAATATTTTTGATAAGGATTATCACGAACAACTACTGGCGGCGGGAGGAAATGCGGGGCATTATGCATCGGTGCTGGGCGATCCGCGGACGTTTGGGATTACAGTGCGGTATGGGGTGGTGAGAGGTGAAAGGTGAGAGGTGAAAGGTGAGAGGTGGAAGGTGAGAGGTGAGAGGCGTGAAACGTGAAAGGTGAGAGGTGAAAGGTGAGAGGTGAAAGGTGAGAGGTGAGAGGTGAAACGGGAGAGACGTGAAACGTGAAACGTGAGACGTGAAACGTGATAGGGAAGAACCTGCATCAAATCTGCGTCATCTGCGAAAAAAAATCTGTGTAAATCTGTGCAAAAATCTGCGAAATAATCTGCGTATTCTGCGGGAACTGAAAACGATTTACTGTTCGCGTGCTTCAAAATAGTGCAGCAGTTCTGTTCCCGCAGAATACGCAGATTATTTCGCAGATTTTTCTTCTTCCCACGCCCCAACGCATGCGTTGGGGCTACCTCTCACCTCTCACCTCTCACCTCTCACCTTTCACCTCTCACCGTTCACCTCTCACCTCTCACCTTTCACCTCTCACCTCTCTCCATCATATACCTCTTCAAAAACTCCTTCTTCGAATCATGGTAAGAGGAAACTACACCGATGCGGTGCATACAATATATGAATATCCAGGCCGGGTCGATTTGGTGCTTTAGGAATCCTGCACGGGCGCTGCCGGGGTAGAGGTGATGATTATTGTGCCATTCGCCAGTGAATAGGCCGGGTCGGGTCTGGTTGACCGACAAATTACTTCGATCAAAGTCAACCCCATCCACATGCTTTTCTTCGCCTTTGGCATGTCCGGTATAATTGAATGCGCGTACCAATATAAACCAGAGCATAGCGCCACTAAAGATGGCGCAAGCCAGCGCATGTCCACCGATGAGGTACAACATAAAATACCAGAATGCCCAGTTTAGCAACCAGGTCAGGATCGTGTAGGCCGGATGTGCAATCGATCCCCAGCGCTGGTATTGTTTATACGAATTGATCCATACTCCTGTATGTTTCATGAATCCACTGGCCTTCTGATATTCTTTTTCGGAAAGATCATCCGCTATGCGCTGGTGGTTGAACTCTGCAAGCATGCAGTACCAGAACCCGCCACGGGCATTATAAGGATCGCCCGGAAGGTCCGATTTGGCATGATGAACGTGGTGCGAAACCACATAGATCTCTTCAGGCAAAGTTTTAATTACGAGGTGTTGCGTCAGAAAGCGCCAGATAGGGTGACTGAATTTATAAGCCCGATGGGTGCAATAGCGGTGAAACCAGACGGTGCCATGTGTGCCCATGATGATCATGGCATAAATCACAATAGCCACGAGCAGATACCAGGTAAAATGTTCAGTTACGAAAAAATAAAGAAAGGGAGTCATGCTGGCGATCATGACGATTGCCAACAGTGATATCCAATTTTTCTTTGATCGAAAGATATTTATTCGTGACAGCGCTTCTCGAAGCAATTGTTTGCCGCTAGGAATGACAAGCGAACCGTTTTCATCCTTCCAACCATATGAAGGTCGGTGTAAGATTTTTTCAATAAATGACATGAGTGCTACTATGGGTTGGAATAAATGAGCCTAATTTTTTTCTAGATTTTCTTGACATTTACAGCCACCAGGCCACGATCGCCATACTCGGTTTCGTATCGAACCTTATCGTTTAGCTGAACCGCCTCCTGCAAATTGCTGGCATGTACAAAAATTTTCTCGCGGCTGCCATCTTCAATGATGAAACCGAATCCTTTTTCTTCGTTGAAAAAATTAATACTGCCAGTGCGGGTATTGTCGCGCATGTTGCCGGCCGGAATGGCAATCTGAATGTCTTCGGCGTTGTACGTCTTCCTATTGCGGGGATCGGGCGGAGTCTCTGAAATATTTCCGTTCTCGTCAATATAGGCCATCATGTCATCCAGGCTTTTTGTTTTCTTTTCTCCCTGCTTCCTTTCTTCCATTTTCTGCTGCTTATCCTGTCTGCGTTTCAGCCTTTGTTGCTCTTTGCTTCTTTTGTTGTAAGTCTCTTTTGATTTTGCCATAAGTTATCCCTGCAAAAATTTGTTTTAATTTATAAATAATATCTTAATTATTCTCCGTCCGTAATTGTTTTTTGTATCCAGTTAAAAACGGCCGATTCTGTATGCGAACCTTCAGGCAACTGGTGTGCGATCAGGCTTTCTATGATTCTGGCCTGCTTGATGCTAAGTTCACCGTTTAACTCGCCATATTGATTAATAAGGTACAAAACCTGATTACCGTTGAATGGGTCAAATTCTCTTGTGGATGGTTTTCCCTTGTATACTATGCTCGCTGGTTCTTCCTCAGTATCCCACCGATAATGAACAAAGCTCATGTCATCTTTGCTAAAAAGCATGAAACCGTTTTTCGTGAAAAATGTAAGAAATGGCCAGTGTTGCCAGGCTTGGCCATTTCGTATTACTTGATTCAGTTGGGCCGGCAATTACCAGCGGCTGCGTTGCGGGCGGCTCTCTTTTTCGCGGGCTACACTTACTGATATAGCGCGACCTTCAAACTCGCGTCCGTTCAAGGCTGTCATAGCGTCGTTTGCAGCGTCATCTGAATTCATTTCAACAAAACCGAAGCCACGGCTGCGGCCCGTTTCACGATCTGTGATGATCTTAGCCGATTTCACTTCGCCAAAAGATTCAAAAAGTTCGCGCAAGTTTTCTTCCTGTACCTGAAAGCTCAGGTTTGATACGTACATGTTCATGGGAAATATTTAAAAAGTAAAAATTTAATAGTCAAAAATCAAAAGAGTGGAAACTCTTTAACGGGGTAAAGATTTAGTGACAATAGGACTACAGCATGCGTAAAGAGGAGAAAAAACAATTACCGCGGGTGGCGTAAAAATTAGAACTGATCAGAACTGAATGATGAAGAACTTGAGGTCACTCAATAAAGATACGACAATTTATTGATACTGATGACTTTTAATAATATCGCGACATTGGAGGCTGTAGCTCAGTGTATTGTCTTTCAAGTGCGAATCAAATACCGTGATTATACTGAAGCGTTATAACGAATGAAGAATGCTGAACATGGCTTCCAGTTCATTGATCAATTCAGCATCGGTGTCAAATCCGCTTGTATGAAATCGAAGAACTCCCTTTTTGTCGATGATGTATTTGGCCGGAATGCCATTCGGCCGGTAGGATGAGATGATCTTGTACTCGGATGAACCGGTTTTTACCGGCTCATCTATCAAAACCTGGAAATTGTAGTTTCTTTTTTCGATAAAGCTGCGGACACGAGGGAGTGGATTTGCATCCTGTTCCTGCACGGCAATAAAAAGGAATGCGACTTCCGGATGCTTTTTCACCATCAGCTGCATGGCGGGGAATGAGGCGATACAGGGTTTACACCAGGTTGCCCACAGATCAAGTACCACAATTCGCCCTTTAAAGTCTGACAAGCTTACCTTTTTGCCATTTATATCCTTGATGCTAAAACCGGGGGCTTCGATGTTCAACATTCGCGGTTTCAGTTCTTCTGCCAACCGGAGTTGAACATTGGCCTGCAGGCTGTCAAGGAAGCGGCCCAACTGTTCATCGTTCCCATTTTCTTCAATATATATTGACTGCAATTGTGCGGTCATGCCTGCATTCAGCTTTCCAACTCTCGCTCGCCTGATCAGGAGTTCTCTTGCTTCGGCTTTCTTTCCGTTCAGCTCCAGCAACCGGGCATATCGTTCAACCGCTTCGGGCATGCCTTCTTCCGGCAATCCATCAAACGCTTTTCGCTGATGGATCAATGCTTTTGCAAGTTCATTAGAGGCAAACAGTGCCCTTGCATAACTATCGTGATAAGGGTATTGTGCAAAATCCATAAACCGATCCCAGGCCGCCTTTGGAAAATCGGCCGGCCGCGCCGTACTATCGGCTTTTATTTTTTCATAAAGGGAAATGGTTCGTTCAGCAAGCCGTCTGGCATAACGGGGATCAGCTTGCTGGTCCAGCAATTGACTAACCGTTGTATTGAGAAATGATGTTTTGTTGAAGGGGTTCTGGATTGAATCCAGGTATTTTTCAAAATGGACGGTATCGCCGGCCATAGCAAAGCCTACGGCAGCCATGCCGTACAATACATCAAAAGTTTCAGCATCACGGCTCTTGTTGAGTCCATGAGTCTGAGCAAGCTGGTTGATACCTGTTACCAGTTGATGTGGATCTTTTTCGGCTGCCAGCCGGCGCAGGGAACTGTCGAGCGGACTCATCTCCTGAGCCAATGCCACTGTTGAAAAAATGCACAAAAGCAATCCCGTAAGTATAGGATTTAAGAAAAGGTTGTTGCGATTTTGCATCTCACAAATTTAGGTAAGCTGCCTCACTGTTCAGCCGCCTGTTAATTTAATCATGTTTGTCGCTGATTGGCACACTGGTAAATATGTAAGAAACTATCGCTGCTATTTCAGATTCAACAATTCTGTTACTTTTTGTTTGAGTTTTTCTCCCCGAAGATCTTTGGCCACAATTATTCCATTGCGGTCAATTAAGAAATTTGCCGGATAGTAGGAAACGCCATAGATCACTGCTGCCTGAGTACGGTCGCCCTGTAAATCGCTGAGGTTTTGCCAGGGCAGCTTGTCTTTCCGAATCGCATCCAGAAGGAAGTCTTTATTTACGTCAGCAGCTATGCCTAAAATTTCAAAACCCTGTGGCTTGAATTCATTATAGATGCTTACCAGTTCCGGATGTCCCTCGCGACAGGGCATACACCAGGAGCCCCAAAACTCCAGCAGCACTATTTTGCCATCGTAATCAGACAGTCGTACAGTCTTACCTTCCATGTTTTTTTCGGCGAAATCGACGTATCGTTTACCGATTTTGATTTCTTTGTTCAATAAAAGAAATCTTTCAACAAGTTGGCCGTACTGGCTCGATTTGGCGGGTTCTTGCAAAAGCCTGTAGAGGCTTTCCACGGTGTCTTTGTTCCAACTGGCGCTGTATACATTTAAGATATCAGCACTAACGATCGATTTAGGATTTTGCTGTATGAATTGGATATATGCCGTTTTTTTTGATTTGGCGCTGTCAATGATTGACTCGAGCAATAAGCGTTCAGTCTGTGTTTTGGACCCTGTCACTTTTGCTGCTTTGAATTGGCCCTTCTCGGCTTCGATCTGAACAGGTGTTGCATCGATCCAGAAACTGATGCGGTCTGCGAAGCCCTTGCTGTGAATGGCGAACTTTGTAATATCTGACTCGATCGTTCCGCTGAATTTGAATGCGCCATTTTTCAATTCGACTGAATCAATATCCCGATAAGAACCGTCAGACAAATCGCTCAGGTAGATGAGTGCCGCTTTATCGAAGCCTTTTAGCTTTCCTGAAACCTTGTAAGTAGTTTGAGCTGACAGAATGTTGGCGAAAAGGAGAAAGTTGGAGGCAATGAATATTTTTTTCATGACGTCTAAACGTTTATAACTACTGGCACTGGTATAAGTTACGATGTTTGTACGTCGGATTTCATATTTTTTTAACAGGAAACGAGTCAACCCGGCAGTCGTTGGTATGCGATGTTGTTTGTAATACGGGTCAGAAATCTTTTTTGGAACTTAGCGGTCTATACTCCAGGATATCACCCGGCTGACATTCCAGCGCCTCGCAAATTGCCTCCAGGGTACTGAAACGAACAGCTTTTGCCTTGCCTGTTTTTAGTACCGACAAATTGGAAAGTGTAATATCTACTTTTTCCGACAGCTCATTTAGCGACATCTTTCGGCGGGCCATCATAACATCCAGATTCACTATAATAGGCATGACTAAACCGTTAGTTCGTTCTCAGTTTGAATTTCAATTCCCCTTTTCAGGATCTGCGCAAATACCATTAGTATGACTGCCATAAACAACCAGATATCGGCACCCGCAAAACGAAGTGACGAAAGATCGGGCATTTGCACTCGCTGCTCCATCAGCCAGGTTCGGAACCGCCCGCCTGAATGTGAAAAAAGGGCAATACCAAGAGCCAGCCAGGCCATATGCACCATAAATTGCCTCAACTCCTTGCTGAAAGGCTTACTCATGTCGAGTTGTTTTTTTACAAACAACTTTACAATCAGGTAAAACAAAATGGCTTTAAGGGTAGCGATAATGAACATGACAGTCGTGATGCTGATAAAATGGGTGCGACTAAAGTTGAAGACTCCGGAGAGGTCAATACCCCAAAAATGACCAGCTACAACGGGGTTGCTGGCCAGGGTCAGAATACTGTTGAAAAGTATACCGCCGGCTTCTATGCATAAGCCGATAAAGATGATCCAGGAAATGATTTGAAGTGCTTTCAAAACCTGGCTGCTGGTAATTCTGATTTCCATTTTTGTTGGTTTGATTGCTCAAAAATAGGTAAATATTTATTGAAAAACAATAAAAAAAAGTTGAAAAAAGGCAATTGGGAGATGCTGATAAATGGAAGCGGTTTATTTTGAATGGGTTGTGAAATGAATCTGTGCTATCTGTGTAAAAATCTGTGCAAATCTGTGGGGACTGAGAAAAGCGAGCAGGTTTGATACATTTTGTGGGAGCAGCAGTTCTGCTCCCGCAGATTGCGCAGATTTATGCGCAGATAGCGCAGATTTATCCGCTATTTTAACAATTTCGAAGCAGCAGCAAACACTTGCTTCAGGTCTGACAAAATCTAAACCACTGCCATGCTCCCCTATATCTGTCTGATGTTCTTCTCGATAATGTTCAATTTTAACGACGCCTCAGCCCAACAAAATAATTTCTGCTACGCCATTTACCAGATCAATGTAATGGTAAACGATGCCAGCGTGAGTGATACACTTCGGCGGCAAATGGAGCAAGACAGTAGTATATCCGATGCCATGCAGGACTCGCAATTGTCGCAAAAACTATCTGAACTGCTTTCTTCGCTCGATGATTTTCAGTTCAAGCTTCGCTATGTGGTTTTGTCAGACGGGCAAACCATCAGGCACGAATATCCTAAACGAGTAGAAACAGATAGGGGTCTGGAGGTATCTGCGAGCCTTCCCGATTCTGTATTATTTAGAAATGGCATCTGGACCTTGTACTCGGGCCGCGACTCTGCAAATTATGACAGGTTACAGCATGAATGGGCAGAAACAGGCCAGACCAAATTCATTCAGGGTTACCGCTGCAGAGAGATGATTCAGCAAAAAGTGCCTGCATCGAAAGCCATACAGGCCTGGGTTTGCCCGGATTTACCTAACTCATTAATTCCGGTACCGGGGCTTATTGACTTTCCTTATGCTATACTGGAATGGAATGATCCAGACCTCTCCCAGCAACTGAGCCTCATAAGAGTGCTGTGCACTGGCAATTTGAAAAGCAACAGCGTTGACCTTTGACAGATTCGGGATATTTCAGAACAATCGCTGTTTTTCGGCATGCCTGAAATATAAGTCCGATATTTAACGGACAAACCAACCTGCTATGCCGTTCAAGATCCTGCTTTTTGTCTGTTGCTTTATTGCAGTTTCTGCTTCTGCCCAGACATATATCAGCAATGTAACCGTGCTGGATGTAGAGAAACAAAAACTCCTGCCTGCTCAAACCGTAGTGATTTCCAATGGCCGGATCAGTTCGGTGCAGCCCTCGAAGAAGATCAAAATTCCCGAGAATGCACGGGTGATTGACGGCAGCGGAAAATACCTGATGCCAGGAATGACCGATGCACATATACACTTTTTTCAAAGCGGTGGTCTGTACACCCGTCCCGACGTGATCGATTTGCGTAAATATGTTCCTTACGAGCAGGAAATTTTGCAGGCGAAAGAACAGATGGTCCGCAAACTCAGGCTATACCTGGCAAATGGAATCACTAATGTAATTGACGTTGGCGCGTCAATGGCCGTTTTAAAGCATAGCCAGGCTTATCGGCAAACTGATTCACTGCCCGGCATTTTTATAACTGGTCCACTGGCTACTACTTACGAGCCCTCGGCTTATAAGGGCCTGAAAGAAAATGCACCTTTTAACCTGGTGAAAACAGAAGACGAAGCGGTGGCAATGGTGAAAAGCCAGTTGGAGGCAAAGCCTGATTTTATTAAGATCTGGTATATAGCGGGTGCGGATGGGCTTGCAGTGGAAGCCAGCGCAAGAAAAAATCTGCCGATCGTTAAAGCTGTAATAGATGAAGCGCATCGCCATCAGCTTCCTGTGGCGGTGCATGCCACAGAGCGAATTACTGCTCAGCTGGCAGTAGAAAATGGAGCTGATTTTCTGGTGCATAATATCGACGATGAGATAGTTAATCCCGAACTGCTGGCATTGATGAAAAAAAACTCGGTGATTCTTTGTCCAACCATGATTGTGGAAGATCAGTACAATAAAACTTTTCAGCAGGCCATACAGTTCAGTGAGCGTGAACTTGAAATGGGTGATGCATTTCAATTGGGCAGCCTGCTCGATCTGCAACACCTGGCCGATACCAACCTGGCTGGTCGGTACAAGCGTGGTACGTCAGCCAAAGCTGCACGCGACAGAGCCCGGCGGACTGATTCTATAAGGGCCGTAAATCTGAAGATGCTCAACGACGCCGGCGTGTTGATTGCTGCCGGCACTGATGCAGGAAATATTGGCACCCTGCACGGCAGCTCTTACCTGGACGAACTTATGGCAATGAAAAACGCAGGCATGAGTAACTGGCAGGTGTTAATGGCTGCTACTATCAATGGAGCGAGGGTGGTACGAAAACAGGAGGAGTTTGGAAGCATTGCAGCTAATAAAAAGGCAAATTTGCTGTTGCTTGATGCAAATCCTGTTGAAGATCTTGCTAACCTGACCAAGATTAATCAGGTAATGATTAATGGAAACCTGATCGATCCTGAAAGTTTGCGCGATGATTCTCCTGCTGCCCTTGCGCAACGACAGCTTAACGCTTATAACCTTCGGAATATGGACGCTTTTCTGGAGCCTTATGCGGAGGATGTTGAGATTTATGGATTCCCCAACGAGTTACAATCGAAAGGAAAGGAGGCCATGCGGACTGGTTATGCGGAAATGTTTAAAAACGTGAAGGACCTTCATTGTGAATTAGTGAACCGTATTGTGCAGGGTAGCGTGGTTATTGATCATGAGCGGGTGCGTTTTAATGGGCGCTACATCAACGCTGTTGCTATTTATCATATCAAAGATGGAAAGATCAGCAAGGTTTACTTTATACAGTAGTTTCTGACTATCGAGTTTGAAAAGCGCGACAGTATCTTTTTTGAGCGAAGTTTTAATAAATGCGATATCGCGTTTCTGGATTCCAACATTCACCCGAATTTAATTTTTTATCACGACCAGGTTGGAATGCAGGATCGCCGGCAATTTCTCGACGCTGTAAAGAACAATATATGCGGGGCGGGCGAATTCAAACCTATTCGCAAAGCGGATCGGGCCAGCCTGAAATTGTTTCCGCTTTTCCACAACGGTCAGTTGTACGGCGTTATTCAAACCGGCAGGCACTCCTTCTATTTGCGAAAGGCCGGCCTTGCTGACCAGCTAACTTCCACTGCGTTATTTACCCATGTTTGGATACTTGAAAAAGGTCGGTGGCTGTTGCGCGAAGTGTTGAGTTATGACCACCAGCCGGCAGGCAAGTAGTACTAATGCTGCTACAGACTCAATGAATTGCCATCTACCGGCTATCCATCTTTTTCAGTAGGGCATTGATTGCATGGAAGTGTATACCCTCGTGGTGGAGGATATACTCCAGCGCATCGGGAACAGATTTCAACTGTATGCCAAATGCAGCCTGAATTTTTTCCGGAATGGTATAGTTGGTAAAGTAACCATCTTCCAATTGTTGGGCAATAATGGGCAGCGTTTCTGCGAATTGTCGCTTAATCTGATCGATACGTTCTGCGTCGATGAACCCATCCGGACGGGTGCCTGACAGGAACGGGCGGTAAAACACATCGGCTACCGGAATAGGCAGTCCGCTGTCGCGGTAGCAAAGATTGAATACCGTTGTGTTCATATGTGCCAGGTTCCATATAATGTTGTTTCCGGCATCGTTCGGTATTTGGTTCAGCTGTTCGGTTGTTAACGGCTGAATCCGTTCCAGTAAAACAATTCTAAATCGCTGCATTATCTGCAGGGTGGTGCTGCTTGAGCTGGTCATAGGTTTATAGTTTGTAAAGTTGAATTGCTGTGCCGCCGTCGATATAAAGTTTACCAGCTTTCTTCAGCAATAGCCGTATCGAGCGGACCGCCTCCTCCTCCGCTTCGGGGTGACGACCATCGAGCACGCCGACCCTGATGGCTACTGCTAGATCAAATGGATCGAAGTATTCAGTGGGTCGAAAGCTTTCGATACTAGCCTGGCGGAAGCTCAGTCTTCCCTGTTCAATCAACGCTGCTGAGCCTTTTCTAGCCTGCTCAATTGCTTTCGCTGAGCGGTCGATACCCAATACGAAGGCTGTAGGCACCCGTTCAAGAATTGCGCGGGCCAAAACGCCCGGTCCACAGCCGATTTCCAGCACCCGAATACCGGGCTTCAATGGGAGAGCTTCGGCTATATCCTTTAATCGTTTTGAAACAGAGGTCGACATTGGTTCTAGTTTTTTATCCAGGCGATGGCACGTAATGGCCCGCCTGTACCATCCTTGATCTTCATGGGAAATGCGAACAGCCAGCTTCCTACTGCAGGCAGTTGATCTAATTCGGTCAGGTTTTCAAGGCCGGGAATATTGGCTGCATATAGTATCTGGTGGGTTTTAAAATCTTTCGACTGCCCATAGTCAACACTTGGCGTGTCAATACCAAGACCTTTGACCTTTCGATTTTTGACCAGCCATTCAGCGAGCTCAGGGTGTACGGAAGGAAAATGGAGTTGTGGAATGGCCGCTTCACCTTTTTGAGCCGTACCTAAATAATGGGCAGGATCAGAATAGAAATTACTCCAACCGGTACGAAAAAGTATGAATGACTCGTCCGGCACAGGGCCGTTTTTTTTCTCCCATTTTTCCAGATCAGCCACGCTGGCCTGATAGTCGGGGTTATTTTTACAGGCATCGGCAATGTCTACAACAATTGCTGACCCGGTCAGGCGATCAACCGGAATTTCTGCCAGTGACCATTTGCCTTTGGCAAAATGTACCGGTGCATCCATATGAGTGCCTCCATGTTCCGGTGTGCAATAGGCGTTGGAGGAATAGTAATATCCACCTGCTGTAATACCATTAAATTGTGTGTCGAGCTCAAACCCGGAAGGATTATTGGGCCAATAAATGGTTTGATCTGAAAATTCGTGCGTGAGGTCGATCAATTGTCCCTGGCTCATTACTTCTGCCATGGTGACTGGCTCCTGTTGCTTTTGTTCACAGGCCAGTAAAATCCACAGAATAGAAACGGTAACTATTTTCAGCATGTATCAGCGTTTTAATTTGAACCGCGAGTAACGGTCGGTCAGGTATCTGAAAATACGAATTTGCTTTTTGAAAGCGCTACGATGGCAAAAAATTGCCTTGTGAGGCTATTCTGCCGAAACAACTTAATTTAGAAGAACGAATGCTGAATTGATTCGAACTTTCACTGACCGGACAAAAAAACCTTATCTATGGAGCCCACTGATCGATTGGCCAGCGACCAACCTGCGGGTAAAGGCGCGGTTTTTCCCATTGGTATTACTATGGCCGGTGCGGCATCGGCTGGCTGCTATACAGCCGGCGTAATGGATTATCTGTTTGAGATTTTGCAGATATGGGAAGATGCGAAGAAGGAGAATGGGCGGATGCCTGCAGGCTGGGATCCTGCCTGGCTGGAATGGGTGCCTAACCATCGGGTACAGATTGATGTAATGGGAGGTACGTCGGCCGGGGGAATGACGGCCGTGATGTCGGCCATTTATGCGCTGAATGGCGTAGTTAAACCCGTAACGGAGCCAGCGCCACCGCTTAAAAAAGGAGACAATCTGCTATATGATAGCTGGGTATTGATGGGCGATGAACCTCAGCAACCAGCCCTGCTGGAAAAAACGCTTGATCAATCTGATCTGAAACGATCGGGAAAAGTTCAATCACTATTGAATTCTGATTTTATTGATGTTATTTGCGACAATGCCTTTGTTAAGCCAGGTACAACGGGACGGCGTTTACCTTTTGTAGCGCCTGACCTTGAGCTGATACTTTCGCATACCATGCTTCGCAGTCTGCCACTCGGTGTCAACTTCAATACACCAGCCGGCATGATACGACGACGTTTTCGCGACGTCGACCATTTCAGCTTTGAACACTTCACGGTTTCGCATTTTCGTTTGCAATACCTGCCGGAACGCGATCAGGATCGGTATTTGCCATTGCAACCCTTTGATCCGGTAGCAGCCAAAACCATGAAGCTGGCCACCAAAGCCACCGGAGCTTTTCCGGTGGGACTAAAATTCCGCGAGTTTTTCGATAATGAACTCAGTGCAGCGTACCTGAAGAACAGAACAGCGAAGATTGCGCTGAACCGCCTGAGCGATCTGCCGGCAAATGAAGTGCCTGAGCTCGAATTTCCCGGAGGCTTTCCCGATCAGTTTTCATTTGTGAGCGTAGATGGAGGCGCCATTAATAACGAACCATACGGCGAGGTGCTGGCCGTGCTGAAGGATCGTTATGGAAAAAGAAAAGGGGAACAGCCACATCCTTATGCATTGATCATGATCGATCCCTTTCCCGATCTTCTTCCGCCGGCGGACTATCAGCAGCCGGATGATTTGTTCAGTGTTGTGCCTGCTATAATTGGCAGTTTGTGGGATCAGGCGAAGGTAAAGCGCGCGGAATTGCTGGATGCCTATTCGAATGATTACTACCGGGGGCAAATTTTTCCGATCCGACGCGATGACAGGCAAAATGAAGTGGAACCCATTGCCTGTGGTGCCGCCATGGCATTTGCGGGCTTTTTGGATATTTCTTTCCGTCAACACGATTTTTTCCTTGGGCGCGACAATGCGCGGAATTTCTTTAGAACCTATTTTTCATTTCCCTACAATACCGTATTGAAAAAGGGACATCCGATTCATGATAACTGGACGCCTGAGATGGTGGGCCTGTTTCAGCGACCCAGCACAGAACCAGATACCGTACTGCTGCCTATCATACCAGATCTGCATTTACTGAGAGAAAAAATGGCGGAGGGGCGTGAACGAAATCCATTTGAGCGAACCGTTAAAGAGTGGCCGCGGTTTAATCCCGAGTCGTTGTTTGACCTGCGTGAGAAAATGACCGATCGCATTTCATTAATGTTGGAAATTAGCTATAAGAAGGCGACCCGGGCTGACAAAACTGAGCAGTTTCCAATTGCCGAGGCCTGGATGAAACACTATGAAAAATCGTCGGTGCTCAGCCGTGTGTTGGCGTGGATCGGAAGCGGCGTGCTGCGGTGGCTATTACGAACCAATCGCAAAAAAATCGCCCGCCGTATTGCAAATGCTGCTATTGTATGGATACTAAAAGACCTTGAAGCCAACAAGCTTTTGCAGCCTATTGGGGATTCAATGTATAACCGGCGCAGTCAAGAAGAACATAAATAATAAAAAACGCTTTGTATGCGGGTGATCAGTAACAAACAATACGAGAAACAGAAAGTGCATGGTCACTATTTTCTCGATTTTTCTTTGGAGAATGTTCGATGCTTTGGGAAAAAGCAGACCCTTCGCCTGTCCGACGAAAAAGGGAAGCCCTATCACTGGACGATTATAATGGGTGATAATGGCGTAGGGAAGTCGACCCTGTTGAAAGGACTGGTGTCGCTGGCACCATCGCCTAAAAATATTTATGGCGACCGGCAAAAGATCAGGCTGTACCCCGGCTTGTTCGACTGGCGGGAAGTATGGAACAGCAGTCGATTTGATGGTAAACTTCCATCGCGCATGGAAGCCCGTACAACAGGTGCTTACGATTTCAAGAAACTGCTTCCCGAACAGGAGCTGGATTTATGGGTAGAGCAGGGTCATCAGCGATTCAATGATATTCAATATTCCGAAGAAGCTTATGTCAATATCGGTGATTTCTTGTGCTTTGCTTATGGCGCTTCGCGCAAAATGGGAAAAAGTGCACTCACCGGTGAGAAATTCTCCACGGCGAGCGTAAGCCTGTTCGACGATGAAGCACCCCTGATCAATGTGGAAGAATTTTTTATGCAGGCCGACTACGATGCCAAAACATCGCGCAGCAGCGCTTCGGCGCAACAGCGAAAGAAGGTAAAGGATCTGTTAGTGGATGTGCTGCCCGAGGTGACCGACCTTCGCATTACAAAAGCATCAAGGGTAGGCCGGCAGGTAGAAGTTAAAACTCCTTTTGGCTGGGTGCGAATCAGCGATATGAGCCTGGGATATAAAAGTCTTATTGCCTGGGTGGTGGATTTTGCAAGTAGAATGTATCATTACCATCGCACCAAGCCTAATCCATTCGTTCAGCCCGCAGTAGTGTTGATCGACGAACTCGATTTGCACCTGCATCCGCGCTGGCAGCGAAGGGTGATTGGTTATTTGACCAAAAAATTTCCCAACACACAATTTATCGCCACTGCACACAGTCCTCTGATTGTGCAGGCAGCAGAGGACGCCAACCTGGTATTATTGAAAAGAAAAGGCAGTCAGGTGATCATTGAAAACGAGCCCGACACCATCCGCAACTGGCGCATTGATCAGATTCTTACCAGCGATTTGTTTGGACTGAGTTCTGCCCGATCAGAAAAGACCGAGCGACTGATGACACAGCGGCGAAAACTACTGGAGAAACCTAAACTTTCGGCCGCCGACCGCAAAAAGCTGGAAGCACTGGAAAACAAAATGGACTATATACCCGTGGCAGAAACGCCCGAGTATATACAGGCCATGAAGCTGGTTCACGATGCCAGTAAAAAAATATAGTAATAACTGGAAAATAACGATGACATGATTCGTATCAAAAAGCTCAAAAAAGATACGCCTGACATTCTGCTTTCAAAGGGAGCTGAGGAAATAACTGCATTGAAAAAGATGACGAAGGCGAAATTGCTCGCCTATAAATACAAATCTGCCCTGTATGGTGGAAAAACAGTCAAAGAAAAGTTGAAAGAGCTGCAGCACGATAAATGTTGTTTCTGTGAAGCCCGCGTTTCGGTAGTGTCGCATGGCGATGTAGAGCATTTTCGTCCTAAAGCAGGCTGGGTGCAACAGGAAAAAGATAAACTGAGCAAACCTGGCTATTACTGGTTGGCCTATGATTTCAGCAATCTGTTTTTATCCTGTCAGATATGCAACCAGAAGTTTAAGAAAAATTACTTTCCATTGGCCAACCCGGCTTCAAGGGCTTCTAATCACAAGAAGGCAATATCAAAAGAGCGTCCGTTGATCATTGATCCGGGTAAATCGGATCCAACAAAATTTCTGACCTTTAATAAAGAGATCATTGTGGCTGTGAATAATAATAAGAAGGGACTGGAAACGATCAAACGCACGGGCCTGGACAGACCTGAATTAAACAGGGAGCGGTTTGAGTACCTGGCTTTGCTGGAGGAATTGGCCAGGCTGGCAAGGAACGGCCTCCCCAATGGTGCTGCCGCACGCGCACACATAAAGGAACGCGGAAGACAGAACAGTGTTTACTCGGCTATGGTAAGGGCCAATTTTCCCGATCTGGTGAAATAAAGGAGTTTTGTGCGGCAATGGGTTAGCTTTGATTTTTATGGTTGAAAAGAAAGTTTTGATAGTTGACGATGAGGAACAGCTCAGAAAATTATTGAGCAGGATACTCACGTTGGAGGGCTACGAAGTGCGGGAAGCGCGAAGTCTGTCGGACGCACGCCAATTACTTCGAAAAGAAGAAATAGATGTGATCTGCTGCGATGTGCGACTGGAGGATGGCAACGGTGTGGAGTTTGTAAAAGAATTGCGCCTTAGCTATCCGCTTTCGGAAACTATACTGCTCACTGCTTATGGCAACATCCCCGACGGCATTCAGGCGATTCGAAACGGCGCCTTTGACTACATCACGAAAGGCGACGATAATGACCGGATCATTCCGTTGCTGGCTCAGGCAATGACCAGAGTGAAAGAAAAAAGGAATGCCGCCATTCGTGTAGAAAGGGACGAATCCTCTCAATATTCCTGGGATCGGATAGTGGGCCATTCGACAGCTCTGCTACAGGCTAAAAAACTGGCACAGCGGGCAGCTGCCACCGACGCAACCATTTTGCTCCTGGGGGAAACGGGTACCGGCAAGGAAGTGTTTGCTAATGCCATTCATCATGGAAGCAATAGGGCAAAGCAGTCTTTTGTTGCCGTTAATTGTACCGCTTTTCCCCGCGACCTTTTGGAAGGCGAGTTATTTGGTCATAAGGCAGGCGCCTTTACAGGAGCCACCCGCGACAAAAAGGGCTTACTGGAAGTGGCCAATAAGGGAACCATATTGCTGGATGAAATTGGCGATATGCCAATGGATATGCAGGCAAAGCTGCTTCGCGTGCTCGAGAACGGTGAGTTCATTAAATTGGGCGATACAAAACCCACCAGGGTAGATGTGCGAATCATTGCCGCCACTCACCGCGATCTGAAAGAGAGAGTGGCGCAGGGGTTGTTTAGGGAGGATCTTTATTATCGCCTTAATATTGTTACCATTGAATTGCCCGCCCTTCGTGACCGCGCTGGAGATATAGAGTTGTTGGCAGCGGAAATACTATCGAGTCAGGCGCTTCGATCAGGACAGAAGCCATTGAAAATTTCACCAGCCGCCATGCGATTACTGCAGCAGCATCAATGGAAAGGTAATATTCGCGAGCTTAAAAATATTCTCGAACGCGCCTGCATTCTGGCCGATGACAATACCATTGAACCTGAACACCTGCCCTTCGAAATTCAAAATTCCACTAAAAGCAATGATCTGAGTTTGTCGGCGGTTGAAAATCAGCATATCCGTAAGGTTCTGGCAGTGACAGCAGGTAATAAGACACGTACAGCAGAAATTCTGGGTATTGGATTAACAACTTTATACCGAAAGATGGAGGAATACGGAATAGAAAAATGATGTTAGTCTTTCAAAATGAAAACAGACCCTTTCAAAATGAAAGGGTTTTTTATTGCCCAGAGAAAGCTCGCGACATATCCGTAATCGCTGAAATATGCTCCCATAGCGCGTTTGGTCGTCAATGATCTCCTGTTTTTCTTTTCCGGCATCTGTTTGGCCAAATTAAGCATGGCGACCAAAAAACCTCGCCAGCAAACCATGCTACCAATTTTGTACCTCCTAACCGGACTTGCCGGCTTTTGGGTTTTTTTCAAATCCATTTCCTTCTTTGAAAAAATATAAACTATGATGTACCTCCTTTTTGCCATTTCGATTCTGGTATTTATCTACCTCATTTACGCCTTAATAAGGCCAGAAAAATTCTAATTGTATGAACAGGGAACTTTTGGGAGTTGTGTTAGTAATGTTACTTGCCATCTTGCTGGCTATTCCGCTGGGCAGGTATATTGCTGCTGTTTTGTCCGGCAAACGAACATTGCTCGATTTTATGAAGCCGATGGAGAGGGTGATCTATCGTTTCTGCGGTATTGATCCCAGCGTTGAAATGAACTGGAAGCAGCATTTGAAAGCCTTGCTTACCATTAATCTTTTGTGGTTCGTTTATGCTTTTGTGCTACTAATGGTTCAGGGAAATCTTTGGTTAAACCCCGACGGTAATCCCTCGCAAACTCCTGACCTCGCATTTAATACTGCAATTTCATTTTTGGTGAACTGCAATTTGCAGCATTATTCAGGCGAATCGGGCCTTACCTATTTCACCCAACTGTTCGTGATCAGCTTTCTGCAGTTTGTAACGGCGGCCAGTGGTATGGCTGCGCTGTTTGTGTTGTTTAAAGCACTCCGCGAAAAGGTAACTGACCAACTCGGCAATTTTTGGGATTTCTTTGTAAAATCAATCACGCGGGTTTTGCTTCCGCTGAGCCTGATTGTGGCGATCATACTTGTATTCAGCGGTACGCCGGCGAGTTTCGATGGTAAAGACAGTATTGTTACGCTACAGGGTGACAGCGTACAGGTTAGCCGCGGTCCCGCAGCTGGCATGATTGGCATTAAGCAGATTGGAACTAACGGTGGCGGCTGGTTTGGTGTCAATTCGGCTCACCCACTTGAGAACCCCACTTATTTGACCAATGTTGTCGAGAACATTGCTATTTTGTTAGTACCAATGGCTCTGGTGTTTGCCTTCGGATATTACCTGAACCGTCGGAAGTTGAGTTATATCATATTTGGAGTAATGACCCTCGGCTTTCTGTTGATCCTGGGGGTGTCTATATATTCCGAAACAAGCGGCAATCCCACGATTGAACAAATGGGAATTGCACAACTTACCGGAAGCATGGAAGGCAAGGAGACGAGATTTGGTCCGGCCGCCTCGGCTCTTTGGGGTATCAGCACTACGGCCACATCCAATGGGTCGGTGAACAGTATGCATGACAGTCAAATGCCATTGAGCCAGGCCATGCAGATGCTGGATATGATGATCAATTCATTTTACGGTGGAGTTGGTGTAGGGTTCCTGAATTTCTTCCTGTTTTTGATCATAGCAGTATTCATTGCCGGATTGATGGTAGGCAGAACTCCTGAATTTTTGGGTCGAAAAATTGAGGCCAGGGAAATGAAGATCGCATCGTTGATGGCGCTTTTGCATCCTCTTTTGATATTGGCCGGAACAGCCCTTTCATCATATCTGCTGGTCAACTATCCGCAGGCAGGCTGGACGCCGAGTCCTCAAGCCTGGTTGAATAACCCAGGTTCGCATGGTTTCAGTGAAATGTTATATGAATACAGCTCGAGTGCTGCCAACAACGGTAGTGGAATGGAAGGACTGGGAGACAACAATATTTTCTGGAATTATAGTACCGGAATTGTATTGTTGCTCAGCCGCTTTTTACCCATCATTGGTCCGGTAGCAATAGCGGGCATGCTGGCTTCGAAAAAGTACACACCCGACACACTGGGCACCCTCCGCTCTGACAGTTATTCATTTGCAATCATGGTCCTTTTGGTGATCGTGATAGTAGCGGCCTTATCGTTCTTTCCGGCGTTGACACTTGGTCCGCTGGCTGAATATTTTTCATTGCCTAAATAAAATATATTATGTCTGGCACAAAATCATTTCGTTTGTTCGAGCCTGATTTCCTGAAGACAGCTTTGCGGGAGTCATTTACAAAGTTGTCACCTGTGAAAATGATGCGAAATCCGGTTATGTTTACCGTTGAGATCGGTACCATCATTATGCTGGGAGTGATTGTTTATTCGCTGGTTACCGGCGATTCAAGAGAGGGTTCAATAGGCTATAATGTGACTATATTTCTGATATTACTGCTCACTTTATTGTTTGCCAATTTTGCGGAGGCGCTTGCGGAAGCCAGGGGTCGTGCTCAGGCGGATAGTTTACGAAGAACTCGACAGGATACGCTGGCAAAGCTTTTGAAAGGAGGCGTTGTTTCTGAAGTGTATTCTTCTCAATTAAAGAAAGGAGATGACTTTGTCTGTGTGGCTGGCGATATCATTCCCATGGATGGTGAGATCACCGAGGGGATAGCTACTGTTGACGAATCGGCCATTACCGGCGAATCAGCCCCCGTCATCCGGGAGGCAGGCGGGGATCGTTCATCGGTTACCGGAGGAACGAAGGTATTGTCAGATAGAATAGTGGTGCGGGTTACAACAGAACCCGGCGAGTCCTTTCTTGATCGAATGATTGCCCTGGTAGAGGGTGCTTCGAGGCAAAAAACACCCAACGAAATTGCGTTAACCATTCTACTGGCAGCTTTTACGCTCGTGTTTGTAATTGTGTGTGTAACGCTCAAGCCTTTTGCGGACTATGCCAACACTCCCATTACCATCGCCGCATTCATTTCGCTGTTCGTTTGTCTGATTCCCACAACCATTGGTGGTTTGTTATCTGCCATTGGCATTGCCGGTATGGACCGGGCCCTCCGTGCGAATGTTATGGCAAAATCTGGCAGGGCAGTGGAAACGGCTGGAGATATAGATACACTATTGCTTGATAAAACCGGTACCATCACCATTGGAAATCGGAAGGCGACCGCTTTTTTCGCTGCCGATGGAGTGTCGTTGGAGGACTTGACTGAACTGGCTCTTTTGGGATCTCTGGCAGATGATACACCTGAAGGAAAGTCGATAGTGGAACTGGCTCACCGACTGTACCCCGACCTGCGTGGCCGCACTGTGCCGGCGGAAGCCCAATTTGTCAATTTCACAGCTGAAACACGCAGCAGCGGTGTGAATTTACCAGATGGGCGGCGGATTCGTAAAGGAGCTTTCGATGCTATTCGTGCCATTTCGCAAGCCGGGGGTAATAGCATTCCTGGTGGCGTAGACGACAAGGTGAAGGAGATTGCTGCCAACGGTGGTACGCCACTGGTGGTGACGCTTAACGAACGGATTGTGGGTGTGGTTGAACTGCAAGACATCATCAAGCCGGGAATTAGAGAGCGCTTTGAAAGATTGAGGAAGATGGGTGTGAAAACCGTGATGGTTACCGGCGATAATCCACTCACTGCAAAATTCATAGCTGATAAAGCTGGTGTGGATGATTTCATTGCTGAGGCCAGGCCGCAGGATAAAATGGAATACATCCGCAAAGAGCAGGCTGCCGGCAAACTGGTAGCCATGATGGGCGACGGCACCAACGATGCGCCGGCGCTGGCCCAGGCCGATGTGGGCGTAGCTATGAATAGCGGTACCCAGGCCGCAAAGGAGGCCGGCAACATGGTCGATCTCGATAACGACCCTACCAAGCTGATTGAAATTGTAGAAATCGGTAAGCAATTGCTAATGACCAGAGGTACCCTCACTACTTTTTCTATCGCCAACGATGTGGCAAAATATTTTGCCATTGTGCCTGCTATGTTTGTGGCTGGCATCCCGGCACTTCAGGCCATGAATATTATGCAACTCACCAGTCCGGAAACAGCCATTCTTTCCGCGATCATCTTTAATGCTGTGATTATTCCCCTGTTGATTCCTTTAGCTTTGAAGGGTGTGAAGTATCGTCCGCTTGGTGCCAGCCGGCTCCTGCGGCGCAACATACTGGTGTATGGTATTGGTGGCTTAATTGTGCCCTTTATCGGTATCAAGCTGATTGATCTTATTATCACTTTAATTGTACAGTAGTTATGAAAAAATATCTTTTTCCTTCGTTGAAAATGACCCTCGCGATGATTTTGCTTTGCGTGGTAGTTTATACGGCATTGGTAGTTGGCATTGGAAAACTGGCGCCTGGCGGCGGTTCAGGCGAAAAGCTGGAATTTCATGGTCGCGTGGTAGGCTATGATCGTATTGGCCAGCACTTTGATGCGGAATGGTATTTCTGGGGCAGACCGAGTGCGGTGGACTATAATGCTGCCGGTTCGGGTGGCAGCAATAAGGGGCCATCGAATGCAGACTATCTTGCTCAGGTAAAAGAGCGGGTGGATACATTGCTTGCAAGGCATCCATATTTAACCCGTGAACAAATACCGGCTGATATGGTAACCGCCTCGGGCAGCGGACTTGATCCGCATATTTCCCCCGCTGCCGCTCTTATACAGGTTCAACGCGTAGCAAAAGCCCGTGGCATTTCTGTAACTGAAGTTGAAAAACTGGTTGAGGAAAATACAGTGCAGTCTTTACTGGGCATAGCGGGCCCCTCTGCGGTGCACATTCTCCGATTAAATATTGCGCTCGACACTAAATTTCCGCTGCAAGGCGACACAACTCCAAACAAATAAAAATCTCAGGCCATGAAATCGTGTATACTGGTTTTTCTTAATTGTGGTTTGACAGTGTTTGTTTTTGCTCAGGATAGTACCGTTCTAAAGGAATCGCCGCTTAGCCTGTCTGCCTATGCCGAAGCCTACTATTCCTACGACTTCAATAAACCATCAGGTAATAACCGGCCCGGATTTGTTTATAGCCATAACCGTCACAATGAATTTACCATTAATCTCGCATTTATTAAAGCGGCCTGGCAGCAGGAACGCCTGCGTGCCAATCTCGCCCTGGCGGCCGGCACTTATATGAATGCCAACTACGCCGCCGAGCCTGGTGTTTTAAAAAACATCTACGAAGCAAACATTGGTTACAGGTTATCTGATAAACATGATTGGTGGATCGACGTTGGCATCATGCCTTCTCATATCGGATTTGAAAGCGCTGTTGCCGCCGATTGTTGGACCCTTACACGAAGCATGTTGGCCGATAATTCGCCCTATTACGAGGCTGGCGCAAAGCTGGCTTTTAATTCTGCCAATGAGAAATGGAGTGTGGCGCTTCTTGCGCTAAATGGCTGGCAGCGAATTCAGCGGGTTGAGGGCAATAGCTTGGTTTCCTGGGGAGGTCAGTTTCAGTGGAAACCACGCAGGTCGGTGTTGATCAATTATAGCAACTTTATTGGTACCGATCAGCCCGATAGTACCCGAAAACTCCGCCATTTTCATAACTTCTATGCAATATTTCCGGTTGCTGAAAAATGGCAAATTACAGCCGGTGTTGACATGGGATGGGAACAAAAAGAAAAGGGTGCAGATGCCTGGAATGACTGGCAAACGGCCGCCTTGTTATTAAAATATAGTCCAACTGAAAAATGGTCGCTTACTGCCCGCACAGAGTTTTATGTGGACGAAAATGGCGTAATAATTCCTACCGGTACAGCAAATGGCTTTAAAACCTGGGGTTGGTCTTTGAACGTCGACCATCAACTTGCCGGCAACTGTTGGTGGCGCGCGGAGTTTCGAGCACTTCGGAGCCGTGACGATATCTTCCAGAAAGATGACAAATTTTCGGCCACAAACATAGCAATAGCCACTTCTATTTCTATTCGAATTCCATGAACGACAGAACGAACGATAAAGAATTAAGAGCTGACCAGTTTTTGAAACAGGCGGGCCGCCATGGTCGCGGTCGACTGAAGATTTATATCGGGATGAGCGCAGGTGTAGGCAAGACCTACCGCATGTTGCAGGAGGCGCATGCGCTGCAGCAAAAAGGAGTGAACATCAAAGTGGGGTTAGTTGAAACACATTCCCGAAAAGAAACGGAGGCATTGGTAGCCGGATTATCGGTGATTCCCCGGCGGGAAGTTTTTTATAAAGGGAAGCGTTTGGAAGAAATGGATCTGCAGGCGATCCTGTTGCTACATCCGGAAGTGGTGTTGGTAGACGAACTGGCGCACAGTAACATTCCGGGTAGCCGGCACGAAAAGCGCTGGCAGGATGTGGAAGAGCTGCTGGCAGCCGGCATCAGCGTGATTACTGCCGTCAACATTCAGCATATTGAGAGCATCAATGAAGAAGTGCGACAGATTACCGGTGTGGAAGTGAAAGAGCGGATACCCGACCGTATTTTACAGGTGGCCGATGAGGTGGTTAATATCGATTTAACGGCCGATGAATTAATTGCCCGATTGAAGGAAGGAAAGATATATGATACCGCGAAAGTTCAACAGGCGTTAAAAAACTTCTTTCAACCAGAAAAGATTCTTCAGTTGCGGGAACTTGCGCTGAAAGAGGTGGCAGGCCAGGTGGAGCGGAAAGTTGACTATGAAATAACCGCTCGTCCTGGTTCGTACCGGCACGAGCGATTTCTGGCTTGTATATCTTCTAATCCCGATACCGCCCGACGAATTATTCGGAAAACGGCGCGTTTGGCCTCCTACTACAACAGTCAATGGTGGGTGTTATATGTTCAAACGCCGCGTGAATCGACCGAAAGAATTCCTCTGGACAGACAACGGCATTTAATAAATAATTTCAAGCTGGCAACAGAACTGGGAGCAGAGTTGATTCAACTACGGGACACATCTATTCTAAATCCCATCTTTCGCCTCGTTGAACAAAAACAAATTACCACTTTATGTATGGGTAAACCTCATTTGAACCTCTGGCAGGTGATCTGGCAGACTGGTCATTTGAATCAATTGTTGAAGGTGTTGGCCAAGAATGATGTAGACCTGATAATTTTGTCGTAATGGCGATCCGCTTAAAAACGAAAGTTGCGTTAGGAAGTGCCTTCCTTTTTTTGCTCCTGTTGTTGACAGGAGCAGTAAGCTTTTATTTCTTCAATAAGATCAAGCAGGAGTCGAGACAAATGGTGCAGGCCAATTACGAAACGATCGAGTTCAGCAAGGCAATGCAAAATGCACTGAACGAATGGCGCTCCGACAGTATGTCTGCTCAAGCCGCTTTTGAAGCAAACCTCTTAAGGCAGGAATCGAATATTACAGAGCCGGGAGAAGCTGAGCTGACTGCCTCGTTACGTAAAGTATTTGACCAATTTCAACGATATCCCGACTCCTTACCACTGCAATTGACTATTCAGGAAAAAATAGGGGAGATTGTGGATTTGAATTTGAAGGCGATTAATATAAAAAACATCGATGCCGGTCAGCAAATGGACAAGGCGCAATTGTTTTTAACAGTGATCGTTGCAATTTGCCTGTTGGTCGGGTTTACTTTTCTATTCAATTTTCCAAGCATGGTGGCTGATCCTGTAGTTCAGCTCACGCAGGCTATCAGGGGTATTGCCAACAAAAACTATTCGCAGCGAATACATTCTCAACGCAGTGATGAATTTGGTGAAATGGCAACTGCTTTCAATAGCATGGCGGAGCAGCTGGATCGCTATGAACATAGTAATCTGGCGCGGATCATGTTTGAAAAGCAGCGTGCTGAAACCGTTATCCAGTCGTTGAAAGATGCTAGTATCGGGATCGATAATCAGGGGGTAGTGTTGTTCGCAAATCAACGAGCGCTGCAGTTGCTGAATCTTGCCGAAAAGGACCTGGTTGGCAAGCGGCAGGACGAAATCCGACAGAATAACGACCTGTTCAACTATTTGCTGGAAGCCGAAAACAAAGCGCCATTTAAGATAGTATTAAATGACAAGGAACATTATTTCATCAAAGAGCAATTCGATATTCGTAGCCAGGATCAGTTGCTGGGAAGAATGATCTCAGTTGAAAATATTACTCCCTACAAAGAAATGGATGTGGCAAAGACTCATTTTATTGCCACCATTTCACACGAGTTGAAAACTCCTTTAGCTTCGGCCGATTTTAGCCTGAAATTGCTGGAAGATGAACGTGTCGGGCAGCTGAACGAAGAGCAGCGCCAGCTCGTAAAAAGTCTGAAAAACGACAATCAACGTTTATTGCGAATATTGAGTGAGCTATTGGATCTGGCACAGGTGGAAACAGGCCGTTTGCAGATAAAACTTCAGTCTGTGCAGGCAACCGAACTGATCAATCATTCCATTCAATTTGTTGAAAATTCCGCGCGGGAGAAAAATATTTCTATAAGTGTTCAAGCCGCCGACCATTTACCGCTCATCGAAGCTGATCCCGAAAAAGCTACCTGGATCCTTAATAATTTTTTAAGCAATGCTATCCGTTACTCGCCGGAAAACAGTGAGATTTCTGTTCGTTGTGAGCAACGAGAGGGCGTAATGGAGATAGGTGTTAAAGACCAAGGCATCGGGATTCCGGTTTCGTACCAATCGCAAATTTTTGATCGCTTTTTCAGGGTTCCGGGATCGCGGGAAAGCAAGGGTTCCGGCCTTGGGCTGGCGATCAGCAAGGAGTTTGCAGAGGCCATGGGTGGCGAAATTGGGGTGGAATCTGAACCCGGCAGGGGCAGCTATTTTTATTGTCGGTTTAGAATCAGTTAACTTAGAGTATGAAATTTTTCAGCCGACTGATCAATATGTTCAACAGGGAAGATCCATTTCCCAAACGCCAGCTTCGTCTTCAATACCCTCCTTCGCCGCAGGTAATGCATTTATTTGCGCAGCAGTATGTGGAAGTGGTCAGGCAAAACGACCGGTTTCAATTAGACTACTCAGTTGCATCCATCAAATTTGTGGATGCCTTTTTGCAGCGGTTTCGGGATGCCGGCATCACTGCTCACAATTTTGCAGAAACCATTTTTGTGGCAGGCGCTTATGTGGGCCAGGTAATGGTGCAGCATGCCGGTGGTCAATGGGTAAGCAGCCAGGAGGCCGGCCCAACAGTGGCCGGCAACATGATGACCGTTGTGATCAAGCTGCCGAATGAAACTTATACTGATCCCATCAGCAAGGCATTTAAGCGCTTTCACAATGGCAAGAGCGATGATCTGCAGTATTTTTATCAGGTGATGACGAAGTGATACCACCCACAGGCATGAAGTCCTGCAGGTGGTTTGAAAATCATTGTGTTTATTTTTTGGCTTCTTCTGTTGACGATTTTCTTTTCACCAATGGGATATTATATCCTATTCCTAAAAACCATCCGGATTTAAGCAGTTTTTTGGTCGACAATTCTGTTTCGTTGAAATTAACGCGGCGAAAGCCAGCCCCATCGAGGTAACGGTCGCTTATTCTTTTCACTTTGCCAACCGCTATACCTCCACTTATTGAAATGCGATTCACCCTGCCGAATAACAGACTTAGACCACCCAGATACTGAACATCGGGGCTTTCGTCAAGCGTCATTCCCACTCCAATGCTTGCAGCAAGATTGACATGTTGACCCCATCGGCTGTAGAAGTGCATAAGAGTGCCAAAAACCAGATTGCCTCGGTTGCCGGATTCTTTAATAATTTCCCGGTCTCTGCCGGTAACGGAATCAGCGCCGCTGCTGCCTGTGACCAGGGTGCTATCGGCTCGAAGAGAATAGGAAGTACCTCCTAGTGAGGAATAAAAAATTCCCGGACTGACATCTACTTTGAATCCACCATAAAGTGACTGGGTAACTATTGAATCAGAAAACGTATAACTACCCCGTTCCTTATTAGGCTTAATCTTCATTTTAATCTGTAGCTCGTCAAAATTTTGAAGTCTTGGTATCAGGTATCGCACTGGTCTGAAATCCATGCTGGCAAATTTTCGAAAAGTTTCGAGGTAGGGTCGAACGACATTACTGTCTTTGGCTGTGAAATATGTTCTTAGGAAATCTTCATAGTCGCCCGTAGTACTGAAATTGGATTGGCCTTTTAACACGTTTTCTATATTTGACAGTACTTGCTTCTTATTATTTCTAAACGCTGCAACATCTACACATTCCAGATCGTAATAGAAATTGAGGAATGTCGACAGTTGCTTGTTTAGTTCGCGGAGATACGAAAGTGCGAGAGATTTCGTGGCATTATCCGCCGAGCTATGCCCAGACACCTGATTTTTCCATGCGCCAAGTAGGTTTTTCTCAATTAAGTCGTCCGCTTCAGTGTTGTAGTCAACATATTTTGAAGAAAGTTCGATTTCATATCTGTAATGGTTGGGAACCAGATCTAACGAAAATTCGAAGCTTTCACCAACCCTGGGGCGTGGCTTTTTTTTGTTATGCCAGTAGATTTTATTGTCACACAGGCTATACAGCAATTTAGTCAAGTTTGATGTGTAGGTGTTGGAGCCGGCTGTGAATGTTTGCGTGGTTTGATAAGAAATTCCGCTTAAGATGTCAATTTGTGGCAGCTGTACAATGGATATTGCCTCGCCCTGTGTTCCGGTCGCCTGCTCTTTTTGCAAACTGAGTCTCGACATTTCAGTCCCTTTGTTCAGAATAACTAGCACAGCTTCGGTTTTCCCGGAAAGAAAGTCACAAAGTGAAAAGCTAAGTGTATTGTTGGTAACAGTCGGCTTGATCCATGCACTCTGATTGCGCAGGTTATCAAGGTCTGCTGTTAGTCGCAGGTCGCTTGCGAGCCGGGTTGTGGTAGTATCGTCGGGCGTTGAAACTTTGAAGACGCAAACACCATCGGTGAATTTTTCAGATCTGCTTTCTCCAAGCAGCTCGCTGGATATGTTGAGAATGTCGCGCTGCGCGTGGGCGTTTATCGCCATTGCCAGACACAGTATTGTATAGCCGAAAGGAAGTATGAGAAATTGTTTTTTTAGCATTGGTAAGGTTTTAAAGGTTAACAGAAAGTAGGTTTTGTATGCTGTGGAAAGGGAGCACATAACTGTATTGATCGTCGCCGGCGAGGATGATACCCAACACCCGACCATTGCCGTCAAGAACAACCGCGCCAGAGTCGCCGGGATCAGAAATTTTGCTTGTTCTGATCAGGTTATCGAAAGTTTGGATATATGCTGATCCGTTTGTAGTAGTGAGTTCGACATCCGTCTTGGATACGGAAACGACTTCGATTCTTCCTCTTTTTCGGCCCGATACTGATCCATAACAGTACACTTCCAGTGCTTCGGTAATCTCGTTTCTCGGGATGGCCGATTTGACAGTGATACTTTTGCCTGTATCGTACTCAAAGGTTCTGTTCTCGAGGTCTTTTGCCGCAATCCGCGCCAGTGCCACGTCGAGCTGTGGCGAAAGATGTCCTTCAACAGCATGGGATTTAAGTGCAACTCGAACACGGTTACTGTTTGCGAAGTCCCAGCCTGGCGTGGTGGCAGGATAACTTTTGCTAGCGTAGCTGACTTTAATCTGTATGTCTGTTTTTCCCTGTTGAGGAGGTTTAACTATCTGATCTGGGAAAAGCACATGAAAGCAGGTTATGAGATAGTGCTGTGTAGTTTCCGCGTCGATTTTACGTGTTACTTTTAAACCAATTGTGCCGAAATTGCTAAAGTTGGTCCGCGAAATATTGGTACCAATCCTCGCCGGTGCATAGATATGTCCGGGATGCAATATTTGACTTTGCGCAACAGCGATAGGTTTTTCTACAACATCTGTGGCTAGCCATCTTCCCCCATACATCAATCGATCAGGTATAATTTCGCTTTTTGAGAGCTGATCGTCCGCTAGTTTCCGTCGTACAAGAAAAATTAGGGCCTTTTCAGGAATTTGCCTTCCCTCCACCTTTTTGAGGCCAATTTCGGCCCCCACTATATTCGGATATTGGGCTTTCCAGCTATCATAGTTTTCTGCAATCGCTGCGCGTAAAATCGCATCCTGTTCATCGTTTGGCAGTTCTGAAAATTTGTTGCCCATTTCTTTCAGGCCCTCTTTTGTCAGCATTCTTTTATAGTTCTTGATCTGGAGTATCAGATCTATGAGGTCGTGCCAAAATTTTGATCCAAAGCTCAGGAACACACCGGTAAAACAGCATCCAACGATCGTAATCAAGATCGCACCCAAACTACATTGTTGCATGGTCTCCCAGCCCAGATTACTGCTGGGATCATCGAGGTTATGGAGAATAGCAAAAAGATCAGCTCGAAAGATGATGGCCGTGACACAGCCAAATAGAATACTTACTTTAAGGATTCTGTACTCCCGATTTTTTTCTTCGGCCTCATCGTTTCTTTTTCGCGCCATGTTGCCAAACCCAAACAGCTTTCTGAAACGATTTGCTTTTCCCGATCCTGTTCTGGTATCGGACCAATAGAATTTAAAGAAATTGGCTATTCTTTCTGCAATAAGCGTGAGTATGAACATCAACAGGAGCAGTTGTATTGTGCTGCTCTCACTATCAGACTTGGAGCCATCCTGTGCGTACAGTTCCATCGAAATAATGGAGGAAGCTATCAACAGCCATATTTTCCAAGCTTTTTGCGTCCGGTTCGTTCTGCTGAACATTTTGTGTGTGTGTTGCTAATAACAGCAAGCTACCAAGCCACCTTACGCAGGTCAACCGGGGCATTTCCCGTTTTTTGCCGGGAAAAAGAACAGAGAGAAAGGATCAGGGAGTTATCAGGTTATGGCGGATGGCGTAGAGCACCAGGCCTACACGGGTATTGACCCTACATTTTTTGAAAAGCGATTCGCGGTAGCCGTCAATAGTTCGTTCGCTTAAGTGCATTTCCTCTGCAATTTCGCGATAGCTTTTTTCGGAACAGGCCAGTTTAAGGAATTCCTGTTCGCGTTCAGACAGTCCGCCATTTGCCTGCAAATTGGCCGGGTCGCTGACGAGACTGTGAATGGAGCGTAATACTTTACGGGTCACCAGATCATTGTAGTAGTATCCAAGACTGAGTACCTGTTCAAAAGCATACCTCAGTTCTTCCGGATCAGCGTCCTTCAGAACATAACCGCGGGCGCCATTCCTGATCATTTTAAGAATAACCTGATCGGTATCAAGAATGCTAAGTGCCAGCACTTTGATGTCGGGATAATTGGCTCTCAACCAGTCGGCTGTTTCATAACCGTTCATTTCCTTCATGTCTACATCGAGCAGTATGATATGTGGTTGATCGGATTGTGGGAGTTTTTCGATCAGTTCGCGACCGTTAACAGCTTCCAGCACCACCCGGTGGCGGGGAAACAAATTGATGAGGGCTGCCAGGCCCTTGCGAAACAGAGCATGATCGTCGACGATGGCTATCAGTATTTCCTCATTCATATGGAACAGTTAGTTTGATCTGGGTTCCCTGACCTGCTTCGCTATTAATTTGCACCGCTCCTCCCATCAGTTGAGCGCGGTTTCGCATGTTGTTAATGCCCAGGCCGCGACTGCTATTTTCGAGGTTCGCCTGATTGAATCCGCGTCCGTCATCCTGCAGGGTCAGCGTCATCTGAGCTTCGTCAAATTCGAGGGATACTTCCACTTTTCTGGCTTCGGCATGCTTTAGTACATTTTGTAAGCATTCCTGTACGATCCGAAAACTAATTAATTTTTTGCGTGGATCAATGGCAGGTGCAGACCCAAGTCGGTGAAAGCTTACCTGCAGCATGCCGGTCTTTCTAATCCGATCCAGCTCCGTTTCGATCAGCTCCTCCAGCGGTTGTTGCTGAATACGATCACTGTTAAGGCTGCGGGCAATATCCCGAAGATCGTTGATGGCTCTGCTGATAGTTTCCCGAACTTCGTTGAGCCCTTCCTGTTCCGATTGCCCTCTGGCGGTAAGAATATTAACCTGCACTTTTGCGAGGCTCAGGGTCTGTCCCACATTGTCGTGTATTTCTTCGCAAATACTATTGAAAATCTGATCCTGTATTTCTATACGGGTTTCCAGTAATTGTTTTTCAAAACTTTCCTGCAGCTGCTTTTTCTCCCGCGCTGCAGCCAGTTTCCTGTTATTGTAATAGGACACCATTACGAGGAAAATGACCCCGAAAAATAATAGCACCAGGATGACGGCTACTATAACAATCAGGATTTGACTATTTTCTGTCGGCATAGGATGAAAGCGATTGAATAGAAAGCGTAGAGCAAAATCGTAGCTTTCGGTATCAGAAAGGTGTAAAGGCTCTGCCCGTTTATCATGATTTTTTGATCCAGTATATAAGGTTGCAGGCCGAGCAAAACCAACAGGGTAATTCCAAAAAGGAGCTGACCGGCGTTAATCCAGAAATACGGGTGTCGAAGCATCGGTAGGCCGTTCTCCTCTAACATAAATAAACGTAGCAGAACCAGACCCGACAGCACAATGTATATCAGTTGGGTTAATATAAACGAATAGTTGTTAAAGTTTGTCTTTCCCTGCCAGAAGAAGTAGTTGAGCAAGATAAAAAAGATGGTAAGAGCGCTGATAATTCTAAAGTAAATCAATTCGTTTTCACGCAGCCGCAGCATGCGACTAAAAACAAACAGGAATGCCGGCGCCTGCAACAGGATTAGCAGGTTGTACATATAGTAGTTGTTGCCGGGAATATTGTAGGCGATCAACTCAACAATATTCACCATTACCAATAACGGTATATACGTACTGAGATTAAATGACCTGAGCCCCCGATAGCAGGCTATTGCTAAAAGAAGGCTCAGAATTTCGAAATAGTGAAAAGCTGCAAGCTGCATGATGATATTTAAGGATGAATGCCGCCGAAGTTAAAGGAGCTGTCGTCTTCATCTTCGTCATCCATCCACACATTGGCTACTTCTTTATATTTCTTAGTGACCAAAAATATACCGATTCGACCTTCGCGCGATGGATCGTATTTCTGTGCAAATTCTTTGGTATAGATACCGATTGCCATTCTTATTTCCAGCTTTTTATTGCTTGGCAATACACCGCGCCGGGCCGCTGCCTTCTTTAGAAATTTTTTGAGTTCCTTACCCCGAAATGATTCCCATAGTGTGATCGGAATGTACTTGCTGTTGTCTGTAACAGGCGGCGGATTATTAACGTCTCTTACAACACGATGGTTTACCATCGTTTCCTCGTACAATTTCAGACAGGGTTTCACGTCTTTGAAAGGAATGACGGTCCCATAGTTTTTCCGCTTGTCGGCCCAGGGTGCCAGGGTATCAAATTCTTCGGTAGTCAGCATCTCCCAGATCTCAGCGTCAGAGTCGGCCAGGGTTGTTTTGCCGGCGCTTTCAGGTGGACAATCTTTGCAGGAAAAAAGTAAACCTGCGGACAAGACGCATGCCAGCGACAAGAGTTTCATGCTCATAGATAAGTTTTAATGGTTAATGGTGCTTGAATCATTTTAGGGATCGGGAAGTTAACCGGGGCGAATTGACAAAATGAAATTAGATGAATTTGGGACATTGCCCAACCGGGGAATTTCCCGTTTTTTCGCGGGACTTCACCCCTGATATCGGATTTCGGTTTGCCGATTCGGTTCGCTACTGATTGTTGGCGTTAAGCGTTATTTTAATTGAATCACACTATCACTCACTATCCGATAGATATCATCTGAACCATTGCCGGGGCTGGAAAGTGCTTTCCACAACTTTTCGCGATCGATGCCGGCGCTATCCAAGAAATTAGGATTCATGCGACTGGAGGTGAAGTAGAAATATCGTCCATCGGGACTGATATATGGACAGTAGTCGATGCTGGAAGAATTGACAGGAGGGTTGAGGTGAATGGCAGACTGCCAGCTACTGTTCTTGTAGTAACTAATATACAGGTCGCCGCCACCCAGATCATCAGCACGGCCATAGGAAGTGAAAATCAGGAATCGGTTGTCGGGATCAACAAAGGCATTGAATTCATATCCGGGCCCGTTTACGGCTTCGGGTAAGGGCTGGGCAGGTAAATAGCGACCATTGGTGAATCTCGCGATAAAAATATCTTCCTTTTTTTCGCCATTATCGCGAGTGAAGTATAAATCGTTTTGCCTGTTGAGTGATGGGTAGTATTCATCTTTCCCGCTGTTAATATTGCTGTCGAGTGGTTCAGGCTTCGACCAGCTTCCGTTGCTACGTTGTATATACCAGATATTAAAATCGGCTGCTACACCGCTATCTGTTAAAGGCCGGTTGGAGGCGAAATAAAGCCGTTCACCATCCGGCGAAAAAGCTGGCTCCAGATCCTTGTATTTCCCGGAGAACGATGCGGGTTGGGGTACTGTCCAGCCATTGCCCTGACGTTTGGCGTGCATTACGATACTGATTCGGTTTTCATGCTGCAACGTAAAATAAAGTTCGTCGCCACCGGCAGAAATTGCCAGATCGCGGTTATCAAACCCGTCGGAAACCGTGCCGGCTTCAAAGACGCTGAGTTCAGCAGACGGTGCAGGAACGGAACTTTGTTCACTTTTTTGCGCGCATCCAATAGACAGCAGGCAAAGCAATGGAAGTGATCTCATAATATGGTTTTGATGGAAGGCTATAGCTGTATTCTGATTAAGTTAGCATTTATTTCCCAGCAACCAGCCTTCATTTACCTGAACGGGAGCTGGTAGGACTTTTTGCATTTACTTATCTTACAGTCTCAAATTAAAGGCAATGAAATTCCGGCAACTGGTATTGTTGGGCAGTTTTTGTTTTCTGAGTGTAGCTGCGCTGGGGCAACGGGAAGCGGTGCAGGCTCAACAGGAGCTGGTGGGATCCAAACTTTGGAGGCTGGAGTTTACTGACTGGATCAGGAACCAGCCGGAAGACAGCAGCTTTCGGGGCAAATACAAAGTACTTGAGTTCTGGGCCAGCTGGTGCCGACCATGCCTGGAAGCAGTACCGCACCTAAACGAACTGCAACGAAGGTTTAGCGATTCGGCAATCGTGTTTTTATCTGTAGCGTATGAAGCGCCTGAATCATTAAAGAAGGCGATGGAGAAAGTAAATTTTGAAACAATTGTAGTGAGCGATCAAACACAGCAGTTGCATCTGCAATTAAGGATCGGCTATCGGGGTACCTTGTTTTTGCCGCGCACAGTCATTCTGGGACCCGACAATAAAATACTTTGGTACGGAACGCCACGAGCTTTAACAGAGAAGCTTATTGAAACTTTTCTGAAAAGAAAAAGCTGATTGGAGAAAAGGGATACACACATCGTGGCCCCAAATTCTCCAATCAGCTAATAAAAGTATTCCGTTAGGATCCGCAGCTGATACAGCCGTCCTGCATCGTACAAACAGCGCCCTCCACAATTTTTGCTTCGGTTGACTCGCCCTTGTTTTCTACAACGGTGAGACTATGCTGATCAACCAGTGGCTCAACGCTGCGACCTCCCTGTTTTTCTACTGTAAACTGTACAGCCTGCGATGCTGCTTTGGTACGCAGGTAATACATACCGGTTTTCAAACCCTTTTTCCAGGCATAGAAATGCATAGAAGTAAGTTTGCCGGTAGTAGGTGCGTCTACAAAAAGATTAAGCGACTGCGATTGGCAGATGAACGCTCCACGGTCGGCGGCCATATCGATGATTGCCCGTTGCTTAATCTCCCAAACTGTTTTATAAACTTCCTTGACATGATCCGGAATGTTTGGAATTTTTTGAATCGATCCATTTTGAGCCATGATCGCATTCTTCATATCATCGTTCCAAAGATTCAGATCTACCAGGTCGCGGAGCAGGTGTTTATTGACCACCACAAATTCGCCGCTCAGTACTCTGCGAACGTAGATGTTGGAAGTATAGGGTTCAAAACATTCGTTGTTGCCAAGTATCTGCGATGTGGACGCAGTAGGCATGGGAGCCAGCAACAATGAATTGCGAACGCCGTGTTTGATCACCTCGGCTTTCAGCGTATACCAATCCCAACGCAGGCTGGGTTCTACATTCCACATATCGAACTGGAAAATTCCTTTCGAAACGGGCGAGCCCGCATATGTTTCATAAGGCCCTTCCAGTTTAGCCAGGTCTTTGCTGGCGGTCATCGCGGCAAAATAGATCGTTTCAAAAATTTCCTGGTTCAGTTTGCGGGCTTCCTCGCTTTCGAAAGGCATACGCAACAGAATGAACACGTCGGCCAGACCCTGCACACCCAACCCGATAGGACGATGGCGGAGATTACTGTTGCGTGCTTCCGGCACAGGGTAATAGTTGTTGTCGATGATCTTGTTCAGATTTCGTGTTACCTGATAGGTTACTTCGTAGAGTTTGTCGTGATCGAATTTACCATTGATCACATAACGGGGTAATGCCAGCGAAGCGAGATTACACACCGCCACTTCGTCGGGCGAAGTGTACTCAATGATTTCAGTGCAAAGGTTAGAACTTTTGATGGTGCCAAGGTTCTGTTGATTGCTCTTGCGATTGGCAGCATCCTTGTACAACAGATAAGGGGTGCCGGTTTCAATTTGTGCATCCAGAATGGCGAACCAAAGGTCTTGTGCTTTTACCGTTTTGCGTGCGCGTCCTTCTTGTTCGTATTGTGCATACAGAGCTTCAAATTTTTCGCCCCAGCATTCATGAAGGCCGGGTGCTTCATTTGGGCAAAACAGGCTCCATTCTCCATTTTCTTCCACGCGCTTCATGAACAGGTCTGGTATCCACAGTGCATAAAAGAGATCGCGGGCTCGCATTTCTTCTTTACCATGATTTTTACGCAAATCAAGAAACTCGTATACATCGGCATGCCAGGGTTCGAGATAAATGGCAAAAGCGCCTTTTCGTTTGCCACCTCCCTGGTCTACATAGCGGGCAGTATCATTGTATACGCGGAGCATAGGAATAATGCCATTGCTGGTGCCATTAGTGCCGCCGATATAGCTGCCGGTAGCACGTATGCCATGAATGGCTAAGCCAATACCACCAGCGCTCTGCGAGATCTTTGCGGTTTGTTTCAGTGTATCGTAAATTCCATCAATGCTGTCGTCCTTCATTGTCAGCAAAAAGCATGAGCTCATTTGTGGCTTGGGAGTGCCTGCATTGAAAAGGGTGGGAGTTGCGTGCGTAAACCAACGCTCGCTCATCAGGTGGTAGGTTTTGATGGCGCTTTCGATATCTTCTTTATGGATACCTACCGCCACGCGCATAAACATATGCTGAGGACGTTCAGCAACCTTGCCATCCAGACGAAGCAGGTATGATTTTTCAAGCGTCTTGAATCCGAAATAGTCGAATCCGTAGTCGCGATCGTATATAATGGTTGAATCAAGCAGCTCTGCGTTGTCCTGAATGATCTGCCACACATCGTCGGCCAGCAGCGGCAGGTGCTTACCAGTTTTGGAATCCTGGCAGTTGTAAAGTCTTTCCATAGTTTCGGAAAAACTCTTCACCGTGTTTTTATGGAGGTTGCTCACAGCAATCCTGCTCGCCAGCAGGGCGTAGTCAGGATGCTTAACAGTAAGTGAAGCGGCCGTTTCGGCAGCCAGGTTGTCGAGTTCTGTGGTTGGCACACCATCGTACAGTCCTTCGATTACTTTTTTGGCAACGTCAATTGAATTGACAAAGCGGCGATCGAGGCCATAGCAAAGTTTTTCAATGCGGGCGGTGATTTTGTCGAATTTCACCGGCTCTTGCTTGTTGTTCCGCTTAATAACGTACATAGATTAAGATTTCGATTATTTATGGATTAGTACTGTTATGGTTTTTTGGTTTTTCGGATTTGGATGAATCACCGGGTATCGGTGGGGTTCTTCACGCGGTTTTGGATAGGGGGTGGATTAGTTTTGGGTATGAAGGAAAACGAAATATCATACCAGATCAGGGCAGCAATTTTCCAGGTGTATAATATTCTTGGACCTGGCTTGCTGGAATCTGTGTATGTAGAAGCCCTGGCATACGAGTTGGCACAAAGCGGTTTAGACGTTGAAATGCAAGTGCCGTTAAAGGTCTCCTACAAAAACCTTGAAATGAGCTGCGGTTTTAGGGCTGATTTGTTGGTCAACAAAACAGTTATTGTTGAAGTAAAATCAGTAGAATCGCTTATGCCGGTACACCACAACCAGTTAATTACCTATTTAAAGGCGTCAAATCTGCGTCTGGGACTACTTGTAAATTTCAACACAGTTGATTTACAAGCCTCCATAATCAGAAAAGTGAACGGCTTAAGAGATTAGGTCCACGCGTCTAGGGCATCTTTTTCTGTTCCCGCAGATAACGCAGATTTTTACGCTGATTACGCTGATCCTTTACTTAAGTCTTTGTCGAATTAAGGTTATCTGTGACATCTGCGTAAAAATCTGCGTTATCTGCGGGAACAGAACTGTGACACAGAGGGTATTATCAAAGAGCAAAAAAGAAGACACTAAAAATCTTCATCAGTCGAAAAAGCCTGGTCTTCTTTGCCAGCCATTACGCCAGCTTTCTGGTAGTCGCCCACACGTTTTTCGAAGAAATTGGTTTTGCCTTCCAGCGAAATCATTTCCATAAAATCAAAGGGATTACTCGCGTTGAACATTTTTGGATATCCCAATTCTGACAACCAGCGATCGGCCACAAACTCGATATACTGCTTCATCAGATCTGCATTCATACCAATCAACTTAACGGGTAATGCGTCGGAAATGAATTCCTTTTCTATTTCTACAGCGTTGCCGATGATGGAATATACCTGCTCCTGACTCAGCTTGTTGTTCAGCATGCTGTACAGCAGGCAGGCGAATTCGCAGTGCAAACCTTCGTCGCGGCTGATCAACTCATTGCTGAAGGTGAGGCCCGGCATCAGACCTCTTTTCTTTAGCCAGAAGATGGAGCAAAAGCTTCCGCTAAAGAAAATTCCTTCCACTGCTGCGAATGCAACCAGGCGTTCAGCAAATGTTCCATTCTCGATCCAGCGCAGCGCCCACTCGGCTTTCTTCTTTACTGCAGGTACCGTATCGATGGCATGAAACAGCCGGTCTTTTTCCTTTGGGTCTTTGATATAAGTATCAATAAGCAGTGCGTATGTTTCTGAATGGATATTTTCCATCATAATCTGAAACCCGTAGAAACAACGTGCTTCGGGCAATTGTACTTCGCTCATGAAGTTGACTGCCAGGTTTTCGTTTACAATTCCGTCGCTGGCGGCAAAAAACGCCAGTACATGAGAAATGAAGTGACGTTCACCATCATTGAGGCTGGCCCAGTCTTTTGCGTCGGCGCTGAGATCAATCTCTTCTGCCGTCCAGAAACTGGCTTCATGTCTTTTGTACTGTTCCCAGATCTTGGGATAGTTGATTGGCAGGATCACAAATCGATCCTTGTTGTCGCGAAGCAATACTTCATCTTCATGCTGCATAATAATCGGTTTTGACGTTTAATCAATGCGGCACGACAGGAGACGAAATACCCTCTATTTTCCCTGTTGGAAAAAAGTGAGATAGTCTTTGCCGGTACCTTAAATTCCGGGAAGGTTCCAAACAAAATAATGATGACGGGAGGTGTTCTGGCTTGATTGGGGAGAGGTGAGTGGAGAGTGGTGAGTGGGGAGGGGTGAGTGGGGAGTGGTTGCAGCGAATTGGATACAAAACCCATTCGATTCAACCACTCCCCACCCCCCTCTCTCCACTCTCCACTCACCTCTCCCCACTTTCCACTCCCCAATCTACACAGTTGCCTGTCAGCCCATGATTTTCACATGGTTCCCCTCAGGGCCCGGCCATTTGGCCAGGTTTTGCCGACATCAATATTTTTAAGAACGGACGACGAATTTACCAGCAATAAAAAACAATCGCCCACTGAGTTCTGCACAGCATGTGGATAGAAAATTGAGCAGGTTTATTCATTTACCCATGACCGAAAAGGCAAACTTCAGAGCTCGCTGGTAATGTGTTGATTGAGTAATTTGTACCTTTACATTTATTTATTTTTGAATTTTACTTTTTAATTTTTATCCATAACAAAAATGTTCTCACCCACCGACTTCAACTCCCTGCTTCGTTCGCGCCGCTCCACTTTTCCTGATCAGCTCGAAGCTGGCAGGCCGGTAGATGATTCTATTGTACATGAAATACTGACCAATGCCATCTGGGCACCGAACCATGGCAAAGAGGAACCCTGGCATTTCACCGTATTTTCAGGTGCGGGTCTGCAGAAGCTGGCCGATTTTCAAAGCGAATTGTATAAAGAAGTATCAGGCGAAAATTTTAAGGAAGCTACCTATCTCAAATTAAAGACACAGCCTCTAAAAGCGTCGCATGTGATCGCCCTGGGTTTAAAAAGGTCTGTGAATCCCAATATTCCAGAATGGGAAGACATTGCCGCAGTAGCGTGTGCAGTACAGAATATGTATTTGTCTGTTACAGCCTATGGATTGGGAGGTTACTGGACTACCGGCGGAGTTACGAACCGCGCACAGGCAAAACCATTTTTCAACCTCACAGAGGCAGATAAACTAATGGGCTTTTTCTTTATTGGCCATGTTGCCGTACCATCTACAGGCGGCAAGCGTAAACCGCTGGAAGAAAAGTCGACCTGGATAAACGAATAGACCATACAAAGAGAAAAACGCTGCCATGTTTCGCATTGTGGTAATAACCTTCCTGGTTGGACTGTTGTGGGCCTGCTCAGCTTCATTGAAAACCGGGCAGAACGCCGAACGTTTCAATACTGTTGAAGACAGTCTTCGGTTCTTGTACAGCCAACCCTCTGCTTACTGGCCAAAGCCGTTTATTGATTCCGGAATACATTGGCGGGAGTTGGGCCCTGTGCCCGCCAGTCTGATCAACGCGGATTCGCTGCGTTATGAAATTGAATTGGGACGTGTGTTATTTTTCGATCCACGCCTAAGCGCCAGCGGCCAGATTTCCTGCGCCAGCTGCCACAATCCTCAGTTATCGTGGACCGACGGCCTGGCTAAATCAGTTGGACATGAGCAGCGAATTAACCGGCGCAATTCTCCCAGCCTCCTGAATGTGTGGAGTCATACCAGTTTTTTTTGGGATGGGCGAAGCCCCAGCCTGGAGGATCAGGCTTTTGGTCCCATCAACAGCGAATCGGAAATGGCCAGCGATATGCCCGACGTGATGCGAAAGCTGCGAAAGAGTACAGCCTATCGGGCTTTGTTCGATTCCGCTTTTCATGGCGAGGGCATTAATCCTGAAACGATGACCCGCGCCCTCGCCAGTTTTCAACGTACACTGGTCAGCCAGCCTGCTGCTTTTGATCGGTTTTTGGCCGGCGACAACGGACAGTTGGGCAACGATGCTTTACGTGGGTTGCACATTTTTCGCACCAAAGCCCGATGCATGAATTGCCATAATGGGCCATTGTTTACTGATAACAGTTTTCACAATACAGGCGTAATACAGTTCCGAACTGAAACGGAGGACCAGGGCAGGTTTCATGCTACTCGCAAAGAAGCCGACAAGGGATTTTTTAAAACGGCCTCGCTGCGAGATGTAACATACACCCGGCCCTGGATGCACAACGGTTTGTTCGACAGCCTGGAAGAAATTGTAGATATGTACAACAACGGGATGCGTGCGGCCAACGGTGTCGAAAAGCCTCTTGATCCGGCTTTGCGGCCACTAAGCCTTACCGACCAGGAAAAAAAGGATTTGATTGTTTTTCTACAGGCAATTTCTGCTCCGCCGCCCGCGTTCGAACTACCCCGGATTCCGGAATAATTGAAAAATGTAATTGTAAAATAAGTGCGGAAGCCTGACTATCTTTGTTATCCCAAATGAATTAATATGAAAAAAGCAATTTTCACTCTGTTTGTTGCAGGCTGGGCTTTTCTGGCTCAGGCACAAGGCCCTCCCGAAGGCGAAGCAAAAGTGGGTGAGTGGTACGGCCAACAGGTAAGTACCGAAGGTGCGGTCGCTATGAGCGAGATGCCAGCTCTATTGGAAAAAAATCCTACCATGGATACCAAGATCAAGGCAAAGGTGGTAGAGGTTTGCCCCAAAAAGGGATGCTGGATCACCCTGCAGATAAATGACAGTACAACTGCCATGGTGAAAATGAAAGATTACGGGTTCTTCCTGCCACTGGCTGCAAAAGGTAAAACTGTGGTCATTGACGGCGAGGTGCAGATGAAAACGATATCAGTTGCCGAGCAACAGCATTATGCTGAGGACGCAAAAAAATCAAAAGAAGAAATTGCTGCTATCACGAAGCCGAAAAAAGAGATTCGTGTAACCGCAAAAGGTATTACAGTCGTTTCTGAATAAAAGAACTGTGTAAGAAATAAAAGCGAGAGCTGCCCCATCGGGCAGCTCTCGCTTTTTTATGCCCAGGCCTGCAGTTTTTTCTGATTGCGTAAACAGTTTTCCCAACTGCGGTTTCTATGCCGCTGATGCTGACATAGTTTTGCCCGCGATCCGATTGCAAGCCGTAAGATATTGATAGCCATCTTTTTGAAAAACAAATTCGGACCCGCCCGGTTTTTCTTCCCTCCGGAGCTTTTTGGGTGCTGGTCCACCAACATTTTTCCAAAGTCAATAAACAAATATGAACAGGATTTCGACTTTTTTTCTATTGGTTAGCATTCTGCTGTGCCAGGTAGCCACTGCACAGGACCAGAATGGCCGCATCACTGGCAGGGTAAAGACGGCTGATGATAAGCCAGCGGAAGGTGTGACCATTCAGATTCCTGCCCTAAACCGCTTTTCCATATCAGATAACGACGGTCAGTTCAGAATAGACAACCTGAAAGCCGGTAACTATGAATTGCTGATAACCCTGGTGGGTCATGCCGATGAACGGCGCAGCGTACAGGTGCAGGCAGGGCAGGAAACGACTTCCAATTTTGATCTGCAATTGTCGGAAAAGCAACTGAATGAAGTAGTGATTATTGGAAATCGCAGCAGCTTCAAAACAAACCGCACATCTCCTTCGCTTCGTTTGCAGACACCGATTCTGGAGCTACCCCAGAACATTCAGGTGGTAACTGGCAAACTGATCTACGATCAACAAATATTCGATATGCTTGAGGGTGTTACCCGCAATGTAAGTGGTGCCACACGTATTGAGCATTGGGACAACTATGCCCGCATCACGATGAGAGGTAGTAATGTAGGCGCTTTTCGAAATGGCATGAACGTGTCGACGCAATGGGGGCCTTTGACGGAAGATATGAGCATGGTGGAGCGTATTGAATTTGTGAAGGGGCCTGCCGGATTTATGCTGGCGAATGGCGATCCCAGCGGATTTTATAACGTAGTAACCAAAAAGCCAACTGGTCGTACCCGCGGCGAAGCCAGTATTTCTCTCGGCAGTTTCGATATGTATCGCAGCACTCTGGATCTGGATGGCAAGCTGTCGAAAGACGGAAAACTGCTGTACCGCCTGAACCTGATGGGGCAGCTAAAAGGTTCGCACCGGGAGTTTGACTACAATAATCGTTACTCAATTGCCCCTGTGATCAAATACCTGGTAGACGACAAAACTTCATTAACACTTGAGTATACTCACCAGTATTCGGAAGTAAATGTGATTGGTTCGAATTATGTTTTTTCGAAAAGAGGCTATGCAGATCTGCCGCGCAATTTTACTACTGCTGAAGATAATCTGGAGCCCACTACAATGAATGATCGGAGCCTCCTGGCCATTTTTGAGCACCGCATTAACAGCGACTGGAAATTCACCGCGCAGGCAGCATATTTTAACTATCAGCAGGTTGGTGCTTCGCTCTGGCCCTGGGGATTTGATGCTGCTAACGACAGCCTCATGCAACGTGGCGTTTCTATTTGGGATGTAAGTGGAATCAGTAAAATGGGTCAGGTGTTTGTCAACGGTGAAATTAGCACCGGCAGCCTGTATCACAAACTATTGGCAGGGGCCGACCTGGGCAATAAAGACTATTATCATGACTGGAATCAGGGAGCGCCATTGGGTGGAGCCGACTTCAATATTTACGCACCCGTGTACGGACAGGCTACAGCGCCGGTATGGGACCGTAGCAAAAATATCAGGGAGCGTGGGGTGCATTATCTGAATGCTTATACGGGCTTCTATGCGCAGGACGAGATCGGCTTTTTTGATCAGCGTTTACGTGTCACCGTTGCAGGTCGTTATACCACACTACGCACGGGTACGCCTTACACTGGTTCTTTTAAAGCCAGTAAATTTACTCCCCGACTTGGTGCGAGCTTTTCAATTGATCGCAACACTTCCGTTTACGCTGTTACCGACCAGGCCTTTCTGGAAAACTATGGCGTAGATTGGCAGGGCCAGAGTTTCGATCCCATTACAGGTACAAATCTGGAACTTGGGTTCAAACGCGACTGGCTGAATGGTAAATGGAATACTGCGGTGTCGGTTTACCAGATCACCCGTAACAATGTTTTGACCGCTGATCTGGATCATCCGAATCCCGCAGGAGGCTATTTTAACCGGCAAAGCGGCCAGCAACAAACCAGAGGAGTAGAACTCGATGTGCGTGGTGAGCTACTTCCGCAACTGGACGTAATCATCAATTACGCCTTTACCGAGGCCAAAGTCACAAAAGACAGCAAGGAAGAAAACATTGGCACACAGGTTGCCGGAAGCAGCCGTCATATTCAAAATGCCTGGCTCAATTACAAGATTGATCGTGGCGCACTGGCAGGCTTCGGCGTATCTGTGGGATACCAGTTTCAGGCGCAGCGCTCTCCCTGGTTTGTTTTCGACGGAACGGAAAATTCACTGCCTGACTACTTCCGCTTAGACGGAAGCCTATCGTATCAAAAAGACAAAATCGGTTTCAATATTGTCGTGAACAATATCCTGAACAGGTATCTGTATTCAGGAGCACCATATGCCGACTATTTCTATTGGCAGTCGGAGCCGGGAACGAATATGCGGTTTTCGGTGAATTATAGGTTCTGAGAGGTGAGAGGCGAAAGGTGAGAGGTGAGAGGTGAGAGGTGAAAGGTGAGAGGTGAGAGGTGAGAGGTGAAAGGTGAAAGGTGAGAGGTGAGAGGTGAGAGGTGAAACGTGAAAGGAGAGACGTGAAACGTGAAAGGTGAAACGTGAAAAGTCATCTGTGTAAATCTGTGTCGAAATCTGTGTAAATCTGTGGGAACAGAACTTTTGCGGAGGTGAGAGGTGAAAGGTGAAAGGTGAGAGGGAGATTGTATTAAGCATTATTGAAATTTAATGAGTCAGTCGAAACACATAGGTTCAGCCACTACAAAGAACGGATCGCGGTCGGGGTTGGCGTCGTTGCTTCTTCGTACTGTCCGCAAAGCGCATCTTTGGCTGGGATTGAGTTCCGGGCTGATTGTAATATTTCTGGGCATAACGGGATGCATTCTTGCATTCGAACTGGAGATCAGGAGCTGGACAGAGCCCTATCAATTTACAGATAAACGCGATGCTGCGTATTTGCCTCCCAGCCAATTGAAAGCCGCCGCAGACCCGCATATGATGTCGGGAAAGACATTAGGCATTACCTACCCCGGCGAGGGAAAGTCGGCCATTGCAGCCTACTACGACGAAAACCATTACGAGCTGGTCTATCTTGATCCATATACAGCCGAAGTGCTGAAGCATAAGGATATGACTCAGGATTTTTTCAGGATTGTGCTTGATGGGCATTTTTATCTTTGGTTGCCTCACCATATCGGGCAGCCAATCGTAGCCACGGCTACCCTGATCTTTCTGGTAATGCTGATCACAGGCATCGTGCTTTGGTGGCCGCGCAACAAGGCAGCGCGAAAACAACGTTTTTCGATTAAATGGTCGGGCCGCTGGCGCCGGAAAAATTATGATCTCCACAATGTGCTCGGATTCTACATGAGCTGGATAGGTGTTTTCATTGCCATTACCGGTCTGGTATTTGGATTTGAATGGTTCGCCCGTTCTGTATATTGGGTTAGTTCGGGTGGCGAGATAATGGAAGAACACCGCCATCCGGTGTCTGACAGTACACAGCGATTGGCTTCGGCTAACATGGCCGATCAGTTGTGGGAGGAACATAGCACAAAGTTGGAGAAAGATGAAAGCCTGGGGATCTATTTTGCTAATCTGCCCTCTGATCCGGTGGAAGCGGTCGTTAATCACCGGCCAGGCACCTATTACAACTCCGATTTTTATCACTACGATCAATATTCAGGTAAAGAACTGCCGGCCACGGGCAGTTATGCCGGAGCATTCCGCGATGCGTCGGTTGCCGACAAAATTGTTCGGATGAATTATGATATACATGTTGGAGCCATAGCGGGACTGGCAGGTAAGTTTCTTGCATTTTTTGCCAGCCTCATAGCGGCCAGTCTACCCGTTACAGGCTTTTGTATTTGGTGGGGACGTCGAAAGAAAAAGAAAAACAGTATTGCTGTACAAAACATGACTGTACCTGCACTGTCATAGCTTCGTCAGTTTACCAAAATCGAAAAAACGAATTCCGTATCGGGCACTTCTTTCAGGAGTGCCCGTCGCATTTTCGCATTACTACATGGCAATTAAAATGAGGTACATCAGTTCTGCAAATGACTTGCATCCTTAGCCTGTCATTATTTTGTCAAACGATTCGTTAAAGTTTCATCTTGACAATTGCATGATAAATCTCCCTGCCTTCTGTAGAATCTTTGCAACCGCAAACGAACCAAGATGAGAAAGAACTCCATGTTGCTGCTGAGCCTGATGTTGGCCAATGCAGTGTTAGCCCGCCAGACCGACAGCACCCGTACGGCTGAATTGCAGGAAGTAGTAGTAACAGGCCAGTACCGGCCCCAGTCAATGAAGCAATCTGTTTACCAGGTGCGGGTAATTGGTCGAGACCGAATTCAGAAGCAGTCGGCCACCCGCCTGCAGGATGTACTCAATACTGAGTTGAACATACGATTTACCCAGGATCCTGCTACCGGAGGGTCCGACATTACCATGATGGGGCTGAAGGGTCAGAATGTTAAAATTTTACTCGATGGCATGCCGTTGGTTGGTCGTCAGGGAACCAGCAATGAGATTAATATTAATCAGATTGACATCAACAGTATCGAACGCATTGAAATAGTGGAAGGGCCGATGTCGGTTGTATATGGTGCCGACGCATTGGCCGGTGTAATCAACATTATTACCCGAAAGAGCCAGGCCGCACAGTTGTCGGTAAACGCCCGGGTACATGAAGAAACAGTGGGCCGCGAATATGGAATTGGCTCAGGTATACACAACCAGTCAGCTTCGGTCAACTGGAACAAAAAGGGATGGGAAGCCGGTGCCGGGTTTACCCACAACTATTTTGGTGGCTGGCAGGACACAGCCATCGGCCGCGAACTGGTTTGGCATAAGAAAGACCAACGGCTGGCACACGGGTATATCGGTTACCACAACGCTAAATTCAATGTGCGTTACCGGCTCGATGGACTGGATGAAATCATTACCAATCCCGGAAATTTTGAAGCCCAACCGCAACCAGGTGCGATCGATCGTTTTGCAGCGGACCAGGAATATTTATCCCAGCGTTTGATGCACCAATTGCAGGCAGGTTATTTTGCCAACAACCGGCTTTCGTTCAATCTGCAGGCAGCTTATTCAGACTATAGTCGGCAGGTTTATAGTACTCTTTTAAGCGCTAATACCGGCAAACGGTATATCAACAGTGCCACGGGCGCACAAAGTGAAATCAACTTTGATGGGTTCAGCCTGCGAGGTACCGCACTCTACACCGTTTCTCCCAAACTATCTTTCCAACCAGGAGTAGATATCAACCTCGAGTCGGGCGATGGGGAACGTTTGAAAGAAGGTAGAAATAGCGTGAATGATTACGCCTTCTTCATTACATCTGAAATAAAAGCCAGCAACTGGCTGAGCGTTCGTCCCGGACTGCGTTTTATTCACAATTCAGTGTACGATGCGCCTCCGGTCATTCCTTCTGTTAACAGCAAGCTGGTGCTGGGTAAGAATCTGGATCTGCGAGTGGCTTATGCCCGTGGCTTCCGTTCGCCTTCCATACGTGAATTGTATTTCAATTTCTTTGATGCCAACCACCAGATAGTGGGTAATCCCGACCTGAAAGCCGAGACCTCCCATAGCTTCAATGCTTCATTAAGCTGGAAAAAGGTTACTCCCAACCAGGTAGTATACAGCACGGTTGTTGGCGGTTTCTACAACAGCGTGAAAAATCTGATCGACTATGCTATTTCGGTTGATGATCCTAACGTGTTTGAATTGACCAATGTGTCTGACAGTCGCACCGCAGGATTCAATCTGCAATCGGTCGTAAAATATCGCCAGTGGAACTTGTCGCTGGGAGCATCTTATACCGGATTTTATAACGATTATTCGGAGGCAGATAGTGATCTACCGCAACTGCAATGGTCGCCCGAGCTGAACGCCAATTTCGGCTACAGCTTTTACAAGATCGGTTTGGATTTTAACCTGTTTTATAAATTGACAGGCCGTCGTCCGCGCTATATCAGTAGTGGCAACGAATTCATTTTGGCAAAACAGGATAGCTATCAATGGGCCGAGTTTACTGTCAACAAGAAGTTGTTCCGCTACCTGACCCTGAACGCCGGTATTCGAAACATATTCGATGTGGATCGCGTACAGAGTTCGGTTCCCGGCGGCATCCACAGTTCAGGTACACAGAATATTGGATATGGCCGCAGCTATTTTGCCGGTCTGGCATTTAACTGGGCGAAAAAATAATTTTTATCATACTACATAAATAGAATGAACATGCATCGATTGAATATCAGCAAATGGAGTTTAGTGCTTGCGGTAACTATTTTGGTACTGAGTGCCTGTCGTAAAAAGGACGGTACACTGCAGGAACAGGATAACCTTGTCAATTTTGAAACAACCGCCCAGGGTATTTCAGCGGCTGAAACCAGCATTCAGATTAAGTTGAAGTTGAGCCGCGCCGTAACTCAGGACGTGCCGGTTGTATTGAATTTAACCGCAACAGGTGTTGACTATGGTACCGATTATACTACTACTCCCGCAGCTGTTGCTGGTGTAATTAATACGGTTATTCCAAGCGGTAGCGATCAGGCTGTAGTAACCATTGCAAAAAGCTCCGGAGCTTTGTACGATGGTGACGAGCAGATTGCTTTGGAAATATATAGCTCGGGTTCGCCCGTTATTATTGGATCTACCCGTCAGATAGTGGTAAGTTTCTCAGAGCTGATTGCTTCAAGTGCTACTGCTACGCTCAATGGTGGGGGCGCTTTGTATCCCAACAAGGTATTTGTTGACCTTAGCGCCAATCGGCAAACCGCTGTAAACCGTAACACCTGGGATCTTGGTTTCTATACCGGAGCTGAATTTCGCGTGATATTAAATTCTTCATCGGCTATGATGGCCAAGCAGATCAATAAGAGCGATCTTACCCAGGTTACTGCTGCCGACACCATCGGCTTTTCAACCGAAGTTGCTTTTAGCCAGACAGCTCCAGTACCAACGGCTATGGCCTATATCGATCATCCTTCGGGTGATCTGACCCGCACTGCCATTGCCGAAGTTGCCGCCACCGCATCTGACAATAAGGTTTATATTGTCAATCGTGGCTTGGCACCCGGCAGTCCCGCCACATCGCGCGGCTGGAAAAAAATCCGCATTATTCGAAATGCAAATGGAGGCTATACCCTGCAACATGCCGATATTGGTGCAAGCAGTTTTCAGGAAATCAATGTTGCCAAAGATGCTGCCTATTTCTTTAAATATATTTCTTTTGAAACCGGAGCTGTGAATGTGGAGCCCCAGGCTAAAAAATGGGATATTGCCTGGACCTATTTCTCCAATTCTGCCAACTTTGGATCAGGAGAAGTGCCTTACCTTTTTCAGGATGTAATCCTGCAAAACCGGAATGTGGAAGTGGTGCGGGTGTTGACTTCTACCCTCACTTTCGAGAGCTTTTCGGAGGCCAACCTGGCTGGCCTGTCCTTTTCGAACAGTCAGACGACCATCGGTTCTTCCTGGCGCAGTGGTGGTGGTCCCAGTTCCGGACCAGCAGTATTTACCGACCGCTTTTTTGTGTTGAAAGATGGAGATGGCAACTATTACAAGCTTCGATTTACATCTATGACCCAGAACGGCGAAAGAGGCTACCCCTCTTACGAAGTGGTGCTGGTTAAAAAAGCCTAAAGAGTTACTAAATAGAAAAAATCATCCAGGCGAGGCATTGCTTCGTCTGGATGATTTTGTTTTTTCGGCTTTCGCAACTGCCTTTTCCTGATTCCGAAAGTCTTTGCGCTCATCCCTTTGTTGTTTTGTCATCTAATTGCAACAAGATGAAAACAACAACAACTATACTCGCGCTACTGGTTGGTTTAGCGTTGAATGCACAACAACCTGCCAACCGCGAACAAGTAGCCAATATCTGTGGCTGCTTTGATGTAACATTTCAATTTGCGGAAACATTTGCTCCCAAAAAGGACTATAAATTTCATGACCGCGAAACTATTTCCGGTGGAACAGAACTGGTATTCGCCTTAGAGGAAACGGACAAACGTATTGTAATGCAGCATTTGCTGATTATTACCGATTCGATCATCATCAAACACTGGCGTGAAGAATGGACCTTTGAAAATCCGGAACGGTGGATTTATGAAGGGAATAATATTTGGAAAAAAACGATGCTGAAGCCTGAAGAGGTAAAGGGCAAATGGACTCAAACGGTTTGGGAAGTAAGCGATGCGCCACGTTACCAGGGCTATAGCGAATGGGTGAAGCTCGACGGACAATGGATTTGGCAAAACACCGTAGATGCGCCGCTGCCACGCAGAGAGTATACTACCCGGAGCGACTATAATATTTTGCGACGCACCAATCGCCTGATCGTTACTGATAGTGGCTATGTGCATGATCAGGACAATCGAAAAATTCAACGTACGGATGATGGGGAAACTTTGCTGGTATCTGAAAAAGGCTGGAACACTTACCAGCGCATCGAGAGCAGGTATTGCGAAGTCGGCCTGGCCTATTGGAAAAAGACCAGCGATTATTGGACATCGGTGCGCAAAGCCTGGAACGAATACATGTCAACCCACGATCAGGTGCAGTTGAAAAAGGAAATTGGTGGAAAAGTATTGCACGACCACCTCTTTGCCCTTGCAGGCAAGTACAGTAGCGGAGCTTTGAAAAAGGAGGAAGTTTTGAAGAATATCGACTCGCTGCTCGAACAGTTTTTAGGTACCGATACCCGTGTATCTGCCAGGTAGCCTTAACTGACCTTAATTATTGGCTTTAAGCCGGGCCCCGCGCCCGGCTTAAAGCCGTTTATTCGTACCTTTGCCCACCTTTAAAACTTACCCAGTTCCCACATGGCAGTGAAATACCGTGAATTTACAGGGTTAAACCTTCCGTCGATAGAAGCTGAGATTCTGTCTAAATGGTCAGAAAATCAGGCATTTGAGAAGAGTGTCAGCCTGCGCGAAGGAGCCCCTTCTTTTGTCTTTTATGAGGGTCCGCCCAGTGCCAATGGTATGCCCGGTATTCACCATGTTATTTCCCGTACGCTGAAAGACCTGGTTTGCCGCTACAAGACCATGAAGGGCTTTCAGGTTCACCGTAAAGGAGGCTGGGATACCCATGGATTGCCAATTGAATTGGGTGTGGAAAAGGAACTGGGCATTACCAAGGAAGATATTGGAGTAAAAATATCGGTAGAGGAATATAACCGCAAATGCCGCGAAGCGGTGTTACGCTACAAGGACAAATGGGATGAAATAACCCGCAAAATGGGTTATTGGGTCGACCTGAATGATCCCTATATCACATTTCGAAACGAGTATATTGAAACACTTTGGTGGCTGCTTAGCGAATTGTATCAGAAAGACCTGCTGTATGAAAGCGTGAGCATTCAGCCTTATTCTCCAGCGGCTGGTACAGGACTCAGTTCGCACGAACTGAATCAGCCGGGCACATACAAAGATGTTAAGGATACATCCGCTGTAGCCATGTTCAAAGCAGTTCGCGATGCAAAAAGCGAGTTCCTTTTTGAGACGGCCAATAAAGCAAACTCTGTAGCAGAAGTGTTTTTCATGGCCTGGACCACCACACCGTGGACACTTCCCAGCAACCTTGGTTTGACCGTGGGTGGTTCAATTGACTATGTATTGGTGCGAACCTTCAATCCTTACACTCATTTGCCCGTAAACGTAGTGCTGGCCAGGGCCCTGGTAGGAAAATATTTTAAACCCGAAGCAGAAAACGGCGATTTTGAAGGCTACGATCCTCAAGGCAAGGTTTTGCCCTGGCAGGTATTAAGTGAGTTCAAGGGCAGCCAGATCAAAGGTTGTCGTTACGAACAACTGCTTCCTTATCCGGCCAACTCAGTCGAAGCGATTCGTGAAATTACGCCCGATGCTGATCCTTTTCGGGTATTGGTAGACAGTTTTGTAACAACCGAAGACGGTACAGGTATTGTGCATACCGCACCTGCATTTGGTGCCGATGACTATAAAGTTGGTCGCAAGTACAATATCGGCATTTTGACGATGGTGGATCGCGAGGGTAAGTTTGTAGACGGATTGGGTGAGTTCAGTCATCGCTTTGTGAAGAATTACAAAGACGATCCAAACTATGCTGATGTAAATGTGGACATCAGTGTGAAGTTGAAAAAAGAGAATCGCGCTTTCAAAGTTGAAAAATACGAACACAGCTATCCGCATTGTTGGCGGACTGATAAGCCTGTTCTGTATTATCCGCTCGATGCCTGGTTCATTCGTACCACTGCCTTGCGCGACCGTATGGTGGAGCTGAACAAGACCATCAACTGGAAGCCGAGGTCAACTGGCGAGGGGCGTTTTGGTAACTGGCTCGAGAATATGGTAGACTGGAACCTGAGCCGCAGCCGTTTCTGGGGTACACCGCTGCCGATCTGGAAAACCGTGGACGGCGACGGGCAATACGTGGAAGAGAAGGATGGTGGCGAAAGGATTTGTATTGGCAGTATTGCCGAGCTGAAACTGGAAATGGAAAAAGCCGCTGCAGCTGGCTTTGAGCAGCCTGCTTCGGTACTGTTATTGGGTGCTGAGCTTGATCTGCATAAGCCCTATGTGGATGATATCGTATTGGTGAGCCCTTCGGGCAAACGGATGAAAAGGGTTCCCGATCTGATTGATGTGTGGTTCGATAGTGGTGCCATGCCGTACGCGCAGTGGGGTCTGCCCGCCGAGAGGAAGTCGGTACGTCCTACAAGAGAAGAATGTCTCGCTTACTGGAGCAGTAAACAATATACTCATCCTGCATCCGGCAAATGGGAAGGAGCTGATTTTATTGCCGAGGGAGTAGATCAGACACGCGGATGGTTTTATACCCTGCATGCCCTTGGTACCTTGTTGTTTGATTCTGTGGCCTATAAGACCGTGGTGAGCAATGGTCTGGTACTTGACAAGAACGGTAACAAGATGAGCAAGCGGCTGGGCAATGTGGTGAATCCGTTTGAAACCATTGAAAAGTTTGGTGCCGATGCTACTCGCTGGTATCTGATCACCAACGCGTCGCCCTGGGATAATTTGAAATTTGACATTGAAGGGATTCGGGAGGTACAACGAAAATTCTTTGGAACCCTCTATAATACTTATCAGTTTTTTTCGCTCTATGCCAATGTAGACGGGTTTGCATTTCGCGAAGCATATATTCCATTGGCGCAACGACCCGAAATTGACCGCTGGATTTTGTCGGCTCTTAATACAGTGGTGAAAAAGGTAAATGCCAGCATGGATGATTACGAACCCACGCAGGCAGGAAGAGTGATTGAAGATTTTGTAGATGAGCAGTTGAGCAACTGGTATGTAAGGTTATGCCGTCGCCGATTCTGGAAAGGGGAATACGAGCAGGACAAGATAGCCGCTTACCAGACCCTGTATGAATGTCTGGAGACGATCGTGCGGTTGATGGCACCCATTTCGCCCTTTTTTAGTGATGCCATATTCAGCCAGCTGAATGAAGTGACACAGCGCTTTACCGCTGATTCAATTCACCATGTTGATTTTCCAGTGGCGAATGAAGAAGCGATAGACGAATTACTGGAAGAGCGCATGCAACTGGCGCAGGACGCCTCGTCGCTGGTATTATCGTTGCGGAAAAAAGTGAATATTAAAGTGCGGCAGCCTTTACAGAAAGTTTTGATACCTGTGTTGAATCCCCGCATGAAGGAACAGTTGACACAGGTAGAAGACCTGATTCGCGCCGAGGTGAATGTAAAGGAAATAGAGTACCTGGCAGCGGATAACAGTTTTATCAGGAAGAAGGTCAAGCCCAACTTTGTTGCATTGGGTAAGAGGCTGGGGGCCAAAATGAAAGCGGTCAGTTCTGCATTGGCGGGCTTTACTCAGGAGCAGATTGCACAGTTGGAAAAAGAGGGTCAATATAGTTTGCCAATTGATGGCGAACACGTAATATTACAGATTACCGATGTTGAGCTGAGCAGTGAAGATATTCCTGGCTGGACCGTAGCTTCGAAAGGTAGTTTGACCGTGGCGCTCGACATCACCGTTACCCCCGAACTGGAAGCTGAGGGCCATGCCCGTGAGTTTGTGAACCGGATTCAGAAGATCCGCAAGGACAGTGGATTTGAGCTGACCGACCGGATAGAAGTGGCAGTGGAAGCGGTGAATGGTATGGAGGAGTCGTTGGCCCGTTATAAAGACTATATTTGCGCCGAAATTCTCGCCGACAAGCTGGAGTTCCGGCGGTCGATAGAGGAAGGAATGGAAATAGAAGTGAATGATAGGGTAATAAAAGCGATTGTTTCAAAAAAAGGCTAATCATTATGGCTAGTAAGAAACCTGCTCCTAAGGCCAAGCCGGCGGCTAAAAAGCCTGCACCCAAAAAAGCTGCCAAGCCGGCGGCTAAGAAGCCCGCAGCTAAAGCTGCCAAGCCCGCACCCAAAAAAGCTGTTGTGGCCAGGAAAGCTGCTCCCAAACCGGCGCCTAAAGCGGCTAAACCGGCTGCTAAGCCTGCCAAACCCGCCGCGAAGGCTGCGAAGCCGGCACCCAAAGCAGTAGCTGCGCCCAAGGTAAAAGAGGTGAAAAAGCCTGAACCGGTGAAAGCAAAAGCGCCTGCTCCCAAACCAGAGCCGGCACCCGCGCCCCCGCCAATGCCTAAAAAACCTTCAGCTAACGATCCAAAGTCGTTGGTATCAATAAAACCTCAACCAAAACCTGTTTTGAAAAAAGAACCCCCGAAGCCCACGAAAGTGGTGATACCAAAAACAAGTATTAAATCTTCGGTGAAATATGAACCAGAGTTTACCCGATCTGTATTAGATACACACTTAAACGAACAAACCGGACCCACAATGAGATATTCAGATGCTGACCTCGCGGAATTCAGAGAAATTATTAACCGGAAGCTGGATGCGGCCAAGAAAGAACTGGCCTATCTGCAGGGCCTGATCACCCGCCGCGACGAAGGTGGTGATATGGACGAAGCGAGATATATGACCATGGAAGATGGTAGCGTGAGTATGGAGCGCGAACAGCTTAGCCAGATGGCAAGCCGTCAAATTACGTTTATCGATCACCTCGAGAAAGCGATCATGCGCATCGAGAACAAAACATACGGTGTTTGTCGTGTAACCGGCAAGCTGATCGACAAAGCCCGTTTGCGTGCCGTGCCACATGCAACGCTTAGCATTGAGGCGAAGCAAATGATGAATAAATAATTTGGAAATGTGCAGATGTGCAAATGTGGAAATGTGCAAATGGACAATGATCATTTGCACATTTCCACATTTACACATTTGCACATCTGCAAATTAAAAGAACACCTGTATTCCCGCCTGTAGCGTAAAACCGTGATCGTTGGTTTTGGCGGTTATTTCGCTGATCAGTTGTTCGTCGGTTTGGCCGTCGAGATCGACGTCGCGAAAGGTGTCGGTGCGGGTTTTTGTTTTGCGGTGAGTAAATAAATAGCCTGCACTGAAATCGATTCCCACATTCGAATTCAGCATGCGCGTAAGCCCCAGTTGCAGGCCGCTACTGATAAAAAAGTTTCCTTTGCTTTTTCCCAGATAGTCTTCCCGGTAGTTATTACTGTATTCAAATCCTTCGGTTCGTGTATGACCAATACCCCCGTCAACCTGAAATTGTCCGAAGGGTAACCATTTTTCTCCTGTAATAAAATAGTAGCGACTAAAGAGGCCCAGGCCCCATTCAGATACTCGGTCTTCTTTCTTTCTGAAGGTAATATTATTGGCAGCATCGATATATTTATCGTACTCAAATCTCGCGATCAGGCGTACACCCAGCAGCACGCGGTCATTTACAAAGCGGCCAATTGAAGGTGCTAACTGAAAGCCCAAACTGTTTCGATTGCTTGTATAACCAGTGGTGGGCGGGGCGGCTGAATAGTCTGTTTTTCCTGATTCAAAGAACAAAGTTCCAAATGAAATGCCGGGCACAAGGGTGCCTTTCGAAAACTGGCTGCTGGCCATAAATGGAACGAGAATTAACAACAATAACAGGCGGTTGCGAAGCATGGAATTTTTGGTTTATTGATGCGTAACTCAGCCAGTTATGACTGCTTAAACCGGCTGCCGGGCCTAATGTAGAACCTTTTTTTTGTTAACTTAAGTCAATTTTGGAAAAATGGAGTTTTCCGTTTACTTTTAAAACAGAATCAATTTAACTGCCAAAACAAACGTTATGAGAAAGTTCAGCTCTCTTTCCCTCTTGTTGCTAGCCATTACCTTCCTGGCCAGCTGTACCAAAGAAGGTCCGGAAGGCCCTGTTGGTGCTACTGGTGCTCAAGGTCCTCCCGGTACACCCGGTGCGCCTGGTGCTCCCGGAACTCCTGGTGCTGGCATCACCACATATTCGGCCTGGTATACTACCGTTGCGGCAGACTGGGTTACCGCAGCTCCTCTTGGACAATACACTGCATCGTTCCGTTATGACCGTGCTGCTCCCGGCATCACTCAAGCCATTATTGATAATGGTGTGGTACTGGCGTACGTGAAGAACTGGCGCGTGTTTGGTTTCCCTCGCGCAACAGAAACAGCACAGATGCCTTATCTGGCGGATATCGACTTTATGGATTATTACGATTATGTAATTCCTGCACCTGGCACGTTGCGTCATTTGTACAAATCACTTGCAGCATGGGGCGCAGCTGATCTGGCTGGAACGCAGTTCCGCTATATTCTGATCTCCGGCAGTGTGGCTGGTGGTCGCGGTGTTGACTCGCAGGTTACCTACGGCGGATACACTAAAGACCAACTGCAGCGAATGAGCTACGATGAGGTAGCTGCCGCTTTCAACATTCCTGCTGAAGGAACGAATATGCAGTAACAATATTTCAAATTTTCGAAGAGCCGGTTCCATTTGGACCGGCTTTTTGTTTTATCAGTCAGAGTCGTTATGATTATCTTTATCGCTTACTTAAATGACTGGCGATGACAATCGATTTTTCTTATGAGAAAGGCCAGGTGATGCAAGCCCTGCGCTATCATTTTATCAGCAAGCCGGAAATACGAATCATGATCATACTGGTGAACGTATTTGCTTTGGCGTCTATATTACTCTATTCATTCAAAACAATCACTGCTTTTGCTTTTCTAATTGGCTCGCTGCTATGGATCGTATTAATGATCAGTTTCTGGTTTGTATTGCCAATGATGGTTTACCGCCGCGCTGAAACCTTTCAACATTCTTTTTCCATGGACTTCGGCAATGAGCAATTTACTTTACGCCATGCCAATGGCGGCGGTCGTTCATGGGACTGGAATCGATTGAGTTTTTTTATGGAGAGTCCGCATTTTTTTCATTTGTATTTCGATAGCCGCTCCTTTCTGCTGGTACCTAAGTCGGGCATGAAGAATTCAGACGAAGTGCAGGAACTGAGGCATTTGTTGGGGGAGAAGGTGAGAAGGAAATGAACAAAGAAAAATTCAAGAATGTTTTGAATGATTGAACCACCGCCGAATTTTGCCTTTTGAATGTCTGATTATCTACAACTTTTTTTCCATTAGAAAGTGAGGAATTGTCACTTCCATGAATTCGTCGCCAACGATACGGTAACCCACTTTTTCGTAAAAGCCTACTGCATTGGACCGGGCGTGCATGCAGATGGCGCGATAGCCGCGATCGCGGGCAATGTTTTCGGCAAAGTTCATCAATGCCCTGCCGATACCCTTCCCTTGCAGGTCGTTTAACACCGCCATTTGTCGGAGGCGCGCCAGGCCTGGCTTTTCTTCAAGCAGCATACAACAGCCCAGCATTTGTTCGTCTTCAAATGCAGCAATCAGGAGATGTTCTTTTTCGGCTTCCAGTTCATCGGGCGTAAAGTGCAGCCCCAGCGGTTTGCGGAGTATATCGTCGCGCAGTTTGACCATTTGCTGGTATTCGGCTGTGCCGTGATCGATGATTTTCAGTGCCATGTAGAAAGAGGTAAACCTTGAAGGCATTCAAATTACAAAGAAGCTGGCATACAGCCAACGATACGGAAAAGATAATTTTGATAGATTTACAACCAAAAGACCTTCATGATCGCTTAATTTACAGCCGCTTGGGCGAAAATTGGAAAAAATGGTGTTTCCGATGTTGGTTTACCCAAAAAGTATATTTTTGCAGCCAATAACTAAACTTATACGACATGTCAGACATTGCATCAAGAGTAAAGAAGATCATCGTTGACAAACTCGGTGTTGACGAAGCGGAAGTGACCAATGAAGCTTCCTTCACCAATGATCTGGGTGCCGATTCATTGGATACGGTAGAACTGATCATGGAATTTGAAAAGGAATTCAACATCTCCATTCCCGATGAGCAAGCTGAGACCATCACTACTGTAGGTCAGGCAGTTGCTTACCTGGAAGAACACGCAAAATAACGCCGATGACTTTGCCTCCCGGCAAAGACACATGGACAAAATAAAAACCCGCCTTCAGCCTGTTACCATGTACAGTGAAGGCGTTTTTTTACTTTGCCTATTTCCGCTTTTGAAATCCACAAACGAATGAAACCGGCAATATGGAATTGAAAAGGGTAGTTGTAACAGGCATGGGAGCATTGACTCCCCTGGGCAATTCGATCGACGAATATTGGAATGGCCTCGTAAATGGCGTGTCAGGTGCTGACATGATCACGTTGTTCGATGCGTCGAAGTTTCGAACACGTTTTGCCTGTGAGGTCAAGAATTTCGATCCTGTACAGTTTCTGGATAGAAAGGAAGCACGAAAAATTGACCGCTTCACCCAGTTTGCACTTGTTGCCAGCGACCAGGCTATGGCAGACGCGGGCCTGAGCAGGGAAAATATCAATCCCGATCGCATTGGTGTAGTGTTTGGTAGTGGTATCGGAGGGCTGATCACCTTTCAGCAGGAAGTAACGGAATTTGCCAAAGGCGATGGTACACCACGCTTCAATCCCTTTTTCATTCCCAAAATGATCCTGGATATAGCAGCTGGCCAGATCAGTATGCGTCACAATCTTCGTGGTCCCAATTATGCCGTGGTAAGCGCTTGTGCAAGCAGTACCAATGCGATCATTGATGCACTTACTCTGCTGCGCCTCGGCAAAGCGGACATCATTGTTACCGGAGGAAGCGAAGCAGTAATCAGTGAAGCAGGTGTGGGCGGATTCAATGCCATGAAGGCAATGAGCGAACGGAATGATGATCCCAAATCGGCCAGCCGACCTTATGACAAAGACCGCGATGGCTTTGTAATGGGTGAAGCATCTGGTGTGCTGGTTTTGGAAACACTGGAACATGCACTGGCGCGTGGTGCCCGCATCTATTGCGAAGTAGTTGGCGGCGGTGCAACAGCCGATGCGCACCATATTACTGCTCCGCATCCCGAAGGTCTGGGAGCCAAGAATGTAATGCAGGTGGCACTACAGGATGCAGGTATGACGGCCCATGAAATAGACTATATCAATACCCACGGCACCAGCACTCCTCTGGGAGATGTGGCCGAGGTAAAGGCGATATTGGATGTATTTGGCGAACATGCTTTCAATCTGAACATTAGCGCCACCAAGAGTATGACAGGCCACTGTCTGGGTGCCGCCGGCGTGATCGAGGCGATCGCCTGCATTAAAGCAGTGATGCATGATCTGGTACCTCCAACTATCAATCATTTTACCGACGATCCCGAACTCGATTCGCGGTTGAATTTTACTTTCAACAAGGCCCAAAGCCGCACCGTGAATGCCGCCCTGAGCAATACCTTCGGGTTTGGCGGACACAACGCCTGCGTAATCGTAAAAAAATTCAAAGGTTAGCAAGGCTTGTAGCGCTAACAGAACGGGTTAATCCCGCTTAAAAGCCGTGCCCTCCACGTATTAATGATTATTTGATTTATTTTTCGTAGATTGATTATTGTGGAGTTTCTAACTAACCTTTTCAAAAAGCACTCCGGCTCCAGTTTCAAAAAGGAGCTGAGAAATATCCTGGGGTTTCAGCCAAAAAACCTGTCGCTGTACCGTACCGCGCTTACTCACCGATCGGTGCGGGAAGGTGCCGACGAAAACAATGAAAGGCTCGAATACCTGGGCGATGCAGTGCTTAGCGCACTCATAGCCGACTACCTCTTTAAACGTTACCCCTACCGCGAAGAAGGCTTCCTGACAGAAATGCGAAGCAAAATGGTGAATCGTTCGCAGCTGAACGATATTGCCGTAAAAATGGGACTAAAAAAAATCACCCTTTATAATAAAATGGACAGCTCACTCAAAGTGAGCCAGATTTTTGGCAACACACTGGAAGCCCTGGTTGGAGCCATCTATCTCGACAGTGGCTATCAGACCACATCCAAATGGGTACTGAAGCGGGTGATACAACCTCACATGTTCATGGATGATCTCGAAAACCTCGAAATCAACCATAAAAACAAACTCTATGGCTGGGCCAACAAAAATGGTAAAGTGCTGGAGTTTGAAACCCTCAACGAAAAACTGGAAAACGGCCGCCGACTCTTCACTATTGCGGCCGTAATTGACGGCAAAGCCATTGCCGAAGGAAAAGCGTTCAATAAAAAAGATGCTTCGCAAATAGCAGCACAGGCGGCGGTGGAGAAGCTGGGGATTGTGAACGCGGATTCGCCGGCATGAGAGGTGAAACGTGAGAGGTGAGAGGTGAAAGGTGAAAGGTGAGAGGTGAGAGGTGAGACGTGAAACGTGAGAGGTGAAAGGTGAGAGGTGAAAGGTGAGAGGTGAGAGGTGAAACGTGAGACGTGAAACTTGAGGCGGGAAACTTCGGATAAGGAGCCTCCAAAAAGTCTGCGTCTTTTAGGTAAAAAACGGGACCGGAACAGTCCGATTATTCATATGTAAGCAACAATCTCGGTTTCACATTTCACGTCTCACGTTTCACCTCTCACCTCTCACCTTTCACCTCTCACCTTTCACCTCTCACGTCTCACCTTTCACCTCTCGCTGCACAACTCCACCAGCACCCCATTCGTCGATTTCGGATGCAGGAATACAATCAGCTTGTTGTCGGCTCCAGGTTTGGGTTGGTCCTGAATAAACTGAAAGCCCAGCGCCTTAAGCCGTTCAATTTCGGCATATATGTCGTCAACAGCAAAGGCGATATGGTGCATGCCTTCGCCTTTCTTTTCAATGAATTTTGCTATCACTCCATCAGGACTCAGACTCTGCAGCAATTCCACCTTCGATTCGCCCGTCTGGAAAAATGCTGTCTCAACGTTTTCAGATTCCACGCGCTCGCGTTTATAGCAGTGGGTACCCAGCAGTTGTTCAAACAATGGGATGGATTGGGCAAGATCTTTTACTGCGATTCCGAGGTGTTCGATATGTTTCATCCGGACAATTTAGGACTATTTGCGGAATAGGGCCGACCTGTGATCAGGTTCGGCAGATTGTTTAATTTTACTATTGTATCGTTATTTTCCAGTTTCATTTTTGGCTTACTACTTCACTGTTGAATCTTAATTTTAGAAGGCTGTTGAACCCATCTCTCCCCATATACCTCGACTACAACGCAACTACCCCATGCGATCCGCAGGTGCTGCAGGCCATGCTGCCCTATTTTTCGGAACAATTTGGAAATGCTGCCAGTCACAGCCACTACTATGGATGGCAGGCCCGCGAAGCGGTGGCTATTGCGCGGGAGCAGGTGGCTGCATTGATTGGTGCTACCGAACGGGAGCTGGTTTTTACGTCAGGTGCCACCGAAGCGGTGAACCTGGCTATCAAGGGAGTGTATGCTGCTTACTGTACCAAAGGGAAACATATCATCACCACAGCCGTGGAACATCACGCGGTATTGGACAGTTGCGCGAGACTTGAAAAAATGGGAGCCGAGGTAAGCTATTTGCCCGTGAACGAAAATGGTTGGGTAGAACCCTCGGCGGTAGAAGCAGCCATACGTCCGGAAACCATTCTGATTGCCGTGATGCACAGCAACAACGAAACCGGTACCCTGATGCCGGTGCGTGAGATCGGTGAAATTGCCCGGCAGAATAAAATCATTTTTTTCAGCGATGCTTCACAGTCGGTCGGAAAAATTCCAGTCGACATAATGCAGGAACATATTGACCTTTTGGCCTGTAGTGCACATAAATTTTATGGTCCAAAAGGGGTGGGAGCGCTATTTGTTCGGCGGCGCGATCCGAGGGTAAGTCTGATCGCTCAAATGGATGGGGGTGGACATGAGCGCGGCTTTCGCAGCGGCACACTTAATGTGCCCGGTATTGTGGGAATGGGTAAGGCGGCGGAAATTGCCATGCAGTCCATGGAAGCCGAGGGAGCACGGCTGTCGGTTTTACGTGACCAGCTTGAGCAGGATTTACTATCGCTTGGTCAGGTGATTTTGAACTCCGATCGAGAACGGCGACTGCCACATGTGACCAATCTGTCCTTTGCTGGCGTGGAAGGGCAGGCATTGATGCGGGTGCTAAGCCGTGATCTGGCCGTTTCTTCAGGCTCGGCCTGCACCTCAGCGATACCCGAACCCAGTTATGTGCTTCGGGCAATTGGCCGAAGCGATGAACTGGCCGGTGCGGCCATTCGACTTGCACTGGGCCGGCCAAGCCAGGCTGCGGATGTGCAAAGAGCTGCCGATCTTATTAGAGATGCTGTGTTAAGTCTCAGACAACAAGGCCATTATATCAGCCATTAAGCACGGACATTTTTTAACAGCCATCTACAGGCAACCCTTTGTATCTTTGTGTGTTGTAAAAAATAAAGCATGACAATGGACTTCAAAATAGATAATGCCATACTGGTAAGTGATAAAGCCAAAGAGAAAGTAGTGGCTTTGATGGAAGAGGCTGGCAAAAACAGCCCTGACTATTTCCTGCGTGTAAGCGTAGTAGGTGGCGGATGTTCTGGTTTGAGCTATAAAATGGATTTCGACAATGTATCAAAGCCTGCCGATCAGGTTTTTGAACACAATGGTCTGAAAGTGGTGACGGATATGAAGAGTTTACTTTATCTCATGAACACCACACTCGAATACTCTGATGGGTTGAATGGCAAAGGGTTTCATTTCAACAACCCCAATGCCAGCCGCACCTGCGCCTGTGGCGAAAGTTTTGCTGTTTAATTCCCAAAACCCGCGGGCCAACAGGCACAGGGAGCTGTGACCATATCGATGCCTAGGCTTTGGTCACCTCTTTCTTTGGCGCTGTGGGAGGTGCCGGAGGCGGTGGCGGTGGAGGAACAGGAGGCTCGCCATATTTTTCAACAAACTTTTTCTTTTCAGTCTGCTCAGCGAGGTTATACTGCTCTTTGGTCTTGTCGTTGCGAACCACCGTTACCTGTTGACCATCCTTCCAGATTAATCGATTCACTTCTTTGTTGCGCGAAAGAAATGCCTCGTAGCCTTCATCTTTCACAATTCTTGGAGGAGTGAATTTTTTCAGTTCCACCTTTGGTGGTTCAGGGGGCGGGGGCGGCGGAGGAGCCTGAGCTTTGTTTTGGGCAAGGGATGAAAAGCCCAGAGCCAGTGCGAGACTGGCCAGAAAAAGATTCTTTTTCATAATGTAGTTTCACCTGAGACGCCGAGCTGGTTAGTTTCCACAAAAAACAGATGCCCTTATTGGTAGCCCGCCAGGCTACGTGCAGGATGCCGTTCAATTATCCCGTATATTAGCGGCTGTTTATCTATGTGGTCTGTTTGTAAAAAAGAACTCCGACAATTCTTCAGCAGCCTTACGGGCTATATTGCTATCCTCGTATTTCTGTTAGTGAACGGATTAATGCTATTCGTATTTAAGGATAATATATTCGATTACGGCTATGCAACGCTCGATCGCTTTTTTGAGTTAGCTCCATGGGTATTGTTGTTATTGATTCCTGCTATTACCATGCGCAGTTTTGCCGACGAATTCAGAACCGGCACATTTGAAATTTTGCAGACCAGGCCCCTCAGCAGCTGGCAAATTACATTCGGCAAATATGCCGGCAGCCTGTTGGTAGTATTGATTGCTTTATTGCCTACATTGATTTATTACGTGTCGGTACAGGCGCTTGCCGCCGATGGATCGGGCATGGATACCGGAGCAACCATGGCCGCCTACCTCGGATTGTTTTTTTTGGCCGCAGTATTTACCGCTATTGGCGTGTGTGCAAGTAGTTTTACCAGCAATGCAGTTGTTGCTTTTATTGTGGCGCTGGCTGCCTGTGCTTTGTTTTATTATGGTTTCAGCGCTATAGCAGGCCTGGCTGGTGCTGCGGCAGGACTCGACTATTATATTGAAATGCTTGGAATAGATTTTCATTATCGCAGCATCAGTCGGGGTGTGCTCGACAGTAGGGATCTGGTGTACTTCCTTAGCGTGTTGGCATTCTTCTTATTTCTAACCCATCAAAATTTGCAAAAGCGCTGACATGGCCGCTCTGAGAAAAATATTCAATTCCCGATTTGGCTGGTTGGCGATGTTGCTGTTGCTGCTCCTGATCAATTTTCTTGCCTCCAATTTTCATGGGAGGCTGGATATGACCAGCGAAAAAAAATATACGCTGAGCGCGCCAACTCAGTCCTTATTGCGCAACCTGGATCAGGAAGTGCGGATTGAAGTCTTGCTCAAAGGTGACTATCCGGCGGGCTTCCGAAAGCTGGTCAACAGTATCGAAGAATTTTTAGATGATTGCCGCGACCTCTCGCGGGGAAAGCTTCGGGTTACTTATGCTGATCCTCTGGCAGGGCTCGACGACAGCACTGCTGCTTACACTATTGATTCGATTGGGTATTTCTATAAAATTCCTGCATTCACGCTGCAGGCGCCTGCTAAAGTGGGCGATGAGATGAAGCAAAAGCTGGTACTTCCTGGCGCCATCGTTCATTACGGCGACACCAGTATGGGCGTAAACCTGTTAAAAGGTGTACGTGCTTATGGCACAGAAGCTGAACAGATGGCTGCCTTGTACAACGATGTGGAGGCCACGCTTGAATACCGGTTTGCCAGCGTTTTACAAAAGTTGATGCAGCGCGAGCGGCCGCTGGTCGGGTATGCTTTAGGCAATGGGGAAAGCTGGGGCTATAATGTGAACGATGCGGTCACCACACTCATCAGTGAATATCAGTTTGACACGGTTAACTTAAAAACTGATCCTTTCATTCCTCCGCAGATGAAAGTGCTGGTCGTGTTGAAGCCCACACAGCGGTTTTCGGAAATAGAAAAATTGAAGATTGATCAGTATCTGATGAACGGTGGCAAGCTGTTTTTCATGATCGATAATATGTACGCCGAATTCGACAGCTTATATAAATCGGGAGGATTCACTGCTTTTGACCGTGGCCTCGAGTTGGAAGATTTGCTGTTCCGCTATGGCGCGCGTATCAATCAGAATTTGTTGCAGGATATGCAGTCCGATAAATTGCCACAAATGTCGGGCGACCAGCAGTCGGGTATGCAGCAGCGGATGGTGGATTGGCCTTTCTTTCCTGTATTGAACGGCACTTCTCATCCCATCAGTAAAAACCTCGATGGCGTTCGGACCATGTTTCCTAATACGGTGGATACCATTCAGACCCCCGGAATCAAAAAGACTTTTCTCCTGCAATCTTCTGCCAATGCCCGTGTGCTTCAGGCACCCGCCATTATCGACTTTGAATTTATGAATATCGCGCCAAGTGTAAATCAGTTCACTGTGCGGGATACGGCAGTGGCTGTGTTGCTCGAAGGGAAATTTACTTCAGCCTTTCGCAACAGAGTGTCTACAGCTCAACGCGCCTGGCTCGACTCGGTGGGTATGCCTTACCGCGATGTGGCCAGGGAAGCAACGGGGATCATTGTAGTGGCCGATGGCGACATTGCCATGAACCAGTTTAGCCAGATGGATGGCCCCTTGACCATGGGTCAGAATCTATTTACCCGCTACACATTTGCCAACAAAGAATTTTTTGAAAACTCGCTCGAATATCTGATGAATCCTGATGGAGTGCTCGCGACCCGTGCAAAAAGTTATACGCTCCGATTACTGGATCCGGTGCGGGTAATGCAGCAGAAGCGCAACTGGCAGCTGATCAATATTGTTGTGCCGGTATTGCTGGTTATCCTGAGCGGGATGATATTTCAGTACCTCCGCAAGCGGCTATACGCCCGCTAATCAGGCGACGCTAAGTTCCCTATCTTTGCTTTTTATCGAAAGGCATGACACCTGATCAGCTTACTTATCTCGTTTTTGGCATCGTACTCGTTTTGGCCCTGGTTTTTGATCTCGGACTGCTGAGCAAGAAAAATCAGAAAGTCACCATCCGGCAGGCGCTTTACCAGACTTTTTTCTGGGTTGGCCTTGCACTGGCATTTTTCGTCTTCATGTGGTTTGAAGAAGGGCAAACTCCGGCACTCGAATACCTAAGCGCCTACCTCATGGAGTGGAGCCTGAGTATCGACAACATCTTTGTATTCATTCTCATATTTGCCAGCTTTGGCGTTAAGGAAAAACACTATGGGCGGGTACTGCTCATCGGCATCCTAATGGCGATCATCTTCCGGGTGATTTTCATAACGGTTGGTGTAGCCCTGGTCGAAAAGTTTCACTGGGTGTTGTATGTGTTCGGCGTGTTTTTGGTGTACACTGGTTACAAAATGTTTACTGCCAATGATGATGAGGAGTTTGATCCGCACGACAGCAAAATTTACAGATTTATGAAAAGGCTGTTGCCGCTTACTCCACATGATGGCGATGGAAAATTTGTAGTGCGCGAAAACGGCAGGCGACGTTATACATCGCTTTTTGTTGTAATCATCATGCTGGCTGCTATCGACCTGGTTTTTGCGCTCGATTCCATCCCTGCCGTAATGGGTATTTCCCGCGACAAGCTGGTTATTTACACCTCCAATATTTTTGCCGTACTTGGTTTGCGCTCCCTGTTCTTTTTGTTACGTGGCGCCGTTAGTCGTTTCGACTATCTGCAACAGGGTATAGCCATCGTTCTGGTCTTTATAGGGGTTAAAATGCTGGCAGAACACTGGGTTAATCTGTATGTCGACAAAACGGTACAGGTATTTATTTCTCTGGGTGTAATTATGCTTTGTATTTCAGGTTCTATTTTCTATTCGATTTTTATCAACAAGAAAGGAGTGCCCGAAGACGTAGATGAGCCCAGCATAAATGAGTAGAGCTGTCGAGATTTCCTGCTGGCTAAGCGAAACAATTCTCAATTGATGCCATACACGCTCGATCAGATAGCAAATATATTAGGTGTAAAGGGCCTTTATCCTTCGCGTACTATCAGCGAGCTGCTCCTCGATAGCCGTCGCCTGTCTACTGCCGGCGAGTCCCTTTTCTTTGCATTAACTGGCGAACGCCGCGACGGTCATCAGTTTATTCCTGAGCTATATGCCCAGGGTATCAGAAGCTTTGTGGTGAGCAGTCTTCCATCGGCGGCAAGTTTTCCTGATGCGTCTTTTTTGCTGGTGAATGATACAAGGGTAGCCCTGCAGCAACTCGCGGCCTGGCATCGGGCGCAGTTTTCAATGCCTGTAATAGGTATTACCGGAAGTAATGGAAAAACAGTGGTGAAAGAATGGTTGTACCAGTGTTTGTATAGCGATCAACGGGTGGTACGCAGCCCACGCAGCTATAACTCGCAAATAGGCGTGCCGCTTAGTGTTTGGCAAATGAATGGCAGCCATGAACTGGCCATTTTTGAAGCAGGTATTTCCCGGCCGAGGGAAATGGAGAAGCTGGAACACATCATTCGTCCGCAACTAGGTGTGTTCACCAATCTGGGCGACGCCCACAGTGATGGTTTTAACAGCATCGAGCATAAGCGCGAAGAGAAATTAAAACTCTTTTCAAATTGCGAGGTACTGATTGGAAGGGAGGCCGACATCGGTTTCCTACGAAGTAAAAAAAAGGAAGAATTCAAGCCCACGCTGGTCACCTGGGCCTGGGACGGTCCTGCTGACTGGACCATTAAAAAACTGAGCCGCCAGCGGCAGCATACAGATATTGTACTTTGTGCAGGAGCGGTGGAGTACGCTATTCGAATCCCTTTTAGCGATGATGCATCGATTGAAAATGCCATTACGTGTTTTATTGTATTGATGCAGCTGGGCATATCACCCGAGTTGATCGCTCGCCGTATGTTGGTTCTGGAGCCGGTCGATATGCGGCTGCAGCTGTTACATGGCATCAATCATTGCACGGTCATCAACGATAGTTACAGCGCCGATCTGCACTCACTGTCGGTTGCTCTTGATTTTATGCAACAGCAGGCGGGTGCCGGCAAAAAGACGCTGATCCTTTCCGATTTGTTGCAGAATCAGCGGGAACTGGACCAGCTCTATCCTTCCGTGTTATCGCTAGTTAGTAAGCATCAGGTTGATCGCCTGATGCTGATAGGGGAGCAATGGGAAAAGTATTTTCTACATGCTGTTGCAGACAATAAAATCGAAAAATGCCTTTTTGCCAACACCAGCGAATTTCTTCAGCAGTACCGTAGCCATTGGTTTCGCGATGAAACCATACTTGTAAAGGGTGCAAGGGTATTCGGTTTTGAGCAGATAGTTTCGCATCTCGAACGAAAAGCCCACCAGACTGTACTGGAAATTAATCTGAATGCCATTGCACAGAACGTAAAAGTATATCAGCAGTTGTTGCAGCCGGCTACCAAAATGATGGCGATGGTAAAGGCATTTGCCTACGGCAGTGGCGCTGAAATAGCCGGCATTCTGCAGTATCATAAGGTAGATTATCTTGGCGTGGCATATACCGATGAGGGAGTGGAACTTCGAAAGGCAGGAATCCATTTGCCCATAATGGTAATGAATCCCGAACCCAGTGCGTTTGACCTGATTGTGGAACATCAATTGCAGCCGGTAATATTTTCAATGGCGATGCTGGATGCCTGGGAGAAGTTTTTGGAAAAAGCTGGCATTGTCGCCTATCCTGTTCACCTGGAGTTGGAGACCGGCATGCACCGGTTAGGTTTTTCAGCAGATATGGTGCCGGAGCTGGTTCGCCGCGTAGCTGAGTCGGACTGTATCAGGATACAATCTGTTTTTACGCACCTTGCTGCCAGCGAAGATCCGGCAGAAGACAACTATACACTTCAACAGTTTCAGAAATATGAAAGCGCCGTTTTGCTTTTGCAGCAAAACATCTCTTACACATTTTTAAGACATTTATCTAATACAGCTGCCATTTCACGCCTGCCTCAATTGCAGCTTGATATGGTACGTCTGGGAATTGGTATGTACGGAGTAGACAGCGCTGTGCAGATACAGCAGCGGTTGTTGCCTGCCGCAACCCTTCGCACTACAATTGCTCAACTAAAGGAGCTGCACGATGGCGATACGGTCGGTTATAATCGCCGAGGGAAAATTGAAGGAACAAAACTGATTGCTACGGTACGCATTGGTTATGCCGATGGTTTTCCAAGGAATCTGGGAAATGGCAGGGGCGAGGTCCTGATCAGGGGTCAGCGCGCTCCGGTGATCGGATCGGTTTGTATGGATATGACGATGGTAGATGTAAGTGAAATACGTAATGTTCGAGAAGGCGATGATGTTATCATTTTTGGTCCGGGTATGCCGATTCAGGAGATGGCCAAAAGGGCGGATACCATTCCATATGAAATAATGACCGGCATATCGCAGCGGGTAAACCGTGTTTATTTTGAAGAGTAGCAGACATTTTCTATTGGTTGTCAGCGAAATGTTAAGGCTCTCCGCCGCCCCCCTGCAACTCTGTTTAAACAGTTTTTACACCTATATTTGTAGCAAAACCGCTTTTAGTGAAACTTCGTAATGCCGTTTTGATCATTGTGCTGATCATTTTGCTAGACCAGGCCATTAAAATTTGGATCAAAACCAGCTATGGCTTCGGGCAAATCACTGAAGTGGCAGGGCAATCATGGTTCCGCCTTTATTTTATTGAAAATGAGGGCATGGCCTGGGGTTGGAAATTTGGCGGTGAATGGGGTAAAATGATTCTTACGCTGTTTCGATTGGCCGCGGTAATTTTTGGTACCTGGTACCTGGGCAGAATCGTAAAGCAACAATACAGTAAGGGATTTATTGTTTGTGCGGCCCTTATCTATGCAGGCGCGCTGGGCAACCTGATTGATAGTATGTTTTACGGAATGATCTTTTCTAAAAGTGACTGGGGGGTGGTGGCTTCAGCATTTCCGGCGGAAGGAGGGTACGCGGGTTTTCTGCATGGCAAAGTGGTAGACATGCTTTATTTCCCGATCATTAAAACCAACCTGCCTGAATGGATGCCGATGGTAGGTGGATCGGAGTTCGAATTTTTTAGTCCCATCTTCAATATTGCCGATGCCTCCATTTCAGTCGGTGTAATTACCTTGTTTATCTTTCAAAAAAGATTTTTCAGAAAAGAAGGACCGAAGTCGGCTGCTGCCGGCGAAACCAATGCACAGGTGAGTGATAAGGTGCAGGTAGGTTGACCTTCCTTATCGAATAATGATTTGCCTGGCTATTCCACGTCCGTTATAGCTTCAGTAATTTTTTATAGTGGCGTTCACCATTGAATTCGGCAACCAGAATGTATTGTCCTGCGGGCAATTGAACAGGCAACGCACGAATGAGTTGGTGATGTCCCACATTCAGGTCCACGCTCTGTTGGATACGAATGTTTCCCGACATATCAACCAGCTTCCAGTATACCCGGCCTGCCTGGTTCAGACTTAAATCAAACTGGAGCTGCGATCCAAATGGGTTTACCGCATTTCGGAGTTCGAATGGTCCGCGTATTTCATCAAGACGCAAAACATTCGAATAGGTAGAGCGACTGCCCGGGTGTATCAGCTTTAGTCGGTAGAAACTTAATGCACTCGAGCTTGGGTCGGTGTAGGAATAATGTTTGATGGCTCCTGTGCCTGCATCGGCTTCCAGTATGGCGACGCGTTCGAAATTAATTCGATCAGAACTTCGTTCAATTTCATAGGCCGTGCCAGACTTCTCGTCGCTTACACTCCAGTTAAGCAGGGCGCTGTTCCCATTTCGTCGACCCGCAAAATGGAGTAAATGCGTGGATAGTGGAGGTTGGCAGTCAAGCACGTTTACTGTTACAATATTGGTATTGTCGGTATAAAGGCAACTGTTCAAATTCAAATTACCTGCGCTAGTTGCGGTGATCAGCCGGTATAGATCGCCAGAATCGGCCAGGGTGGTAGCGGCGGGTGGAACGGTATACACCGACACATATTCATAGGCCGTGCCGTTCCATGTTGGCGGTATTGGACCTAAAACACCGGTTACATCGGCCCAGCTGCTGCCATTGTCAGTGCTGCGTTGCCATTTGTAATAGGTGTAGTTGTCGAAATAAGACCGAACGGTGTCTTCCAAACGAAGCGTACCGCCACTACATACGTTTGGCGTTACCGAAGGTGCGTAACTCATATTTGGCAAACAGGTAGAAACGGCAATATCATCAATGGCCCAGTCGTTGCCACCACCGCCAGGTGCGTTGTTGCGAATAGTCACATTAGCGGTGGTTTGTCCGGGCCTGCTTCGGAAAATGAATCCCTTTTTTACCCATTCACCGCTAAAGGCAATTTCGCCCGTTGTGTACAAGTCAATTCCATCTACCTGAAAAGTAAGGTTAGGTTTTACGCCTGAAGAGTCATTGCCCGGTGAAGGTGTATAACCTGTTTGGCTGGCACCGCGACCCGTTGAATCGCAGCCACAACGGCGGCAGATATTTCTGAACCAGGCCGAGAATTCATAGTAAGTGTCTTCGCAAAGTCCACCAATGTCCTGCGAAAAGGCGCGGTTGGTTTCGTAGCTGGCATTGATGATGACGGCATAGCCATTGTTGGTGGCGGGATTACCCTGAATGGGATCGGCAGCGCCTGTATGGTCGCCGATGATTTCCCAGACCGTGAAGACTCTTGCACTATTGGGGTAGCTGATATTGTTGTCGGTGCTACCATCGGCGCTGGTCCGGTTGGCCAGGCCGTAATAGTTGTCGTTTGGAGCATTGGCTCCAAAATTTACAAAAGTATAAGGACCCGGTACAAAGCTGGTGCCACCTGCCCGGTTCTGTGTAGCACCCGAACCGAAGGTGCCACCGCTTTCTCCAAGAATGGCGTTGCCGCCAATGGCGTTGGAGCAGAGTCCAAGGTCGGGAGCAATGCGAATAAAATATTGCGGGAAACCTGATATCTGATCGGTTGTACTGCTTCCTACACGGTACCTGAAATTACCGGCACTCATGCGGATAACACTGTCGATGGCTACTGCAGTTGGCGTGTTTTTGATTTGAACACGATAACTATAAACGCGGATACAGGTATTTCCAAAAAAGGAGGGCGGAAAATAATTGCCACCCCAAAGCTGGCCTCCATTAGTGATGGCTGTACCCTGCGTCAGTACGTTGGCTCCACCGGCATTTCGTCCAATGTTGAATCGAAGTCGGCCGGTAGCAAGATCTATATGGGCTGAGTCGGAGTCGGCAGAACTTGGGCCGTCCTGGTATTGGTATTGTACGCGACCTTCATTCGATAGCATTCGGAGCGTACCCGGTATATAGTCAAATTTGGCGAGGTTGATAGTGTCGTTGTAGCGAACATAGTTGAGACGGTTGGTACTGTTGCCTCCGGTAACCGCAATAGTGGCGCGCACTTCAATAATATCGCCTGGCAAAAAAGTGCCTCCATTGGGGCGGGTGATATTTACATAACTCTTACCGGTTCGGACGGTCTGAGCATTGCTGTCTGCTGTGAAGCCGATCAGCAGGAGTAAAAAAGTAATCAGGTGGTAAAACTTTCTTAATCCTGCCAGGCAGAAAACGGGTAGCGTTTTGTTCATGGGTATTGGATTAAGTAATTCGGTTCGATAAAAATAAACGTTAACCCTGATGGGAACAATAGTATAACACCTGATGAAGTTTACATGATTTATTGCCCTGTTTTGCGTAAATCCTGCGACCGGTAATAAAGGAAAAGGCCCACATCGGTGGGCCTTTTCGAATGTGATATGCTCAGGGTTTGATTACTCGTATTGCGTAAGCCACTCACGCTCTTCCAGATGTACTGGTGCAGGAGGTTGCAAACGTTTGGATACCGGCTCCGGCCGGTCGTAGTAAGGATTCTGCATGGGGTAAACGCGCAAGTGCGTTGCACTTTTGCGGCTGCCGGCCAGAACGGCCCTCAGGTAGGGCGATGCGTGTTGACTGGCGGCGGGGGTAGTCATTTGTTTTTCCACTGCTTTCAAGGGATAGGCGGAGAAAAAAAGTGGCGCTTTCGCGGTACTCTTCATACGATTCGGATTTAATCAGATCAACGATCTGAATGCCAAAATAGTCTGCCAGCCTTCTTCACGCAAGTAAGCAGATACAAAAGAAAAGGGGATACCGTAAATATCCCCTTCAAAATTTCGTATAACTACGTGTTCGAGGCGTTTTAAGGTTTTATTTCGCCAACCATATTCGCCGGAATCACCCATTGGTCAAACTCTTCTGCTGTCAGATAGCCCAGCGTTACGGCCATTTCCTTGAGGGTGGTGCCTTCTTTATGGGCTTTCTGAGCAATCTCAGCTGCTTTGTAGTAGCCAATTTTGGTATTGAGTGCCGTTACCAGCATTAGCGAATTGTCGACATGCTTTTTAATGTTCGCTTCAATAGGTTCAATGCCTACAGCACATTTGTCGTTGAACGATACACAACCATCGGCTATGAGGCGGGCGCTATGCAGGAAATTGTAGATCATTACCGGCTTGAATACGTTCAATTCAAAATGACCGGTAGCACCTCCAATGTTGATAGCAACATCATTTCCCAAAACCTGCGCAGCTATCATGGTAAGGGCTTCACATTGCGTTGGATTTACCTTGCCGGGCATAATGGAGGATCCGGGTTCATTGTCAGGGATAAATATTTCTCCGATACCGCTCCTTGGGCCGCTACTGAGCATGCGGATGTCGTTGGCAATTTTCATCAGGCTCACCGCTACGGTCTTCAGAGCGCCATGGGCTTCTACAATCGCATCGTGTGCAGCCAACGCTTCAAATTTATTTTCAGCAGTCACAAAGGGCAGTCCGGTGAGCAAAGCAATATGATTTGCCACATTTTCAGAATAACCTTTAGGAGTGTTAATGCCGGTACCTACTGCGGTACCGCCTAATGCCAGTTCGCTTAGGTGAGGCAGGCTGTTGCGAATAGCTTTTAAACCGTGGTTGAGTTGCGATACATAGCCGCTGAACTCCTGCCCCAGCGTGAGTGGCGTCGCATCCATAAAGTGAGTTCTTCCAATCTTCACGACCTGCATGAAAGCCTTACTCTTTGCTTCCAGGGTGTCGCGCAACTTTTCGATACCTGGAATAGTTGACTCTACCAGTATTTTATAAGCTGCTATATGCATGGCCGTGGGAAAGGTGTCGTTCGACGATTGTGATTTGTTGACATCATCGTTTGGATGAAGGAATTTTTCCTTATCTGTTAACTGACCACCATTGAGTACATGACCACGGTAGGCCACTACCTCATTCACGTTCATGTTGCTCTGGGTACCACTGCCGGTTTGCCAAACCACCAGGGGAAAATAGTCGTCGAGTTTGCCAGCCAATATTTCATCACAGACACGGCCAATCAGATCACTCTTTTCTTTTGGTAATACGCCTGCTTCAAAATTGGTAATGGCAGCTGCTTTTTTCAGATAGGCAAATGCACGAATAATTTCTTTCGGCATCCGGTTAATGTCCTGGGCAATGCGAAAATTGTCGATGCTGCGTTGGGTCTGTGCACCATAATAGGCCTCCGCAGGCACCTGCACCTCACCCATGGTATCTTTTTCAATTCTAAACGACATAGGAAAAATTTGATAAAAGAAAGACTTTTTGGCGCTGCAAAGGTAAGGCAAAAATTGTCCGGGCAGGGGGAATAAATGTCCTTCAAACTGGCTGCAGTGGCCGTTGTAATAAGTTTATTCTGAGGCCATTTTAATTTTTGCCGTCACCCACCTGAATAGTAAATTACAGGAGTACTTTGGTTAACGGTTCTGATTGTTATTGGCTGCAGGATCTGCCTCTGCAATCAGTTATCTTCATTTTTTCCAACTCATCAGGAGCCAACACATGAAAAAATTCAGACTGTTCTTTTTGCTTTGCCTTTGCTCAAGCAGCGCATTTACACAGCAATACCAACCCGCATCTGCTAACCTCGCCGCACGCAGCCAGTTTCAGGATATGAAATATGGTATGTTTATCCATTGGGGGCTTTCTTCCGTGCTCGGCGATGGCGAATGGGTAATGAACAACAGGAATATCAAAGTGACCGACTACCAACGGTTGTTGCGGGTGTTTAATCCGGTCGATTTTGATGCGGCCAGCTGGGTGTCGATTGCCAAAAATGCGGGTATGAAATACATCGTATTCATCACCCGTCATCACGACAGTTTTTCCAACTGGGACACCCGGCAGTCTGAATGGAAAATAACCAATACCGTATACGGAAAGGATGTATTGAAGATGCTGGCGGAAGAATGTAGGAAGCAGGGCATACGGCTTGGCCTCTACTATTCAACGCTCGACTGGTATAGGTCGGATTATCCGCATGAAACAGGTAGGACCGGAAAGGGAACGGGGCGTACGGGAGAGGGGAACTATGCCTCTTATCTGCAATTCATGAAAGCACAGCTCACTGAGTTATTAACCCAGTATGGAGATATTCTTTCCATCTGGCTTGATGGTCATTGGGATCAGACGAACCCTGAAGGGCATGAAGACAGGGCCTCGCGCATAGACTGGAAATATGAGGAATTATATGGCCTTATTCATTCCCTGCAGCCTCAATGCATGATCGGAAACAACCACCATCTCACGCCTTTGCCCGGAGAAGATTTTCAAATGTTTGAGCGCGACCTTCCCGGTGAAAATAAAAGTGGATTGAGTTTTCAAACAGCTTCCGATAAATTGCCACTTGAAACCTGCGAAACCATTAATGGATCCTGGGGCTACAATATAACCGACCGCAATTATAAAACAACTGCACAGGTAATCCGTTTGCTGGCAGGAGCTGCCGGACGCAACGCCAATTTACTATTGAATGTGGGCCCTATGCCGAATGGGGTTATACAACCTGAATTTGCCGACACCCTTGCAGCAGCCGGCCAATGGCTGAGCAAACATGGCGAAAGCATTTACGGTACCCGGGGTGGTCCGCTTAGTCCACAGGCGTGGGGCGTAACAACTCAAACCAATAAAAAGATTTACCTGCATCTCTTCGAAAAGCCCGAGAGCGATCATGTTTTTTTGCCCGGAGAAAAACGCCAAGTGCAACACATACGCGTGTTGAATAGTACCGTAAAGCCATCAATCTCCAGTACCAAAGATGGCTTAAACGTGACAATATCCGATGTGCAGTTGGAGGGCCCCGATACTGTGATTGAAATCGAGTTCAAATAAAAAGCCAGCATTGTAACAACCATGCGCGTTCGTTTTTTATACGTGACTTTGCTGATACTTTTTGTCTTTCCTGCATTCGCTCAGAAGCAGCTTCCTTTACTGCCAGCCAAGGCCAGTACTCTTACCAGGGCCGATTGGTTGGTTAATGCTCCGCCTATTAGTGCGGGGTTATACCGCTCAGCTGATGGCAGCGAACTGGTGCTATACAATGGCTGGTTGAAGCGTAGTTTCAGGATGGGTAAAAATCTTGTTTGCAGCGAATTCCTGAACATGCGGAATGGCCAGCAGCTTCTGCGGGCGATTTCTCCCGAGGCCGAACTGATGATTGATGGCAGGGCTTATGCCATCGGAGGCTTACGTGGCCAAAAGGAAAAAGCCTATTTGCTTCCTGAGTGGATTGATCAAATGGAGCCTGGCGAAAAGGATTTTGCTTTTACGCATTTCGATACCGCCAGCCTTCAGCAAACAGTCAGTTGGAAATCGACCGGCTGGTGGATGCCAGAACAAACAGCGGCCAATGGACTGGAGCTTCGCCTGCATTTTAAAAGCAGCGAAGAGCGTTTGGCAGGCCTGAAGGTCGTTGTGCATTACTTGTTGTATCAGGGTCTGCCACTGTTATGCAAGTGGGTCAGTGTAGAGAACGGTACGGGAAGGACTTTGCGAGTAGATCGGCTAAAAAATGAAATCCTGGCGCTGGTTGAAGAAGAAAGCGCGGTAGTTGGCCGCCCGGAGCAAATGAAAACGCAGCAGGGAATTTACGTGGAAACTAATTACGCGTTTAACAACGCCATGCGTTATGCGATCAGCGATCAAACAACACATTGGATAACCGACTCAACTTACAGCTCGCAGGTAAATTATAATTATGAAACACCCTGCATACTGGAAGTTTATCCCGACCACGCACCCGGGATTGACCTGCTACAGGGTGAACAATTTGAGTCAGTGCGCAGTTACGAACTGTTGATGGATAGCTACGACCGCGAGCGGCGTGGTATTGCCATTCGAAAAATGTATCGAACCATTGCACCCTGGGTAACTGCCAATCCCATTTTTATGCACCTGGTCAGTAGCAATGACCAGCAAGTGCGAACAGCCATTGATCAATGTGCAGGTACCGGGTACGAAGCCGTGATTTTGAGTTTTGGCAGTCATTGTAATATGGAGGATAGTTCGGCCGCTAATATTTCGCGATGGAAGGCCCTGGCCGACTATGCTCACCAGCGAAATATAAAGATAGGCAGTTATGCATTGTTTAGTTCGCGACGCATTAGCGACGCCGACGATGTGATCAATCCCGCAACCGGAAAACCTGGCGGTGCGTTCTTTGGTAATGCACCTTGCTTTGGTAGTAAATGGGGTCTTGCTTTTCGCGACAAGATCAAGTATTTTTTTGAAAAAACCGGGTTTGATATTTGGGAAAATGACGGTCCTTATCCGGGCGATCGGTGCGCATCGACCAATCATCCGGGGCATCAGGGTCTCGATGATTCGCAGTGGAAGCAAATGCAGATTCAGAAAGAACTTTATCGTTGGTTAAATGAACGCGGTGTTTACATAAATGCACCTGACTGGTATTTTCTTGATGGAACACATAAAATAGCCATCGGCTACCGCGAAGTGAATTTTTCGCTTCCCCGCGAAAATCAGAAAATATTGAATCGACAGAATATTTATGATGGAACATGGGAAAAGACACCTTCGATGGGTTGGGGATTTGTGCCATTGACCAGGTATCAGGGCGGTGGTCCGGAAGCGATCCTTGAGCCTCTGCAGGATCATCTCAACGATTATGTACAACTGATGATGCAATACTATGGTGCGGGCGTGCAAGCATGCTATCGCGGACCGCGTCTTTTTGATACTGACCGGACAAGGGACTCGGTGCGAGCAGTGATAAACTGGTACAAAAAATATCGCGATATACTGAATGCAGATATCATTCATTTAAGGCGTGCCGATGGCCGTGATTGGGACGGAATCCTGCATGTAAGTCCAATAGGAAAACTACGCGGATTGTTCATGTTGTTCAATCCGCTGGCAAAGCCTGTTACACGCACGATAGAACTGCCAGTGTACTATACTGGTCTGCATCAGAAATTGAAGCTACGAGAAAAGGAGGGCCAGGCGCGTGTATACCAGATCAATCGTGACTTTAAGTGCGAGGTAACTGTTACCATTCCTGCCAACGGCTATTCCTGGTGGGTAATAGAACAACCCTAGGGTTGCCCGATAACAAACTATAGATTGTATCTTTAAAAAAATAAACTGTATGGCAACAAATCGTCGCGAATTTTTACAAAAAATGTCAGGTTTGGCGCTGGGCGCTGCCGGGCTATCTTTTATTGGAGCACAGGCCCGTGCGGCAGCCGGCTCAGCATCGTTTTTTGAAATTTCGCTGGCACAATGGTCGCTGCATAAATCCCTGTTTTCAAAAAAGCTCGACAATCTTGATTTTCCGGCCAAGGCGAAGAATGACTTTGGTATCAGCGTCGTGGAATATGTAAATCAGTTTTTCAAAGACAAGGCGGAAAACAGCGCTTATCTCGCACAATTGCTACAGCGCTGCAAAGATAACGGAGTCAAAAACCACCTGATTATGTGCGACGGCGAAGGTGATCTGGGTACGCCCGTTGAGGCTGATCGTAAGAAGGCAGTGGAAAATCATTACAAATGGGTGAATGCTGCCAAAGCCCTGGGCTGTGCAACAATACGTGTAAATGCAGCAGGTAAAGGAAGCGCAGACGAGGTAATGACGGCAGCCGTCGACGGTCTGGGAAGGCTGGGGGAATATGCAGCGAAGGAAAATATCAATGTCATTGTTGAAAATCACGGCGGCTATTCTTCCAACGGAAGCTGGCTATCGTCGGTGATGAAACAGGTGAATCAGAAAAATGTGGGTACGCTGCCCGACTTTGGCAACTTTTGCATAACGCGGGAGCCAGGCAATTGGATGAAATGTCTGGATAGCTATGACCGATACAAAGGTACTGGAGAGTTGATGCCTTACGCAAAAGGAGTGAGCGCAAAAACCTATGATTTCGATGAAAATGGAAACTGCATTGAGACGGATTATAGCCGCATTATGAAAGTGGTAAAAGACAGCGGCTGGAAAGGTTATATCGGAATCGAATACGAAGGATCCAGCCTGAGTGAGGATGAAGGTATTAAAAAGACGAAGGCTTTGCTGGAGCGGTTTCTATAATCCGCTTTCACATTGATCGTTTTGAAAATGCTACCGAAGTAGCTTACTCAGTTGATTAATATTTCGTCAATAAACAACCATCCTTTGTCGCCTTTTCCAGGATGCCAGGAAGGAAGTTTTTGGACAGGTATGCCAACCAGGCGTAAATAGTTAACCTCCGCAGGTTCAAACTTACATTCAAAACCGCGCAGATAAGATGGCTTGGCCATGGTGGGTTGTTCGGGCTTTATTTCACCGAGTTTGCGCATACTTCCGGGCTCTTTTCCTCCCCACACTTCCAGGCGGGTGGGTGGCATAATGTAGCTTCCCACATCGATCAGGCTGCCGATGGCGACGCTGCTCACTTTCGAATTTTTTGGAAGCGGCAGCAATAGTTCCATTGGTCGGCTGCGCCAGGCCATCCAGTTTCCATCTCTGAAATTGGTTTCACCTTTTACCAAATCAGTCAACAGTCCGGGCTTGCCGGCATACACCGACTCGGGTGCTGTTTCCAGTATTACTGTGTCTGGTTTTACGCTACGCTTATACAAGTTTGCTTCGAGTATATCACTGCTATACCAGCCTGGCTTATAGGCGCGGGCTTTTATCAGCACGTTTGTACTGATAATTTCATCGCCCTTGTACACTGCTGCGCGAATACTGTCCGGCTCGGAGCCGTCGAGTGTGTACCTTATCTCGGCGCCATTGATATAATGCTTCAGCTTCAGTAGAGTTGGCTCTGTAAGAATAGTTACTTCGTTTTGCAGAACGGGCGGAGACAATTTGAGCTTGATGCTGTCGCCAGCAAATCCCGTTTCAACGGCCAGCTGAGGAAATTCTTTTTGGAGCTTCTTCCAGTCTTCAGCGGGGCTGGATGTTTGCCATACATACACTTGTTGTAATGCCGAAAGGTTCTTTAACTGGGCCAGATCTTTTGTGGCCACTGAGGTGCCCGACAAGCTCAGGCTTTTGAGCTGCTTCAACGAAGCAAGTTGCTTTAGCCATTCACCCTTTACGCCGGTGAATGAGAGATTCAGCTTACGCAGGTTTTCGAAATTACTTATGCTTTGCAGATCCTTTTCATTAAGCGGCATTCGCGTCAGATCAAGTGAAACTATCTGCTTATTTATTTTGCTTAGTTCATTCAACTGTTCAGACTTGAATTGACTGCTATTAAAAAACTGAACCTGGATTGCGGGGGAGCTAGCAGCTTCTTCCATTACTACTCTGTTCTCTGAATTGAGTGAGCGAATAAGCGAAGCATCAGCTGCGGGGAAGTCATAATCTTTTTCCGCTGAGTTACCGAGGCGGGCTACTGCCAGGAGGTAGAGACTGTCGCTGCCGGGCAGGCTGGCGAGTTTGTCATCAAAAGGAGCACCCGCTGCTACCCAGCGTTGTAGCAGTTCCAGTTCTTCAGCACTAAGCTGGGGCTTTCCTTTGGGCGGCATGTGTTTTTTGGCTTCAAGGGGCAGCCAGAGCCGCTCGAGCAGCAGGCCCGAACCGGGATTACTGTGATCCCATAGCTTACCCGACTTGCCCCCTTTGAGCAGCAGTTCGCGGGTTTCCATAATGAGCTCGCCTTTTGCTTTCTGGCTGTTGTGGCAGCTCATACATTTGGATTCAAAAATAGGTTCGATGATATGCTTGTAAATTACGGCGTCGGCAAGTGGCACCGCTGGTTCGGCTTTGTCGCTTTGTATGGGTGCCAGCAGAAAGCCTTCGCCATGAGTGATATTTGCACCATCGTGACCGGTCATAATCAGCATCACCAACATAATAGCAGAGGTGGAAAAGCGACCAATCGCCACTGAGCGGATCATATTTCGGTTGTAATACCAAAGTATCGCAAGAACGCTGATAGCTGCGCCACCATATTTATGCCAGGCGAGCGCGTCGGCGTCGTAACCTTCTTCGCGCGAAAGAAACAGGCCTACCAACGCTGCCAAAGCAGCAGTGAGGGCACCAGCCAGCAAAACAGCATCAGCATATTTTTTTAATTCTGCCGGTTCTGATTTTCTTCCGGCAACAAAAAGAAAATATACCACATACAAAAGGAGCAGTACAATTGGAAAATGTAGAATGAGGGGGTGCATACGACCCGCTACCTGTAGTAGTCCGGGTACTGCCAATCGATCGCCCATGATCAGCAGGAATATCAATAGCGAATTCAACAGCAGACAGATATTAGCAATCGTATTTGATCCCGGGAGGGTTGTGCTCTGTTCCTTTTGCATGGTGGTCTTCAGAAATCTAATCAATTATTACTTCGTCTATAAATATCCAGCCCTTATTGCCTTTTCCAGGGTGCCAGTCGGGTATGGGGCTGATGTTTTCAAGCAGCAGTTTCAATTTCACTGGCTTTTTGGTTGAAGGGAGTGAAAAAGATTCCCACACGAAATTCCTTCCGGATATACTATCGCTTCGATATTGACGCATCTCTGCCCTTGTCCAGTTTGTCTGTCCTGCTTCCTGAAAATAAAATACTATGTTTTTTGGGAAAAAGATCCAACTATTCTCGTCTTTCAGAATGCCCAATGAAAGTTTATGGGCTTTCACTTCTTTTTTTAGATCTATTTCCACTGTTACCGTGTCGCTATCAAAGCCCAGCCAGGTGCCGGAACGGTAATTGTTGTTGCCGGCAATACCGTCGTGAAGAATTTTGGCAGGCTGATTGGCGTAATAAGTATGTGGAGTTGAAGTACGGACGCCAGCTACAGGCTGCCCCATCTTTCGGAAAGGAAATTTGAGCGTTTCAGAGGGGAGATAGTCTGCGCCCATGCTGCGCAGTTTTAGCACTCCATCGCGATTAACAGGTAGTGGCGATTGATATACAGGATCACTGGCAACAGGCTCCCGATCATCCCAGGTATAATGGACGGCCGCACCGGGCTGATTGAATTGGATGGTTAGACGCGTGCTATCGCTGTAAATGCTGCTGGGTACCTGCACAATTGGTGGCGCCAGTTGCAATTTTTGCTGGGCTTTGCCATACTGGACCGTCAGTATCAGGCAGAACAAAAAATGCCTTGTCATATGGGCTTTAATTTATACGGATATACCTGACCGGAATTCCACTGGGCCACATAAAGATTCTCCTCGTCGTCCACACACACGTCGTGCGGATATTGAAAGGCGCGCACGGTTTGATACAATTCCTCCGGTATGTTGCCGGTATATTCAGGCAAATTGCCACCAAGATTGGATACAACCCGATAGTTTTTGTCGATGATTAACACAAATCCTGATTTTTCATCGAGCCGTGCATTTGTTTGCAGCACGGCTACGTGCAGGTAGTCGCCATTGATCACTGGTCGGCATACCCAGGCACCAGGCAATGGAATGGTGTCAATATATTTTCCATCGAGTGTGTAACGTTTGAATGCATTTTGTACCCGTGAGGTGACTACCAGACAGGGTTGAGATGGATTTCGGTTGTCGATACAAATGCCATGAGCGTTTGCCAGGTTTTCATCTTTGTTTCCCTGGCCGCCGAAGTGTCGGATATACTCTCCTTTATGGTTGTATTGGACCACCCAGTCCTTACCATAACCATCTACCACGTAAATGTCACCATTCGCTGCAATACAAGTTTCCGTAGGAATGTATTGATCAGCTTTTTCGTATTGTCCGGTTTCTTTGGGATATTCCAGGGTCATCAGGACTTTACCATCGATCGTGGTTTTAATCACCTGGTGGCGATTGTTGTCGCATATAAACAACACATCTGTTCCATTCTCATTGAAAAGAGTTAGTCCATGCGCCCCGGGGTATTCGGTGCCCCAGCTGTCGAGCAGAGTACCTTTTTTATCGTAAATGAGAACATTGTTTTGTGTGTGGTTGGTCAACAGCAATATCCGGCCCTTTTGGTCCTGCACCATTTCGTGACAATCCTTTACCGGATGCGTGCCGGAGTTGGCCTTGCTCCATTGAGTATCGAGCCGATAACGTTTTTTATGATGACCCAGTTCAACATAGTCGGGCATTAATCCGCGCATGATACCGGGAATAAAAATACCCCCTGCAGCAATGGAACCCTGCCAAATAAAACTGCGTCTGTGCATACATGAAAGATTTATCGATTTACAATTGCCGTCAGGCAATCAGTCCTTCTACCACTTTACCTGCCACGTCTGTTAGTCGGTATCGGCGTCCCAGATGTTTGTAAGTAAGTTGTTCATGGTTTAGTCCCATCAGGTGCAGAATGGTTGCATGAAAATCATGTACATGCACCGGATCGCGGACGATGTTATATCCGAATTCATCTGTTTCTCCATACACGCCTGGTTTGATACCTCCGCCGGCCATCCAAACGGTGAAGCATCGCGGATGATGATCGCGACCGTAGTTATCTTTTGTTAATGTGCCCTGACAATAGTTGGTTCGGCCGAATTCGCCGCCCCATATCACCAGTGTTTCATCGAGCAGGCCGCGCTGTTTAAGATCCGTGATTAACGCCGCAGATGCCTGATCAGTGTCAAGACACTGCCCCTTGATCTGTGAAGGAAGATTGTCGTGTCCATCCCAGCCCTGATGATAGAGTTGAACGAAGCGAACGCCATTTTCGGAGAGTTTTCGCGCCAGCAGGCAGTTCGCAGCATATGATCCCGGTGTGAGGCAGTCGGGCCCGTAAAGTTTTACGATGTCTTCCGGCTCGCGACTCAAATCGGTAACGTCAGGAACAGCTGTCTGCATACGATAGGCCATTTCGTATTGTTGAATTTTTGCCGTGATCTCGGGGTCGCCAAATTCTTTGTATGATTCCTGATTTAATTCTGCCAGCCGGTCTAACATTTTCCGTCGATCAGCCCGATCCATCCCTTCGGGGTTGTTGAGGTAAAGAACTGGATTATCGCCACTGCTAAACTGCACACCCTGGTGTACGCTATCGAGAAAACCGTTGGTCCATAATTTGGAATAAACACCCTGACCATTTCCTTTTCCTTTTGATAACAACACGCAGAAAGCAGGCAGGTTTTTATTTTCACTTCCCAGACCATAACTCAGCCAGGCGCCCATACTGGGTCGGTTGCCGACCTGCGCGCCAGTCTGGAAAAAAGTGAGAGCGGGATCATGGTTAATGGCTTCCGTAAACATGCTTCGCACGAAACAAAGGTCATCGACCACTTTCGAGGTATGTGGCATTAGTTCACTGACCCACGCTCTCGCACGGCCATATTGTTCAAATTTGAAATTAGAACCAGCGAGGGGAAACTTGGCCTGATTGGCAGTCATACCAGTGAGGCGCTGTCCCATGCGAATGGATGCCGGCAGATCCTGCCCGTGCATTTGCGCCAGCATTGGTTTATAGTCAAACAGATCAAGCTGTGAAGGAGCCCCATTCTGAAAAAGATAAATGACACGTTTTGCTTTTGGCGCAAACTGGGGCAGGCCGGTCAGTAAAGCTTCTTCGTCCGCCTTTCCGGAAAACAGATCCGGTATCAACAGTGAACCCAGGGCTACTCCGCCCACGCCCATACCCAACCGCGACAAGAAGCGGCGTCGGTTGAGATTTAGTCCAGATTCCAGTTGTTCCTGATGCATGATTTAATTTTTATTGAAGCCAGTTACACAATAATCCGTTGTTACTACCGCACAATGCTTTCCTCCAGATTATAAATTAAACTGATCGTTTTCATCAACGCCGCTGCCGTTGCAGGTTTCTTCACCGCTGCGTGAGGGTATTCGCCCACGTCGAGTGTTTGTTTTGCATTCAGTGTTCCTGCCTCAAACAGTTTCAATTGATCGAGAAAGTAATCTATCAGCAGACTTTTTTCTTTTTCAGAGGGCTTACGGCACACAATTTTTCGAAAAGCTGTTTGCAGATTCACAGAAGCATCGGCATTTTCATTCGCCAGTTTTTCCGCCATCACTCGAGCAGCCTCTAACACTCCGGGCTCATTCATCATGATCAGTGCCTGCAGTGGTGTATTGGTCTTAAGTCTCTTTACTTCACACTGATCGCGGTTGCTGGCATCGAACATGATCATGCCCGGCGGTGGCACCGTAAGCTTAATGAAGGTGTAGAGTCCACGGCGATAGAGCGACTCGCCATGATCCTGGCGATATACCGCCAGTACTCCCCGGCCCGAAGTAGTTGCTTCCCAAAGTCCTTTCGGCTGATAAGGTTTTACACTCGGGCCGCCTATTTCATCATTTAAAAGACCGCTGCTTGCCAGATACATATCGCGTACAAATTCAGCTTCGAGGCGGTTGCGCGGACCCCTGGCGAGATAAATGTTTTCTGGATCGACCTCCAGCTTTTTCCTGTCAACTTCCGCGGATTGGCGATAGGTAGCCGACATCACTATTTGCTTTATCAGTCGCTTGATATCCCATCCATTTTCGCGAAAATCAACCGCCAGCCAATCGAGCAACTCCGGATTCGACGGTAGCTCCCCCTGCATCCCAAAATCGCCGCTGGTTTTTACCAATCCCTTTCCAAAAAATAGTTGCCACACCTGGTTTACCCAAACCCTCGATGTGAGTGGATTGCGCGCATCAAAGGTCCAGGAAGCCAATCCAATTCGGTTGGGTTCAAAACGGCTATTGTCAAATTCCATCACGGCTTTCACCGCAGCAGGCTGTACCCATTCACCCGGCTGATCATAAACCCCGCGGTTGAGGATATAGGTTTTGCGCATCGTATCCAGTTCACCCATAACCGATACCGTTAGTTTGCCCGTGTCTCTTTTGCTGATAAATTGCAGCAGTTCGTTTCTTTCCTGTGTATTTATTTGCAGGATCGGGTTCTTGGCTGGCTGCGACACGCTCACATCACCTTCATAGCCCACTTCTTTAGTATTGTTGAAAAATGCCAGCAGTGAATAATAATCACGTTGGGAAAAGGGGTCGTACTTGTGATCGTGGCACTGAGCGCACTCCATGGTGATACCAAGTATTGCCTTGGTATATGTTTTCGTTTTGTCGAGCAGGTACTCTATTCGATATTCTTCCGGCACAACGCCCCCCTCTTCTGTGTATTTATGATTTCGAAGAAAGGCGGTAGCCAGTATCTGTTCCTTGTTCGCGTTGGGTAGCATATCGCCTGCCAGTTGCCAGGTTACAAATTCATTGTAAGGCATGTTTTTGTTGAAGGCATGAATTACCCAATCGCGCCAGGGCCATTGCGTACGAATATTGTCATCCTGGTAACCGTAGCTATCTGCATACCGGGCTATGTCCATCCAATGCACAGCCATTCGTTCGCCATATTGCGGCTGGGCTAGCAGCTCGTCTACAACTTTTTCGTAAGCGTTTTCCGTTTTGTCGGCCATGAAGCGATCCATCAGCTCGATAGACGGTGGCAATCCGGTGATATCGATAGCTACACGTTTGAGTAAACGTTCTTTGTCGGCTTCTTCATTTGGACTTAAGCCTTTCTCTTCCAGACGAGCGAGAATAAAATGATCGATCTCGTTTCTCACCCAGTTGTCGTCAGCTACATCGGGTGGTTTATTACGGACCGGTGCCGTGAAGGCCCAGTGTGATTCGTATTTAGCGCCCTGCGCAATCCACTTTTTGAATAGAGCAATTTCTTCAGGACTCAACGCACCAAGATGTGAGTCGGGAGTAGGCATGATATAATCCGGATCAACAGACGAAATGCGGCGGTACAATTCTGATTCGTCCGGATTGCCTGGTACAATTGCAAATGCATTCGGTGTTTCGCGAAGCGGTGCATAAGCGCTATCAGCAATATCAAGACGCAATCCGGCTTCGCGATGTCCTGCATCGGGGCCATGACATTTAAAACATTTATCCGAAAGAATGGGTCTTATATGGAAATTATAGCTAATCGTGTTTGAAGAAGATCCTCCGTCTGCTTGATCCTTATGCAGGCAGGATACCACTGTTGCACCTATCGCCAGGATAGAGCCACTAACTATTAGCAATCGCTTGTTCATGTCGTCCCAATGAGACTACAAATTAACAAATTCTGATGGCCCTTGGCCCGAACTCACTTTTTAAATTGAAAAAATAAGTTGAGCAATACGTCAATAGAAAGCCGCCCCTTACGGTGGGCGGCTTTCTATTGGTGAAGACTGTTAACGTGCGTTCGCTATTGAAGCAACCACATTACGCCGTTCACATTATCATTACCGCTATACTGACGATCTACTGCGTCTTCTACATTCTCCTGATTATAATCGAATTCGCTCTGAGGATACTGCCAGCGTTTGGGTACCTGGCGATTATTGTAAGTGCCAGGTCCCACGTTTAGCGTTGGAATACCGGTGCGACGTTGTTCGAAGAACGCCTCCCAGCCAGACTGCATAAACAACGCAATATATTTCTGAGTGATGATCATTGGAATGGCATTGGCCGGATTGAAAGCAACGTTGGGCTGAGCCAGGTAGTTGTCGATTGCTGTGCTGCTAATGCCATAAAATTCCATAGAAGCACGAATGCCGTTGTTGTAGTGATCGGCTGCGCTTCCGGCGCCCGTAATCCAGTTGCGCGAAATGGCTTCTGCAATCAGGAATTCCTGTTCTGCATAACCCAGCAGGATCAGCGGTTCGTTTGCCGGGCTAGTGATATCTGAAAAACGACGATTTATACGAGACGCATTCGCGCTGGCGCTTTGCTGATCAGCAACAGTCATTCCGGCATTCACACCTCCGTAATTGGCAATGATGTTTGCCGGCAGGCCGGTAATTGGTTCGCCAAAGGAAAAAATGCGGGGGTCATTTCGATCTTTCAATATGTTAGCCATTCCTTCTTCCAGCGATACGGCAGTACCAAGCGACAGGCTACCTGCAGTAGGATAGTAATTGGACGTGGCACTAGTGTTAAACACAATCTGGCCATTGTCCTGTCTGCTAGTCATGAGCGGATACCGGTTGGGATCGCTGATGATTGTTTGAAATTGCTGCTTGATGTTGAGCCGGGTGTTATTTTCTTTTTTGCTCAAATGAATGAGTAAACGTAGGCGGTACGCATTTACCAGCTTCTTCCATTGCGAAGCTCGGCCACCATAGATCACGTCTCCGCCAATGTTCCCATTCGCATCACTGAGCAGTTCGTTAGCTTCTTCCAGTTCCTGAAGCACACCTGCGTACACATCTTCCTGCGTGTCGTATGCAGGCTTCGTGTTCCCGTCTTTGGCACCAAGTGATTGCGAATAAGGGATGTCGCCAAAAGTTTCCGTCATTTGCGAATACAGCACCGCACGGAAAAATTTCGCCAGACCCAGATAGTTCTGTTCGCCTGTACTGCTGGCCAGCTCCTGCATAGTTTTTACCTGCCGCAGCTTGTCAAAATTTGCAAAGCTGGCATCTGTCCAGCTATAGTCCACCGAAGAGTTTCCTCTTTCATAGTAGGTAAGCTGCCTGGAGGCGTAAGCCGGCGCTGTGGGATCGTAGTTAAAAACGCTGATGCAAATATTAGTGAGCATCAATGCAGGTGTGGCTGCGGAAGGCTGGTTCGGATTTTCCTGATAGTAGTCGTGCTTGCGACAGGCGTTCATCAAAATCAGCAGCGAAATCAAACCCAGCGTTGAATATTTTAATTTGATTGACATGTCTTTTCAATTTTGCGGTTCGGGATCAGAATTTGATATTCAGGTTTACGCCGATATTCCGATACGAAGGATCGGCCAGCGTGGTGCCTTCATAGCCATCAGGATCCATAAACGGTACGTTGGTCCAAAGAGCCAGATTGCGTCCGGTTACGGCCAGGCTGATTCCTTTAAATGGTGTTTTTTTGACAAGTGCAGAAGGCAGATTGTAGGTTAACGTTACCTCGCGCAACTTTACAAAGCTGCGTTTATACATGTTGGCGTCTGGAATGCCATTTACATAAGTGGCAAAAACCCAGTCGATGTATTTTACGGCTTGTGTATTGGGTGCAAATTTTCTGGTATCAGAAATAATTTTGCCCTGCACATCGTACTCAACTGTTCCGCTCGTAACTACCACTCCCGGGCCCACAAAGGATGCGTTTCCTGCATAGGAATCGTCGCGGAAAGAATTGGCAGTAGCGGGGTGCATACCACCTTCGTACAACTTTTGTTCTACGCCGTTGTACAATAAACCGCCGATGCGTCCATCGAAAGCAAAGCTCAGCGTGAAGTTTTTGTAGGAGAGGCTGTTGATGGCGCCAAATTCCCAGTCAGGATTGGTATGGCCCAGGTTAACTACTTTGTTGATATACTGCGGAAATCCGTTGCTGCCATAAACAATTTCACCATCGGGCGACCTTTCCCATGCCCAGGTACGGTACACATCGGTGCGTTCCCCCACTTTCACCCCGTCGCGTATAGTTTCACCTCCGTAGTAGGATTTAACCGTGCGGCGCAAACGCGCGTAGTTAAGCGTTACATCCCAGCGGAAATCGCGAGTGCGAACAGGCGTACCTGAAATAACGATTTCAATTCCTTTGCGATTGATTTCATCGGCGTTCAGGCGCAGCGAATTGTAGCCCGAGGCCTGCGAAATGGGCACATCCTTCGGAAAGTTTTTTTCGAGGTAGCTGAAATAAGTGAAGTCAAGACCCAGCCTGTTTTTCAGGAATCGAATTTCTGTCCCGTATTCCTGCGAAATGGTTTTGCGGGGACGAATATCCGGCGAAATGATGGTGCCGGGCAGATTGAGTGAAGGCGTACCTGCCCAACTGGTACCTGAACTATAAACCGGAATGGTGTAGTAGGCAGCTACGTCCGATGAAATATTGGCAAACGATCCGCGAAGCTTGAAATACGAAATAAAAGATGGCATTTGCAGAATCTCAGAGCCAATTACGCTGAGTGATACTGATGGATAGAAAAAGGAATTGTAGGGCTTCTGCAAAGTTGAAGTCCAGTCGTTACGCGCCGAAAAGTTGAGATATACCATGTTTTTGTATCCTATATCCGTGTACCCGAACACGCTTCCCACCTGGCTCTCCACCAGGGAGTTGCCAACATCAGGATTGCTTCCGCCAACACTAAGCGGATTGATTGAACTTCTGAGGTTGTAAGCGCGGGGCACAGTGAGCCCGCCATTGGTTTGAGCGAAGTTCGATTTGGCCTGAGTGTATCGGTTGCTTGCTCCCGCAGATACTGTTGCGCTGAAGTTTTGCAGGAAGGTTTTTTTATACGTCAGTAGTACATCTGATACCAACAGGAGATTTTGCGCATTGCTGGTGCTAAAGTTTCCCTTGGGTGCGGCGCTGGTTCCATAATTGATATAGCTATATGGAGTTTCAACTGTAGATGTCGCATTGTTGCTGGTAATACCTGTTCGGGCAAGCAGTTGCAGGTCAGGTGTAAAATCGTAGGTGGCATTCAGTTGCCCCACAATTACATCGTTGGTGTAACCCTTCTGAAATTCGTACGCAAGGAAATACGGGTTATTATACCAGCTATAGTTGTAGTTCATTTGATGGATGTCCTTGACGCCATACGCAACAAAGGCCCCCGAGCTGGTGGTACGTCCCCCTGCCGGTTGCCAGTAGTTACGTAAATCGCGTACGTCCACATCAGGTCCCATCCAGAGAAGGATATTGTAGAAAAAGTTGTTGGGTCCGTAGCCCGTTTCAGGATAGTTTGGAGTAAACTGTTTGTTGTAGCCGATACTGCTTTCCACCCTGAATTTGTCGGTTATCCTAAGGCTTCCGGCAAGACTGAGATTAGTAGAATTGAGATGTGTATTGGGCACCTGTCCTTTTTGATAGGTATGTGAAACGGAAATTCGATAGTCACTTCTATCAGTTTTTCCAGCAACACTGATGTTGTGTGTCGTTGATAGTTCATTTTGGAGAAAATTCTTCAGATTGTTGCCGCCACGTGATATCCAGGGGATAGGTTTATAATGGCTATAGTCCGTATAACCGTTCTGATTAAACTCGAAGAGTTGATTTGGATCATAAGGACTGTTGTATTGAGGAACTTCCATGAAGCCGCTTGCCGTACTGGCGTCGGGTTGATTCAATTTGGGTCCCCACACATAACCATAGTCGTCGTACCAGCCTCCGCCACCTTTTCCATCTATAAAAGCATAGTAGCCATTCCAGCCCATGCCATACTCTTTCTGAGTTTTGGGAAGAGTAAGAAAGCCGGCCTGAAATTGGGTTGTTGTATTGTAGGTTACCTCTACTCCGTTGGCACCCGCTTTACCCTTTTTGGTAGTGATCATAATCGCACCGTTGATACCGAGCGAACCATATAGCGCAGCAGCAGCAGTACCTTTAAGTACGTTTACGCTTTCGATATCGTTAGGATTGATGTTCCAGAAATCTGTTTGGGTAGGCACACCGTCAATCACTACCAGCGTGCTCTGGCCACGGATGTAAATTTCCGGGTTTTCATAAAGTGTGCTTTTCGTGTAAACACTTAAACCAGCTACTTTGCCCACCAGGTTGTTGGCAATATTGGTTTCAGGCGCTTTTTGAATGGCTTCACCTTTTACATCCTGTATAGCGTATGCTACCTTCGATTTTTCTTTTTTAACACCAAGTGCCGTCACTACTACTTCCTGCAGCGACTTATCTATCGGCAACAATGTTAGTGTTACCACCGCATCTTTGTCGGCATTAATTTCCTGAGAATTGAAATCAACTGATGATACAACAAGAACGCTTCCCCTGGGAACAGAAATGCTAAAACGCCCGTCGGCATCAGTAGTGGTTCCTTTTCCACCCGATTTGAGGGCGATCGAAACACCCGACATGGGTTGCCCTGATGGATCCACAATTCGTCCGCTGATAGTCACATCTTCGCGCGCGGCTGTATTGGTGATGCTGGAGACGGGAGGCGTTGGTGCTTTTTGGACACCAATTATGCGTCCCGATTGCTGAAAATGAAGGCCAGCCTGAGTGGAGATAATGTCCAGTACTTCAGCCAGCGTTCGTTCTTTTTTTGCAATGTTAATGCGGCTTTGGTCGGTAGCGAGATTTGGATTGTAGGTGAACGCCACCTGGTAGAGTTTACCTACAGTTTCAAGTGCCTGAACCAACGGGGCATGCTTAAGCTCCACGATGGCTTTTTGTTCACGAGCGTACAGTGCGGTTTGAATACTTATTGCAACTGTAGCCAAAACAAATGACAAGAGCAGATTTTTGAATTGTTTTCGCATAAACGTTAATTAGCAGTTGTTGGTAGATAGTTGTTTGAGTTTTGTTTTATTCGATGACGATGAAATTTTTTTCCTCGCGAAATTTGCAGTTCAATGTGAAGCAAAGCGCCTGTAAGATGTCGGTGAGTGGCTGATTGCTGTAGTTTCCAGTGATTTTGATCTGACCTTTTTTTGCGCGTTTGTCCACAATCGGTACCCCGTACCAGATCCCGAGTTGATGGAGCACGTCGGAAACTGTGTTCCGATCGAATTCCAGATTCCCGCTGATCCATTTCTCAAGCGGCTGCTTGTCGAAGGTTTCCAATGAAAACGAATCTGCATCTTTAGCCCAGTTTAGTCTATAGCCCGGTTTCAGTACTTCCCTTGATTCTATTGGTGATTGCACGCTGATCTTTCCTTCGAGTAGTTGAACGGTGAATGCTGTATCCGGACTATTCCCATCTATAAAGAAAGCTGTGCCTAAAGCCGTGGTAGCAAAATTTCCGTTGTGCACTGTCAGCGGACGCGAAGGATCATGAAATACTTCAAAATAAGCCTGTCCCTCCAGACGAATATTTCGTTGTGTTTTGTTGTAGCCTTTATCCAGCGAAATACTACTATTGGATTTTAATACTACCGTTGATCCGTCTGGCAAACTGACTTGTTTGCGTTCGCCCATACCGGACTGTGCAAATGGCGTATCAAAATTCAATTCGGTCTTGGCTGGTTTTTGTAAAAAATAATATGCCATCGGTAAACTGACCAGTAGCAAAACGGCAGCTGCCCATTGCCAACGAAATCTGACAATCATTCCCCTGACGGTCACTGAGGCATTTACTTCTTTCTGAGCTATGGCAACAGGCGCAGGCGTCTGAATACTGGCTTTTACTTTTTCTATTTCCTGGAGTATTTCTTCTTGTCTCAATGATGGATGTAGTGCATGCAGCCAGTTGAGTGCTTCATCCATCACCAGCTTATTAGCCGGATCGGCAGCGGCTATCGCCTGCCATTTATTTCTGTGTGGAGAGTGTTCGTTCAGACAAAAGTCAATAAAGCTTTCGTCCATCAGCAGCGTTTCAACAGTCAGTTCCAGATTCATTCCGAAGTGCTTTTAGTGGAATGATCCGAATGTCCGCTGGTTTTACCCGTGTAGCAGTTTTATTTTTTTATGCCAGTTTTCGTACAGTTTTCAGCTGATCTTTTTCCGGATAAATTCCAGGATAGAATGGCTTCTAAGCGTTTTAATCGCTTCATGAATCTTGTTGTATACGGTGCGCTGGGCCAGGTCGGTACGCTGGGCGATTTGTTCGTAGCTAAGGCTGTCGTAGAAGCGAAGTTGTAATAATTGCCGCTGCCGCGGTGGAAGTGTTTCGAGCGCTTCCTGGAGCAGTTGTTTGATGTGCGACTGTCGTTGTCCCGCGATCAGATATTCTTCGTACGAATATTCAAATCCTGGGAAGTCCTGGATCGGGAGATCGAGTTGCCTTTGAATTTTTTGGAGGTAGTGAATAATATAGTTGCGAAAGGAGACCAGTAGGTATGCCTGTAGATTATCGGCGTTTGCCAACATGGCTCTTTTTTCCCAAAAGTGCACAAAGAACTGGCTGACGATATCTTTTGCCAATTCTTTATCAGCGGTATACTTCAGTGCATAACGATATAAATCATTGTAATGAGTCTTCATTATTTCGAAAAGGGCCGAAGGGTCGGCTTTTTTGAAGCGTTCAATAATGTCGAGACCCAAGTGCATGACTGACGTGATTATTTACTTGAACAAGGTTAGTCAAAAGTCTTTTCTTATCAATTACGTTAAAGTTATCTAATTATGAACATGCAGATTTTGGCAAACGATTGTTTAAAATAATTTCAGACAAACGTTTGCAAAGCAGTGGAGTCGGCAGATGGATGATGATTTACCTGGTTATACCAACGTGATGCTATCATTATCCGTTTCCAGCTGATAATATTTTTCTGAAGGGAAAAGTTTCTTTATTTGTTTAGTTGACAGTTGCAAGGTCTGGAGCGCTTGTTCGGTGTTGCACAAAGTGCCGTGTCGTTGTCCCAGATAATCCTTTAGCGAGCTATACATCCATTCTTGTGCGTTTTTCACCAATCCTTTTTCGACCGGTCTGTTGTGTACTTCCATAAAATATTGATAGAAAAGATCGCGAACGTTTTTGGCGGTTGTGATGCCAACCAGTTCAGGATTTTGTGGATCCAGGCAGCGAGATTTTGTTTTTTGGCAGAACAGGGAACCGCTGCGATTATATTTTTTATTGAAGTACTGTGCATAGCTCGAAAGAAGTGTTCCAATTTTTCTCGTAAGTAGTTGGATATTTTTATCACCCAGGTGGTAAGACTCCACGCAGGCGATTTCCTTAGTGAATAGTATTAGTTCAAAGCTTTCCGGCAACAGGTTCCAGGAGTAGATATCTGCCAGTTCGCCCAATTCTTTTCTGATCTTATGCAGGAAGCAGTTATAGTCTTCCGGAGTTCGAAACAGCAGGGCGTGGTCGATGCTATGGTTTTCGATCAAGTATATTTTGCAGGGTTCGAATCGCATGAGAGTTCCTTTGTGGAAAGGTAGAATGCGTGTTGTGAAAATCCGCGGGAAGAACAACTGATGTCGTGCGTGTTTTTCGGGTGAGGGAGTGGGGATGGGGAGTGGGGAATGGGGAGTATGTGTGTTGTCGCAGATTTCAACACTCGGTCGGAAGGGTGGTCCGACCGGGGTGCGGTGAGTGCATGATGTCGCAGATTTCAACACTCGGTCGGAAGGGTGGTCCGACCGGGGCGCAGCCAGTGAATGATGTTGCAGATCTCAACACTCGGTCGGAAGGGTGGTCCGACCGGGGAGCGGTGAGGGCGTGTTGAGGCTGATTGCGGACACTCGGTCGGAAGGGCGGTCCGACCGGGTAGCGGTGAGGGCGTGTTGAGGTTGTTTGCGGACACTCGGTCGGAAGAGTGGTCCGACC
>JBKBHA010000012.1:0-116641 GCA_046297935.1 Chitinophagaceae bacterium
GCCCCAGGATGTGACGAACCGACATCGAGGTGCCAAACCTTACCGTCGATATGAGCTCTTGGGTAAGATCAGCCTGTTATCCCCGGAGTACCTTTTATCCTTTGAGCGATGGCCCTTCCATGCAGAACCACCGGATCACTTTAGCCAGCTTTCGCTCCTGCTCGGCGTGTTTGCCTCACAGTCAAGCACCCTTATACTAATGCGCTCTACGTACGATTACCAACCGTACTGAGGGTACCTTTGCGAGCCTCCGTTACTTTTTAGGAGGCGACCACCCCAGTCAAACTACCCACCATGCAATGTCCCCTTGTTCAGGGTTAGGTTCTAAGCAACAAAAGGTTGGTATTTCAACGATGACTCCACAATGCCTGGCGACACTGCTTCAAAGTCTCCCAACTATCCTACACATTTGTTGCTCAAAATCAATGCAAAGTTGTAGTGAAGGTTCACGGGGTCTTTCCGTCCCGTGGCGGGTAACCGGCATCTTCACCGATACTACAATTTCACCGGGCTCGTGGAGGAGACAGTGTACAACTCATTAGACCATTCGTGCAGGTCGGAACTTACCCGACAAGGAATTTCGCTACCTTAGGACCGTTATAGTTACGGCCGCCGTTTACTGGGGCTTCAGTCAGGAGCTTTGACTTGCGTCGAACACCCTTCCTTAACCTTCCAGCACCGGGCAGGTATCAGGCTCTATACGTCATCTTTCGATTTTGCAGGGCCCTGTGTTTTTGTTAAACAGTTGGTTGAACCATTTTACTGAGACCATATCGCTATGGTACGCTTTATCCCGAAGTTACAGCGTCAATTTGCCTAGTTCCTTCTCCACGGCTCACCCGAGCGCCTTAGAATACTCATCCCGTCTACCTGTGTCGGTTTGCGGTACCGGCTGCTATACTCGCTTTTCTTGGAAGAGCTTTTATCACTTCGCTTCGTCCGAAGACTCCACTGAACGCACTATTCCGTCAGTACGTAGCGACCACGGCTCTCCGTCACTTTTAGTGTATAGCAGGCGCAGGAATATTAACCTGCTTTCCATCACCTACCCCTTTCGGGTTTGGCTAAGGACCGGGCTAACCCTGATCCGATTAACGTTGATCAGGAACCCTTAGACTTTCGGCGATAAGGTTTTTCACCTTATTTATCGTTACTTATGCCTACATTTTCTTTTGAAATCGCTCCAGCATACGTCGCCGTACACCTTCAGCGCAATTTCAATGCTCCCCTACCGATATACCATAGAATGGCAATCATAGAGCTTCGGTTCATAGCTTGATGCCCGATTATTTTCCGTGCGGGACCTCTCGACCAGTGAGCTGTTACGCACTCTTTAAATGAATTGCTGCTTCCAAGCAAACATCCTGGCTGTTATAGAAGTCCTACCTCGTTTGATCAACTTAGCTATGTATTAGGGACCTTAGCTGCTATTCTGGGTTATTTCCCTCTCGGCCACGGATCTTAGCACCCGCAGCCTCACTCCCGGAGATATCTGTTAGCATTCGGAGTTTGTCAGGGTTTGGTAGGCGGTGAAGCCCCCTAGCCCAATCAGTAGCTCTACCTCTAACAGACTTCATAATCCGAGGCTGTTCCTAAAAACATTTCGGGGAGAACGAGCTATCTCTCAGTTTGATTGGCCTTTCACCCCTACCCACAGGTCATCCCAAGACTTTTCAACGTCAACGGGTTCGGTCCTCCATTCTGTGTTACCAGAACTTCAACCTGCCCATGGGTAGATCACAAAGTTTCGCGTCTGCCCCCACTGACTAAGCGCCCTATTTGGACTCGCTTTCGCTACGGCTCCGTTGTTAAAAAACTTAACCTCGCCAGTGAGGAGCAACTCGTAGGCTCATTATGCAAAAGGCACGCCGTCATCCGCCAAAGGCGGACTCCGACCGCTTGTAGGCGCACGGTTTCAGGTACTATTTCACTCCCTTGTTTAGGGTTCTTTTCACCTTTCCCTTACGGTACTGGTTCACTATCGGTGTCTGAGGAGTATTTAGCCTTACCAGATGGTGCTGGCAGATTCAGGCAGGATTTCTCCGGTCCCGCCCTACTCAGGATACTGCTCGTCCTCATCAATTTCTGCTTACGGGGCTATCACCCGCTATGGCTCAACTTTCCAGAAGATTCAGCTTGATGATGAATTCTAAATGCAGTCCTTCAACCCCGCTCCGGCACGCCGGAACGGTTTAGGCTCTTCCCTTTTCGCTCGCCACTACTCGGGGAATCACGATTGTTTTCTTTTCCTCCCGGTACTTAGATGTTTCAGTTCCCGGGGTTGGCTCTCTTTCGAGTAATACGCCTTCAGCGTACTGGGTTGTCCCATTCGGAGATCCAGGGATGTAATGCTTGTGTGCAGCTCCCCCTGGCTTATCGCAGCTTACCACGTCCTTCATCGCCTCTCAGACCCAAGGCATCCACCATGCGCCCTTAGTTGCTTTAAAAAAATTAAAAACTAGAATTGTTATTCTTGTAGTTGTTACCCGACCACATTTCTTCAGACCAACCATAATATGGTGTGATTTTACAAAATTGTGATCGATAATATTAGATACTTCGTTCTAACATTTGTTTTCCCAATATGTCAAAGAGCTTACCCCCAACCCCTAACGGGGCTAAAGATGTTTGTTGATAATCTGGTTGCGAACCAGCAGGCCTTAAGCCATTATCATATCTAAAGATCTGTATACCCTTTTCCTTTTCAAGGATTCGAGTTTTTGTGGAGGATATCGGATCCCGATACTTCGGGAGAACCGATGACTCTCCCGTGATGACGGGATGCTCTAGCCCTGACTCATTCACCTCCCCTCCGTTTGTGGAGGATATCGGATCCCGATACTTCGGGAGAACCAATGACTCGCCCCTCCGTTTGTGGAGGATATCGGAGTCGAACCGATGACCCCCTGCGTGCAAGGCAGGTGCTCTAGCCAACTGAGCTAACCCCCCGTGGGTATTTAAGTAGACCCGAGCAGATTTGAACTGCTGACCCCTACATTATCAGTGTAGTGCTCTAACCAGGCTGAGCTACGGATCTGTGTTTGTAGCCCCCGTGTTATCGGGTTACTATTTATTCGAAAGAACTAAAAATTGAAAGGAAAGGGAAACAATAGCCAGTAAATCTGTGAACTTGTACGTATACAAATTCATTAGCTCTAAAAAGGAGGTATTCCAGCCGCACCTTCCGATACGGCTACCTTGTTACGACTTAGCCCCAGTCACTAGTTTTACCCTAGGCGGCTCCTTGCGGTTACCGACTTTAGGTACACCCAGCTTCCATGGCTTGACGGGCGGTGTGTGCAAGGTCCGGGAACGTATTCACCGTATCATTGCTGATATACGATTACTAGCGATTCCAGCTTCATGGAGTCGAGTTGCAGACTCCAATCTGAACTGAGAGGCGTTTTTTGGGATTAGCTTCACATCGCTGTGTTGCAGCCCTTTGTACGCCCCATTGTAGCACGTGTGTAGCCCTGGGCATAAAGGCCATGATGACTTGACATCATCCCCTCCTTCCTCACGTCTTACGACGGCAGTTTCACTAGAGTTCCCAGCGTTACCTGATGGCAACTAGTGATGGGGGTTGCGCTCGTTGCGGGACTTAACCCAACACCTCACGGCACGAGCTGACGACAGCCATGCAGCACCTTACTGGCAGTGTATTGCTACAAAGTGAGCTTTCACCCACGGTCTCCCAGCATTCTAGCCCAGGTAAGGTTCCTCGCGTATCATCGAATTAAACCACATGCTCCACCGCTTGTGCGGACCCCCGCCAATTCCTTTGAGTTTCAACCTTGCGGTCGTACTTCCCAGGTGGGATACTTAATGCTTTCGCTCAGACACACACAGTGTATCGCGTATGTCGAGTATCCATAGTTTAGGGCGTGGACTACCAGGGTATCTAATCCTGTTTGATCCCCACGCTTTCGTGCCTGAGTGTCAATATTCGCGTAGCCAGCTGCCTTCGCAATTGGTGTTCTATGTCATATCTAAGCATTTCACCGCTACATGACATATTCCGCTAACCTCCACGATATTCAAGATCACCAGTATCCATGGCAGTTTCCGAGTTAAGCTCGAAGATTTCACCACGGACTTGGCAATCCACCTACGCACCCTTTAAACCCAGTGAATCCGGATAACGCTTGCACCCTCCGTATTACCGCGGCTGCTGGCACGGAGTTAGCCGGTGCTTATTCATATGGTACCGTCAGACGACTTAGAAAAGCCTTTTTTCGTCCCATATAAAAGAAGTTTACAATCCAGAGGACCTTCATCCTCCACGCGGCATGGCTGGTTCAGACTTTCGTCCATTGACCAATATTCCTTACTGCTGCCTCCCGTAGGAGTCGGGCCCGTGTCTCAGTGCCCGTGTGACTGGTCGTGCTCTCACACCAGTTACTGATCGAAGGCTTGGTGGGCCGTTACCCCGCCAACTACCTAATCAGCCGCACACCCATCTTTAAGTGATAAATCTTTAATAACAAAGAGATGCCTCTTCGATATACTATGGGGTATTAATCCAAATTTCTCTGGGCTATTCCCCGCTTAAAGGAAGGTTGTGTACGTGTTCCGCACCCGTTTGCCGGTCGCCGCCCATGTATTGCTACACTGCGCTGCCCCTCGACTTGCATGTATTAAGCCTGCCGCTAGCGTTCATCCTGAGCCAGGATCAAACTCTCCATTGTAAATGATGTTTGATACTGACATTTAACTTCAAAGTGTTATTCGCAGTAAACTGCGAAAACTTTTAATTAACGTGTCAAATCGAATTGTTTTCGCTTTGACTTACCTTTTGTTTCTCTCTGATGGCTATCAGAGAAAGTGCTATTGTTTCCCAATCTTTCAAAGATCTTTGACTCTTATTTGCTGCTCTTAAACTTCTTCAAGAACACCCTCATTTTGTAAGGGAGTGCAAAGGTAAGGGCCTTTTTATTTCTACCAAAATTTTCGTCCACTTTTTTTCAAAAATTTTCGAATCTTTCGGCCTGAAAATCAATTTGTTTTGTGAAGAACTGGCCCCGTTTTTTTGGAGCGGATTGCAAAGGTACAACCTTTTCAATTACCAGCAAATTTTTCTTTATTCATTTCTCACTTTTTTCAACCTCTTTCTTCACCTTTTCAGAGAACTTCCCCGACTTCTGATCGGGGGTGCAAAGCTAAGCGCTTTTCAAATTCTACCAAATTTTTCTCATTTCACTTATCCACATTTGCGGCACAATTCTATTCACAACCTTCAGAGAACTAACCCTTTTTGTGTAGGGGGTGCAAAGATAGGGAGGCTTGGTTTCCCACCAAATCTTTTTTGCCAATAATTTCAGGAAATCGTGCAAACGCAGGCCAGAACTGCATTCCAGGCTATAAGATTTTTTCCGACCAAAACTTCATATATCATACGGATATTCAACCTCTTCCAGAAAAAGTCCGTGAGCAGGAACAGCGAAACTCGCCACAGTACAGTCTTTGGCCTCAATTATTCGCCGGAAATCGAGAAGGGTCAACTTGCCGCGACCCACCTGTAGCATTGTTGCCGTCAATGCCCTGACCATCCCCCTTAAGAACCGATTCGCCCTCACCTCATAATAAGAACCCTCTTCCCAGCCGGCCCAAAAGGACTCGAGTATCTCACAATCAAATGTCTTTACCTGGGTATTACGCTTGCTGAAACTGGTGAAGTCTTTGTACTCCTTCAATAAAGCAGCTGCCTCCTGCATCATCTCCAGATCAATACGATAAGGAAAATAATAAGCCCGATCAGCGACAAAGGGATTCTTCTGAGTATATATAAAGTAGCGATAGCGCCTGCTTCGGGCATCAAAACGGCTATGGGCCTCCTGCGGCATCGGCTTAATTTGATGCAATACCAGATCGGCAGGCAGAATCGCGTTGAGCTTGTACACCGCCTGAGGATGCCATTGGCCTTCAAAATCACAGTGGAAGAAATTCTGATGCGCATGTACGCCGGCATCGGTTCTGGAGGAACCAGTCAGCTGAATCGACTCACGCTGCAACACCGCAATGGCGTTTTCCAACTCCGCCTGCACGGTATGAGCATTTTCCTGCCGCTGAAACCCGCTATACGCAGTGCCCTTATAACTTACTTCAATGAAATAACGTGCCATGTTAATTGAAAATGTCCAGGCGGAAGCCATAACCTGCGAAGGGATGATCTAATACGAATAACTCTGTGGCATTAACCCATTATCCACTCCCCATTCGCCATTCCCCACTTTCCACTCTCCACTTTCCACTCTCCACTCCCCACTTTCCACTCTCCACTCCCCACTTTCCACTCCCCACTTTCCACTCCCCACTTTCCACTCTCCACTCCCCTCCCCCCCGACTACTTCCCAATCCCCTTAAACCTCCTCAGATAATATTCGTTCTTCAACTCCTCACCCAGACTGGGAAAATTGGCGAGATCACTCACATGTGGATAAGCAGCCTCAAAAAACTGGAAGCGGGCAGCATCGTTCAAAAACACGGCGCCCAGATTCTTTACCTGTTTTACTGAATAACACTTTTGTCCAAATGCCTTACGGGCCACCTTAATCATCGCGTCATCCGTTTTTTCGCCAACCATATCGCGACGCAACTTCAAAAAATCAGCGTCAGTGGCCCGACGAACACAATCGTTGGAAGGTACGACTGAGTCAGTCGCAGACACAGGTATATCCAGAAACTTCTGCTCCTCGGAAACAGGCTTCGCTACGGGCGCTACAACAACAGGTTTGTTGGGTATCATGATCCTGACAGTATCCTTCCGGCCGTCTGTATACTGATCTATATAGGTAACGCTGAAGCCCTCGGTGGTAGAACTCTCTGCTCTGCGCACTACGGTTGATGTAGGTAATTCCTCGGCTACGCGTTTCTCTTCAATAGGCTCGTTTGGCCTGGGCTGCTCCTCTTTTGGAGGCTCTACGGCCGCCTTATTAACCGCAGCAATGGAATCCAGCTTTGCGGTCCTTACCTGATTGTCGGGAGACTCTTCGGGAATCTTTTCCGAAACGATCGCTATGGCCGCAGAATCTGCTTTTGCTGTTACTGAATCCACCTCAACTTTGTTGACCGGTTCAGCGGCAGCCACCACCACAGGCTGCTCAACAGCATTTTCTTTCTTTACCTCTGCGGTTTTCACTTCCTGCATTTTCAACGAGGGATCATTGGCTGCCTTGGACAACACATCCGTAAAATTGGAAACCTGCCTGGGCTCCATCCGAACGGCCCCCGCCGACACCGGTGCTGAATGCGACCGCAATATTTGCAGACTCTGCAGATCGAACAAACCCCAGCCTTCAGCGCCAAAATTTTTAATCAGCATGCCTCTGTCCTTTCCCGCTACCGGCACAGTGAAATAAGGTTGCTCTACTGCACGCGCAGGCCAACCCAAACGAAAGGTATAACTGCTATCGCGCAACTTAGAAAGAATGAGATAACCCGAGGCGGTAGAGGAAAAAGTCTGGTCGTTCATTCGCAGATAGAACGGCTGACCATCTTCGGACTGCAGATAAACAAAATGCTCCCGTTGGGCGCTGGAGGCCAGGGCAAGACACAAAAATGATAACAAGAAAGTAATTCGGCTCATGTGCTGGTATTCGTGCAGATCAAAAATAACTTAATTACCGCTACAAAGACATGTTAAAAGCCAATACCGCCCATCGAAAATCTATACGCATCCATTTCGTCATTCGTATTTTTGAAACAAATTTTGTATATGAGAAAACGAATGCTCGTCATGGCGCTCCTCAGCCTGCTGATTGTGGGAGCCAGGGCACAGGAAAAACCAGCGACAGATACATCCTGGAAAAAATTGTATCGCGCCACCGCTACTCGCATCAATAATCTGGTGCATACCAAACTCGATGTCCGTCCCGATTTCAGCAAAAGCTGGTTGTACGGAAAAGCCTGGATTACACTAAAGCCACATTTTTATGCAACCGACTCGCTAACGCTGGATGCAAAAGGCATGGAATTGAAAAAAGTGGCACTGGTTACTGGCAATAGCACCCTGCCGCTGAAATACACTTACGATGACTGGCAAATAAGAATTCAGCTTAATAAAACATATAAGGCTGCTGAAACCTATACAGTCTACATCGAATACATCGCCAAACCCGATGAGTTCGAGGCGAAATACGCGTTTGATCAGATGCTCGGAATGAAGGGTATGTACTTCATCAACCCCAAAGGCGAAGACAAGGAAAAACCCACACAGATCTGGACACAGGGTGAAACCGAGTCAGGCTCTGTTTGGTTTCCCACGATCGACAAAACAGCACAGAAAACAACTCAGGAACTAACGGTTACTGTCGACAACAAGTATGTTACGCTTAGTAACGGAAAGCTCGTTTCTCAAAAAAAGAATAGCGATGGTACCCGTAGTGATTACTGGAAAATGGACCTGCCGCACTCACCCTACCTTTTTTTCCTGGGCGTAGGTGATTATGCGGTGATTAAAGACAGCTGGAGAGGAAAAGAAGTAAACTACTATGTAGAAAAAGAATACGCACCGGTTGCCCGTCGCATCTTTGGAAACACACCGGAGATGATGACTTATTTTTCCAAGATCACCGGCGTTGAATTTCCGTGGGTAAAATACTCGCAAATCACCGGCCGCGATTATATGGCTGGCGCCATGGAAAATACCACTGCAACCATCCACCAGGAAAGCGCGCAACAGGACGCACGTGAACTGGTAGATGGCAATATTTGGGAAGGCACCATTGCACACGAATTGTTTCACCAGTGGTTTGGCGACTATGTTACTGCCGAAAGCTGGAGCAATCTTACCCTGAACGAATCCTTTGCCGACTATAGCCAGACACTCTGGTCAGAATACAAGTATGGCCGCGACGCAGGAGATGCCGAAAACTTTCAGGGCATGCAGGGCTATCTGGGCAGCAACAGCGGACAGAAAGACCTGGTACGTTTTCATTACCACGACAAGGAAGAGATGTTTGATGCGGTGAGCTATCAAAAAGGTGGACGCATTCTTCATATGCTCCGCACTCATATTGGCGACTCTGCTTTCTTTAAAGCAATGAACCTTTATCTCACCACTTACAAATTCAAAGCCGCCGAGGCACATCAGTGGCGCCTGGCTGTGGAAGAAGTTACGGGCCGCGACATGAACTGGTTCTTCAATCAGTGGTATTTCGACAATGGTAATCCGGAAGTGGAGATCACTTATGAATACGACGATGCCAAAGGCGAAGCGCATGTTATTTTGAAACAGGTTCAGAAAAATTACCGACTCTTTCAGCTACCCATCAACATAGATGTGTACAATGGTTCGAAGAAAGTGAGAACGCAGGTATGGGCTCAAAACGCGGTGGACACGTTTACTTTCAAATACACCCAACGGCCGGATCTGATCAATGTAGATGCCGACAAAGTTTTGCTATGGACGAAAAAAGATAAAAAAACACTGACCAACTACCTGCACCAGTATCAATACGCTGGCAACTACGTAGACCGTCGGGAAGCGATCGACTTTGCCCTGCGCAACCAGTCCGATGCAGAAGCGCAGAAATTTTTGGTAAAAGCACTGAACGATCCCTATCATCAGCTTCGCGAAATGGCTATTGCTCGCCTGGACCTGTCGAAGGGCAACGTAAAAGACCTGGCAGAGCCCATTCTTGCGAAAATTGCGGCCAACGACAAATACGCTACTACCCGCGCCGAAGCCATTACCAAACTCGGTGATTTGGGCAAAAAAGAATACACGGAATTGTTCCGGAAAGCAACCAGCGATTCCTCTTACTCGGTGGCTGGTGCCGGACTGACGGCCTTGTCGGAAGTGGACGAAGCCGCCGCCTTACAAATTGCAAAGACCATGGTAGACCAGCCTTCGAAAGGAGCGCTCAAAACGGCTGTTATGTCGACCATTATCAAATCGGGCGACGAAAGCTATGCGGAAAAAATAATCAACGATTTTGCCAAACTGCCAATTGGCCAGGCAAAATTTGAAGGCCTCAGTTTGTTGTCGAGCTATCTGGCCAACGTTAGTAACTATGACCACTTTGCAAGAGGCGTGGACGAAATCGTGAAGTTTCGCGATGCCATTCCTGCAAATTTCCGCGAACAAACAGATCCCTATATCAATGGTCAAATCCTTAAAACACTGTTGACCGCCAAAAACAAAAAACTGAAAGAATCACCCGATAACGAAAACCTGAAGAAACAGGTGGAATACCTTAACGGAAAGATTTCGGGTGCTGCGCCGAAGGGATTCTGAAGCAATGTGCAAATGTGGAAACCTGCCTGACGGCAGGCAGGTTTTCACATTTGCCCATAACCCCCTTACCATTTCCCTCCTGCGCCGCCGCCACCAAAGCTTCCTCCGCCGAAACCGCCGAAGCCGCCACCGCCACCGCCGCCAGACCAGCCTCCTCCTCCGCCGCCGATCCAGGGACCGCCCCAGCCACGATATCCACGACGCGATACATACCCACCTCCTGTGCCGCCTTTGCTGCTAAATACTACTATTAAAACAATTACCAGCACAATCACGAGAAAAGGGGAAATGCCGGGACCTTTTTGCCGACTACCCCAGCCTTGCGGCGCCTGGTAACGTCCAGCGGCAGCTTCTATTAGTGAAGTAGTGGCATCGTTAAGGGCACGATAAGGATTTCCTTCTTTCAGGTTTTGAATCAGGTCGTGATCAACGATGGTCTGCGCAGTAAGATCAGTTACCACCCCTTCCAAACCATAACCCACGGCAATAAACGCATCCCGATTGCCTTCACCTCCACCCACCGACAGCAGAATGACAATACCATTGTTGAATTCTTTGTTACCCACTCCCCACTGCCTGCCTAATTCGGTGGCATAGTCGGCTGCCGTCATACCGTTGAGCTGATCGACCACCACAATCGCAATTTGATTGCTGGTACTATCATCATATGCCACCAGCTTCGCCTCCAACCCCTCAATTTGAGCGGGCGAAAGAGCAAAGTCGTTCGACAGTATATTGACCAGCCGCGGTGGCTGGGGTCGTGGAGGTATGCCTTTCTCCGCCTGCGCCATCGATGTTATCGACAACAACAGCCACGATATTAGTAAGATTTTTTTCATGCTGATCATTTGCCAAACACAATCTCGTCGGGCAATTCGTTTTTATCGGTGTCGTTATCGTAGGGGAAATGCTGATGCAGCGCATCTCCGATATCTTTTACGCATGCGGCTATCCCTGCCGCGTAGTCTTCCCGGTTAAATTGTTGAATCATCCTGCGAACTTCTTCGTTCCAGAAATCGGCCCCTACACGCTCGTGAATTCCTTTGTCGCCAAAAACCGCCAGTTGATGATCTTTCAATGCCACATAAACCAACACAGCATTGTGATCATCGGTTTCATCCATTTCAAGGCCGTAAAACACCTCAGCAGCACGATCAATGGAATCCATATAGCGGCATCGGCTTTCAACAAATACTCGCACTTCTCCACTGGTACGGCGTTCCGCTTCACGGATCGCCGACACGATCAGTTCCTGCTCTGCAGGAAGAAAGAAAGGCTTCTTGCGGAATAATCCCAACACTGTATTAATTTAAAATTTTATTTCCACTGACTTTTCTGCACCAGCGTCGGCTTGAAAGCCTTCTTTAGGACGAAATCCGAACATTCGAGCCACTATTCCCGTTCCTGCACTGCGGGCACTGGTATTGTAGTCGGCCACGGCCTCGTTAAAGTCGGCCCGGGCCAATTTTATGCGGCGTTCGGTGCCTTCCAGTTGCGTTTGCAAACCGGCATAAGCTTCCGTGCCTTTCAATACCGGGTACTTTTCCACCACAGCAATTAAACGGTTCACGGCCGCAGCCATGCTGTCCTGCAACTCGTTCTCACGTGCTACTTCCTCAGCCGTGGGCTCCCCGCCGGGATTGGTTCCTCGCTGCGCTCGGTCTCGCGCTTCTGTCACTGCTTCCAGCGTACCTGATTCAAAATCGCTCACTCCCTTCACTACATTTACCAGGTTAGGAATCAGATCTAACCTGCGCTGGTAAGTGTTTTGAACTTCAGCCCATTGCTTTTTCACCAACTCATCCTTCTTTACCAGACTATTGTACGCGCTGATCACATACACGGCCAGCAATAACAAAACGGCTCCAACAATTATTAGAATAGGCTTCTTCTTCATCGCGCTATCTTAAAACTGCACTTTTGGTGCTTTTTCCGCGCCCTCCTCGGCCTTAAAGCCTTCTTTCGTGCTAAAGCCAAACATACCAGCCAGCAGGTTCATGGGGAAAGATCGCACTTTAGTATTGTAGGAATTAATGGCATTGTTGAAATTCATGCGCGCATTGCGTATATCATTCTCAATACCTTCCAATTGCCCCTGTAACTTAAGAAAGTTGGCATTCGCTTTCAGATCAGGATAAGCTTCCACTGTGACCAGCAATCGGTTCAATGCACCCGTCATTTGCTGTTGGGCAGCCTGAAACTTGGCAATATTTTCAGGAGTCAATTGATCTGCCGTGAGGTTGATCGATCCCGCACGCGCACGGGCTTCGGTAAGCTGTGTAAGTGTTTCTTTCTCAAAGTTAGCTGCTCCCTTTACCGTATTCACCAGATTATCAACCAGGTCGAGCCGGCGCTGGTATTCTGCGTTGACGTTATTCAACGATTTGTTGACTGACTCATCCAGCTTCACCACCCCGTTATAACTACTACAACCCCACACGCCGAAAATGATCAGAATGGCTGCCAAAATTAACCAGCCAATGTTTTTGCCTCCTTTCATGGTTCTAAGTTTTTGATATGGAATTAAAATTAGGATTTTTCACCCTTCGACAAGCCAATTTTTCGGTATGTCAAGTCTGTTTGCCGGTAAACAACGTATTTAGGATGTTGCGGCATGGTTTTGGAAGTTTTGGTATACGTAATCCCTTTTATGAGAGAAAAATTTTCATGGGCAGGCTGGCTACTGGTAGTACCGTTGGTAGCTGCTATCCATTGCAACAAATCGGATTCCGAAAATGTGGAACCGCCGGATGCTGTAGAACTCAAGGACACGGTGATTGCCACCGGATTATCGCATCCCTGGGAAATACTTTGGGGACCCGATGATCATATCTGGATGACGGAACGAAACGGCCGTGTAAGCCGGTTGAATCCGGAAAACGGACAACTAAGTCCTCTATTGACTATCAGCGAAGTGGTAGACCGCGGCGAAGGTGGTTTGCTGGGTATGGCATTACACCCGCAGTTTCCGCTGCTGCCCTATGTTTACCTTGTTTATAACTACGAAAATGGGAATGGCGACTATCGCGAAAAACTGGTGCGTTACACGTATAGTTCAGGCTCAGGCACACTCAGCTCCCCTGCGCCATTGCTTGAAGATCTTGCGGCGGCCAATATTCACAATGGAAGTCGCTTGTTAATCGTTGGCGATAAACTTTTTATGACTACTGGCGATGCGGCTGCCACTTCGCTGCCACAAAATATCAATTCGCTCTCAGGAAAAATTCTGCGGCTCAATCTCGACGGAACCATTCCTTCTGACAATCCGGTGGCAGGCAATCCCTACTGGTCATTTGGTCACCGAAACCCACAGGGCCTTGTTTTTGCCAACAACAAGCTCTACAGCTCAGAGCATGGCCCCAGCAACGACGATGAAATAAATATTATTGAAAAAGGAGCCAATTACGGCTGGCCCAATGTACAGGGCTTTTGTGATGACTCGGGCGAAGATAATTTCTGTAGCGCCAATAACGTGAAAGAACCCATCAAAGCGTGGACACCCACCATTGCCACCTGCGGACTGGACTATTACAACCACGATTTGATACCACAATGGAAAAATTCATTACTGCTGGCTACGCTAAAGAATCAACGAGTTTTTCAGTTAAAGCTCAGCACCAATGGTAACAGCGTAGAGCAGACTAATGAATATTTTTCCGGCAGCTATGGCCGGCTGAGAGATATCTGCGTGAGCCCCGATGGCCGGGTTTTTCTTGCCAGCAGCAATGGAAACAATGATAAGATTGTGATGATAGAGCCGAGATAAACCGGAGCAAACTTTCGCGTTTACTTTTTCAACGCTACCGTCATATCACCGAAAATCCGCATAGTACCGGTAAATGATGGATCTGGCAATGGCATATCGTCGTCGAACCGAAAACGCATATACAGTGTGTCGTTGCTCATGCGATAGCGGGCGCCCATATTGATGGTGCCAGCAGGCGGATTAATGCCGCCGGGTGCGCCTGCTACAAACGGAACTCCGTTAAACTTCAATGAGTCGGCTCCCACTCTCACAAAATCGCTGGAGCCACTGGTGGGAGGAACGCTTCCTTCAGCATCAGTGGATTGCTCGGTAATCAAAATTCCATCGGTATAAAGACGGCTAACCGTAACGCCTTCCATGTCGTACGCAATATTGGTGGTAGTCATGGTGTTTCCAGAAAACTTTACTGTGCCGCTTGTATTGAGTCCGATATAGTCGAGTACGGCAGTGTTACGCATCGTAGATCCGGACTCAGACAGTGTGATATCACTCCCGGTTTGGGCAACCATTCCTACAAAACGCCAGGTGCCACTTAACTCTACTGTACCCGGACCTCCGCCCGAATTGTCATCGTCTTCTGCAAATCCCCTTTCTTTCTGACAGGATACTAAAATGCTCGCGGCTACAGCCAACGGTAAAAAGGCACGTGAAAATTTCATAATGAGGTTGATTAGGACAATAACAGGTTGGGCCTGCTACCGGCCGTAAAGTTAGCAAAAATACCTTTGTGGGGATAATCAGCTTTTCACCGCCGCGATGCCGGGCAGTTCTTTGCCCTCGAAATATTCGAGCATGGCTCCGCCACCGGTAGACACATAACTCACCTTGTCGGCAAAACCAAACTGATTTACAGCCGCTACCGAGTCGCCTCCGCCCACAAGCGAAAAACTTCCGTTTTGTGTAGCTTCTGCCACTGCAGTGGCGATGGCCTTGGTGCCAAGCTGAAATTTTTCCATCTCAAATACACCCATCGGACCGTTCCAAAGTATAGTACGCGATTGATGGATCACGTTCTGGAATTGCTCAATAGCCTTGGGGCCAATATCGAGACCCATCCAGCCTTCGGGCACATGATTGCTGGGCGCTGTGCTGGTGTTTGCTTCTGCCGAAAACTGGTCGGCAACAATTGAATCAGAAGGAAGGTGAATGCACACGCCTTTAGCATCTGCCTTGGCCAGCAATTCACGAGCCGTATCGAGCCGGTCGTCTTCGCAAAGCGATTTTCCGATCTGGCCGCCAGCGGCCTTCATAAATGTATACGCCATGCCGCCGCCAATGATAATGTCGGAAGCACGTTCGAGCAGGTTTTCAATGATTAATATCTTGTCCGACACTTTTGCTCCGCCAATGATTGCCACAAAGGGCTTCTCGGCCTGATGCAATACTTTTTCAGCACTTTGCACTTCGCCTTCCATCAACAAACCAAAGAATCGCTTTTCGCGGGGGAAAAACTGCGCGATCACTGCAGTGGACGCATGCGCGCGATGGGCGGTACCGAAAGCATCATTTACCCAAACATCACCCAGGCTGGCCAGCTTGCCGGCAAACTCTGCATCGCCTTTTTCTTCCTGTTTGTAAAAACGAAGGTTTTCCAGCAATAACACCTGTCCGGCCTGTAAACCTGCTGCTGCCTCCTTTGCCGAAGCACCTATACAATCCTCCGCAAATTTCACTTCAACTCCCGGTAGCAGTTCTTTTAAGTGTGGCAACAGGTGGCGCAAACTGTATTTATCAGTGGGCCCATCTTTGGGCCGACCCAGGTGTGACATCAGGATCACACTGCCAGCATCTGCCAATACCTTTTGTATGCTTGGCAAAGCAGCCCGCATTCGAGTATCATCCGTAATCTGAAACTGATCGTTCAGCGGCACATTAAAATCGACACGCATCAAAGCGCGCTGTCCGGCGAAGTTGTGTGTGTTGAAAGACAAGAAACGAGAATTAAATAGTAAAAGGAATATTTGTGAATTTGAGAATTGGGTGATGGGATAATTTGATCAATTCGTGGTTATTCGCTTTTGTCCAAATTATACCATCACCCAATTCTCCAGTTTGCTTTTATTTCGCGATCAGCTTGGCGAAATAGTTCACGGTGCGAACCAGTTGGCTTACATAGCTCATTTCATTATCGTACCAGGATACAGTACGTACCAGTTGAGTATCGCCCACCGTTTGTACACGGGTTTGGGTGGCATCGAACAGTGAGCCATAAGTAATACCGATGATATCGCTGCTCACAATTTCATCTTCAGTGTAACCGAAGCTTTCATTCGAGGCAGCTTTCATGGCGGCATTCAGCTCCTCTACAGTGGTCTTTTTACCAAGTACAGCAGTTACTTCTGTCAACGAACCTGTAAGGGTTGGTACACGCTGGGCACTGCCGTCCATCTTTCCTTTCAGGTTGGGCAATACCAGACCAATTGCTTTGGCGGCGCCGGTGCTGTTGGGAACAATATTCTGAGCTGCTGCGCGTGCACGACGAAGGTCTCCTTTGGGGTGAGGCGCATCCTGTGTATTCTGGTCGTTAGTATAAGCATGGATGGTAGTCATCAGCGCATTCACCACTCCAAATTTTTCGTCCAGTACCTGTGCCATTGGCGCCAGGCAGTTGGTAGTACAGGACGCACAGCTGATAATTGTCTCGCTGCCATCGAGTATCTGATGGTTTACGTTGAACACGATCGTTTTCAGATCGCCTGTTGCCGGTGCACTGATCACCACTCGCTTGGCACCCGCTGTAAGGTGGGCTGCTGCCTTGTCTTTATCGGTGAAAAAGCCCGTGCACTCCAGCACTACGTCTACACCATGGTCTTTCCAGGGTATTTGTGCAGGATCTTTCTGGGCATATATTTTTACTTCATCACCGTTAACCGATATCGATGCTTCGCCTGCCTTCACATCGGCATCGAAGCGTCCCTGTGCACTGTCATACTTCAGCAAATGGGCCAAAACTTTCGGGCTGGTGAGGTCGTTGATAGCTACTACATCGATCCCTTCCATCTTATAGATCTGGCGATATACCAGGCGGCCGATTCTACCGAAGCCGTTAATTGCAACTTTAACTGTGCTCATTTCGAATGATTTTAAAATTTGAGTGCCGAAGTTACGGAAATTTAACGGTTAGCTTCCGCTGAGGCGGCTCTAAATGAACAGATATTCATTCTGATACATGAGTCTGTTTTATTCGAAGGATTGGTCTGACAATCAATGAACGACCGTTAGAATGTTGTGAGACCGGAGTGTTAGTGTTTTCAACGAAAACCCTCCGACAGTTCCACTGCGTCTTGTACAAAAAAAAGCCCCGGTCGGTCGACCGGGGTCCTTGTAGCCCGTACGGGATTCGAACCCGTATCACCACCGTGAAAGGGTGGTGTCCTAGCCCTTAGACGAACGGGCCAATTCTCCGTTTTTTAAGGGAGTGCAAAGATAAGGGCACCCCTTATTCCGTCCAAAAAAATATTAGGATTTTAGGATTACAGGATTTAAGGATTTGAAGAGTTTAGGGTGCCAGGATTTTAGGATTATAGGATTATCGGATTCTAGGATGTTAGGATTTTAGGCTTCCAGGATTTTAGGATTTGAAGAGTTTATGATTGACGGATTTTAAATCCAGGAATTGGAGGATTGTACTTTGGAGGATTTGTGAATGTGGAAAATTGGCGTTGGGGAAAATTGAGAAATTTGGGATTATGGACATTGATTCAAAATTTTTTTAGCTAAAAACCTGACAAGAGTTCACACTGCCGTCGGCCATTAGATCACCAGATGGTGAAGTCGACCAGTTGGTTTTCAGTGCGAATGGTTGGTTGCTGCCGGCCTCCGGTAAGTTCAGCCACCTCCTGGCGCAGATAAGCCTGCAGCTCCAATACGCTGGTCGAACCGTTTTTGTTTTCATCAGCAGCTTTCTCTTTCAGGGCCTTCAAAAGGCAAAAAGTAAAAACGCCGTTCTGATAGTCTGGCCCTTCCCAGGCAAATTCTGCCCCTCCCGCGGAGGAAACAATGGTGGCACCGGTGCTACGGCGCAGGTCCGTAAAAATATCTTTCATCAACAAATAGCTGCGCTGGGCAGCAGCATTGCCATATGCGAAACCCTTATCGCCCGACCGCAACTTCACTTTTCCTTTAATACCTTCTCCAGCCTGGGTCACCCAGCCGGCTTCTTTGTCCACTTCGCCCGAATGACAGGCATCTACCAGCATTACTTTATTACGCGCAGGAATATTATCTAATAGCGATTCCAGTTGTTCAAATGCAAGTCCGGATTTGGCAGGCTTGCTAAAGTCCATGCCATAAGTACCCAGATAATACCGCAAACTATCGTCGAGCTTACCGTGGCCGGCATAAAAAATCAACACATGATCATCAACCTGGCTTTTTGCCAGCCAGGTTTTTAGTTTCATGATATTTTCAATCGTAGCTTTTTCATTCAGCAGCGTTTGCAGGTTTACTTTTCCATAACTTGTATTTTTTGTTTGAAACAAGGCCGCCAAATCAGTCGCGTCTTTATCGGCATAGGTCAGATTAAATTTAGCCTGCTGGTATTTGCTTACTCCAATAGTCAGAATATACAAATCAGGTTTTCGGATTCGGCCGGTATTTTCCACTACAAAATTCTCTTTCAGACTTTCCACTCCTGCATCATTCATAACCGACATGGTCACTTCATTACGACCGGCCGACAAGGGAATCTTTAAAGTACCGGTCCATTCTTTTTGTCCGCTTTTCTCCGGCTTACGGCCAGCCATACCATAAAGCGGTGTACCATTTACCGATACATAAATCCTATTGATGGCCGAGATTTTATCGGTTGCCTGTATGCGAAATGTGACCGCAGTTGAGTCCTTCACCCGCAGGCTGGCTGGCATTTGCAGTACTTTTAGTTCAGGTCCGGTACCGTTAATGTTTTCAGCATCTTTTAAGGTCAGTCCCATTTGGCGTACCCGGCGTTCGTAGGCCGACTTCAGCTCGGCAACTCTTGTCGGATCGCCCAATTGTGTACTTGCCAACACTTTGTCGGGCCGGTTAAGTTGTAAGTCGAATTGCGAAAACTCGTAGGCCTTACCTCCATAACCAAAACTCAGATAACGATTGGCTTTTTTGTTGCTCGTATAATATCCTTCTTTGTTCACAATTGCGATAGACTCGTAGTCGAAGGCGGCGATTTTCAGTAGAGGGTCGGACTGCTCAAGGTCGATCAACTGCACCGTCTTGTCGGCCATCACGGCAAATACATACCGCCCATCGGGCGAAGGCGAAAGCGCATAGCATCCCACGGCGTTCGCAGGTCCAATTTGCCGCAATGGCTTGTCTTCAGCAATATTCCACAAAAGAATATCGCCAAAGCTGCCAGCAGTAACAACTCTGTTATCGTCGATAAAACAAGCAGCCTGTACACCCCAGAAAGTGGCATGCTTCAAACCGAACTTTTTAAAGTAGGTGGAGCCGCCGGCATCGAATGTTCTGCTCACCTTGCCGGCCGCGATATCAAAGATCCCCATTTCACCATCATATAACGTATAGAGCAGGTGTTTGCCATTGGGCGAGAGAAGGGCTTCAAACAAAAAAGCCTGCATGTCGAGCTTACTTTTTTTACGCTTATGAACAAATGACTTTAAGAGTTTTCCATCCATATCCCAAAACGCAAAAATTAAGTTGGGACTACCGGGATTAGCTCTTGTAGCCAACACACTAAAAATCTTTCCTTCCTTTTCAAGATAAACCGGGTTGTGCGCAAAAAAAGTGTCCTTTTTCTGAATAATCCATAGCGGTGTAACCTGTGCATTCGTCGAACGGCTGAAGTCAACCAGTTGATGATTGACCAGAAAACGTTGAGGGTGCCCGGCTTCAGTCAGAAAATAGGTGTAGTAAGGATCGGAGAAAAGAAAACGTTGCATCATCCGCAAGCTATCGGCCGCCCAAACTTCAATATATTTATCATCTTTCTTCCCGCAAATATCATTAGGCACCATATTAGCTAGCAATACCCGCTTTTTATCAAGCGATAGACTGGCCGTACGTAATCCGATTCGAACAGTTGGATCCCAGTCGAAGTATACATTGGCACCGTTTCGTGCGGTGTCCTGACAGTTCAACTCACTGCGCAATCGACTAATTTCAGCATTGCCCAGGTTGTATAAGAAAGCATCCTGAAATAATTTGGGAAAAAGTACACGCTCTTTGTCAAGAAATATAGGTTCGGCCATTTTATACAATCCGCGCGTGGCCGAAACCACCCCTTTCAGGCGACCGCTTTCTAAATCGTGTACCAATACTTCGCGCGTGTTTTCAATCATCGTTTTCCGATCATCTGACACAGCCAGTATATACCCGCCATTGAGCGAACCGCCTTCGTACTCGCCCTGGGTATTATAAAAAAATGGCTGACCACGCCGATAAGAAAACAAGGGTTGATCAGTCAGAATATCTTTCGCAACCACCAGGTCATCAGGCCCTTTGGCGTTTACGGCATCAAAATAAAGTGACAGGCTGGCATCAGCGGTAATAGGGTCGCTCTGAAATCCGTTGGATCGTTCATTTACCGAGAGTCCCATTACCCGCCCTAATATTGTCTTTTCTTTTCGGCTACCACTTGCATCCACAACATATATGGTGTCGTAAAATTCATTGCACCCACTTACGGTGCGAACCCGTTTTTCCGTTTCAACAAACAACCTCCCATTGCGGTACTGCATGGCCGCTATGGAAGGCGTATAGTTAAAAACCGGTAGTTGTTGCGATGCGCCTAAAACAAGCGTTTCGGTGTACCGGGTTCCTTTATTGAAATCAACGCGATACACTCCATTGTTGGCCATGTGCAGATACAGCAGTTCAAGCGTTGGCGAAAACGCTATTTGCTGAATAATGGCGACCCGCTTCAGTTGTTTGGCCATTTTCCCCAACAATATCTTTACCGCCAGACTATTGTTGTCGATCATGGCTGGCAATTTCAATTGACGAAGTTTAATGAACTCGCCCTTCAAATCGAAGAGGCGGAGCATTGAATTTTGATGATTGGAAGCCGACTGCGAAATCAGCAGAATCTGCTGCCCGTCGGCCGAAAACTGCGCATGGGTATAATGTTCTTCATTTTCATCGTCGAAAGGAACGAACCGGTGGGCAATTTTTTGTGCCTGCAAATCGTATAGAATGTAATTTCCCAGGGGGAACTCGGGCAGCAAAGCGTACCGTTCATCGGGCGAAAAGCAGGCATAAGGCAGGTAAATGAATGCATCGTCCATTCCGCCAAGAGTGGGTCGGATACTCAACATCTGTTTGCTGTTTCTCAAATCCCAAACTAGGTATTCGCCGTTTTCAGTGCTGGCCAGCAAATAGCTATTGCGCGGCGACACCGTAAACCTCGTCTTAACGTTTGCAGGTAATCCCGTAGGAAACTGTACATCCGGACGAAACTGTTGTGCATTAGTTTGTAGTACCAGAAAAAAGAGAGCAATTTTCAGGACAAGGTTCAGCTTGCGAAATACCATCGAACTTAAAGTTTATTTTATACCAAATAATTGAAAATAATTCCTATCCATTTCTCCATAGTTCTCGTAGATATGCGAGTAAAGCTGCCGGCTAACAAGGGAGTCTGAGTGATTATGGTCAGAAAAAAATTCCTGCAAAGCCGGACGTAACACTGTCAGCTCAGCCTTAAGCGTGGCTATTGTTGCCGACGATATCTGTAACCTGCTGACCGGCCTGGAACTGTCTGTCGCAGCTTCATAGTAGAACAACCTTGCATCGGTAATGGCCGGGGGCTCGACCATCTTTCCATCGATCTTAAAAATATCGCGGTCAAAAACCAGGAAATGCTCATCCGCCTGTTTTGAAATGCGGAGCCGTTTATTGATCTCTTCGCCTTTATACAAATATTGTAAATAGAAGAAATTGTTTCCTTGATTCTTTAGCAGGTCTCCGCCCAGTTCCAACCTGAAACTATCCAACAATGCAAAGCGATAACCCTTTTCTGAGCCGTAAAGCAGAAGATAATTCTGTAGAGCAGGCAGATCCCCGGCACCTCCAAAGCGCGAGCCCATTATTTTCGTTTCGTTACCTGGTATCAGATTTTCGCTGATCAATACAATCAGTCCCGGTGCCTTCGATACGGGCGCCTGATTATTGCCCGCCCTGATTACAAACCGGCCCCGGCTTGGGTTGATGACCGCTACCAGATCGGCCGGCGAACCAAACTTCAGGCTATCGGTCAGCTTCAACTCTTCACCCAATTTTAAAACTGATTTGGCTCCGGCACGACGAACCTCTCCTTTCACATGCGACACATAATAAGTATCGCTACCTGAAGGAGCCGCCAGCGTCAACCAGCATATTAACAAACACCATTTCATGATTTATTTTTATTCCGATTCAAAAATGCTCGCACTTCTACCCAGATGGTAAATGCCAGCGTTACAAATACAATATCCAACGGCTTGGAAAACCACCACCACGATAAAAAAGAGACCAGCCAGAACAAGAGGGTTAGCGACAAAAGACAAAGTAGCAACATGCCCAACCAGTATTGTTCCATTTTTCGCGTACGTTTCTCCAAAAATTCCGGTGGATATAATATGAAATAAGAAACCAGGGAAAAAGCAACCCATAAAAACAGGAGCCAGCCAAAGCTTACCCTGCCGTCGCCTTCCCGCACACTCCAGTACAGATTGGCCAGTATCAAGGTACCCGGCATAGTGCCCGCATAAGTATCGTGCAGGTCGGTTGAAAAATCTCCAATATAAATATGCTTGTTGGCTAACAGCTCCTCATAAAATAGAGAATCATTTGCCAACAGAAGATTTATAACCTCCCCCAATGGAAGCACCCGGTTGCCACCGGACTCGATCAGTTGATCGGGCATCATCCGAATCTCCGGAATCAGGTTCTGCATATAGGCCCGGCCATTGAGCCAGATAAATCCCAGATGTTTGTCGCCCTGCACACCCTGCCAGCGTTCGAATAGCGTCCAGGGAATGGTTTTATCGCTTCCCGGCCAAAGCCGATATTTCAGAAATTTGGAAGAAGCCTGTGGACCTCTCGACACATCGTAACCCGCATAGGCACGCGGCACATCCTCAAAAACAGGCATGGCAGCCACCCCGTCTACTTCACCGTATGGTATCAGGAGATCTTTGGTAGCCAGCAAAGCCTTTTCAAGCCGTTGATCTGACTTGCCGGGCTTGTCGAAAATGATATCGCAAACAATCGACCGATGAGTTTGGGTTGACTGCTTCGCTATTGTTTCGAAAAGAATCCGCAATTTGTCGCGATCCGTTTGCAACTCCTGCCCTTCCCCACTCTCAAATGGTACCAGCTTTTTATTTTTGCTTACGTCAATAAAAAGGAAGGAATCGAGCGGCGCCGGTTCGCTGCGCATCAACCTCAACAAACCGGCCTGGGCTGATAATTGTGTTTCCTCAAAAGCAAAATTGTAGGGAATCAAGATCGCGAGCCAGCTAAGCACACAAAGCAGCAGGCCGGCACCCGCTGCATAAAAAATTTTCATCCAGATAGTTTTGGTTCGCCCGGTGGCGCTTTTCGAAACACCCATAACAGAATTAACAGAATCAAACGGCAGAAATACGAATGGTCGCCGCTAGTTAAATATAAGCATTATTAGGATTTTTAGGATTGGTAGGATTATTAGGATTAGTGGGATTAGTGGGATTAGTGGGATTAGTGGGACTAGTAAGATTGCGAGGATGAAAAGATTAAAGGAATGAAAATATGGGAGGATGGCGAGGATGACAAGATTGGTGGACGCGAAAAAAAGGGGGGGGTAGGGAACATCGGAGATTTAGAAATTTAGCGACTTCACAAACGCCTGGGTTGTTTGAACAGCGGATGTATATAAATTCCCGAATTAGTTCGTCAGTGTTTCAATCAGCACCCGGATTTCGCTTCTTGTACTCGATATTTTCCGGATGATTTAAATTATATACTCGCTTAAATTCCAGGCTGCGGGCACCGAAATTGAATGGAGTTTCTACGGGTGTTCGAATTATCTGCATGGTTGCAGGTATAAAAACTGGGTGGAGAAATAATGGTCCCATTTTCCGTTTTAATTTGCCAACAGCGAACCAGGTGGCACAAAAATTCCTCGAACCGCCTGCCGTTGTACCGTATTTTGCGGACGTCCTTTGTTTTAGTTATACAATTCCAAAAGCGAGTAATACCGAAAAAATCAACAACATGACACCAACTATTCGCTGCAGGGTTTTTATCGTCATCTTTTTAAGAACTCTATTCCCTATTGCGGCTCCGGCAAAAGAAGAAAGCGTCGCCGAAATCAATAGCATATAGTCGATCCTGTCTCCAACCTTGAAAAGGTCAGCGGAATAAACAGTTAGTCTGGAAACGTCAATTAATACTGCTATAACAACGCCAGTCGCAATAAACGATTCTTTTGTCAGATTGGCCCTTATTAAAAAAGCAGTTCTTAAAGCTCCCTGATTCCCGGAAAGTCCGCCAAAAAATCCGCTTAATAGTCCCCCTAACGGAATATGTTTTTCGTCAAAATTAAGTCTGGCAAATTTCGGTACAATGTCAAACAGAGAAAAGACAAACAGCAAAATTGCAATAGTCAGTTTTACCGGAGTGATGAAAAATAATCTGTCAGAAATAGTATAGGTGTAGATTGGTGCAATGTCGGCGATAAGTGTCAGTATGTACGCACCAAAAAATGCTGAGAGAATAGCTGGAAATCCAAACCTAATAACAATTCGACGATTCGCATTTTTCCCAATTAGAGTCAGTTTGAAAATATTGTTGAGGAAATGTACCACTGCGGTCAACGCGATGGCAAGGTCAATAGGAAAAAAGATAGCAAATATGGGAACCAACAAAGTTCCCAGCCCGAAGCCAGAAAAAAATGTCAGTCCGGAACCTAATAAAGCGAAAAGGCAAATAATTATGTATTCGATCATGTTGCCGGGTTGTGCTAATGGCAATACTGCCAACGCTTAAAAATAAGCAGGAACTGTAAAACAACTATAAAAGCTTAGTTGATATTGGCCGACCTCTTCCAATCGGAATAAAGCGTTTCTTCAGGCACATCGGTAGCGCTTTCAAAAAGGATATTGTAGCCATCCGGGTCCTTCATGCCTACCACCCACATATGATTGCCTACAAATGGCTCATCGGGCTTAACTCCTCTGGATACAATATCACGGTAAATGGTCAATGCATCCTCACAAATAAAATAAACGCTTAAACCCTCCCCTAATTTTTCGACCGGCGGAGTTAGCCGATATTCCTGAAGCATAATGGTCGCGTCGTCCAACTCAAGCCGACACCACTCAATTGTGCCGCTTGGCTCCCATTTATCCCTAATGGTGAACCCCAATCTCTCCACATAAAAATCGAGCGATTTAACCATGTTTGTCACCATAAAAAAAGGGACTGTCAACTTAACGTTGGAATGGTTCATAAAGCATCGTTTAGTTAGTGAAAATAGCATTTTTTCCCCGGGCACCGCTCACTCAGGAGAATACCGTTAACAACAATTTCAGCATATGCAAAAAATGGCACTCCGAGGAGGGATTTGGCAACAAACTCAACGGGTCATCCAATCAGGCACAGGTGGCGTCGATAGACCTGAAGGGAGTGATAGTTTTTTGGAGGTCGAACAAAATGGTAAATGGACAAATTTAATATGCTTTGTATTCGGTATATAAAGCCGACGAATAGGATGAACATACCCTCATCCACCCTTCCAGGATTATTTCTTTAGTTCGAACACATATTTCTTCCGATTAAACCTGTCAACATAAAGAGCAATACTATTATTCAGCACATAATATTTAAGCGTTGTCAGGTCAATTGGGAAAGATTGGCTGATAAATTGGCAGGTATCCCCATTAATGATTTCGGTATAAATCAAATAAGATTGATGGACGGTCTCGGTAACCTTCTTATCCATATCTTCCAAATAAGTTGGCGCGAAAAGATGAATAGGGCTCATGTTTGCATCCTCCACCTCGCGTGAATAGGAGCCGCTTTTGAATTCACATTTATCAAAGTCTAACTGAATCCTTTCCGCTTTAGTTTTGAGTCTTTCAACCTCAGCGTTGACAGCTCGTTCAAAATTTCTAGTGCTTTTATTGATCGAGCTTGCGACCAGCCAGCCACCAATGATACCCAAAATAATAAAGAATAGGTACCACAATACCGGATAAGGAATTATAGTTCCGTCGTAGCGTCGGAAAAATATCGTACCCAGAAAGCACAGTATGAGCAAGAAAAGTCCGAATGCCATCCTCATGAGAAAATTCAAAAACTTAATGTATAGTTAGGAATTCATTGTTCGCGCAAAGGGGTTCAGATGCAAAATTGAAATATGTTATTGAAATTATGAACGAAAAAGTTCATTATACTTCCTGCCCACCCCGAATCTTATGATCGCTTTTATCTGATCGTCCTACCGTCCTCCAATTCCTATTGATAGAGAATAGCCCAATCCACCATCCCCAAAAACCTTCAAGGTTTTGTTTTATTCAGCACAATCTTCGGCAATACAACTCTGAACTCGTTTTCACTGGTCTGTGGTTTATAGTAAACCAAAAAATTAACACTGGCGGAGATCAGCTCATAGCCTTTCCTTCGATAAGAAGCAAGCCTGTCTTTAAAAGCATTTGAGAATTTTACCAATATCTGTCCCTGTTCATTACCCAGACCTTCGTTTACGATGGCTAATGAAGTACCACTCTGCAGACCGGCAAGCCGCGGTTGAACGTAGAGAAAATAATCAAGAAAAATGTCTCTGTGCGATAACGAGAAAGACAGATAGGTGGGTTCAGGATAAACAGCCTCGTCGTTCCTTACATTCATATTGTCTACCAACAGCCCATCCAGAAAGTGCTCGTTGTAATGGATCTGCAAGTTGTTCTTCGACCTGGTGATTGCTACGTAAAGCTGTCTTTTGATCTCATCTGTATTGGGGCGCAATTGATTTGCCAATACAAATACGTTGTCAAATTCCCTGCCCTTCGCTTTATGAATGGTAGATACATATACTTCCTCGGCAGTTATGCCAACAAAATCTTCCAGTTTGGATTCAGCAAGAAAAGCCCTCCAGTCACTTTTGTACCTACGCTTGGGGTTTACCGACTCAAATGCTCGTATGGCCGCCATCACCTGCTCTATCTTATCGCTCTGCCGGAAATAGACTGACAGCTTTCTGACCGCCTCGTTCCAGTCTTCAAGGGCAATGTCTGCAGAATCTGTATCATTCATCAACATACTGGTGAAGTGACGCAGCTCATAAAGATTTTGTAAAGGAAAGCCATCATTACTTTGAATTAATCGTGCAGGCATGCCATTATTAACCAGTACGCCTGTCAACAATTCTGCCTCCTCATTGGTCCTGGTAAGAACGCAGACAGTTCCCTGCAAATCGGAGTTGAGCAAGGCTACACTCACCGGAGCAATCAGATTATTTCCGCTATATCGAACTATTGATATGTCCCCGTTGCTGTTGTCAACTGCAAAGCCCGGCTGAGACTTTAACCTGCTTTGTATCCTGTTAGCCCACTGGTTGGCTAATTCAACAATATTAGCCTTGCTGCGAAAATTATGGGTCAGCTCATGTCTGGTTGCATTATTTTCTGTCATGAATTGTTGCAGGTATTTCGCATCCGCGCCCCGAAATCCGTAAATATTCTGATCGTCGTCACCCACCAGTATCACCCGCATTTCTTCATTCCTCTCCATCAATGCTTTTACCAAATCAAATTCATCCGCGTTCATATCCTGGGCTTCATCTATCACCAACACAGTCTTGGTAATGCGACTTTGTTCAATCGCGCCTTTACGGATGCTTTCAACTGCCTTTTTGATAATATCGGCCGTTTGCGATAACGCACCAACCCTTCCAAGCAGATCGAAACAATAGGAATGAAAAGTCTTTATCTCAATATAGCTCGCAGCATTCCCAATTAGCCGCAGAAGGCGCTTCTTAAATTCAGTAGCCGCGGCACGCGAAAAAGTGAGCATGAGCAACTGCTCATGTCTCACGTCTTCTGTCAGTAGCAACGATGCCAGTTTATGGACAAGTACCCGCGTTTTACCGCTTCCCGGGCCAGCAGCAACGACGATATAGGGGTTCTCCCGGTCTTTGATTATTTTGAGCTGTGTTGGCGACAGATCGCCAAACAGTCGGGCAAACTTTTCAGGCGTAAGTGTCTGGTTGATTTCCTCCTCCCGTGAACCCGGAAAATAACGCCGGAGAAAGGACGAATAATTCAACGTGAAATAATCGTCCACGAATTTCAAGGCCTCGTTGTAGTCGCGAATCATCTTTTTGGCATACTCACCTACAATGTGAATCTGCTGCACCTTCTGTCGGTAAAATTGCCCCAACTTTTCATAGTCACTTTCTTTGTATTGAATACGGTTGTTCTTTTCGAGGCGACTAATGGTGAGTTTGTTGTAGACCACCATGAAACCGCCTTCAATTTTTATCGCCTCTATTCGCGAAAGATAGAACAGCGTATCTTCAATGTCATCAATCGTTACTTCAAACTTGTACAATTCCTGCCCTGCCTCGGCCATTTCTTTTAGCTCCAGCACAGAAAATTCAATCAATACATCATCCTGCTTTTCATCACTCTGAAATTCCAGCGTTTTCCCGAACAAATAATCCACTATCTGTCTGGCCAGCAAATGTCGTTTCTCCAATTTTTCTGAAAACCCACTTTTGTTCTGAGTCAGGCTCACCTGAACATGATTAGTTGAACCTCCCGGGTAAGCCCGGTTGACCCAGTTCTTAATGGCCCAGAAGTTCAGGATGGTCTTGAGCCTTGCCACCGAACTATCGGCTATGCCCGCCTCCATCGCCTGCTCATTGATTTCCTTGATGTGATAAACCGCCGCCTCCTCCTTTAGTTTCGACAAGAGAAATTTTTCCAGCTTACTGAATCCGTCTGCAATCGACCGGGAACGATTACTATTTTCTCCCCGTTTTATAAAGGCAGTAAGATCCTTTGTCTGGGCCAGAATATTCTCTTCCCGCAGGAGTTCAATAATCCGGATCACCTTCTCCTTCTGCATCCCCAGTTGATCCGCTATATAATCCACTCTCGATTCGGCCTGTTCGTCCTGGACTAATCTTTTGCTCTTGCTGGAAATCAGCTTTTTGATTATTCGTTTCGCATTAGCCTTCCACTCTGTTTCAATTTTGGTGGAGGCATCTATTCTATCAATGGCTTCCTGTGCGGTCTTTGCAAGAATGCTGTCGGCAAAAACACGCGGCATATTCTGGCCACGTTGCACATATCCAGCGTCTTCTAACGCAGCAATTGCGGTCAGTACCCTGGTCTCCACTTCCTTAATGCTATCATCCCACCCGGCTTTTCGGGCAATTTCCAGAGCAGAATTGGAAATTCGCTCCCGGGTTTGGGTAAGGTTTTTGATGGCTTTCCATACCTGGTTAATCTCTTTTATGCCGAGCTTCGTCTGATTCAGCAATACAAAATGCTTATCCAGGTCTTCCTCGTTGAAAAGCACATAGCAATCGGCTTGTATGTTTTCATCCCTTCCGGCACGACCCGCTTCCTGAATATAATTTTCCAGTGAATCGGAGATATCGTAATGAATAACTGCCCCTACATCGCTTTTATCCACCCCCATCCCGAAAGCGGAAGTAGCTACCATGATTCGCACATCTCCGGCCATGAAGGCATCCTGATTCGCGGTTTTCTCTTCCTTTTCCATCTTTCCATGATAGGGCTTTGCAGAGAACCCGTCGTCGGTTAATCGCTGGGCAAGTATATAGGCCCGTTTGGTACGCGACACATACACGATTGCAGGACAATCACCCGACTCTACAATGTACCGAAGCTGACTATACTTGTCTTCTTCATTGTTTTTCTGGAAAACCTTGTAATGAAGATTGGTTCTTGCCACTGTTGCCCGAAAAGTCTCCAGCACTAAACCCAGCTTGGCGATAAAATAGGACTTGATATCCTCAATGACTTTTGGCTTGGCGGTAGCGGTAAAACAGGAAATGGGGATAGGTGTATCGAGGTTTTTCTTCTGCTGCAGTTCCTTAATAAAATCACCGATATAGAGATAATCCACCCTGAAGTCCTGTCCCCAGGCAGAGAAACAGTGTGCCTCATCAATTACAAAACGTGCGATTTTTCTCTTCAATAGCAATCTCTCAATTGAAACTGATCTCAACGATTCAGGCGATATATACAAGATGAAAGCAGTACCATCCTCTACCCTTTCTATCGCTTTGCTACGCTCTATTGGATCCAATAATCCATTGATGGTTACGGCATCGGTGATTCCTTTCTTTTCCAGATTGTCTACCTGGTCTTTCATGAGCGATTGCAACGGCGATATCACAACCGTAAGTGCCTTAGCGTTTCGGCCACTCATCAAGGCTGGCACCTGAAAAGTGATCGACTTGCCACCGCCTGTAGGAAAAATCGCCAGCAATGACTTGTTCTGTATGGCTGCATTCACCGCCTTCTCCTGAAGCGCCTCGCCATGATAGGATCGGAAGCCACCATAACCAAACTGGTTTTTCAGAATTTGCAGAGGATCAAATGCAGCTTTGCAATAGTTGCATCCCTGCAAACAGGGATTGTTTCGAAGCAGAAATAGTAAGCGTTCGACCGCAGGATAACTTCGAAGTACCCACGGCGGTGTGATGGAATATCGGTCGTTGCTGTGTATCAGCGAATAAGCATAGGCCAATGCTACAGGATCCTCCTTTATAAATCGGGTTAAATCGGCATCGGCACATACCTCTTCCTTCAATTCCTGCCCGATCAGCGTTTCCAGCTGGCCCGAGTCCAAATCGATGTCGAATTCAACATATTGAAAAAAGGCCGAAAAGCCGGCTGTGTTCTTAAGGAGATTGAAGAAGATTGTTTTGGATTCCTCACCCGTGGCATTAAAAGCTTTCACTTCGTCCTCAAAAAGTTCCCTTGCCTTCAATGAATCGTTCAACGGATTGCTTCTATCTTCCGAATTAATTTTGTCATCTTTCAGCAAACGGTGATAAGGCTTTTGTGGAAATAATAAAGGCGATAAATACAATGTATCAATCGCCTGTTGCATAGCAATATTTTGCAAACCCGCTTCCTGCAGGTATTTCAAATCATGTTGAACAATATTGTGGCCGCAAACAAATTGACAATCTTTTATGAAAGCCTCGAATTCATGCAATGAGTTCTTGTGAAACCGACCCTCGTCGGAACGAATGCAGCCGATATCAAGGATTCGCTTTTCCTCCGGGTTAAATTCGATATCGATAAAAGCAATAGAAGGCATTGCAGGTTAGTGGCTTGATCTTCATGGTAAAATACAAAGCGGTTGGGTAAAATCAAAGTCCTGCCCCTAAATTCGATAAGCTCAGGCCGGTCTTGTCCTGACCCTACAAAAACCTCTTGGCTTCTTCCACTAAATAAACCGTCTTGCATTTTGGACAAAGGAAGTAATACTCAAAAAAGTAAGTTTGTCCGGGTTTAAACTCCTTCTTTTTAGCTGGCCTGAAAATCACTGAAGTGCCGCACTTTCTGCAAGGATCCCCCTCAGCTTTCACTTTGACATGGTCGCTTCGCAATTGGGAGTTGGGTTTAACTATCGTATTGGCTGAAAACGTATTAAACTCCAACCCGGTTTCATTAAACAAATTTTCTTCATAAACCGTATCCTCCATCAGGTGTTCGCCATTAAGTGCTATGTTAGCCAGCTCATCGCATCTTTCGTTTTCAGGGTGTCCAAAATGGCCTTTTATCCAATTGAAATTTACCCGCTCATGATTTGATATCTGAATGAGCAGACGCTCCCATAAGTCGTGGTTTGTTGCCTTTTCGGTCCTTATGCGATACCATTTGTTTGATTTCCATTTTTCAGCCCACCCTTTCGTAATTCCATCGATAACATACCTTGAATCGCTATAAACACGAACGATCGACTTTCTCTTTAGTCGCTCAAGCCCATGAATTACACCCATCAATTCCATTCTATTGTTAGTCGTCAGCCGGAAGCCCTGGCTAAATTCCTTTTTAGTTCCCTGATAAGACAAGATTACCCCAAACCCGCCCTGCCCGGGATTGGGTTCAGCACCACCGTCTGAGTAGAGTTCAATTTCCGCAAATTCGTTCTCATTCATAATGTAAATGATTCAAATAAAGCTTAGACAAAAAATACCACAAGAACACCCATTAACAGCAAAACCTAAACGCATCGCATTGGAAACTCTGAAGCTCCTTCTTATGAATACATTAGAATCCATTTGCTCCCAGGAGCATCAAAATACAAATCTTCGGGAATATAAATATTACGGGTAACCGTAAACAGAGATGGGACTTTTTCTCAGAACTAATCCAAAAGAACATAGATGACTCCGAGCTTGCCTTTCTGTTATAGGATTTTTGTTCTGCTCAATGGTCGTTTAGTGGCCTTGCTTTGCCGGTTCGTTAGTCCAACTGAACTTTGTCGCTTTCGTCAGGTAAGCCTTCTCGATTGCAAGATCTTCGCTAAAAGTATTGATGATGAGCTGCGTAACCTCTTTTCGGTTGACAGTCCCCTTGTTACGCCTGCTCTCAGTGTAGTGTTCTCTCGCCATCTTCTCCGCCAACTGCCCTACAGTCTCAACAACTAAAGTCCTGCCAAAGGTCTCTGCGACCTTAATTGCTCCCACGAAGAAAGCTAATCCGCCGAGGGCGACCCGCCAGTCATAAAACAAGGTCGCAAAAGACAAAACGATGCCAGCAACGAAACATAACGCCAACCAGCCAGGATAGGTCAAAAGGCGTACATTAACACGAACCTCCTTTTTGAACAGCTTAGCATCTTTGCGGCGGCTATCGACTGGGAACAAATCTTCAAGTCTTGTCTCCGGATAAATATTGTCAATGTTAATTGGCAAGACCGAAGTTATTGCCGAACGAATACGGTAAAAAGCCTGCTGCGTTATGCAGTCCTCCCGTTGTTCACGGGCATTGATGTAGTTATCAAAAACTTCGCATAAGTCGCCAAATGTATTTACATGCAGGAACGCCTCCTTGTCAAACTCTAGTCCGAATGATTTCTCGAGCTTTACAATGACGTCGAAAATATCTTCCGCATCATAGTCGTGTAACCTCGCTATAGTATCGATTTCTGGCATATTATTCGGCTATCTGAACAAACTACATTTCTTCCGAAAATTCAGATCATTTTAATTCGATAAGCCTTCCATTGCGTAGCACGATTTTTGTCATTACCTTGATAGAGGGACAACAACGAGGATCGTCTTCACCGTATTCCAAACCCTCAAAAAATATAACACGATTACAAGTATTCTTAATATTCGTCGCCGCGCTATAGCGGCAATCACTGTTGACATTTTGCCCTTGATCTGCAAGCGCCTTACAAATCGTGAAGTTCTTTTGCTTTTTTCCAATTCTTCTTAAGAATTGGGCGACTTACACTTGTTTCACCATTCGAAGGCTCACCGGAAAAATGGCAAAACTTTTCTGGATATTCAGGGTCGCCATATTTGCTCCATGACTTGAAAGCCTCATGGCTCAATGGCTTTTCTACATTAAAGGGAATCTCAACCCCTGTTCGGATACAATAGCCGGTATGCTTATCACCTGATTGATCTAAGATCCTTCCTTCAAAACTAGTTGAGGTCACTTGCTTTGTAAAATCAGGAACTCTGGGAGCTGTTAACTCAAAACGTACGCTGGTCCCAATTATGTACTCAACTTCTTTGAATGCTTCGTTAAACAGGTCTGCATCAGTCGGGTCTGCCTTATCAATAAGGACTCCCATTTCTTTATTCCTCGCCATCGAGTATTCATAAAGATTTAAAGAAGTAATGACCATCTTTTCGTCATTTAAATAACACTTTGCATGCAAATCCTCGTTATATTTTAAGCTTATGAATTGAAGTCCATGGAGAAACTTCATCTCATCCGGGTTAAGCTCCTGTTTGCCAAAAATTACCGTCGTTATTTTTTCTAAGTTGTTTCGGTAGTTCAGTAGTTCTTTGAAATCTTTTGACAGCTTTAGATACGGGGAAATAAGAATTAATCTTTCCCCGGCGTTTCTAATCAGGTCTTCAATTTCAGAAACAGCCTTCCTCGTGTTTAAAAATTTTGCCATTTGGGATCAATATTAAAAATTCATTGTTTTCTTGGAAAATAAAACTGGCATGGGCCCTTACTGCAATAGCTCGTCGGCTATCATTCGTATATTTCGATTCACATAAAACATGTCGGGTTCCGTCTTCAAGGCTCGACATCTAATTTTAAACCTCGGCATGGCTGGATTTGAGTTATCGAATAATATCAACCCAATTCCAATGACTAAACACAACGATTCCAGCCTTTCAACATCATCAACAGGTGATTTATCTGGAATGGCTATATATGTCTTATGACTAAAGAGCTTGTAAGAACATGCCTGACCAAACGCAGTAATCAGGGACGTAGTGTCTGTTTTCACCTCAATCGAGATAATCTCTTCCTGGAATTTCAACACATCTGTCGGCTTTGGCCGATTCACTCCAATCACATCAGGTGTACCCCACTTATCCTTGAAAATATTTCCTCCCAATGCCAGTGCTGTCGTGCATTCCTGGAGCTCAGTCACCAAAAAATTCTTGACGGACTCATAAAAATCCTGCTCCTTAATTTTAGGGCTTGAGACTTCCGCCTTAGCGATATCTGCCTCCAGGGTCTGACTCATATATTTTTTTAGAACCCAAACGCCCCTCGAATATTTTCCAACAGTCTCCGGCATTACTGAATCCAGGTTCCATACGTTTCCGGTTAATGTTCCTAGTGGAAATTCCGGAAAAGCAACCTTCAATTGATCAATTAAATCCGAAAACCTTCGCCCGGAAGGATACTCTTCAAGCAAACTTAAAAATTTGGTTCGAACTTGCTCTCGTCTTGATGATATCGATTCCATAATTAATTAATGCATCTAGCTATAGTTATTGCGTTGGTCATGTGGATGTAACCCTCTTTTGGTTCGCTTGGCACCCACTAAAGACTAAAATACACATTGAAAGTTCCGACTCCAATAGTTACTCGTCACCAAAAACCGAATGTTGCTAGTGCACAAACAAACGAGATTATCGCATCCTCACACCAAATTGCCAATTGACTTTCGCGAAATAGCAAACTAGTCAACTGCCAATGGTGTTTCATAACTCCAATATTTAAACGAATACCGGTAAACACTTATCTCGGGTAGTAAGTCACCAAAGTCACCCCAATTAAAAATGTGAATATTATTTATTTCGTTTGAGATATCATATAATCCAGAATTACATTGCTTATTAAAAGCAGGAGCATGAGTATGCAATAAGAGTCGTTCGCAGTTACTAATCATCTCATTCCACCTGTCTTTGTAAGGCCAATCTTGAGGATCTTCCGCATTATTTGACTTCACAATCTTTCCAATTCTAAGCGTATAAGGGATAGCGCACGACTCGGTGAACTCCCATCTTTGATGCAGTCTTTGGGCAAAAGTCTGTCCACAAGACTGACCAATATAAAGCAATGCATCCTTGCCGTAAGCATTGTGCCTTCCATATATTTGATAAACTCCATAGTCAGTCTTGCTATTAAGTTTACGAATTTGATCTTGATCGAAATCTAACTTTTCCCAAAAAATGTTAACTATTTTCATAATAGCTGTTATAACTTACAATACCCGATTGGTTCTCCTGTATTTATATTATGCCGTTTCACACCTTGGAACGAAATCCCATAGATTTCACAATGCTAAATCCCTATTCTTCTGTTCCTACACATTTAGCCTGCCCGATATCTTGCTGACAAGCAATTTTTGGCAAAGCTGCTGAAGCGATAATAATAACAAGATTTCTCCAATAGGACAATTGTTGGACATGCATCTGTTGCCAATTATCCATGTTGTAAACCTTCTTTCGATAATCTTCATTCATTCTTATTTGAATTGAACAATTCTTAATAAACGACGTGTACACTATAAATATGGGCAACAACAACAGGACGTTTAGCCAACGCTCCTCTGGAATTTTCTACCAAAACTCAAGGAACTCAAGTCTCAATTGATCCAAAACTCTCATCAAAATTTGCCCCCACCAACATCAAAATACAAATCTTTCTGAATATCCCAAATACGGTAAACCGTAAACTGAGGCCTCAAAACGCCCTAAGACCCACTGGCCGGGCCAGGATTTCCGCAGCTTCGGTATCGGCGTACTGAGTAATCAAACGCCTGAGCTCTTTTTCGAGGCGGCGGCGAATCTTTTGATAGCGCTTGTCGTTAATAACATTGTTGTTTTCGCCGGGGTCGCGCTGAAGGTCGTAGAGCTCCCAGCCTTCTACTTTTTCGTAAAAGCGGATGAGCTTGTAGCGCGTGGTGCTTATGCCGAAATGAGGGCTTACGGCATGTTCGCCATTTTCGTAGTAATGATAGTACATGGCCTCGCGGCCTTTTTTGCGGGTGTTCTTTAACTGCGGCAGGATGCTGCGGCCCTGCATTTCTGTAGGCACAGGCAGGCCGGCGATATCTAAAATAGTAGGGCCGATGTCGAGGTTCATCACGAGTTGTTTACTCACGGAGCCGGGCTTCACCTTTTCGGGATAACGAACCACAAGTGGGGTGCGGAATGACTCCTCGTACATAAAGCGCTTATCGAACCAGCCATGCTCACCGAGATAAAAGCCCTGGTCGCTGATATAGATTACAATAGTATTGCCGGCGAGGCCCTGGCGATCGAGATAATCCAGTGCGCGGCCAATATTTCGGTCAAGGGAAGCGGCGGTAGCGAGATAATCGCGCATATAACGCTGGTATTTCCATTCAATAAGATCTCTGCCCTGCGGGCTCTGTTTTTGCAGGTCGGCATAAATGGGCCGATAATAATCGAGCATGGCCTGCTGCTGGGCAGGATTCATTCGTTTAAAAAATCCGAAGTCGAGCATCTTCTCTCCGTTTTCATACATCTTCAGATCATAGTCCATGCGCAGGGTTTTGTCGATGGTCATATCCTGCAACAGGGCGGCGGGCCGACCGCTATAGTTGTCGTAAAAATTATCGGGCAGGGGAAGGCTCACCGAATCGAAGCGGCGCAGGTCGGGGATATCGGGCATCCAGGTGCGGTGGGTATTCTTGTGTCCTATCACAAGGCAGAATGGCTGGCTGGTATCGCGACGGTTAAGCCATTGTTCGGCCTCGTCCTGCACCAGGTTGGTAACATAACCCTCCTGTCGCTCACGGCCGCCATCCATGGTCAAAAAATCGGGATTGTAATAACTACCCTGCCCGGGCAATATCTTCCAGTAATCAAAACCCTGTGGCTGCGAGCCGAGATGCCATTTGCCAATCCACGCGGTCTGGTAGCCGGCGGCGGAAAGTTCTTTGATAAAAGTATTCTGGGTGCTGTCGAAGCGATTGTTCACATTGTCGCGAAAGCCATTCTGATGACTGTACTTGCCGGTGAGGATGACGGCACGACTGGGTCCGCATATAGAATTGGTGACGTAAGCGCGATCAAAACGCATGCCCTCGTTGGCAATGCGGTCGATAGCGGGGGTCTGCATCAGCTTGCTGCCGTATGCGCTGATGGCCTGATAGGCATGGTCGTCGGAAATGATCAACAGAATATTCGGTTTTTTTTCTGCTTTTAAATTTGTCTGCGCAAGCAAATCAGCCTGGGCAAGCGCAGTCAGATTTGCCAATAAGTAGACGGCCAGTAAACGCAGGTACTGCGTTGAAGAAGATATTTTTTTATTCGACCTGCCCCGATGGTAGGCTGAATTATCCGGCATTCGAATTATTTGGTTGTTCATGTCGATGAATATACTGAAATTGGTAAAAACAGTATCGCATGCCCGACATCTTATATTGGATAATTGCCTTGTTGGCCGGAGTAATCATCGGCTGGTTGCTGGGGGGTATAGGCAAGGAAAAAAAATTTGTGCCCCGTTCGCAGGCAGAGCAGTTGAGGCAGGAGCTTTCGCAAAGCCGGCAGGATATGGCGGGGCAAACGGCGCGGGCGGAGCAATGGGAAAAACGAGCGCAGGATCTTTTGAATGAGAACCGGCAGTTGCTGGCGCAGCTACGCGATATCGATGGCAGCCTGCAGCGATCTCGGGAGGAAAATCGGCAGATACTGATTCGTCTGCAGGAGCAACAGCAAAGCCTGGAGCAGGTGGGAAAAAAATTTGAATCGGAATTTCGGGTGCTGGCGCAAAATATTCTGGAGGAAAAAACAAAAACCTTTCATCAAAGTCAGGAAAATAGCCTGGGGCAACTCCTGAACCCGCTTCGCGACCAGCTTCGGAATTTTAAGGAAGAATTTGAGAACCGCTACAAAACCGAATCGAACGAACGCATCTCCCTGCGCGAGCAGATCCGCCATATGCTCGATCTTAACCAAACACTCAGCACACAAGCCGAAAATCTGACGCGTGCATTAACGAATAATGTAAAAAGCCAGGGCGACTGGGGCGAAAGTATTCTGGAGAGCATTTTACAATATGCAGGACTTCAAAAAGACCTTCACTATGTAGTACAGGCCAGCTCGCAAAATGAAGCGGGCGAGACCATTCGGCCGGATGTGATCATCAAATACCCCGACGGACGAGCCCTTGTTGTAGACAGCAAGGTATCGCTGCTCCACTATACCCGGTGGATGGCAGCAACAGAAGAAGTGGAACGAAAAAGCCTGGAGGGTTTGATGCTTCAGTCGTTTCGCCAGCATGCCGATGGACTCAGCCGGAAGAACTACCAGTCGGTAGCGGATGCGCTGGATTTTGTGCTGATGTTTGTGCCGGTTGAATCGGCGTATATCCTGGCCTTACAGACCGACCCCACCCTCTGGCAATATGCCTATCAAAAAAGAGTATTGCTGATCAGTCCAACCAACCTGATACCAGCCATGAAGTTGGTGGCCGACCTCTGGCAACGCGATGGCATTAGCCGCCATGCCACGGCCATTGCGGAACGGGCGGGTAAGCTGTACGATAAACTGGTTGGCTTTGTCGACAATTTCGACAAAGTAGGCAGCCAGCTCGATAAGGCAACTGAAACCTGGCGCGAAGCGCAGAAGCAATTGGCGCAGGGCCGCGGCAACCTGATCAGCCAGGCCGAAAAGATGCGCGAAATGCATATCAAGACCAGCAAAAAACTGCCACCCGGTTATACAGAACAGGCGCAGGAGGAAGAAGACGAAGATGAAAATTTGTGAATTGAGGAATTGGGCAATTTCTCACAACAAAGCGCCTGCCCTACTCTGCGGTACGACAGGCGCTTTTTAGTATAAATTCACCGTTCGGTAAAACCACTATGGCTCCAGGGCCATATCCAATACCTGGTTCATGGTTTTTACATAGTGAAAACGGATGCCTTTGATGAACGCGGGATCAATTTCTTCCACATCCTTTTCATTTTGCCAGCAAAGAATGATTTCTTTCAATCCGGCTCTGCGGGCGGCAAGCACTTTCTCCTTGATACCACCTACTGGCAACACCTGACCACGTAAAGTGATTTCGCCTGTCATAGCCAGAAACGGTTTCACCCGTCGTTGTGTAAAGGCACTGGCAATAGCCGTCATCATGGTTACACCTGCGCTGGGACCATCTTTTGGTACAGCACCTTCAGGCACGTGAATATGAATATTTCTTTTTTCGAAGAGTTCAGGATCGATATGGGCCTTGGCGGCATTGCTCTGTAAATACGAAAGTGCAGTGCTGGCACTTTCCTTCATCACATTGCCGAGGTTACCGGTCAGTCTCAACTCTCCCTTACCCTGACTTAAGGAAGTTTCAATGAATAGTATGTCGCCACCAACATATGTCCATGCAAGACCCACGGCCACACCGGGCATTAGCGCGGTTTTATAAATCTCGTTGGAGTAGCGGGGCTTGCCAAGTATTTTCGGCAGATCCTGCGAAGCCAGACTGGCTTTCAACTTACCCTTCATGGCCAGTTCCTTGGCTTGGTTGCGCATTACGGATGCGAGTTGACGATCGAGCTCGCGCACGCCGCTTTCGCGTGTATAATCCTGAATAATTTTTTCAATTACTTTGTCGGCAATGCGAAGACCGGAACCTTTAAGGCCATGCAATTCCTTTTGTCGGGGTATCAGGTGCCGTTTGGCAATCTCCACTTTCTCTTCAACTGCATAGCCACTCAGATCGATGATCTCCAGACGGTCGCGCAGCGCGGGTTGAATACTCGAAAGGCTATTGGCCGTGGCGATAAATAAAACCTTGCTGAGATCATACTCGCTTTCGAGATAGTTGTCGTAAAAGCTATGGTTCTGCTCAGGATCCAGTACTTCGAGCAGGGCACTGCTGGGATCGCCACGAAAATCGTTGCCTACCTTGTCAATTTCATCCAGGATCATGACCGGATTGGAAGTCTTCACTTTTCGCAAAGACTGAAGTATGCGGCCGGGCATGGCACCAATATAGGTCTTGCGGTGTCCGCGAATTTCGCTTTCGTCGTGCATGCCACCGAGGCTCAGTCGCACGTACTTACGACCAATGGCGTGCGCAATACTACGGCCGAGCGATGTTTTACCAATACCGGGAGGACCTACAAAACAAAGAATAGGGCTTTTCATGTCACCCTTGAGCTTCAATACTGCCAGGTATTCCAGTATCCGTTCCTTGATCTTTTTCATTCCGTAATGATCATGATCCAGGGTTTTCTGCGCCCCATTCAAGTCGAATTTATCGTCGGTTACTTCGTCCCATGGCAAATCGAGCATCAGATCGAGATGATTGTACACTACCGAATAATCGGGAGTGCTGGGATGCATGCGTTCCAGTTTCTCGATGCCTTTTTTAAAAATATCTTTTGCAGCAGCCGGCCATTTCTTAGACTCTGCCTTTTTCTGCATTTCCTTTACTTCCTGCTGGTTGCTGTCGCCACCCAGCTCTTCCTTGATGCTCTTTAGCTGTTGTTGTAAAAAATATTCCCGTTGTTGTTTATCGAGTTCTGTTCGGGTTTTGTTGGTTACTTTATTTTTCAACTCGGCAAACTGCAGTTCTTTCTGCAACACTTTCATGAGCGATTCGGCGCGTTCACGAATGCTGTTGATTTCGAGCAGACGCTGCTTTTCACTCAACTCTGCCTGCAGGTTACTGCTTACAAAATGTATTAGAAATGCCGGGTTCTCGATATTTCTCAAGATGATAGAAGCTTCGCTGGGAATGTTGGGCGAAAGTTGTATGATCTCTGTTGCGAGGTCTTTGATATTGGCCACATAAGCTTCAAAATCGGCGCCTTCGGGAGCAGGTTCATCTGCCAGTCGGGTAAGTTTCACTTTGAAGAAAGGATCTTCCTGAGTGAATTGCCCAATCTGTACTCGGCTTTTACCCTGAATAATGATGGTAGTGCCTCCATCAGGCATCTTGATCTGCTTGACAATTTTGGCTACTGTGCCCACGGCTTCCAGATCGCCCACACCAGGATCTTCTACCTGGCTGTCTTTCTGCGCCACTACGGCCACCAGCTTATCTGCGCGGCCATAAGATTCAGTAACTGCTTTGATGCTTTTATCGCGACCTACCGTAATAGGCAGCACTACTCCCGGGAATAAAACAGTATTGCGAAGCGGTAGCAATGGCAGCTCCTCAGGTATCTCCGTACCATTCAAATCATCCTGATCAGTTTCATTTAATGGAATAATTGGTAAAAAGTCCATCCCGTCTTCTGACTGTAACATAAAGGGGTCTATACGCATAATTTATTGTCTCTGAGTTTCTTCCAGCTATTTGTCGCATTAATGCGACGATCCGGCGCTCTGCACACAAAATCAACTAGCATGCCGCAGGCTCCGGCCTGCCAAATTAGGTAAAAACAGGGGTGTTTAACAGTTGTAGACTGCCAGATCGGAAGAATAAAAAACCCCGCCAAAAGGCGGGGCGGGTTTTCATGGCTGAAAACTTGTTTAGAGTCCAAGTCCCACCGAAACCTGGAAGCTCTGGTTTTTCCACCGGTCCTGATTATCGATATCGTTAATATTATTCAAACCAACGAGGTAACGACCGCTGATGCGAAGCACGCTGAGTTTAAATTGCACGCCTCCCACCATGGCGAAATCGCCATCAGAAAATGCTTTGCCACCATTCTGCAATAGATTCTTGTTCTGATCCATCAGAATGCTGAACTGAGGGCCTGCCTGCAGAGTCATAAAATTGCCGATCAATTTGTAGTTAAGCAAAATGGGAATCGACAAATAGTTCAGCTTTACTTTGCTTTGCTCTGAGTTAAAAACATCTTCGTACACATGGTCGATATCGTTAGATACAGTCGTGCTGTATTGGTTGAACAACACTTCAGGTTGAAGGCCAAACTTGCGACCCAATCCTATTTCGGCAAAACCACCCAGATGGTAGCCGTAACTAAACTGATCTTTAAAGGATGATCCATCGATCTTGTTGATATTGGCGCCACCTTTTATGCCAATATGAAACTGGGCCATGGTAGCTGTTGCGGTAAATACCAGCGCTGCGAGTGAAAGAAGGAGTTTAGCTTTCATAAATGATTTGTTTTTGATTACGGTTTCGTTTCAACATTAATGCCACCTGTACATGGGGCTTGTTAATTTGTATTAACGGGCAACCGTATTATGATTCTTAAAACAGATTGAAGTTTAAAATTATTGCCGGGCGATTGTGAATGATTTGTAAAAGTAAAAGCGACTATGAGTAACCGATTCTCCTACGAAAGTTCACGTATCGCGTTTCGGATTCGAAGCTGCTGCTATGGCGGATGCTGCTGATAATTGTTCTTCATGGCTGATCATTTTTAATGGAGATGATAAACGAAGAACCTGGCTGCAAAAGCACAGGTCCAAACCTGTCCGGTGTATTACAACACAGACCGGCATCACCCCTATTGGTGCAGCCATAATATTTTTAAAAACTAAAACCGGCCGTTACAGAGAACAGCGCACTCCAGGGTTTTTCGTTGGCGGGAAAATAGTAGTCCAGCAGAAATTGTGGTTGTACAAAAAAAGCGCCGATACCGTATTCTGCACGAAGACTAAACGAAGCTGACAGGGGTTCAAAACTTCGCTTTGCATCAAGGTTGAACTCGCGGGCAGTAGAAAGCAGGTTAGCACGCGTAATATTGTTGAGGTTGTAATAAGTGCCGCGTTGATTCATGCCAAACTGCTGGGTACCGGCAGTAAACAGAAACTGAGGTGTAACACGTATATGATCCTTCTTACCTATCACCGCCAGCCAGTAGAAATCGTGGAGTACAGAAGCTGTAACAGAAAAATCGCTGATATTGTCTTCATAATTTTCGCGGAGCCAGTTTGCCAGTCGCCGGCGCAACCAGAGCCGCTGAATATAGGCGAGCCGCATATTCAGTTGTTCGCGACTTCCCCACGCATAGCTGGCAGTAATGGCGGGCCTCAGCCAGCTCTTGCGCCAGGTGAAATACGCGCTTATCTCGTTGTTGAGGGGCGATACATAAAAAGGCACACTGTCTTTTGAAAAATAATGAGTGTACGATATGCCGGTTGCGAAATTGGGATTAGCAAGATAGTCGAAAGATGGGCTGATGCTCCACTGATAAAAATTCAACTTGCCTTCGTCATTCATTAGGTAACCGTTGCCAGTCAATCCAAGTCCCGACCGGTGATAATAAGCCAGCATGGGAGAATAGGTAGGCGTAGCCACACTTCGAATACGAGTGAGTCCGGTGGCTTTGTAATTATAATAACCGGGATTCATCGAAGCACTGATGAGCCAGTAACTGCGAGGTGCCAGCAGTGAATCGAGGAAAAGATCCAGATCACGCAACAGATCTTCGAGTCCTTCCAGGTCATCGAGTTCGATATCGTCCTTTTTGGCACGCGAGCTATCGGCCGGATCCTGGGCAGAAACGGCTGTGAACATACAAGTCAGCAGTAGCAGTTGGAAGTATCGAATCATTCAAAATATTTCTTTAAGCAGTATAATCGCCAGCTGTTATTGGCTCAGGAAAATTCCAGGAGCGTGATCTCCGGTAAAATTCCAACTCTGCCGGGATAACCCAGAAATCCATACCCACGATTGACATACAATTTCTGACGTCCATCGTCATAAAGCCCGGCCCATTGTTCGTAGATGTATTGAGCAGGACTCCATTTAAATCCCGGCATTTCCACTCCAAACTGCATGCCGTGCGTATGCCCCGACAAAGTCAGATCTATGTCCTTGTAACCAGGCCGCACCTGCGCATCCCAATGCGAAGGGTCATGGCTCATCAGAATTTTAAATGGATATTGTTCGGCACCCGCATAAGCCTGATCGAGCCTTCCATATTTGGGAAACCTGGCTTTTGAGCCCCAGTTTTCCACACCCAGCAGCGCGATTTTTTCACCTTCGCGTTCAATCACTACATGCTCGTTCATCAGCAAACGCCAGCCCATGTCGGCATGTATCTGTTTAAGTGTTTCCAGATTCTGCTGCTTTTTCTCTTCCGAATCCCAGTTCACATAATCTCCATAGTCGTGATTGCCCAGCACCGAATAAACGCCCAATGGGGCCGATAACTCGGCAAACAGTTCTTTATAATCGTTCATTTCATCGGCCGTATTATTGACCAGATCGCCGGTGAAAAGTATAATGTCGGGTTGCTCTTTTTTTATTTTTTCCACACCCCTTCGCACCGCTTCCTTATCAGTAAAGCTTCCGGAATGAATATCAGATATATGCACAATCCTCAGGCCCTTAAACGATTGCGGCAGATTTTCGAAGGCCAGCGCTACTTTGTTCACCTGATAGCGGTACTTATTTCCAAATCCATAAATCAGGCTTCCAAAAAGGCCGCCACCAAAGATCATTCCGGCCCAGCTAAGAAAAACGGAGCGGCTCATACCGCCGGGCATCTGGCCTGCTGAAGGTTCCGGAAGCAGCCATCCAAATCGCTGGGCGATCCAGAGACCCCCTCGACGGATATCGTCGACCAGAAAAAACAGGGATGCTACCAGTTTGGCAAAGAAAATGCCCGCAATAATGGCAAAAAGGGTACTTCTGGCCAGTTTGGGCTGAGATTCAAAATTCAGGTAGGGCAAAATGATCAACGTGAGCAAAGCCAGCGCTGAAACGGCCCAATAAATTAAATGAACCCCTAAACGGATCCGCGGTGAGAGCGGCAGTGTTAACAGCTTTACTGCTTGAAACACATAGAGATCGAGCAAAATCATGAAGCTGATCAAAACCCACCAGTATCTGGAATTTCGCATAGTTGGATGCTGTAAAATTAAACAGTGCCGGAGTAGTATTAGTTTTTAGCTTAAAACTTATTTTTGCCGGGGTTGGTCTGATTGGGCAAATTAAAATCCTGCACGGTGGCCAGCACCCAAGAAACCTATTAAATTTCAGGAGAATCGCGGCATGGCAAGAATCATCGGAGTGGCAAACCAAAAAGGCGGGGTCGGCAAAACGACTACTGCCATCAATCTGGCCGCCAGTCTGGCGGTGCTTGAATTCAGAACCTTACTGGTTGATGGCGACCCACAGGCCAACAGCACAACCGGCGTGGGTTTCGACCTGCACAATGTTACCAAGAGTCTTTATGACTGTATGGTAAACGAGGCGAGTGCAAAGGATGTGATCCTGAAATCGGAGATCCCGCATCTTGATCTGCTGCCTTCGCATATTGACCTGGTAGGTGCTGAAATTGAAATGATCAATTACCCTAATCGGGAGATGGTGTTGAAAAATCTGCTGGAGCCGGTAAAAGCTGATTACGATTTCATCATCATTGATTGTTCTCCTTCGCTGGGTCTGATTACCGTAAATGCCCTTACCGCTTCCGATGCGGTAGTGGTGCCGGTACAATGCGAGTTCTTCGCCCTCGAAGGTTTGGGAAAGCTGCTTAATACGATCAAGATTGTACAAAGCCGCCTCAACCCATCGCTGGTGATTGAAGGCATCCTGATGACGATGTACGACGGACGCCTGCGCCTCTGTAACCAGGTGGTGAGCGAAGTTCGCCGTCATTTCGACGAACTGGTGTTTAGCACCATTGTGCATCGGAATGCACGCCTGTCGGAAGCACCCAGCGTGGGTAAACCGGTCATCCTGTACGATGCCAACAGCAAGGGCTCTATGAACTACCTGAACCTGGCAAAAGAAATCCTGCAGAAAAACAATCTCACAAAGATGACGCAGGAAGAAAGAATACTCGAACTATAGATGTTGGTGGCAACAATTGCTGTGGCAATCGACGGACACTTGTCCTATAGTTGCCAGCCAGCACCGCGACCCCGGCTGTTAACCTAAAATTCTAAACACTGCTCCGAACATGAGTTCTCCCAAATCAAATAAAGACGCGCTTGGCAAAGGAATCCGCTCGCTTTTGCAAAGCATCGACAGCGACCTTAAGACCGGTACCGGCAACCTGAAACAAACCGTGGTGGAAACTGCTACCGGCATCACGCGTATTGCTGTAGCCGACATTGAAACCAACCCCAAGCAGCCCCGTCGCGATTTCGACGAGCAGGCACTGAAGGAATTGTCGGAGAGTATCCGTATGCATGATATCATTCAGCCGGTTACTGTATCGCGGATGGCCAATGGCAAGTACCGCCTGATCTCGGGCGAACGCCGTTTGCGCGCGAGTAAAATGGCAGGCCTCAAAGATATTCCTGCCTACATCCGCCAGGCCAACGATACCGAGTTGCTGGAGCTGGCCCTGCTCGAGAACCTGCAGCGTGAAGACCTGAACGCCATGGAAGTGGCACTCAGCTACAAGCGTATGATGGAAGAACTGGATTATACCCAGGAGCAGGTGGCTGAGCGGATGGGCAAGGATCGCAGCACGGTTGCCAACTTTATCCGTCTCCTTAAATTACCACCCGATATTCAGCTAGCCGTTCGCAATGGCACTCTCAGCATGGGGCATGCACGCGCACTGGTGAATGTGGATACCGTCGACCATCAGATGTATGTGTTCAAAGAGATCAACAGCAAGGGCCTTTCTGTTCGTCAAACAGAAACCCTGGTTCGCAACCTGTTCAAACAGGGCGCGGCTGTTAAAAAAACCGCAAAAGCATCGTTGAGTGGCCCTTATCAGAAAATAGAAGATAATTTAGCCAGTCATTTCAGCACCCGCGTAAAACTGAAACATAGCAAAAATGGTAATGGCCAGATCATGATTGATTACTATTCTATCGATGAACTGACCAAGATCCTGGAACAGATGGGCGTAAGAACCAGCTGATCCGGCTAAGATCCTGTAACATGAAGGCAGTATTCCGTGTCATAATTTTCTACTTACTGGTGGGCAGCTCTGTATCGGCGCACGCGCAGGATCTGCCAGTAATTTCTGATAGCAGTAAGATCAATCTGCTGGCATCCGATACAGCCGTGGTCGAAAAAAAACAGCGGGTATATTCACCCGGCAAGGCAGCCCTCCGATCGGCCATCATTCCGGGCTGGGGACAGATATACAATCGCAAATACTGGAAAGTGCCGATCGTGTATGCAGCACTGGGAACTACCGCCGGCATCTTTGTATATAACCTGCAAAATTATCGCGACACCCGCTTTGCTTACCGCGTGAAATATAATATGCGCGAAAACGGGACCGATAGCGCCCTCTTTGTCAAAATCAAAGATGAGTTGAAACCACTAAGTGAATCATCGCTTCGCTCGTATCGCGATCAGTTTCGCCGCGACATCGATTACTCGGTATTGTTTTTTATGATCATGTGGGGACTCAATGTAGTAGACGCAGCTGTTGACGCCCACCTGAAATCATTTGATGTAAGTCCCGATCTCAGTTTCCGTTTTCAACCGGGCCGCAGCCAAATGGCCGGTACAACCGGACTTAGCCTGGTCATGAAAATTGGTAAGAATCCCGACTATCAACCCCGCATATGGCGCAGTCATTTCTGATCTACTTCGAAAAGGAATGGTGATTATTGTTGTACCTTTCGCGGCCACAACTTTCAAAATAGTATTGATATGAAGATTGCCCTGATCGGGTATGGCAAAATGGGAAAAACCATTGAGCAGATTGCCCTGCAGAAAGGACACGAAATAGTGTTGCGGATCAATGACCAGAATCTCCACGAATTTACTTCCGACAATCTCGCTGCTGCCGATGTGGCGATTGAATTTACCGGCCCGCATAGTGCGCTGGCCAATATCCGCACCCTGCTCAGTTGGAAAGTGCCGGTAGTGTGTGGTTCCACCGGCTGGACCGAAGAGCTGCCCTCCGTAGAAGAGCTATGTCGTGAAACGGGTGGAAGTTTTCTATACGCAAGTAATTTCAGTATTGGCGTTAACCTTTTCTTCGAATTGAATAAACGTCTGGCAACCCTTATGGCTCCCCATCCCGAATATAAATTATGGATGGAAGAGATTCATCACACACAGAAGCTTGACGCGCCCAGCGGCACTGCCATCACACTTGCCGAGCAGGCAATGGATCATTACCCGGGCAAAACACGTTGGGTAAACCAGGCCAGCGATAACCCCGCCGATCTCGTTATCCTCAGTCGCCGCGAAGATCCTGCTCCAGGTACGCATCGCGTAATTTACCAGTCGGCCATTGACGATATTGAAATAAAACACACCGCACATAACCGCCTTGGCTTTGCCAGCGGCGCCGTGCTGGCAGCCGAATATATTGCCGGCAAAAAAGGTGTGTTCCACATGCGTGATGTTCTGAATCTGGGTTAAAAGCGCCATAATTACCGCGCCGGCGGCATATTGGATAATGGCCCGATTGCTTATCTTCCCGCTGTATGAAGCAAGCGCTTTTATGCTGCAGCATCTGCCTGCTATGCACCCACCACTTACTGGCCCGGCAAACGCCGCCCGATAGTCTTTATCAAAAATTGTCGACCCCCAAACGCGACAGTGTTACTGTAAAGACCCTGATAAAGCTGGCTGAAACCTATAGCTGGACTGTTCCCGATTCGGGGCTTTACTATGCACAGCAGGCCATTGAAGAAAACAAACGACAAAACGGTGCGGCCCGATTGTCGGCCGCAGCATGGAACGCCGTAGGCTATGCTTCGTATATGAAGGGGCAATATACCCAGTCGATGGAGGCTTTCCGCCAGTACTATCAGTTTGCACGAAAAGCCAACGACAAAATTCATATGGCTTTTGCGCTCAACAATGAGGGCAATATCCATATCGAACTCGGCGATTATGGTCGTGCGCTCGATCTTTATAAGGAAGCGCTCAGTATTCGCCAGGCTGCACGCGACTCAGCAGGCATCGCGATGAGTTATAACAATATCGGGTTTATCTACAAAGACATTGGCGATTACGAAAAGGCCCTGGAAAATTTCTTTTACTCCCTTCGAGAATACGAAAAACTAGGAGATCAGAGGGCGGTTGGCAAAACCCACAACTTTATCGCCATCGTTTATGCGCGAAAGAAAGAGAATCAAAAAGCAATTGACCACCTGGAACAGGCAATCGCGTTGCAAAAAGCAACCAATGATGTAAACGAACTGGCCATCAGTTATCAAACCCTTTCGTCAATATTCGCCACTCAGGGTAAAAATGATGAAGCTCTTGAGCAATTGCGACTCGCGATGGAGATCTACCAATCTCGCGGCGATATCCGACAAACCTCGATGGTTTATGCTGATCAGGCTGAAATTTTTCTGCAAAAAAAACAATACGACAGCGCGGGCCATTACTACCAGGAGTCAATACGTCAAAACCTCAGTATCGGTAACAAGCGCAATCTGGCCTCGCCCTGGCTTGGACTGGCACAGGCGCAAACTGCCTTAAAGCGTTATGCTGCCGCTCGGGCTTCGCTGGATAGCGCCCTTCAAATTGTAAATGAAACCCGCAAAAAAGAAGACCTGCGCAGGTATTATGAAGTAGGTGCCTCTTATTACGCGGCTGTTGGCGATCATCAGCAGGCATTTAAATACCAGCAACAACTGACCAGCATTAAAGACAGTCTGCTCAACGAGCAAAACGTAAAGGCCATTGCCGATATGGAGGTGAAATACCAGACCGAGAAAAAGGAACAGGCCATATTGCTACAGCAGGCAGAAATTGAGCGTAAAAATATAATTCTCTGGTCGGCCGCGGCTCTATTCTTACTTGCAGCTGGTCTGGGCATTTCAACTTATCGCCGGTATCGTTTAAAACAACAGGCTCGTTTACAACAGGAAATACTGAATCAACAGGAAATGGCCACCCGGGCCGTTATCAAGGCTGAAGAAGATGAACGACAGCGCATTGCCCGCGATCTGCACGATGGCGTGGGACAAATGATGAGTGCTGCCAAAATGAACCTCTCTGCTTTTGAATCAAATCTGCCAGCCAGCAACCCCGAACAGACCCAGTCGCTCGATAAGATTATTGCATTGGTAGATGAAAGCTGCCGCGAAATAAGAGCCGTGTCGCATAACATGATGCCCAATGCGTTGTTGAAAAACAGCCTGGCCAGCGCGGTTCGTGATTTTATCGATAAAATTGATAAACGCGCATTGAAAGTGCATATCTATACTGAAGGACTTGACGAACGCCTCGATAGCAATGTGGAAACGGTTTTGTACCGGGTCATTCAGGAATGCGTCAACAACGTAATTAAACACAGCGGCGCCAGCACGCTTGATATTTCCATCAACCGCGATGCAGATGGCATCAGCGCCACTGTTGAAGACAATGGGAAGGGCTTCAATACCCAGGATAAATCACGTTTTGAAGGCATCGGCCTCAAGAATATTATCACCCGTATCGAATACCTGAAGGGTACGGTCGACTTCGACTCGGCCCCGGGTCGTGGCACACTGGTGGCCATTCATGTACCGCTGGCGCCAGAGGCAGCAAAATAGACCTGAAAATGTCATTTGCCCAAAATGGCATTAATACTTACCTTAAACTTCGAAACGGCAGAAACGATATGACAAGTGCGAAAATCAGGTTAGCTCTGGTAGACGATCATCAGATCGTGATCGACGGACTGCAATCGCTATTATTGGGGATGCCGCAGTTTGAGTTCGTATTTGCCACTACCCATCCCGAACAGGTGCCGGAATTACTGCAACAGCACCCCACCGACATTTTGCTCACCGATGTAATGATGCCTGGCATGTCGGGTGTAGAACTGGCCAGGCTGGTGAAAAAGAAATTTCCGGAGATCAAGATACTTGCGTTGTCTATGAATGGCGATGGCGATCAGGTAAGTGCCATGATTGCCGATGCCGATATATCCGGTTATGTGTTGAAGAATGTGGGGAAAAACGAACTGGTGGATGCGCTTTGCAGTATAGCTAACGGCGGCATTTATTTCAGCGAAGAAGTATTGCAGGCCATAGAAAAAACGGATCATCGAAAAAAGCAGTACGAAGAAGCACACCTCACCGCCCGCGAAATAGAGATCATTCGACTAATTGAAAAGGAATACAACAATAAGCAGATTGCTGAAGCGCTTTTCATCAGTGAGCGCACGGTTGAAACCCACCGCAAAAATATATTTCGCAAAACCGGCACCAATAGTGTGATTGGCCTTATCAAGTACGCCTACGAACACAAATTGATCTCTGCCTGAAAATAGGGTGTAAGAAAAGTAAACTGAGCTCCCCACAACTCTCCGGTTGTAGTTCAAAATCCGCCTTTCATACGAGAGAGGTCACAGGTTTAAATCGAACTCAGTAGATTTCCCGACATAATCATTCACATTTCAATCATAGAACATGAGCCGCTCCTTTTTTCAACCCCGCTACGGACGAACCCTGTTATTGATGCTTTTTCTTTGCGTTGCCGGATTCGCGTCGCTGGCACAGATTCCGCTAACTACACTGCCAAGTGGTGGCAACAAAAAAGCATTCGTATCCGAATGGATTGGTCTGACAGAAGTATCGGTAAGTTATAGCCGCCCGGGGTTGAAAGGACGCGCTGGTCAGGTCTGGGGGCAACTGGTACATACCGGGTTTCAAAATCCCGGTTTCGGCAGCAGTCAGGCAGCTCCCTGGCGGGCTGGGGCCAACGAAAACACGGTGATTAGTTTTTCATCGGATGTGTTGGTCAATGGGCAGAAATTGCCAAAAGGATGCTATGGTTTCTTTATCGCTTACTATCCCGACAGCAGTATTCTGATTTTTTCGCGCAACTATCAGAGCTGGGGACATTACTACTATAACCCGTCGGAAGATGCGTTAAGAGTGAAAATTGTACCTGAAAAAATGCAGGAACGGGTAGAATGGCTTCGGTTTGAGTTTTCGAATCAGCGGGAAGAAATGGCGACGCTGGCGTTGGAGTGGGAGCAGCTTCGCTTTCCGTTCGAAATTAAAGTGGATTATGTGGCGACACAACTGGAGAGTTTCAGAAAAGAATTGCGCACTGAGCGCGGTTTTATCTGGCAGAGCTGGGAGCAGGCAGCTGCCTGGTGTGCGCAGCGGAATGTGAATCTGGAGCAGGCATTACAGTGGGCCGACAGTGCAAGCAGTCCCACTTTTGGAGGCGATAAAATGTTTTCTACTTTTCTGACCAAGGCAGATATTCTGGAAAGACTGGGACGAGGCGATGAAGCGGCGGTTGTCATCAAATCGGCGCTGCCAAAGGCTACTATGCAAGAGGTTCATATGTACGGTCGCCGCCTGCTGCAGCAAAAGAAAGCAGCTGAAGCGTTGGAGATATTTCTTTACAATCATAAAACACATCCCAATGAATTCACAACCCTGGCGGGTTTGACCCGGGGTTATGCGGCTAATAATGATGTCAAAAAAGCATTGAAATACGCCAAACTCGCTCTCCCCCTTGCCCCGAATGATCTGAACAAACAGTCAGTGCAGGCGATGATTGAAAAGTTGGAAAAGGGGAATGTGAATTTATAAAACGATTGCTGGTTTATGTTGCGTTTGGCTCAGCACGCTCTTTAACCACAGAGTTCACCGATTCAGGAACATAGGGCACGGAGGACGTATTACAGCAAATGCTTCAAAAAAGCCACATACTCTCAACAGCTCTCCGCGCCCTCTGCGAAAAATCTCTGTTACCTCTGCGGTTAAATAGGGAATTAGTGCTCTAAGGTCGTTACCCACCTCCAAAGCAGGTGTTCTTTTCTTAACAATTATGCATTTTGGCGCAACACCCTCATTAACCGCAGAGGTAACAGAGATTTTACGCGGAGAAACGGGAGGACGTTTTCAATTTGAGGACAAAATGCTCATTACTCTCAACAGCTCTCCGTGCCCTCTGCGTAAAATCTCTGTTACCTCTGCGGTTAATAGGGTATTAGTGCCCTTTTGAATACAGTGGTCGGGAAGGAAAAAATCGAAAAAGAGATTGTTGGCAGGGTTCGATGTGAGGGATTGGATCCGTCGAGGATATTTAGAATCGTTCCATTCGTATAGCTCAACACAATCCGCCCCGATGGGGCGGAACATTCCTTCATCAATTCTTTCTATCGACATGGCGCCCCGATGGGGCGGAGCATTCCTCCATCAAATCTTTCTATCTACAAGGCGCCCCGATGGGGCGCAGCATTCCTTCATCAATTCTTTCTATCGACAAGGCGCCCCGATGGGGCGCATTTCACAAATGACGATTTAACAATTACACAACGGGCCTTCTCAACAACTTCACAACTCAACAACTCAACAACTACACAACGACACAACGACACAACTCAACAACTACACAACTCAACACTTCAACACTTCAACAATTCAACAGCTCAAGGTTCCACATCCACTAGTTGCACATCAAAAAACAAAGGGGTGTTGCCGGAGATCACACCACGGCCCTCGCAGCCGTAGGCCAAGGCAGAAGGCACCAGCAGCCGGATATGTCCACCTTCTTTAATCAGCGGAATACCGATACGCCATCCTTCGATCAAGCCCGCCAGTGGCCAGGCCGTTGTGTTGGCGGAAGATTGTTGATCAAAAATTTCGCCATCCAGAAATTTACCAACGTAGGTGATTTTGATATAAGAATCGGCAGTGGCAGAGGCGCCTGAACCGGGGTTTACAATTTGGTAGTAAAGACCGCTTGAATGGGATTGAACATCAGTTAACCCATTACTTGCCGCATAGGCCATCAAGGCATCTGCCTCGGCTGAAACCGGCTTGGGTTTACATTCTTTGTTACAGCTGCTAACACCCATCCACAAAATGCTACACAGGGCAAGGGTCGACAAGATTCGGATCACAGTTGGTATTTTAGGTTTTCAAATAGTTGGCTAAATCATGACAAGTTTTGGGTCTCATTCGCTGCAACGCCCTCCTTTTCCTTTCCCAACTCGCGGCGCGCAAGCAGCTCCCGGTAGCGGGTTTCGTGCAGGTCCCACTTGTGTTTTACGGAAAATACGGTAACAAAGACCACAATCAGCAATGCGGCTATCATCAGCACGATAAACATCGAGGAGTCGGCCCGGAATATCATGGTGGCCCGCTTGTACCAGCCCGCGAAGAAATTGACAAAAATAGCAACCACCAGTGCCAGGCCGAGTGGCAGACCCGCGGCCAGCTGGTATAAAACTTTACGTTTGCGATCACGATTTTCTTCCCAGTAAACAACAAAATCTTCTTCTTCGCGAGTAAGCATAATGCAAAAATAAAACATAATGCCCTACGATACTTGCAGCAGCGAAACGAATTGGTTATATTGTGTCGCTAATACAAAAGGCTGTGAAAATTACATCCTTACTAACCCAATATCTGTACGAACAACATCGGCTCGATTTGCCCGGTATCGGGAGTTTTGTACTCGATCCGTCCAGTACGGTAGCCGTTGGCGGCAAGAATAGCGCTCCCCTGCCGCCGCATATCCACTTCCAACATCGAACTGATCTCCGCGAGCCTACTGATCTCATTCGTTTCATTTCCGAACAAACTGGCAAAATGAAGGCCCTCGCGGCTTCCGATCTCGATTCCTTTATCGAGCTGGCCCAGCAATTTCTGAACATCGGCAAACCCTTCGTGCTGGAAGGTATCGGTACGCTGGTGCGCCTGAAACCGGGTGAATACGAATTCACGGCTGCGCCGCCCCCCGCTACCGACAGACGGCGGGATACAGCAGCTCGCGAAACAGCCAAAACCGTGGCAAGGGAAGAAACCACCGAACGATACGAGTCCTTCCTGAGCGAACCAAAACCGAAAGAAGGATGGCGCAAGCCAGTACTGATAGTGGCAGTGCTTGCCGGACTTGCGCTGGCGATCTGGGGAGGATATCGCATTTCCCAAAAACCAGCCGATAACAACGAGCCGATCAGCGCAGAACCGACACTTTCTGAAACCGCGTCCGCAAACGTAGCGATGCAACCAATAGATAGCAGCAGCCAGCAGCCGGTTACACAGCCTGGTCGGACGAATGTGGACAGCTATACCTATGTACTGGAAAATGCGGGCAGGCAACGTGCTATCAAGCGGTACAATCAACTTCGCACCAATTTGTGGGACGTACAACTGTCAACCACCGATTCGGTCCGGTTTAAGTTATACCTGACCCTGCCTGTCAACTATGGCGACACCAGCCGCATCAAAGACTCCCTGCGTGTAATGCTGGGGCGGCCGGTGTATATTGAGTAGGCAGTCATTTTCAGCGTTGAAAGACAGATTTAAAAATTTCCCCGAACCGGTACACTTCTTCATAGGAATTATACAGCGGCACAGGTGCCAGTCTGATCACATTAGGTTCACGCCAATCAGTGCGTATGCCTGCCTTAGTAAAGGCATCGAACATTGACCTCCCATTCCGGTGTACTAACATAGATACCTGGCAACCCCTGGCAGCGGGGTCGGTGGGCGTCAGTATTTCCAAAACGGAAGGGTCGGGTTCACCAATTGCATCCTGTAATACTGCCCATAGAAATTCATTGAGTGATTTTCGCTTTTCCTGTATTTTTTCCCAGCCGGCTTCTTCAAAAACCTGCAGTGAAGCGCGGAGCGTTGCGTACAACAAAATAGCAGGAGTACTCAATTGCCAGCCGGCCGCACCGGCCATAGGCAAAAATCCTTTTTCCATCTTGAAACGGGTGGCTTCATCATATCCCCACCAGCCTGCAAACCTTGGTAGCTGGGAGGCATGATGGCGACGATGAATAAATGCAGCGCCCATAGCACCCGGGCCTGCATTCAGGTATTTGTAATTGCACCAGCAGGCAAAATCTACTCCCCAATCGTGCAATTGAAGAGGAATGTTGCCGGCAGCATGAGCCAGATCAAAGCCAATTGTGATCCCTTTTTCGCGCGCGAACTGCGCAATCGCCTTCATATCCAGTACCTGCCCGGTGTAATAATGTAAACCACCCAGTAAAATCAATGCCAGTTCATCTGCATGATCTTCTATTGCCTGCAAAATATCTTCCGTTCGCAGCAGATGTTCGCCGGCACGTGGGGCAATCTCCAAAATAGCTTCCGCAGGTTGTTGTTGCCGATAACGAAGGTGGGTCTCAAGTGCATATTGATCGCTGGGAAAGGCTTTGGCTTCGCAAAGAATACGGCGACGTTTGCCCTGAGGCTGGTAAAAGCTAACCATCATCAGGTGAAGGTTCACTGTCAGCTGATTCATGACCACCACTTCGTCGGGATATGCTCCTACAATGGTCGACAATGAACGCTGCAGGGTTTCATGGTAGTTCATCCAGGGCTCACTCGCGTGAAAGAAGGATTCCACACCCAGCGTTGCCCAGTCATCGAGTACTTTATCGATTTCATCGCGCGTGCGGCGAGGCTGGAGTCCGAGTGAATTTCCCAGAAAATAAACATCCGGCGTGCCGCCAGTGCCGGGTGGTAAAAATTCTTTTTTGAACGATGCAAGAGGATCAGCCGCATCAAGCTGGCGGGCCAGTTCAAGGCTGGGCTTCTTATTGGAAAACATGCTTCAGGTTCGTTTAATTTTTTAAATGCTACCGGTTCTGCCTCCATCTACCGGAATACTGACTCCGGTGATATATGCTGCAAGCGGCGATGCCAGGAAACAGGCCAGTTGTGCCGGTTCTGACGCATCGGCAAATCGCCGGGCGGGCACCGAAGCCCGCATCTGGTCAGCCATGGTCTGTTCTGAAATTCCTTTGGCAGCTGCCTCGGTACGGATCAAAGAAGCCAGCCGTGCGGTCTCCGTAAGACCAGGCAATATATTATTTACGGTGATGGAGTCTTTAGCCAGTTCATTGCTGAGGGTCTTGGCCCATGCGGCCACTGCCGCTCTTGTTGTATTCGACACCCCCAGGTTGGGAAGGGGAATTCGAACCGAGGTGGAAATGATATTGATGATACGGCCGTACTGCTGCGCACGCATACCTGGCAACAGGGCCTGCACCAAGCGGTGGTTGACTAGCAGATGTTGCTGGTAAGCGGCCAGAAACGCTTCTTCCGTGGCTTCTGTGATGGGGCCCGGTGCAGGTCCGCCCGCATTGTTCACCAGAATATGAAAGGGCGCAATGGCCTTGATTTGTTCAATCGCAGCCGACACCTCAACAGCTTTTGAAAAATCGGCAATCAGATATCCATGCTTTTGCTCCGGCGATACAATCGACAATGAATCCTTTGTCCGTTGAAGCGCCTCTTCGTTCCGCGCCAGCAACCAGCAACTCGCACCCGCAGCTGCCATGGCCTGCGCCGTAGCCAGTCCAATTCCCTGTGTACTCCCCGCCACCAGCGCCCTCTTCCCCCGCAGATTAATTTCTATCGACATCAATGTTTGTTTGTTGTTCTATAGGTCTCGCCCCAACCCCTGCCTCAACGCTTGCCCCAACGCATGCGTTGGGGCTACGAACCTTTCACCTCTCACCTTTCACCTTTCACCTTTCACCTCTCACCTTTCACCATTCACCTCTCACCTTTCGCCTTTCACCTCTCACCTCTCACCTCTCACCTCTCACCTTTCACCTCTCACCAAATCCGGATAATCCGTAATCACCCCGTCCACTCCCGCCTTCACGAGGCTGTCAATCCTTTCCCGGCTGTTAACGGTCCAGGGAATAACGCGCATATGCTGTTTATGACACCAATCAATCATAGAAGCGGTTACTGCTTCGTGGGCCGGACTGTAAATGGCGGGTGTGAATCCCAGTTCTTTGATCCTTGTTTCCACATCAGCTGCTACCGGCGCTTCAGTAAGCAGAGCGGTGGGAATGGCTGGATAGTGTTCGTGTATATAGCGAAGACTGCGCGGATCGAATGATTGGATGGTCACATATTTTTCCATTCTTCTTTCTTTTACCACGTTCATCAGCAACTCACAAAATTCGGCTGCCGCGGGGTGATAGACTCCATCTCCTTCCGGCGATATTTTTGTTTCGATATTAAAAAACGGAATGGGCATTTGATGTTGTTGAGCATAGCTGCTTACACTATCGAAGATGGCTGCCAGCAGCGGCTTGCTGACTGCAATTTTTTGCTGTTGCGGAAAACGCGGATGTGGACGCATGCCCACATCGTAGCGGCTGAGTTCGGAAAAACTCATCCGATAAATATTGTACTGCTTTTCTTCCTCGGCACTGATCGGTTTCCCATCGGGCGCCGTCGCAATTTCATGTCCCATCCACGGCTCATGTGAAAGCACCACCTGGCTGTCGGCAGTAATCACCACATCCATTTCCAGGGTGTTTACCCCTAGCTCCATGGCTTTATGCATGGCGGGCCAGGTATTTTCTGGCATCAATCCGCGACAGCCGCGGTGACCCTGTATATCGATACCGGAAAGATCCATGTCGGCTGGCTGTTTGCTTTTGTCGGGTCCCTGGCAACTCATGAGCAGCAGGATTATAATTAAACTATAGTGGTAGCTTTTCATTATTTTGTCCAGGCTTCTCGTTTCTCCATTTCGGATGCAATGCTTCTTGCTGCCTCATTGCCATCCCGAAGTTGGCGAATAATGTTTTTATAACTGGCCTCGTCGCGATTCTGGCTTAGCTTGAACACATTGTCGAGCCGGGTCACCTTCATCTCAAAGCCCGCAATAGCCGGAACCAGTTTTGAGATATACGCTTCCGAAAGATCTTCGTAATTGGCACCCGAACGGGGGTTACCTTCAAAATGAGCAGTTGTTTTGCGCAATATCTCTCGTAATTCAGATTCTTCCAGGAACCGAATCTTGCCGCGGGCATGCACGGTCATATAATTCCAGGTACTTCCCTGCGCCGGATTGCTGTACCAACTGGCGCTTACATAACAATGGGCGCCGGTAAACAGCGCCAGGGCATGCGGATTCTGAGAAAAAGCTTTGTGATGATCGGTTTGCCGCATCATATGGCCGTACAGAAACAACTCATCCTCTTTCCACTCCGGCAAAACCGGCACCTGCGTGGCCACGGGTCGCTGCTCCTGATCCACCCCGGTGAGGCAAACGAACGGATGGTCCTTTATAAACTCTTTAATCGTTGCTGCATCCTGTTCCTGGAAATAAGGAAGTTTATACATAAAACAAATTTAAGGACTTTGCCTGCGCAGTGCAACGTTTTATCTGCGGTGCTTGTCAGCCTTGCAAACTGGCAATATGAAAAGAACCCAACAGTTGTATTCATTCCTGTTTACCTGCTTATTCTTCTTTGCAGGCATTACAGCCAGGGCCGGCAACGGTCAACAGACGGTTAATGCCGTGCTTGGCGATGAAAGTTTTGTCGCCACATTTGGGATAGCGCCTGATGCAGCTACTCCCGAGCAATTTCGACTGCAGTTGCATTTGGCCTATGTGGAAAGGCTGCTGCGTCAACGCGATGTACAGACACTTTCAAAGAGTCAGCAACAAAATCGGCTTCGGGTGATCGAACTGTTGTCGGCTTACTGGCAGGCAGGCATTTTTCCGACCAACCGCCAATACGCCAACGAAAGAAGACCCTGTTTTATCGACGACGAAGGACGTATCTGCGCTGTGGGCTTCTTGTTGGCCGCAACAAGAGGCTTGGAAGCTGCCAAAGAAATCAATAAAAGCTACCAATACGAATATGTACTGAACATGCAATCGGAGGCGTTGAATAATTGGGCCGAAGAGTTTGGTTTGACCCTGGAAGAATGTGCCATGATTCAGCCTACTTACGGACCTCCTCCCCCTGCTCAGACCAGTTATGCGGAATTGAAAAGTGGCTACGCGGTACCAAGTGCGATACTGGGCGGTGGCAACCTGGCTTTGTCGATCGCACAACTGCGCGGGGTAGGAAACAGGAACTGGCACTATGCGGCTTTGATCAGTGGCGGCGGGCAGGTAATTCTTGGTCTTGCCAATATTCGCAAAAGCCATTACAGCGCAGGCATCAACGGTAGTGGTACTTATACCCGTTATCGCGCGCAGAACAATTTATCCTATATAAATATAGCCATGGGAACCGCTACATTGGTTACCAGTGCCATCCAACTGATGTCGCATAAGCGATCATCGGGCAAAGGAATTCCCGTAAGCATTTACGGATATCCCAATGAAGCCAATTCTGTATCTATGGGTTTATCGTATTCGTACCGCTTTTAAGAAGCTGATCACTGCCCCCACAATCAGGGCAATGCTTGGTGGTTTGGAGAATGAAGGCTGTTCTTTTCAAAGAACGGCCTCTTTTTTATTTACGAAAACGCGTGCTTACCTGCATCTCTTTAGAACCCGGCGTGTAAGTATAAAATCCTTCGCCCGATTTTACGCCCAGTTTGCCAGCCGTCACCATATTCACCAGCAGTGCGCAGGGAGCATAGCGCGGATTGCCAAAGCCGTCGTGCAAAACTCTCAATATCGAAAGGCACACATCAAGGCCAATAAAGTCGGCCAACTGCAGCGGACCCATGGGATGCGCCATACCCAGTTTCATCACTGTATCAATTTCCTCTACGCCGGCAACACCTTCATGCAAACTCAGGATGGCTTCGTTGATCATGGGCATCAATATCCGGTTAGCTACAAAGCCCGGATAGTCGTTGACCACACAGGGGATTTTTCCCAGGTTCCGACTCAGATTTACAATGGTATCGGTAACGGCCGCATCAGTAGCATAGCCATTGATGATCTCCACCAGTTTCATCACCGGTACAGGGTTCATAAAGTGCATGCCAATAACTTTATCGGCACGTTTGGTGGCTGCTGCAATTTCGGTGATGGAAATAGACGAGGTATTAGTGGCCAGTATTGCATCTGGCATACAGGCTGCATCCAACTGTTCAAAAATCTTCTTTTTGATCTGCGGATTTTCGGTGGCCGCTTCCACCACCAGTCCGGCCCCTGCCACCCCGGCCGCCAGATCTGTTTGTGTTTTGATACGGGCCAGCGTATTGGCTTTGTCGGCTTCAGTAATGCCGCCCTTGGCCAACTGCCGGTCAAGGTTTTTGGCAATGGTTGCCAGTGCTTTCTGCAGCGCCTCCCGCGAAATATCGATCAGCGTAACCTCAAAACCCGATTGGGCAAACACGTGGGCGATGCCATTACCCATGGTACCGGCACCGATAACTGAAATCAACATATTTTTTAATACAATTGGCGTTAGTAATTCGGCACGTAGCAGCCGTTCTGCTAATGACTGTTAGCGCAAATGTAGGGGTAAAGCGGCAACCTGCCGCCGTTAGAGGGGCTAGTTTTTGTTCTTGAAATCGCCTCTTTTCCAGGACTCGATAAAATCGGCCCAGGCGGCAGGGTTAAATATGTTCATGGGAGGTGTCTGTCCCTGATACACTGCTCTGTTAGCGATGCGGTTAAACTGCATGCGGGTAGCTTCGCCGCCGTCGCCCGGCGTTGTTTGTAGTAAAATGCGGCGTTTGGCAGCACTGGTATTTTGGCGGGCTATTTCAATATCATCGTCGGGCACATCGGCATTCACAAAATCGCGTGCAAACTGCTCAGGTGTAGGCCTTGGCCGTATAATAGTAGCCGGCAGGTAAACCGTATCGGTAATCATGAGCTGTATTACACTATACTGATTTCCCTCCAGCGTTTTTGGTATGGTTACTGTTTTGGGTTTGTAGCTCACGTGGGTAAACTCCACCTCGTCGCCCTTCAGCACTACGATAGAAAACACACCATCGCCATTGGTAATGGTTCCGCGGTTTTGTCCTTTGATCGACACACTGACTGCGGGAATTCCAACGAGGCTGTCGGCCGTCATGATGACGCCGTACAACTGCACCACCGAATCGCGCACAGATTCAAACTGCGCTTTAGCGCTGGCGGGTACGAGGAAGCAACCAATGAGCAGGTATAAGAGTGATTTCTTCACGATTTCAAAAATAAGCAGTACAATTCTAAATAAGGCAACAAATTAGAGGCTTCCCTGTTTACCTTTGCAAATACTATTTTTTTTAACAGAAACTTCTCAAATGACGACTGATCAGATATTGATGGCACTGGGCCATGTGCAGGAACCCGATCTGGGCAAGGACATAGTGACGCTCAACATGGTGAAAGACATTCAGATTGAGGGAAATAAAGTATCATTTACGGTGGTTTTAACGACACCGGCCTGTCCGCTGAAAGACCTGATTCGCCGCAATTGTGAAAACGCCGTGAAAACACATGTGGATGCCGGTGCTCAGGTGACCGTACATTTTGATGCACAAACCAGCAGCAAGCGAACCGATCCTGGTTCAGTGCTGCCCAAAGTACGTAATATCATTGCCGTGGTGAGTGGAAAGGGTGGCGTGGGCAAATCGACCGTGTCGGCCAATCTGGCGCTGGCCCTGGCCCAAAACGGAGCCAAGGTGGGACTGATGGATGCGGATATATACGGCCCCAGCGTGCCCATCATGTTTGGCGTACGTGGTGAAAGACCGATGATGGTGGAAATAGAGGGCAAGGGAATGATTGTGCCTCTGGAAAAATACGGCATCAAGCTAATGAGCATTGGACTGCTGGTCGACGAAAAAAACGCCGTGGTTTGGCGTGGCCCCATGGCCAGCAGCGCCATCCGCCAGTTTGTGACCGATGTGTACTGGGATGAGCTGGACTATCTTGTTATTGATATGCCTCCCGGTACCGGCGATATCCATCTTACCTTGATGCAACTGGTGCCCGTAACCGGAGCGGTAATCGTTACTACACCTCAGGACGTGGCACTTGCCGACGCCAAAAAAGGAATTGCCATGTTTGGACAGGCCCAGCTAAATGTTCCCATCATTGGCCTGGTTGAAAACATGAGCTATTTCACTCCCGCCGAGCTGCCGGGCAACCGCTATTATATTTTCGGAAAAGAGGGTGGCAAACGCCTGGCCGACGAATACGATCTTCCGTTTCTCGGACAAATTCCATTGGTACAATCCATTCGTGAAGGCGGTGACAAGGGTAAGCCCATTATGGCCAGCGACGATCAAATCAGTCGCGATGCTTTTTCCGAGTTCGCGGCTCATGTTGTTCGCAGCATCTCGATGCGCAATGCCGACATGAGCGCCGAAAAAGTGGCTCAACTGGTGTAGGAGTAACATTGCAATAAAGCGGATCGATTTTTTGTAACCTGCTTGTTGGTTGGTAGCACCCTCAGCAGTTCAGTCACCTTTAAATAACAGCTTCGTTAAAAAAGTAGGATGCCCAGGTGGTCGTTCATCTCCTCTGATTTGATATGACGTTCCTGTAATATAAATAGTGTCACCGATCGTTTTCGGAAAGTCAGGTAAGTTACACACATATAACACCTGTTTATTGCATTTGATCACTGTGTCTTTACTACTAGAATGTCGCATCGTAATCAGCGCGATGCTGTTTTCATACGTCTCGAAAGGCGCCCTGCGGTAGAAGTACCCCGGACAATTGCTTGTGTCAATTTTTAATACCTTGTAATTTTTTAATGAATCAGGTTTTATTTGCTCCTTTTTCTGCACCGAATCCCTTCGTTCAGTATTAATGTTCATGCACCCGATTATGGCCATTGACCCCAAAAAAGGCAAAACCAATTTTCGAAAATTTACCATTCTCTGCTATTTGATAATGATTAGGAAATTTTTGATTTGCATCAGCATTTCCATCCCAAACAAATGATAAAAAAGAACACATTCCTAATGGCTACTATTCATTGTTTTTTGGTTCAAATAAGTCAGTCATCGATTTTCGCACCTGTAGCACTTGCCAACTGATTTAATTATAATCGCCGTGCCCATCGCTGATCGAACTTAAATAATTTGAATAATTAGGAATAACAAAATATATCCAACGAACTTTGGATGGTTCTCCTTGTATATGGGAGAGATTCTTAGTATCATAATAAAAATAATAGATAAGTAGTCCTTGGTTTGTACTATCTATTCTGTTTGGCTTACCCAAATTATCTATAATCTGATCCTTCGCTATTTTTCCTATTCTTGAACTTAGAAGTCGCTTATAAACAGCCATTCTAAAGCCATTGAATCTAACTTCCAATAGTATGACACCTGACTTAATATTGTTGAACAATTTGTAGAGGTATCTGAACTGTAATACTGTCCGCTAACCTCCTCAATTAATAGAAAGAAAACAACAAAAATCAAAACAAACTTTCCCTTCATTTGACAATATTTGTAAGCAAAGCGTCTCATTTTTCCAGAGCCAGAATACATATCTTCCCGTACACTTCCGACACGGAAAGCGGGGGTTGAATTAGGAAATAAGAAACCCCGCTCCGGAAGCAGATACTTCGGATTGGGTGCTATCCTTAACAGCACGCCGTTCACAATACGCTGGCGAAAACCCTACACGGTCCTTATCCTTTGCCCCTTCTGAGCATTGGCAGCAATATAAAGGGCAAAGGCGGCAATTGCGGTATCTTTTAACAAATTCACCAGGGCCAACTGACGCATTTCAGCATCGCCGCCATCGCGGTAATTAGGTAGATGCACGAGCAACACGAACAACAACAACATAGCTGCTAGTAAATAGGCCGCAAGGGCCACATAGCGGTTGAGTATGAACGACAGGGCCGCCAGCAGAAAAGCAATGCCGACGAATGTTACCCAAATTTCGCCACCCGGAAGAAAGGGAGGTACAAAATTCATCATCTCCCTGGGGTGCCGGAAATGCTGGATACCAAACACGATCATAACGATCGCCAGTAGCCAGATGGCTGTGCGTGAGATAATATGCTGTACCATAAAAGAACTTTAAGACTATTAAGTTACAGCTATTTTGCCGGAAGCGAAAAACTATTGCTTCACCTGTACACGCGGTATCTCCTGTATTTTAAACAATATTTCGTCTTTACGGCTACGGGGAATACCCATTTCTATATGACAAAAAAGTTGCATCTCCTGCCGATAGATCTGGCAATCAAATTGCTTTACAATCTTCATAACATCGTTCATCTGCGTATAGTCGAACTCAATAGTGCAGGGCGTGAGCACGGGTTTTTGCACCTGCCTCGACACCTGTAGCGCCAGCGCGGCGGTACTCCTGTATGCATTGATCAGACCGGGCACGCCCAATAAACTGCCGCCAAAATAACGAACCACCACCACCAGCACATCGGTCAACTGCCTACTATCGATTTGACCCAGAATAGGGCGACCGGCTGTGCCGGATGGTTCACCATCGTCGCTTGCCCGAAACTGCTGCCCATCGAGGCCAAGTCGGTAAGCAAAACAATGGTGCGTTGCCTTAGGATGTTCTTTCTTGATGGCAGCCAGCTTTTCTTTAAAATCATCCACGCTTGAAATGGGATGCACAATACCAATGAACTGACTTCCACGATCGCGAAATTCCGCAGTAGCACCAGTTTCTATACTTGTATAATAATCGCCCTGTATCATGTAGTGCTTTGCAATAATGGATTGAAATAATAGGAAACAAGATCGTTGCCAATATGCTCGGAGTAACCTGGCGGAATGGCAACTATAGCGGGAGCCTGCAGTCCATGGCCTATCCGCATTTCAGTATTACGGATGATCCGGGCTTCGTCCCAATAGTTCTGCTGTAGAAAAGAATGCAGCAACTGAGTTCCGCCTTCCACCAGCACGCTCATTACCCTTCGTTCAAATAAATTCTGCAGCAGAGGGGTCAGATCCCGGTCCCCAAAAGGTATACGAACCAGCTCGTTATTGTCAACAACATCGTCTTTTTTCTCATTGTAAATCAGTGTTCGCGTACCTCCGGAAAAAATGGGTTGATTCGCTGGCACTTTCAAGTGTCGGTCTAATAAAATACGAATGGGTTGTGATCCTGGCCAATAGCGATTATTCAACTGCGGTTGATCAAGCAATGCAGTATTGGTTGCCACCATGATGGCCGCTTCTTCGCTACGCCAGCGGTGCACCAGGCGCCGGGTAAACTCGTTGCTGATTAAGAGCCGATGTGCAGGGTCGGTGCCGGCCATAAAGCCATCGGCGGTCTCGGCCCACTTAAGAATAATATAAGGCCGTTTTTTTTCGTAAAAATGAAAGAAGCGACGGTTCATTAACCGGGCTGCTTCGGCTTCCAGCCCCAGGTCAACCCATATACCTGCCTGTTGCAATTTTTCGATTCCCCTGCCATCCACAGCCGGGAAAGGATCGCGGGCAGCAATCCAGACCCTTGGAATTTTTTCGCGAATAATCCGGTCGGCACAGGGAGCTGTTTTGCCAAAATGGGAACAAGGCTCAAGCGTTACGAACATATCGGCCTGTGGAATGAGTAGTCGATCCTCTGCTTTCACCGAATCCAGACAAACTATTTCGGCATGCGGCCCGCCAAACTGTTGGTGAAAGCCCTGACCAATGATCCTGCCATTGGCAACCAGCACAGCACCTACCATTGGATTGGGTGCCACGGTACCGGCTCCGCGACCCGCCAGTTCAATGGCATGCTGCATAAAAACAGCGGCCTGCCCGCGGGGCATTATAGCATTGCCAATTTGATCCGTTTGCGCCATCTTGGCCGCAAAAGTAAATGAATTAAGTTTGCCACTATGACGGTACAGGAAGCCCTGCAAAACACAAGGTTAGAGCTGGAAAAGATATACGATGCCGGAGAAGCAGATGCCATCGCCAACTGGTTGCTGGAGTGGATCAGCGGCCTGGGGCGCCAGCAACGGATGCTACAGCAAAAAACGGCGCTGACAGAAGAGCAAATCACCCAATGGCGGGAAGCGCTTGCACGATTATTGAAAGGTGAACCAGTACAGTATGTAACCGGCCAGACCTGGTTTTGTGGATTGCCTTTTTTCGTCAATCAGGATGTGCTGATACCACGGCCCGAAACAGAAGAACTGGTGGAATGGGTGATCAGCCAATGCCGATTTCCAATTCAACAACTGGATATTTTGGATGTAGGCACCGGCAGTGGCTGTATTGCCATCGCCCTAAAAAAAAGACTGAGTAAAGCTGGTATTGTTGCCTGCGACATTAGCCCGGATGCGCTTCAGGTAGCGCGACGCAACGCCGAGAACCTGCAATTACCGGTACACTTTCAAGAACTTGATTTTTTGGATACCAACCAGCGGGAAACATTGCCTGCTTTCGATTTTGTAGTGAGCAATCCGCCATATATTCCTGAACAAGACAGTGACCTGCTTGAAAAAAATGTAACTGAACACGAACCAGCCACTGCACTCTTCGTACCCAACCACGATCCCCTTGTATTTTATCAGGCACTGGCTCACTTTGGGCAGCGCCATTTGAAAGAAAAGGGGATGATACTGATGGAAATTCACGCACCTCTGGCCAGCAACTGTGTGCAGTTATTCGAGGCAAACGGCTATCAAACGGAAGTAAAAAAAGATATGCAGGGTAAAGACCGGATGCTTCGTGCCTGGAAATAGACAGGCTACTTCACATTGGCAACTACCTTGGCTCCTGCCCTCTTCGACAAACGCATTACACGAAACACTTCGCCATAGTAAGAGGCCGTATCGGCATTGATAACAACAGTTGGTGTATCAACGGTGGCTTTGTATTTTTCAATCTCACGGATCAGCGATGAGTCGATAGAGGTAATGTCTATTTGTTTTGCGCCGATGTAGAATCGCTGTTCATTGTCTATCGACACCACAATGTTCTGCTTGGCCTTGGTATCCTTGGTGCCGCGGGGAACGCCCACTTTTATAACATTCGGATTTGCCATGGTAGCCACAATCAGAAAGAACATGAGCAGGATAAACAGGATATCATTCAGTGAGTCGGTAAAAACTTCTGACGCTTCTCCTTTATGTCGTTTTCTAAACTTCATGCGCGGGTTTTAGCGGGTGGGCTCCTGTAATACATCCAGAAAATCGGCCGAAGCAGCTTCCATGCGATTGGCTGCTTTGTCGATCTGCGTGTTGAGATAGCTATAGGCGAGATAAGCCAGCAAACCAATGACCAGTCCGGAAATAGACGTGATCAACTTGGTATAAATACCTCCTGCAATGGTGCCTACCTCAAATTCGTTGCTGTTGGTGATGCCGGAAAACAATTGCATCAATCCCATCAGCGTACCCACGAATCCGAAAATGGGGGCCGCTTTGGAAATAACAGACAGGGCTCCGAGATTTTTTTCCAGCTTATACATTTCGAGCGTGCCTACATTCGACATGCTCTTTTCGATGCTGTCGATAGGCTTGCCGATACGTTGGATCCCTTTATCGATAATTCGGGCAACAGGGTTATTGGTGTTTTTGGCAAAGCTCCGTGCCGCCGATACGTTTCCACTCACAATATGATCGCGAATGATATTCATGAAATTGCTGTCGATACGACCTGCATTGCGAATGGCGATGCTCCGTTCTGCCGCCACATAAATAGCTACCAGCAGCATCAGGCCCAGCGGGATCATGATCCAGCCGCCCATGCTCAGCAATTCAAACAAACTTAATTTTCCATCCTGATTGGCATCGCCCGCCATATACTTTACTGTTTGCGCCAGCGTATCGCCTACCTGTAAAAGATCGAACATACTTTAGGTTCTTTATTGCGTAAATGTAAGGGATGCGTCCATTTTCCGCCAGCCCTTATTATTAACAGGTCTGAATAACCGGAAAACCACCCACGCAGCACGCATTGCTTCGTGCTTGCGTACGAATGAACGAAAAAAATAATGCCGCGTTGTGTGTTGATGCTAAGTTTTGGAGTTCTTTAACATGCTCAGGCTTACCGAAGTATTTATCGATCGCTTGTACCTGCCTGCCGAACCATCAGGGCCTGAATCTGTTTCATCGAGGCTTCCATGCCCTGGGCGCTGCCATCGAGAAAGATCACATTTCCCTTTCCATATTCAGCGAAGTTTTTGATTGCTTCAGTCCACATACTGAACAAAATGACATTGGTATCCAGGTTAGCCTGTTTCATTTGCTCGGCAGCCTCGGTCATACCAGCCGCCACTTCCTTACGAAACAGCGCCACACCCTGTCCACGCAAACGCGCGGCCTCTTTTTCTGCTTCAGCCGATATTTTAATGGAGTTACCATCGGCCTCTGCCTGCTTGGTTTTGGTGATGAGAAGGGCCTGGCCTTCATTTTCAGCAGCAGCCTTCAGGTTATTCGATGCTACCACTTTGCTCATTGAATCGAGAATTACTTTGTCGAACGTAATATCGTTGATTTGTAAATCGATCAGATGATAACCCCAGTCCTCCAGCGAATGATCTACTTCCACTTTCACATATTCCACAATTTCACGGCGAAGACCAAGCACTTCCGCCTGCTTTTTAGTAGCCACAAATGAGCGGATGTTGCCTTCGATGGTACGCACCAGTGCCTGCATCAGATCGCGATCGGATATAAACTTAAATGCCACCTTTTTGATTGTTGCTTCGGTTTCATTTTGCACGGAGTACAATAACATGCTCTTAAAGTACACATTGGCCTGGTCCTGGGTAACGGCCTGAAACTCGAGCTCTACTGAGCGGTTTTGAATGGACACTTTTTTGGCCACCGTTTCAAGCAATGGAATTTTCATGTTCAGTCCGGGGCGCACAATACGACGGTACTTACCGAACATGGTAACCACGCCAATATACCCCTGATTGATAGTAAAAAGGCTGCTGAAAACAATGAAGAGAAGAACGATTAACCATGCGTAAGATGCAAGGAACTGGCCAATATCCATATATGCAAAAGTTTAGAATATGAAGATACGGAATCCCTGGCCATTACCCGGTTTTCAGTAGGATTGGTGCCTCCCAACTAATCGCGGTAATAAATAAGTATTTCCACCCGGCGGTTACGCTGACGATTAGCGGGGCTATCGTTGGGCGTCAATGGGCGGCTACTGCCCCATCCCTGCACCCGAAACCGGGCTCGGGTATAATACACGCATTGCCGCATATATTCCGCAACGGCCTGTGCCCTGTGTTGTGAAAGACGTAGATTCAGCGTATCTGCGCCGGTATTATCGGTATGTCCCCATACAGCCACCGAATCAATCTGTCGGCCATTTTGCATTCGGCACAAACTGTCGAGAATATTACTGTATGCAGTACGAAGTGTCGCTTTTCCAGTTTCAAAAAACAAATCGGGCATTTGCAGACTGTCGATTTTTACAACCCGCGTCAGCGGAAGGCCAATTGGCTGCGTAGGATCATTTCGGCGATATGAAATGGCGCGTCGCAGAAACTCATGTCTCGCATTTTCGCCATAAATTTCTTCACTCCGCTCCTGCCAACCCGAGCATAAGGATTCGTTCGGGTCCAGTGGAACAAGAGAAATATCATCTACAAAAACCTGAAACACCGCCATCATTTCAAGGCCGGTAGGTCCGCTGATATCATTGCGTCCGAAATAGGCCAGTTGAAAAAACCGTTCCCGACCGGTTGCTTTATAGTCAATGATCACTTCCTGCCAGCTGCTGTCGCGTACAAATCCTCCCTCCTTTTTCAAAAAACCGTCGGGCGCCAACCGATGGATAGGCTTTCGCTCGGTTAGCGGATCTATTTCACCAAAATAGTAACCAATACTATCGAGTATGGGATGAAATGATTTGAGAAAAAAACGCAGGCGGTAACTGTTGCCGGGCCGCAGTCCGCAAAGAAGCCTGCTTCTGATAAAGCTTCTGAAAAAGGGTTTGGATGAATGTCCGGCGTCAATACCAACGCAGTATTCGCCGCTATGAGCACGATTACGATCTTTAAAAAAATTGCTGAAACCGGGCGATGACGATATCCATGCTTCGGGTGCACATTCCACCTGGTACTCGGTACAGGTGTTGGGTTGTTCCATATCGCCGTTGAGCAGCAGCGACTGCGCCTGCACCAGCAATGTCAGCAGTATGCATGTAGTCAACAGCAACTGCCTACGGAACGAACTGGAAACAATCATGTGTGCCGGTTTTAAAAGAAACGAATCCCGGGGTTGGTTCGTATGTCATCGGCTACAATAGCAGCCATCAACCTTCGCGCTCCCAGATGCCCAGGAGCTCGACCAATACTTTAACGGCAGCTTCCATATCCTGAACACTTACATATTCCTGTTTACTGTGAATACCCTGCATGCCGGTAAAAAGGTTGGCGCAGGGCAGACCCATAAACGACAGGCGGCTGCCATCAGTGCCGCCGCGAATACTTTCCATTTTCAACGAGTATCCGCAATTTTCTATGGCTTTTTTAGCAAAATCAACCACCTGCGGATGCAGGTCAAGCACCTCTTTCATATTGCGGTACTGTTCTTTCACTACAAACTCGAAGCGGGCACCGTGCTGAGCCCGAACGGCTTCTTCTACCAGCGTGCGTAAGAAATCAGCTTTTTTCTTCAAACCGGGTGTATCGAAATCGCGTACAATGAACTCTATCGTACACTCCTCAGCAATGCCGTTTACGGCAACAGGATGAATAAAGCCGCGCCGACCTTCCGTACTTTCGGGTGATAGCCGGTCTTTCGGAAGAGCATCGAGTATATGTCCGGCAATTTTGAGCGCATTAACCATTTTCCCCTTGGCATAGCCGGGATGTGCGCTTACACCAAAGAGTTTTATTTCCACTCCGTCGGCACTGAAGGTTTCGTCTTCGAGACTGCCCCGTTCGCCGCCATCAAGTGTATAAGCATACCTGGCGCCGATTTTTTTGATATCAACATGGGCTGTACCGCGCCCTACTTCTTCATCGGGAGTAAATAAAATGCGGATGCCGCCATGCAATACTTCCGGGTGGCTGCTCAGGTAATGAACCAGCTCCATGATGATTGCAACACCGGCTTTATCATCGGCACCCAGCAGAGTTTTACCACTGGCCGTTATCAGGTCATGGCCAAACAATTGCTGCAGATAGGGATTTTCGCTCAGACGTAGTACCTGCGAAGTATCGTCAGGCAATACGATATCATCGCCCTGATAATTTTTGTGTACAATCGGGCGAACGCCGGTTCCGCTTACATCCGGTGCAGTGTCCACATGTGCGCAAAAACAAATGACCGGTACGTCCGACTTATTCGTATTGGGAGCGATGCTGGCATATACATAGCCGTATTGATCCAGTTCCACATCAGTCACACCCATCTCCTTCAGTTCACTTACCAGCAGCCTCGACAGCTCCAACTGCTTTTCGGTTGAAGGAAAACGTGTAGCCTGCGGATCACTCTGTGTGTCGATCCGGGCATATCGAATAAAGCGTTCGGCGATGGAAGCTAAGGGGGGCATTGGGAAGGTTTATGGGGAGGGGGGAATGGAGAGTGGAGAGTGGGGAGAGGAGAGTGGGGGGTGGGGAGGGGGGAGGGGGAATGGGGAGCTAATAACTTAAAGCAAAACCGCGCACTCACAATTCTTGCTTTCCACTTACCATTTTCCACTTACCCTTTTCCACTCCCCTCTCTCTACTCACCTTTCACCTCTCACCTCTCACCTTTCACCTCTCAAGGCATTATAATCAACGGCGATCCGCCTACAATCTCTACGAGTTCCAGATCAAAAATCAGATCCTTTCCTGCAAGTGGATGGTTGGCATCCAGCACCACTGTTTCGTCTTTTATTTCTACCACTGTTACCTGAAACTGGCGGCCCGAGCCATCACTCATGCCGAGGGGCATGCCGATTTCAATTTCCATATCCTCCGGAAAACGATCTTTTGGCATATCAATGATCATTTCAGGATTGGAAGGTCCATATGCTTCCAGAAAAGGTATGTTGATTGTCTTTTTTTCACCTACCGACATGCCGGTAACTCCATCATCGAAGCCTTTGATCACCATGCCACTACCCACTTCAAACTCCAAAGGCTCGCGACCTTCTGATTTATCAAAAGTTTCACCAGTTGTCAAACGTCCATGATAGTGAACTTTTACTTTATCACCCGATTTTACTGTTTGCATTGTTATTTTTTAAGAAATGGAAAAATAAAGGGTGCAAGTTAGCTAAAAATTGGGGGATGGGGCAATTCGACAGGTGTCGCGCCGATAGCGGCAAAATTGGAGCTTTTCGCAGGGAAACAGGCAAACAGTTGAAATCACTGTTCGTTCTGCTCAATAATCCTCATTTTTGCAGCATGCGAAAAGTTTGGTTCTTCATTATTTTAATTGTCCTTTTGACAGAAGCCTGCAAGCAGTCAGCAAAATTGGCCACGAATGACGTTCATTCGGCATCGCCAGCTCGGCCAGGCGCGCACCAGGTAAATACCTATTTGCCTTTTCTGAAAGGCAAAAGGGTGGGAATTTTCGCCAATCAGACTTCGATGGTCGGCAACCGACACCTGGTCGATACTTTGCGAAAACTAGGCGTACAGATCGAAGTCATTTTCGGACCCGAACACGGCTTTCGAGGAAAGGCTGATGCAGGTGAAAAAGTAGCCAACTATGTGGATGCCGAAACCGGTATTCCAGTCGTTTCCCTGTATGGCAACAAACGACTGCCCGACGAAAATGATTTGAAGAACGTAGATATTCTGTTGTTTGATATTCAGGATGTGGGCACTCGCTTTTACACTTATATTTCTTCGCTCGAAGATTTTATGGAAGCGGCCATAAAGTTTCGTAAACCCCTGGTCATTCTTGACCGTCCCAATCCGAATGGTCATTATGTTGACGGACCGGTGTTAGAAGCACCTTATAAATCGTTTGTAGGCAAACAGGAAATCCCTATCGTGTACGGCATGACGATTGGCGAATACGCCAATTACCTGGTGGGTGAGAAACTGGTGGCCGGCATGGGCGACAAATATGTTCCTGTGGTGGTGGACATGCAGTTAGTCCACGCCTATCCGCGACAGCCCCATATCGAAGTGCATGTGATACGATGTGTCAACTACAATCACCAAACGGTGTATGATCTCCCTGTGAAGCCTTCACCGAATTTGCCCAATTTGCAAAGTATTCTGCTGTATCCTTCTACCTGCCTCTTTGAAGGAACGGTATTGAGTGAAGGACGCGGTACCGATAAGCCTTTTCAGGTTTTTGGGCACCCTTCCCTGCCGAATAATCTGTATGCGTTTACTCCTTCTCCCAACGAAGGTGCCAAGAGCTCGAAGCACTACGGCAAAGTTTGCTATGGTTGGGATTTGAGCGGAACTGTTGAGGAGGTTAGGGCCGAAGTAAACAATCGTATTCAACTCAAATGGCTGATGGAAGCCTATCGTTTGTTTCCACAAAAAGACAGCTTTTTTCTCTTGCCAAAAAATGGCCAGATGGAAGCATCCTTTTTCAACAAGCTGGTGGGCAACAATCAGCTTTGGCAACAAATTAAAAATGGCGAATCAGAAACAGCTATACGCAAAAGCTGGGAACCCGCACTATCCGCATTTAAAAAGAAGCGAAGAAAACACCTGCTCTATTCGGAATAATTCTTTACTCCCCACTCACCACTCACCACTCCCCATAAACCTTCCTCATGATCGAATTTCAATTTCCACAAAAGCAAACCGGCCCTGCAACCTTTGATCTGGGGCTAACGATGCGTCGGATTGTGTTTATGGGCACACCTGAATTTGCGGTGGCTTCGCTGGACGCTTTACGCCGTGCAGGGTTCAATGTTGTTGCAGTGGTTACTGCTCCCGACCGGCCCGCAGGTCGCGGCATGAAGCCTTCTGAAAGTGCGGTAAAGAAATATGCCATTGCTCACCAGATACCCATTTTGCAGCCGGAGAAATTAAAGGATCCGACATTTCTGGAAGAACTAAAAGCTTTGCAGGCCGATTTGCAGATAGTAGTTGCTTTTCGAATGTTGCCCGAAATAGTTTGGAATATGCCTCCCATGGGTACCATCAACCTCCATGGATCGCTACTGCCTCAGTATCGCGGCGCCGCTCCGATCAATTGGGCAGTTATTAATGGTGAAAAACAGACGGGAGTCACTACTTTTCAACTGAAACACGAAATTGACACGGGAAATATTCTTTTACAAAGAGCTTTCCCCATTGGCGATGATGACAGCGCCGGCGATGTACATGACCGCATGAAAGAAATTGGAGCCGAGCTGTTGGTGGAAACAGTGAAGGGCTTATTCAGTCAAAGCATCACAGCCAGGCCGCAACCTGTTGTTGCCGACCGCAATATCAGGCACGCCCCCAAAATATTTACTGAAACCTGTCGCATTGATTTCCTTAAGAGCGTACAGGAAGTACACAATCTTGTTCGTGGACTTTCTCCCTTCCCCGGCGCGTTCACCGAGTTTGAAGGCAAGACATTGAAAATTTACAAAGGTCGGCCGATTGCTGCGCAGCTTACTGAAGATGCGGTGCCGGGCAGTTTCGTAACTGATGGCAAAACATTCCTTCGTTTTGTAGCCGCTGATGGATACTACGAGCTAATTGACCTACAATTGGAAGGAAAGAAACGAATGACTGCTGTTGATTTTTTACGAGGCTATCGACCAAAGGATCAATAGCTCACCTGCAAATCAAACTTTTCATCATCAACGACCCCCAGGTAGGCGGCAGCGGCATTGCTGATCCGGATATTCAGCCCCTGGTTTTGTCGGATTCCATTCATTTCCCCCAGTACTTTGGCGTAAATAACCTTGTTATTGGCAGGGTTGGTAATACGTACAATACTGCCCGTGGGCACTTTATCGATCAGCAGGTAATATTTACCGTCTTGCCAGCCACTGGTGGTTTTGAAAGTACCTGCCGATACAGGATAAGTGCCACTCACAGGCCGATTGCGGATCTGTTGATCAAAATAGGGTTTGAAGAAACCACCCACATCATTTGATTTGGCTTGTGTAACAGTTACCGGAGCTTCCATTTGCCTGTTGACTGCCGGTTGCGCTTCTTTTACCTGTTCAACTGCCTGTTCGGGCTCCGACTTCACTTCGGCCTTCGCCGTTTCTGCTTCTTTAGCCGTTTCTTTCACGGGAATATCAACTTTCGTAACAGTTGTTTCCTGTTTTGGCACCGGCTTGGATTCTGCTGCGGCTGTCTGCTGTGCAGTCATAGCCAGATAGCCAATGATCAGTTTCGAGCCCTTATTGATATTATCAGTTCTCAAATTGTTCCACTGACGAAGCCGCTCAACGGGAACACGGTTGTGTACACGACTGATAGCAGACAACCCATCGCCTGCAGCAACTGTATAATAAACCGGTAGGCCGTCGTCGTTGCGTTGGTTAAAGTTGGTATCGGTCAGCGGAATGCGAAGTCTTTGTCCGAGATTTAGACCTGCATTTGGATCGAGCTGATTGAAGTCGGCCAGGTGGTGCGGATGAACATGGTAGATTCGGCCAATCGAAAAGAGGCCTTCCTTTGATACCACTTTATGCTCAATATATAGTCCTTTGTCACTTTTTTTCACCTGCAAATTACCTAATTGGGCCTTGGCCGAAAATGCCATACCCAGCAGGCATACTGCAAATAATACAATATTCTTCATGATGATAAAGGTTGTGGAGGCAAAAATCCGAAATTTTGAGCGCTTACCCAATTGTTATTTCTCCTTTAGAATGCGAAGTTCTTTGGGATAGTAATTATTCACCCTGTTCGATAGCACATTTACCCAACCGAGTATCCATTTGTCATAAGCAACCAGTTGCCAGCCTTTTTGTAAAAAGAGGGCTGCGCTAAGATCTTTTCGTTGCAAATAGGAGATTGCGCTTTCGTAATCGAGTGGTGTAACAGCGATAGATGATTTTCTTTGAGTATACATGGCAAGGGCATGATCGGGAATCATTTTGCTGCGAACCAGTTCACCGGCACGTAACCCGGCATAGATCACCTGCATTTTATCAAATACCTGCTCAATTGACTCGGCTAAATGGGATGGCCAGGCAAATACGGTGTTCTCATTCTTAAGCAATCTGAATTGATCCGACGCCGGTAACCAATCAGCCACATTCGTCTGCTCCTGGCGGCTGAGGCTGGTAAGGTTTTTCCCGGTCCTGTCTATTCTTTGCCCGCTTGAATACTTTTTTCGAAAAATGGCAAGAAAAAAACCTTCCCCCTTCATCAGCTGTGGCCAGCAGCGATAACCGCGAACGCCCTGTTCAATACTCTCCACAATATGCCAGTCGTCGGACAGCTTCAAGGGCAGATTTTCCATTTCGCCCTGTTGCTGAATAAACTGGAGTATCTCCTCATCTTCTTCCTTCGAATAAGAGCAGGTGGAATAAAACAACAATCCACCTTCTTTCAGGCAGGGTAATGCATCCAGTAATATCCGCTTCTGTCGGGCAGCACAAAACTGCACCTGGTCAAGGCTCCACTCCCCTACTGCTTCCGGATCGCGCCGAAATAAACCGCTGCCGCTACAGGGCGCATCTATCAGCAACAGATCGAAAAAATCAGGGAGTCGTTGAAAATCAGCAGGATCATTGTTGGTAACAACAACATTGGCAGCGCCCCATTTTATGATATTATCGCGTAATACCGAGGCCCTGCTGCGGATCACTTCGTTGCTCACCAGTAAACTGTCGCTGCTGATCAGCGATTGTAAATGGGTCGACTTGCCTCCAGGCGCCGCGCACAGATCCAGTGCCTTCAACGCTGTGTTGCCGTCGGCATGCTGCCTGACTGCCTGCTCAATCAACATGCTGGATGCTTCCTGCACGTAATAAGCGCCAGCGTGAAAGCGAGGATCGAAGGTGAAGGAAGGGCGTGTATGGAGATAATAACCCGTTGTGGTCCACGGCACGGGTGTTATTTCCGTATCAAATTCAGGAAAGGATTGGCGCGCGGGATTGGTGCGGATCGAAGTGACCTGCTCTCCTGATTCATGCACGGCTGCAAATGCATCGGCATCGAAACCGGGCAGGCCATTGAGTGAGGTTAGAAGACTATCTGGCAAAAACACGCGGCAAGTTAATCAGAGATTTTTGATCTCAGCGATCAGATCCTGAATTACTTTTTTGGCATCACCAAACAACATCGAAGTTTTTGGCCGGAAGAACAAATCATTTTCAATACCCGCGTAGCCAGGTTTCATGCTTCGCTTGTTCACAATACAGGTTTTGGCTGCTTCCACATCGAGTATCGGCATACCGTAGATCGGTGATGCGGGATCAGTTTTGGCGGCGGGGTTCACCACATCATTGGCGCCCAGCACGAGTACTACGTCGGTGGTCGCAAACTCATCGTTTGCCTGCTCCATTTCCAACAACTTGTCGTAGGGAACATCTGCTTCCGCAAGTAATACATTCATATGGCCTGGCATTCGGCCGGCTACAGGGTGAATGGCATATTTTACATCTACACCCTTACTTTCGAGTAATTTCTCCAGCTCATGGCAGGCATGCTGGGCCTGAGCTACGGCGAGACCATAACCAGGCACAATAAATACTTTATTGGCATAACTCATCACCACGGCTGCATCGCTCAGACTTATTTCCTTGAAGCTTCCCTGATCTTTGGCTGCTGCCGCGCCTGCTTTGGCGCCGCCAAAGGAGCCGATCAGCACATTAGCCAGCGAACGGTTCATGGCTTTACACATCAAAATTGTGAGCAAGGTACCTGCCGCTCCCACCAGGATACCTCCAGTGAGCATCACTTTGTTATCGTACATAAATCCACCACATGCTGCGGCCACGCCGGTAAAAGAATTGAGTAAAGAAATTACCACTGGCATGTCGGCACCACCAATTGGGAACACAAACAACACTCCGTATAATAATGAGAGAACGAATAACACATAAAAAAGCAGTAGCGCGTTGCCAGGCAACCAGCCAATGATATAGGTTGCCAATGCCACAATTACCAGCAGCAGGCCGATATTGGCGATTTGCTGACCAGCAAAAGAAAAGTCTTTGATTTTGCCATTCAATTTTCCCCAGGCTATGACGGAGCCGGCAAAAGAAACTGAACCAATGATCAGGCCAAGTACGATGATCAGGGTATGGCCGGTGGACATGCCGTCTTCTACTACGTACCCCAACTGACTCAGTGGCGGATATATGATCCATCCATCGGGTTCGCTCAGCATATGATCAAATTCCACGATCGAAATCAATGCAGCGCAGGCACCACCCATTCCATTGAAAAGACTCACCATTTCGGGCATGGCTGTCATCTTTACTTTTTTCGCTGCCAGTGTACCAACTATGCCCCCAATGATCAACCCTCCGAATATCCAGGCATAGTTGCCCAGTCGGTTGCCCTCATCGTCCCTATATAAAAAAATGGTTCCGAAAATGGCAAGTGTCATACCTGCGGCGGCCAGCAAATTGCCCCTCCGCGCTGTAGCCGGATTACTTAACATCTTTAACCCGAGAATGAACGTAACTGAGCCGATCAGGTAGATAATCGTGAGTAGCAGCATATAATTATTCAGGGTTTCTTTTTCTTAAACATTTCGAGCATCCGATCGGTCACCACAAATCCGCCAACCACATTGAGTGTACCAAGCACCACTGCCAAAAATCCGAGTATCAATGCCAGGTAGTTGCCTGGTTCAGCCTGCCCCATTACGATGATCGCACCGATGATCACAACACCGTGTATGGCATTGGCACCGCTCATCAACGGTGTATGAAGTACGCCCGGCACCCTGCCGATCACTTCAATACCCACAAAAATCATCAGGATTACGATGTAGATGATCTCCTGGTTAAGATAGATCCATTCCATTATTGACCTCATAAGAATCGAATTATGTCGGTTTAGAAAAATCAGGAAGCGGCCGGCTCGGGTTTATGACCACCGGCTACTGCAGCACCGCGTACCAGGTCATCGTCCCAGTTCAGATTCAATGTCCCTTCTTTACTGGTAATCAGTTGCAGAAAGTTCAACACATTTTTGCCATACAGCTTACTGGCATCAGAAGGCATGCTGGCTGGCAGTGCCGAATTGCCGATGATGCGAACGCCATTTACATCCACCGTTTCTGCATTTTTGGTAAAAGGCGTATTACCTCCGGTTGCTGCGGCCAGATCTACAATTACGGAACCGTTTCGCATATGGCTGATCATTTCTTCGGTGATCAGAATAGGCGCGCGTTTGCCCGGAATTTGTGCAGTAGTAATTACTATATCTGCTTTGGCTATGCTCTCAGCAATCTTTGCCTGTTGTCGCTGCTTATAATCTTCGGTTTGCTCCACCGCATAGCCCCCAGCTTTGGAGGCATCGGCCGCACCTTCCACTTCCACAAACTTGGCACCCAAACTCATTACTTCTTCTTTCACTGCCGGGCGCGTATCAAACACTTCCACTACTGCACCCAGGCGGCGGGCGGTGGCAATGGCCTGCAACCCTGCTACCCCGGCACCCAGTATCAATAATTTAGCCGGTGCAATGCTACCGGCTGCTGTCATAAACATCGGGAAATAGCGGCCATATTCGTTGGCTGCAGTAAGCACAGCCTTGTAGCCCGCTATATTAGCCTGCGAGCTCAACACATCCATGGCCTGCGCCCTTGTTGTACGCGGCAACATATCAAGGGAAAACACAGTGAGTCCGGCGTTCTTCCACTGTTCCACTCTTTCGGGAAAATAAAGCGGCTGATAAACGCCAATTAATACGAGGCCTTTTCGGTTGAGAATAGAGCTGTGTTGCGGAGTCTGAATGGAAAGAACGATGTCAGCTTTCGCCGCAATTTCATCGAGAGATGCAATGCTGGCTCCTGCCTTTTCGTAATCCTGATCGCTGCAGTACGCAGCCTTACCTGCGCCCGATTCAACCAGTACTTCCATTCCTTTTTTGCTGAGAGTGGCTACGGCTTCGGCCAGCAGCGATACACGAGTTTCAGGAGCGGGCTCTTTCAGTACAGCGATAACCATGCAGGTGATTGTTTTACCCGTTCAAGATAGGCAAAAATGGGCATTCGGCGAATGCGATTTTTTCCTGGAAAAAGTGCTCGACATGGGCTGCATCAGTATCGTATATCGAAATGCCTGGGTTCTCGAAATTCGTTGCGAAAGAAAACGAGTCCAACAAAAAACAGATCGACGCTGCACCGTACAGCGGCATGCGATCTAATTTCGTTCCAGGCTTTTTCCATATCGGCACTCCAGTGAATATCGTCGAAAATCAGGATGGAATCGTTGTGCAGGTTGGGCAATAACTGCTGAAAATATCGAACAGTGGGCTCGTAACGATGGTTACCATCTACAAACGCAAGGTCTATTTGCCCAAGTTCGTTAATGGCAACTTGTAACGTCTCATCAAAATTGCCAACCAGTTGCCGGATCTTCGACAGACCGAGTTTTTCAAAATTTTTGCGAGCCAGTGCAGCTACCGCCGGTGCTCCTTCAAGCGTCAGCAATTGTGCAGTGGGTTGCGCCATTTGAAGATAGCTGCTGCTGATTCCAAGGGAAGTTCCGAGTTCGAGGATCGTGGCCGGTTGGTAATATTGAGCAAGTCGAAAAAGCAACTGGGCCAGCCGAGGCGGCTTGGCTGCATGCCGGGCTATGCTGCTGATGCTACGGCTGTTTTTTTCGCCGAGAGAAGAGCCAGCTCCAAGATCGATCACTTCCAGCAGTGTTTTGTCTGCTTTCAACTCATTGCGCAGTTGTTCGATCAAACCGTAGGCCGCGTAGCGCTGCCGATCATTCAACACATCGCGTATTAAATGATAAACAAAAGGCGAGTGCATACCATGTCCACGGCTATTGCCCGCCCCGATCCAAAATCGGAGATAACGTAGGGCGAATGAAGGAAGGGAAAAAGCCATGGAAAAATGTGCAAATGTGCAAGCCTGCCTGCCGGCAGGCAGGTGTGCAAATGTGCAACAAATTTCGAGATTTCGAGCAGAAATTCGACACTTCGGGTACATGCAAACAAATACATCAACTTATCCTAGCATTTGCACACAGGCTTACCAGCAGGCAGGCTTGCACATTTGCACATTTTCACATTAAAATCAGTCATCATTATCTCCACCACGGCGGTTGCGGTTGCCAAAGCTGAATTCGGCATCGCCAAATTTGTAGCTGAAGGTTAAACGGAAGCTGCGCACATTCCAACGGCGATAACTATCCTGATAAAAACGATCGGTATCGTAAATAGTACCCCAACGATTGGTATTGAACACATCGTTGATACCAAAAGTGATGGTAGCTTTATCCTTTTTCAGGAAATCCTTACGCACGGCGAAGTCCACGCTGTATTGCGACTTATTGCGTCCCTGAGGGATCACTTCGGGCGACTCATATTCGCCCATCAACTGAAATGCGAGCTTATTAAAGAACTTGTTTCGTTCGGTCATCAACCGATAGTTGACCATCAGTTTTGCTTCCCAGTTGAACCCTTCGTTGCTCAGATCCAGATCGCCTACCTGTGCACGAACAGTGCGATATTGCAGGTTGACAGTTGGAGTAATCTCAAAATTTTCGGATTGCTTGTGTTGCAGCGTAAACTCAGCACCGTAGCGATTAGTAACACCAGCATTAATGAAAGTATTGAGGATCGCATTCGGATCTACCGCCGCATTTTGCAGTTCAAGATACTGTGCAGTTGTAATGGTATCGCTATACTGTGTTATATCGTCAGGGTTGTTCCGAAAATATAATACACCCAGAAAATTACCCTTACCATAATTATGGCTGTAGTTCACCTCAAAGGAATTGATAAACTCCGGACGCAACTGTGGATTACCCTGACGAAGATTGGTAGGATCGTTTATTTCAATAAAGGGATTGATCTGCCAAAACCTGGGGCGACGAATGCGACGTGAATAGTTGACCTGCAACTGATCATTTTCTGTCAATTCCTTGCTCAGGAATACACTTGGAAATAATGCATTCCAGATGTTTTCAATTTTACCGGGATAGTTATATCCAAACTTGTAAGCGCTGTCGATCAAAAGTCCATCGAAGTCCGACATCTCAGCCCTTAATCCTAACTGATAGCCAAAAGTACCGATCTTGTTGGAGTAGGTCGCATAAGCTGCATTCACCAACTCGGTGTATTCGTAGTGATTGCTAAGTGAAAGTTTTTCGGGTATTCCATTGGTGAGCGAAAACGCGTCGTATTTACTGCGGCTATAATTCCGAAACGAACGCAGTCCCATCTCGATCTTAGCATTTTCAGAAATTGGATTAACGTAATCAATCTGCGCAGTCAGTTGATTACTTTTTTCATCTCCCTGGTTCTCTACCAGGGTCGCTTCTGAATACGGTGATCCATTGGGAAAATAAAAACCATTCTCAATAGACGAGTTCTCGGTTCGTGTACCATAGTTATATGTCAGATCCGCCGTCAGCTCCTGTCCGGTCTTTGGAAAATTATGTTTGTAATTCAGGATAGTGCTGTTGCGTTTGAAAATAGTTTTCCCATCGGCAAAGCGCTCGCCATAATATTCCATCACTTTACTACTGTTCAGGTATTCCTGATCCTGGTCTTCGTCGTAGCGAAAGCGCCCGCGCCCGATTTGCTGGGTGAGGCTGATAGTGTTGCGGTTGTCGATAAAAAAGTCGAATCCAAACCGAAGATTAGCAAAGCGGCGGAGCCGGTCGTTGTAAGAATACTGGTTAAAGTAATTATCAATTACTCCGTTTTCCTTGTTCTCGCGATAAGTCTCACTACGGGCTCGCCCCCCCTGCTGGTTGAAACCACCGCTCAAATAGAAATTTAGTTTGCCCTGGCGCAGGTTGAGGTTCAGGTTACTGTTCGCAATTTTTGGAGAGCCAATGCCAGCCGTAAAAATGCCGTTAAGACCAACCCTTTTGTTCTTTTTTAGAACAATGTTGATGATACCGCCCGAACTGGCTGCATCAAATTTAGCAGAGGGGTTAGTGATCAACTCCACTTTGTCGATATTATCAGCAGGAATCTGATCTAGTGTAAGAATAGTTGGCCGTCCGTCTACAAAAATCTGAGGCTGGCTATTGCGTAATGTTACATTTCCTTCTATATCTACCGACACTGATGGTATATTTTTCATCAGATCAACCGCTGTACCGCCCGTGGATGTGTAGCTTTTAGCCGCATTGAAAATTTTTCGGTCAATCCCCAATTCCAGTGCGGGCCTCGAACTGGTGACCACCACGTTGCCTAACTGTTTGATTTCTGCAGCCAGGCTGATATTTCCCATATCATGACTGAATTCAGCTCTTCCACCTTCAGCTGCTGCAGGTGATATTTGTTGCCGAATAGGCTCATAGCCGATCGCTGAAATCTGTAAAGTGAACTGGATATTGGCGGGCAGGTCTTCGAATGAAAAATCACCATTTGCACGCGACAACATACCACGTATCAGACTATCGCCAACAAATAATTGTACGGAAGCCGCCTCCACAGGTTTTCCGCTGGCCTCGCTAATCAATTTACCATAGAGTTTGTTGTTAGGAACACGCATTTGTACCTGGTTCCCCGGCATCTGCTCCCCTTCTCTCTCATTTTGTGAAAAAACGGGTATAAATAATAATGCCGAAAGGAAAGCCAGCAGAAAATGCTTCATCACAACTTGGTTTTTGGATGGGTAAAAATCAGTTCGCTAACAATGCGCGTCTGAAAAAGTTGAAAAGATGGCGGATTACCGCACTAATTTGTAAGCTATTAGCCTCAGAAAACGCAAAGTTATCCCATTTAGACGCCGGATAAGACAAATACTGGCGAAATTTGCTCAAATAATTATAACGCCGTTTATACATTTAAGCAATGCTTTAACATTTGCTTCAACGCATCTGTTCACTCGCATATTCCAGCATCTCCCTCAGGTTATCCGGTGAAAACCATTTGATGTCTGGATCTCGTCTGAACCAGGTGAGTTGCCGCTTGGCGTAATTGCGGGAGTGTTGCTGAATAAGTTCGATGGCGCGCTCCCGGCTGATGCTACCATCAAAGTATTGGAACATTTCCTGATAACCGACTGTTTGTAGTGCAGATAAGTGCCGCCAGCGCAAGAGACTACGCGCTTCTTCCTCAAGGCCCTGATCCATCATCTGCAACACACGCTCATCGATTCGTCTGTACAATTGCTGACGAGGCAGGTCTAACCCTATTTTTATGATACGAAAAGGTCGTACCTGAGAGGTGCCCTGCTGATAATGAAGAATTGAATGACCCGTAGCCTCCAACACCTCCAATGCACGCATCAATCGGTGTGGATTATGTGCCTCAGCTTTTGCCAAAAACGCCGGGTCTTTAATGGCCAATTGTTCCTGCAGCCATTTAAGTCCATGCAACTCGTACTGCTGCCTTATCTCAACTTTCACTGTATCGGGTATGGCGGGTATCTGATCCAGTCCTTCGCAGAAAGCCCTAATATATAAACCGGTTCCTCCCACCATCACTACGGCCCGCTTTGTTTTGAATAGTTCGCGAACCAGATTCAATGCTTCGGTTTCAAAACTCGCGGCCGTTAGCGGCTCCGGTACACTATGGGTTGCGATAAAATGGTGCTTAACGCTGAGCAGGTCTTCTTTAGAGGGGCGGGCAACGCCGATATTCATTTCCTGGTAACATTGCCTGCTATCGGCAGAAATGATTTCGGTATTGAGAACTTTAGCCAGATCAATTGCCACACGGGTCTTACCCACGGCAGTAGGGCCTACGATCAGAATAATATATTTGGAATCGATCGGATTCAAGCCGCAAGCTGCTGATTATCGAAGGCTAAATTGGATAACTCTAGATTTCTTCTTCCTCCGTACCGCCCTCTTCAGATAAACCGAGGTCTTCGCCATCTTCGTCTTTCTCACCAAATCCATCCCCAACCTGGTTCAGATCATACTTTTCTTCTACGTCGGCAAACTTTTCACCCAGCAAACCTTTGGTTCCATACTGACTGGGGGCAATTCCTTCCATCCGCATGATACTTGGATAAGTTAAGCGTGGATTCTCCTCCTTCGACACATTGATGAGTTCGATGAGGAAAGTCCAGTTTTTATTGAAGTCGTAGAGATAAATGAATTTCTGGTTAGGCTCACGAATTTCTGTACCAATAACGGTATCCTTCATAAGGAGTGGTGGCGCCTTATAATCTTTTTCGTATTGCTCCAGGGAAATTTCGCGGCCACGCTGCCAGTGATCGTTGCTCCGGAAAAAGGTCGCCTTATGTTTGCTGTCGAACTCATACGAGCGTAAAATGCACTCGTGCAGTTCCAAAAAATTTTGGGTATGCCGGATTGCAATGTCTCTATAGATGCTCTCGTCTTCTTCGAAGTATATCCTGAATTTTAGAATTGCCATTACACAAATTTAAAGATTCTGCAACAAACCTTATTCCCGACCAGCGACTGGTTTTATCCCCATTTCGGCCGCTCGCTCCAGTAAAAACTTTCTCGCTTCCGGCTCGCTGTTTGGAATTACTCCATCGAGTATAGCGTCTTTGAGTGCATCCTTTAGCAAACCTACTTCCCTCGACGGTGATAAGCCAAAAAGTTCCATAATTTCTTCGCCTCGAATGGGAGGCTGCCAGGCTCTGATCTGATCTTTTTCCTCCACCTCCCGACAACGCTGGCGTACCAGCTGGAAATTGTCCAGAAACCGACGTACTTTCTGTTTGTTTTTCGATGTGATATCGGCTTCGCAAAGCGTCATCAGCGCCTCAAAGTCTTCACCCGCGTCGAACAGCAAACGGCGGATGGCGCTGTCGGTAATATTCTCTTTAGTTACACTGATGGGTCGCAAATGGAGTTCGACCAATTTTTTGACAAAACGCATTTTTTCATTCAAAGGCAGCTTCAGCTGAGCAAAAATTTTGGGAACCATTCTTCCGCCCACCACCTCATGCCCGTGAAAGGTCCAGCCATGCCCGTCTTCAAACCGCTTGGTAGCAGGCTTTCCGATATCGTGTAAAATCGCCGCCCATCTTAACCAAAGGTCATTGCTGTTTTTTGAAATATTATCCAGCACCTGCAGAGTATGATAAAAATTATCCTTGTGCCCGTGCCCATCTACATAGGCGGCGCCGGCCAGATCGATCATTTGGGGGAAAAATCGTTTCAACAAACCGGACCGATAGAGCAAATCAAAACCTATTGATGGTTTTGGCGCCAACACAATCTTATTGAGTTCATCAATCACTCGTTCTTTCGACACAATACGGATGCGGTCGGCATTTCTGGAAATTGCTTCCCAAACCTCTGGAACAATTTCAAAGTTGAGTTGTGTGGCAAAGCGGATCGCACGCATCATCCGCAGCGGATCGTCGCTGAATGTAATATCCGGATCGAGCGGCGTCCTGATCTTTTTGTTGTGCAGGTCGTCGACCCCGTTGAAACTATCGACCAGACTGCCAAAATCTGAGTCATTTAAACTGATGGCTAGTGCATTGATCGTAAAGTCGCGACGTTCCTGATCTTCCCGGAAGCTTCCGGGAGCAACCTGGGGTTTACGGGAATCATGCCGGTAGCTTTCGCTACGTGCTCCCACAAATTCGAGGTCAAAAAACGAAACTTCGTCATTCTCATCGTCGGCGGACCAGGGAACACGAATACTGGCCGTTCCAAAATTTTTGAATACCGATACTGTTGGCTGGGGATGAAAAAGTCGGGCAGTAGCCTGCGCCAGAGCGATCCCATCGCCCACACATACAATATCAGCATCCTTGCTGGCCCGGCCAAGCAGTTTGTCGCGCACAAATCCTCCAACGAGATAAGTTTCAACCTTCAATTCGCTGGCCGCCGTGGCTACCTTCTGTAATAAACCAAGTTCCCTGCTGTTACAACTAATCTGCATAAACGGCCGTAAAGATAAGCCGCGAACCCTTAGCGACGAATCCACACGGGCTGGCCATTTCTCCAGCGAATGATGGACGAAGGTTGTGCCGGGCTGCGATCATCCTGCCTGTGGCTGACCACGTAGTCGACCCCGCGCTGTATTGGCTCCGACACTTCACCAAAATGAGCCGGCGATGCTTCGCCCGAAATATTGGCTGATGTGGACACGATTGGTTTCCGAAAACGCCGAATCAGTTGGCGACAGAAATCGTCGTGGCAGATGCGAATCGCAATGGAGCCATCGGCAGGCAGCAGGTTCGCTGCGAAACCAATACCGCCCTCATAAATCACCGTAGTAGGTTTGTCGGTAGTTTTCAAAAAATCGAAGACTGCCAGATCTGCTGATGCTACATGCCGAAGTACATCGCGCTCATCGGCCATCAGTACGATCAAACTTTTCGCATCGGGGCGTTTTTTCAGAGCATATACCTTTGCAACAGCATCTTCATTGGTGGCATCGCATCCAATTCCCCAGATGGTATCTGTAGGATATAAAATCAGTCCCCCTTCACGTAAGGTTTTCAGGCAAGCCTCCACATCCTGTTCCATATCTTTCATAACCCTGAATAATTTTATTGTGCCGATTTGTTCCTGCCCGCTACAGATATCAGCAGGTCAAATAATTTGTCCACCTGCATGGAGCGGTTGTAGTTGGCAGCAATATGTGTTACAGCCTTTTCACCCATCTGACCTGCGCGCACCGGATCACTGGCCAATACGCGCATGTAATTAGTCATCTCCTGTTCATCGTATTCATCTACCAGAAAACCTGTTTGCTGATGCACCACCGCCTCGAGTATACCGCCGTGCCGGGTGCTGATGACGGGCAGACCGGATGCTCCTGCTTCCAGAATGCTTAGTGGTGTACCTTCCATATCGCCGCTGGCGGGTGTCACTGAATGCTGAACAAATACCGTTGCCCGCTGCATCCATTGCGCAATTTCGGCAGAACTCTGTACGCCGGTAAATTCGATGGATGAAAGCACTGCCAGACTTTCTGCCAACTGGCGACATTCTTCATACAAGCCGTCGAGGCCGCCTACCATCACCAGCCTGGCGTCGGGAAATTCGTTTGCTATTCGGGCAAAAGCGCGTATGGTGATTTGCGGTCCTTTTTTTGCCGTAAATCGCCCAACCGACAGAAACAATGGCGATGTAGATTTGGCAGCTTTATTCGGGAAAAAATTGCTTAGCTCGATTCCGTAGGGAATCACTCTTACTTTTTCCGGTGCTGCTCCCAGATCAACCAGCTTTTGCTTCATTACCGACGACACGGCTACCACGGCAGGAGCATATTGAAACAGGCGGCGGTATTGACCGGCGTACTCCTTTATCACTTTGTGCATGGTTGCGTCGTAGCCATGAAAATGCGGCACTACCGGAATACCTGATTTACGGGCCGCTTCGGCAACATGGCAGGCCGACAAGCCATAATTGGCCAAAATTATATCGACCTTATTCTTATTCCAGAATTCGATCAGTCCTTTTTCCGTGAAGTAATTGTTGCGTTGGCCCGTGAGCACACGAAGCAACTTACCTGCGAGCCGAACTGGCAGCGGGCTGAGCCATCTCCCATCTTCCGTTTTCTCCGGCAGTCGCCCTGAGTGTAAGGTAAGCACCTCGCCGCGCTCGCTCAGGCCGCTGATTTGATTGCGGATAAATGTTTCCGAATAAACAAATCGCTGAGATCGGGTAATGCAAAGTTTCATGATAGAATGAGTGCGGCCAGCTTCAAACGGCTTGGCCGGGCCGTGAAAATACAACTTAAACGAAAGCTGTCATTTTACCCCCAAACGGTTCCTGCCCATAGGCCATTCGGTGATTTAATAATACTTTTGCGCTGCAATTAACTATTGGATGACGCTATCAATCATTATCACCACTTACAATGCGCCGGAATGGCTTGAAAAAGTGCTTTGGGGCTATCAGCAACAGAGCTTCCGCGATTTTGAAGTGCTGGTAGCCGATGACGGTTCGGGCGAACCCACGCGACAATTGATTGAGAAAATGCGGGGCGAAGTATTTTATCCCCTTCAACATATCTGGCACGAGGATATTGGCTTCCGCAAATGCACCATCCTCAACAAGGCCATACAGGCTGCAACAACCGATTACCTGTTGTTTACCGATGGCGATTGCATTCCGCGTGCCGATTTCGTGGAAGTGCATGTGCAGCGTCGAGAGAAAGGATATTTCTTATCGGGTGGCTACCTGAAGCTTCCCATGGAGCTTTCAAAGACCATCACTCGCAGCGATATTGAAACAGGAAACTGTTTCAACAAAAAATGGCTGCGTGCCAAAGGATTGCCCGGTACATTTCGCAACAGCAAGCTTACGCACCATAAAGCCTGGGCATCTGTGTTGAATGCACTTACGCCTACTTCAGCCACCTGGAACGGGCATAACGTATCGGGCTGGAAAGAGGATATCGTAGCTGTAAACGGGTACGATGAGCGAATGCGCTATGGTGCACTTGACCGTGAGCTGGGTGAGCGGATGATGAATAATGGTATTCGTGGCAAGCAAATACGCTACAGTGCAGTTTGTATTCACCTCGATCACTCGCGGGGCTATCGCAACGAAAAGGATTTGAACTACAATGCCCGCATCCGTGCCATTACCAAAAAAGAAAAAAGAACCTGGACCGATGCCGGCATAACACCGAGCAATCGGTTTCCGGCACTGGAGCGCGAATCCTGAAAAAAAAATTTACAAAACGCATAATTGAACGATGAAAGAGTTAATTGAAAAAGCCTGGGCTGACCGGGAATTGCTGAAAAATGAAACCTATAGCCAGGCGGTACGCGACGTAATTGAAGAAGTTGACAAAGGACGATTGAGGGTGGCAGCCCCTAGACCCGATGGCTGGCAGGTGAATGAATGGGTAAAGCAGGCCATACTGATGTATTTCGGAATTCAGCCTATGCAAACCTGGGACCTGGAGCCGTTTGAATTTTACGATAAAATGCTGCTGAAGAAAAATTACAGGGAGCTCGGCGTGAGAGCCGTGCCGCATGCCGTTGCACGCTACGGTGCGTTTATCGGAAAGAACGTTGTATTGATGCCTTCCTACGTTAACATCGGTGCTTACGTTGACGAAGGCAGCATGGTTGATACTTGGGCTACCGTGGGTAGTTGTGCTCAGATCGGTAAGGGTGTACATCTGAGTGGCGGAGTTGGAATCGGCGGTGTGCTGGAGCCATTGCAAGCTTCCCCGGTGATCATTGAAGACGGTTGTTTTATCGGCAGTCGCTGCATTGTGGTGGAGGGTGTGCGAGTAGAAAAAGAAGCTGTGCTGGGTGCCAACGTAGTGCTCACACAAAGTACAAAGATCATTGATGTGAGCGGAGTGGTTCCTGTGGAATACAAGGGCCGCGTGCCCGCACGCAGCGTGGTTATTCCAGGCAGCTACACCAAAAAATTTGCGGCCGGTGAGTACCAGGTGAGTTGTGCACTCATTATTGGGCAGCGTAAAGCCAGCACCGATTTGAAGACCAGCCTGAACGATGCGTTACGCGATTTCAATGTGGCTGTTTGACGACGGCGATTCCAACTAACGAAAGCGGGTTGCCATTTACTTACCAATTAAGTCCCAATTGTGGCAACTGAAATCGATACCACAACCGAACAAACAAGGGCCAGTGTAAATACTCCGAAAAGATTTACTCTGGCTTTTTGGGGTTTTGTGGTTACCCTCGTAGGAGCAATTCTATTCAGCACCAAGGCCATTTTTGTGAAACTGGCCTTTGCAGAAACACATATAGATGCGTTGTCGCTGTTGACATTGCGAATGATTTTTTCGCTGCCCTTTTACCTTGCCGCAGCCTGGTGGGTTAGCCGCGACAGCTCGCGCACCCGTTTTACACGCCTGCAATGGCTCCAAATACTGGCGCTCGGTTTGTTTGGTTATTACCTGAGTAGCTTATTTGATTTTGTTGGCCTCCAGTATATATCTGCCGGACTGGAACGATTGATTCTCTTTTTATATCCCACTTTTGCCGTGTTGATAAATGCCATTTATTTCCGGGAAAAAATCAGCCGCCTGCAACAGCTGGCTTTGCTGTTAACATATGCAGGCATTGCCATAGCATACCTGGGCGAGCTGAAGTTGGATGGCGGTAGCGATTCGATCTATTGGGGAAGCTTTTTAATTTTTTTATGTGCCATTACTTATTCAATTTATATAGTTGGCAGTGGCCGAATGGTGCATAAAGTGGGCCCGAGCAAATTCACGGCCTATGCCATGCTGGCTGCAACCGCCGGCATCTTTGTGCATTTTCTGCTACGCGGCCAGTGGAATCAGGTGCCGAACATGGCAGAGGGCTGGACATATGGGCTTCTGATTGCCATACTGGCTACCGTTATTCCCACCTTTATGTTATCGGCTGGCATGAAGTGGATTGGCACCAACAATGTAGCCATCATTTCGGCTATTGGGCCGGTGAGTACCATTTTACAGGCCCATTGGGTATTAGGCGAACCGGTCTTTGCTGCACAAATCGGCGGTACCGCGCTGGTCATTGCCGGTGTGCTGCTAATTGGCTGGAAATCTGCCAAAAATTTGGAACGAAATAATTGATTGTGCTATATTTGCCGCCCGTTGCCCAGGTGGCGAAATTGGTAGACGCACTGTCTTCAGGTGGCAGCGCCGCGAGGTGTGCTGGTTCGAATCCAGTCCTGGGCACATAAAAGTAAAAGCTCCGAATTCTCGGAGCTTTTACTTTTATGTCTTTTGATTCAAAAATCATGACAGGACAGGTTACGAGTTGAAACAAAATTATCCGAAACTCTTGTGCCTGCCTGATCTAACCCACTCAATATCAGCGAACAGGTTGACATCAGATAGGATATACTGTATCAGCGTTTCTCGAGATACCTCCGGAAGTAAAATCCGGGAAGTTGGGACCTCTTGTTTTTTGTACCGCCAAGTAGACATCAAATCACTTAGTTTTAGTGACTCAGCCAGCTATTGTTCTCAAAAACAACCCGCTCAGCCGGCTCCGTACCCGAAAATCGTCGATTTAAACCTGATCGTTCACGTTTAAACCTTTTCCTATGTCGATTTTTAAACGCAAATCCCAACCTGGCCCGCTCCGTGACGAACAACACAGTTTTGAGGAACTGGTACGCAGACTTGAAGCCGCCGAAGCCGATGTGGCAGCACTACTGGACGCACATTTCCAACATCAGCGAAACTATGGCCGTCTGCAGAGCAGGTGGTTGACGCGCAGTGTGGAAATGCAGGATTACGGCAACATGGCCGCTGAAAACGAAGCCGTTTATCAGCGCAAGGGGCCTTCAGGGTCAACGGGCAACGAAAGCATTGACCCAACGGGTAAAACAGCCTGGTAAATTTCGCAAGCTTAAAAAGTAGATTTGCTCTTGTAGCCGCCAACATTGGCGGCTATGTTTGTATCAGAAGTTGATAGATATTCAATCTGTCAATTCCAATATCTGAAAAACCAATATCCAAATCCTGTAAAGACCACCGGTTCGCCGGAAGCAAAATCCAATATCGATCAACTTCTACTTTTTCTTGCTTAAGGTTTACTGTTGTACGAATTTGAGCCATGCCGTTCCCGGCGTGGCTCTTGGTTTTTGGGGAGTGGGGAGTGGGGAGTGGGGAGTGGAAAGTGGGGAGTGGAGAGTGGGGAGTGGGGAGTGGGGAGTGGGGAGTTGGAAGGTCGTGGAGGTACGCGGATAGGCAGTTGTGAAAGCAATAGAGAATGATAGGCACTGCGAGTCTATTCCATCGCTGCCTTTTTCATTTCTGCTGCCTGATCGTGGCCCAGGTATTTTTCTATCCAGGCATGCACCAGGTAAATGACTGGCGTCATGGCAAGAGCAACCACAAATTTATAAATGTAGTTTCCGGTACCTGTAACCAGGATCTGGTGCAAGGACCATGCTTCGCCTTGCGAAGGATCGAGTTCACGCCCGGCCTTGAAAGCAATGAACAGCACGATAAAACTGTCTACCAGTTGCGACACCAATGTAGACCCGGTGGCCCTCAGCCAGATTCTTTTTTCACCGGTCATTTTTTTGATGCGGTGAAAAATAAAAACGTCGAGAATTTGACCGACGAGAAATGCGATCAGTGAACCAACGATAATCCACATCCCCTGCCCCAGCACCCCCCTAAAAGCCGGATCAGCTTCCACCCCATTTCCCAATGTAAAATATTCGCTTGGAGTTAGCCGGATGGCACCAGAAAAAACGACAAAACTGAAACTGATCAATACGACGGCCAGAAAAGAAAGAAAGCGAATGCCTTTGGGACCATAATACTCATTGATGATATCGGTCATTACAAAGACCACCGGCCAAAGCAGCACGCCAGCGGTCAGGTGAAAACTAAACTCAGAACCAAACAGCGGTATACGCGCACGTTGAACGCCCAGGCTGTCTTCCAGCGAGAATATTTTGACCCCGATGATTTCGGCCAGCAGCGCATTGGCAATAAAAAAACCTCCCAGAATAATAAAGAGCCGGGTCGGCCGATTGCGGATAATACTATTCAGCATTTTGCAGATAAATATAAAAAGCCAGTAATAGAAGGAAAAAGATATTGGAGGTGATCAGCCAGGCCGGAACAAAAGATCGCAGATCACGCTTCCAGAACAACACAACGAGATAACAAATGTTGACCAGTGGCACCAGAATAACACCCATTACATGCCCGATGATGGCAATAGTGGACACAATTGCATCCTCTTCTGCCCAATTTCGGATCAGCAGGGAAAAGGATACAATGAAAAAAAGGCCACAAATGAAGGCCAGTCGCGACAAAAATAATAGCCAGCGCATCCGCTTTTTTCGTGTAAAATAGCATTATTTTGTCAGCCTGAACACCTGTGTCGCCGCGAGTTTTTGGCGCAAGTTCACTAAACCTGCACGGATGAAAAATACGCTCGCCCGAAAGGCGCTTCCACATGTCATAGCCATCGTTATTTTCCTGCTGACCGCCCTGTTGTTTTGTAAGCCAGCGCTGGAGGGCCAGGTTCTTGACCAGCACGATATTGTGGGCTGGAAAGGAATGGCCCAAAATGCTTTCGACTACAAAGAAAAACATGGGCATTTCCCGTTGTGGAATACGGCGTTGTTTAGCGGTATGCCCAATTATCTGATCGCCATGGAAGGCGATTCCATTTTACCCGATCTGACTCGAATACTGTCGCTGGGATTGCCGCAGCCGGTAAACATGTTCTTTCTGGCTGCAGTATGCTTCTACATTCTTTGTTTGGCCTGGGGAGCGCGACCCGTTATTGGGATCCTGGGCGCGCTGGCTTATGCCTTTGCTACTTATAACCCGATTATCATTGCAGCGGGGCATATCACCAAAATGTTTGCCATTGCTTACATGCCGCTATTGCTTGCGGGTATGATATTGGTATATACCAAACGCTATTGGCTAGGCCTGGCAGTGGCCACACTTGGCGCCTATCTGTTGCTGAATGCAAACCACCCTCAGATCAGCTATTATTTCATGTTGGTGGCTGGTGCAGTTACACTGGCCTACCTGTTTCAATGGATACGTAGCAAAGACTGGAAACACACCGGCATTGCTCTTGGTTTGATGGCCATAGCAGCAATTGCCGGGGCACTCACCACCTCTCTATCGCTGCTCACCACATCCGAATACAGCAAATACACCATGCGTGGTGGCAAAACGGTGGAGATTGTGGGCGACAGTGTAACCACCACTAAAACCTCCGGTCTTGACACGGCATATGCTTTCAGTTATAGTCTAGGCCCGGGTGAGTACCTGACCAGCTTTATGCCTGGTGCTTTTGGCGGCAACAGTCAGAAAGCATTCGATGCCGATTCGAAAATTGCCGACGCTTTGGTGAAGAAGAACGTGCCCCCGAATGTGGCGGCGCAGATATCGGCCAGCGTACCCCGGTTCTGGGGTGACCCCAATAGTTCCGGCGGTGGGCCTTTTTACTCTGGCGCGTTGGTAGTGTTGCTGGCGCTATTGGCCTTTTTGCTATACAAACATCCGCTTCGATGGGCGCTGTTGGGTATTACCATCATTGCTGTAATGATGGCGATGGGTAAATACCTGCCTTCGTTCAATATATTTCTCTTCGAAAATCTGCCCTTGTACAACAAGTTCAGAGCCCCATCAATCACGATGGTGATTCCGCAACTCGTTCTACCCTTCGCCGCAGTGATAGGAGCCAGCCTGCTGTTGTTCCGCGACAATGCGGCGGCAGAACTTCAAAAAGATTTTCGGAAAATTCTGTATTTGTTCGGCGGCTTTTTCGCCGTGTTGGCCCTGATGTACCTGATGATGGACTACCGTTCGCCCATGGACGCAAATTTTTCTAGTTACCTGAGCAGTCAGGGTGCTCAGCCCGACATGATCAGCGCAGTGATGTCGGCATTGAAATCAGAGCGCCAGGCGATGATTGGTGGTCAGATACTCAGGACTCTATTCTTGGCGGCTATATTGCTGGGTGTGATTTGGGGCAGTGCCCGTCAATTGTTGAAACCCTGGCTTGCTGGTGCCATACTGGCATTGGTAGTACTGGTTGACCTGATGATTGTAGACCAACCTTACCTGAACGAAGAAAAGTATGTGCCAGCCGAACAAATGGAAATGCAGTTCACACGTAAAACACCGATCGACGAACAGATACTGGCTGATAAAGAACCACAGTACCGCGTTTACAATGCAGGAGCAGAACGATTCAGCGCAAGTGATTATCACTTCCCGACTTTTCATCGCACGATTGGTGGTTATCATCCGGCCAAGCTGCGGATTTATCAGGATATTCTGGAACGCTATCTTTATACCAATGCCGACTCGCGTCAGGTGTTGAATATGCTCAACACCCGTTATGTGATTGTGCAGAATCCACAAAACGGTCAGCAGTCGGTGGTTCCCAATGCCGAGGCCTATGGCCCGGCCTGGCTGGTTGGTCATATACAAACGGTGCCGGACCAGGCCGCAGAATTGCAGGCGCTGGCAACAACCAACCTTCGCGATACCCTGGTGGTGCAGCAGAGCCTTGCCGCTGGGCTTGGTACGCCGGGTATCGATTCTGCTGCCAGCATTCAACTCACCCATTTTGGCAACGACACGTTAGTTTATCAATTCTCTTCCTCTGCCCCGCAGGTGGCTGTGTTTAGTGAAATATATTATCCCGCCGGCTGGAATGCTTATGTGGATGGCAATAAGACAGATTATGTAAAAGCCGACTATGCACTTCGGGCCATGGCGCTTCCTGCCGGCCAGCACGAGGTGAAGTTTGTGTTTGAGCCGGAGGCGTACAAGAAAGGCAATACGTATTCCCTGATAGGGTCGATATTGGTATTGTTGTTGACCCTGGGCGGATTCGGAATGGCCTGGTGGCAGCGAAGGAACAAAGCAGACGGGCCCCAATGAAGCCGTGTATTTCAATCCTGATAATTACCTATAACAGACCGGCTGACTTGTTGGCTTTGCTGGAGAGTATACAGGAGCAGGGCGATAGCGGCTGGGTGAAAGAAATTTTGATTTTAAACAATGCTTCAACCGTGTCTTATGAAGCGGTGGAATCATTCCTGAATGCTCACCCTGGTTTACCCGTACGATATGAACTGTCTGTAGAAAATCTGGGTGTGTCTCGGGGAAGAAATAAATTAATGTTGGATGCTACGGGCGATTTACTTTTGGTGCTTGACGATGACGTGGTATTTCAGGGTACCCAAAATTTCAGCAGCATAGCAACCATTTTTGAAAGGCCCTTATTTCAAAGCTCCAATTGTGGCCTGCTTACTTTTAGGGTACTTTATTACGACAATAAGGAAATGCAGCAAACAGCGCTTCCTCACAAACAATTCAACGAGTATCGGGATCAAAGCGAATTTCTCACGTCGTATTTTACCGGATGTGCTCATTTGATAAGGAAGCAGGTGATTGAAAAAACCGGCGTGTACCCTTCCGATTTTTTCTACGGCATGGAGGAGTATGATTTATCGTACCGCGTTATTGATGCCGGCTATTCAATCGGCTATTCCTCCCTGGTAACAATAGAGCACAAAGAATCACCGTTGGGTCGCCAGCCCAATTTTATCAAGCTGGCATCACAATGGCGAAACAAGTCAGTGGTAGCCTGGAAATACCTTCCTTTCCGCTATTTTGTATCCACAGCACTTGCCTGGAGTTGGGAGTATATCCGAAAAGCAAAGGGACATTGGCCGACCTGGTTTCGAACCTGGGGGGCTATTTTGCGTATTCCGTTTAGAGTGAAACGAAGGACGGTAAGTGCAGCATCAAAAGAATATTTACGAAAAGTGAATGCAAGGTTAGAATATTAGTTTTAATCCCGACGCATACAAAAAATATTCAATTGCACATCATAGGAGTAATGGCGTTCGTTGTCGTAAAATGGCCGTTGATAAATGGTGCCTGCTTCCTTTATATAATAGGCAAAATTCTGTTCGGTCAGAATTTGTAGCATTGTGGTGAGCTTATACATTTCATCATAATTACCATGATACTCCAGGAAAATGTTTTTAATGTTCCTTAACCGATCTCCACAATCTTTGATTACTTCATATTCAGCTCCTTCAATATCAAGTTTCAGAAAATCGATCTCACCCTCCAGCAGGTCTCGTAAGCGTTGGCAGGGGATTCGAACCACGGCATCGGATGAGATTTCACCACTGTCAACGATACTGCTTCCCATGTCATGGGTTTGTTGAAATTGAATCTCCTCATTATGTATCCAGATAGCCTTGGGCAAAATTTCGACATTCTTGAGATTCCAGGAATCCAGATTTTTTGATGCGAGTGCGAAATTGGCGCTGTCTGGTTCAAAAGCCGTAATAACTGCCCCTGGATAATTGTGCTTAAAAAAAAGAATACTCATGCCTATATGGGCTCCACAGTCCAAAATTCTTGGGTTCGGGGTAGACGGCCGAAAACGGTAAATTTCTTCGATAAAAAGCTCCCGTACAGAAAGCAGAAAGGCTTGCGGATCGGTGAAATGAATGGGCAACCCGGACTTGAAGTTGTGTACGTATTGCTTATTTTTGGCGGCGTGCTTAAATCGCTTTACCTGGAGCCAGCTTAAGTTGAATTTTCGGTAAGGAGGATTTACCACCGGCCCGAGGCGTTGCCGAATTAGAGACTTAATTTTTTGAGCGCTCCACAGGCTGTTGTTATTGTTTGAACTCATCAATTAAATTTTGTGACCGGGACAAAAACTACGACCAGTTTACGAATTCACGTTTATTGTATTTGCTGGAACGAAGCGATGATGTTGCCGCATTTTTTGCAATATTATTCTTCGTTTGCAGAACAAATAACAGTCTATGACAATTTTTCTACTGACCAGTCCCTGGAAATCTGTTCCCGGTTTCCAAAAGTACATACAAAAAGCTACTTTACTAATAATCAGATAAGAGACGATATTTACTTACAGATAAAGAACAATTCCTGGAAGCAGAGCAGGGGACTAGCTGACTTTGTGATTGTATGCGACGTAGACGAATGGCTCTATCATCCGCAGTTAATTCCTTTTTTGCAGGAAGCAAAAGAGAATTCCGTTACGGCCTTCCAATGTATAGGCTATAATATGATCAGTGAGTTTACACCCAACTCGCAACATTCCCTTCTTCGTGATGTGCGCGCTGGCGTAAGAGCGCCCAGCTTTGATAAAACGATCATTTTTGATCCCAATAGAATCGAAGAAATAAATTACGAAGTTGGCGCCCATGCTGCCTCACCTGTTGGCGAATTGAGTTTTGACAGAGTGAGCCTGAAACTGCTTCATTATAAATACATGGGATTGAGTTACATGATCGAACGTTATCGCCAAATGGGTGAGCGCCTTAGCCAGCACAACCGGAAATTTAAACTTGGACATCATTATTTGTTTTCAACGCGGAAGATCAGGAAGGAATATGAAAGCTATTGGAGTAAACGGGAGGAAGTGATTTGATATGGCTGCAGTTGCAAAAATATCTGTCTGTATACCTGCGTTCAAGCGAATTGAATTTCTCCAGCGAGTGCTTGAATCTTTAGCCATACAGACATTTCGGGATTTTGAAGTCATTGTTACCGATGACAGTCCTGATCAGTGTGTTGAGGAACTTGTATCTGCGTTCGAAAACCGATTACCAAAACTTATTTATTATCGAAATGAAAGCCCATTGGGTACTCCAGCCAATTGGAACAAGGCCATTAGTATGGCCAGGGGCGAATGGATTAAACTTCTTCATGACGACGACTGGCTGGCTCACCCCGAATCGCTCGAGATCTACGCCGGAGCGGCAGAAAACAATCCGGGATCGTTTATTTACTCCGACTATATCGATGTCTTTCTCGATTCGAAAAAAGAGAAAAAACGGAGGCCTTCAAGCTATCGGCGTCGACAGTTGAAAAAGGAACCGGCATCCATCCTTTCGAAAAATATTATCGGTCCGCCGAGCGTGGTGTTATATCCTAACGATCGTAAACACATGTACGATGAAAGCCTTAAATGGCTGGTTGATGTTGATATGTACATACGCAGATTGCCAGATTCTAAAATATTTCACTTACCGCGGCCCCTTGTAAAAGTGGGTGTTGGCAGCGACCAGGTTACCTCCTTCACCCATGGTGTGGCTGCTGTTGAAGTGCCTGAGCACCTTCATTTCATTGGCAAACTTTCGCCCAAAGTATTTAATAACATTCTGGTATATGACTACTGGTGGCGATTCACCCGAAATTTTCAATTGTCAAGGCAAGAAAAGGTAAGTTCGGCCGCTATTGCCTGGCCGCCTGTGGTTAATCGCATGATCCGATCCCAGGCAAGGATCTGGCCTCCGCTGCTGAAATTTGGGCCATTGTCGAAGCTACTAATGGCGATACATTTTTTAATTAACAGAAAAAAGATGGCGTTTTGATACAGTACTCTATCATTCTGGTTAATTATAAATCCACAGACCTTTTGCTCAATTGTCTCAAAACTATTCCGGCGAAGGATGTTGGGCAATATGAAATAATTGTCGTGGACAACGCATCAAAAGATAATGGCAAATCGCGGGTCATCGCTCTCTGTTCCTCTGTGAAATGGATTGAGATGGGTTACAATAGTGGATTCGCACGGGCTAACAATGCTGGAATGCGCGCTGCAACTGGCAATGTTTTTTTGCTGTTGAACACCGACACTTTAATAATTGAAGACGCGATTGACGAGTGTTATAATCGTTTGCAGCAAAGCAATCACATAGCTGCCGGTGTACAACTATTAAATCCTGATGGCACAACACAGATCTCAGGCAACTTTTTTATGAAGGGTGGGATTAATCATCTTCTGGCGTTGCCCGCTCTTGGTCAAGTTCTTCGCCGGCTTGGAATCTTGATGAAAGTAAAAAAAACACATGTGCCGGAAGCAAGTACAGAAGAAATTGTGGACTGGATAAATGGGGCGTTCCTGATGGTTAAGAGAGAAGCAGTTGAAAAGGCAGGCCTGCTGGACGAGGATTTCTTTTTATTTTCTGAGGAAATCGAATGGTGTTATCGATTGGGGAAACAGGGAACGATGGTAATTTATGGCGATTTGCGGGTAACCCACCTTATGGGAGGCACAGTAACGCAGACTTACAACACAAAAAATCGCGGTTATAATCAGTTAAGTGATCGAAAAGGACTTCAGCTGATAGTATCTGGCTGGCTGCGAATCAAAAAACAATTTGGCACTGGCTGGCTACTTTTTCACGCAGTTGCCTATTGGACAAGCATTGTGTGTTTTTTTCTTATCTGTTTGTTGCCGGGCCGTCACTATGGCCAGCGTTGGATGACTTTTTTCGGCTTCACGGGGAATGTTGTGCGTGCTACCTGTTTATTGCCGCGCATAATCTATGGCAAGCCATATTTTTACAAGATAATTTGAATTATTGTCGATTATCTCCTTTTAAAAAGTCACGGTATGCAAGGCGAAGCCCTTCCCGAAGTTCAGTTTTAGCTGTCCAGCCTAAGGAAGTTAACCTGGAACTGTCCATGAGTTTTCTGGGGGTTCCATCTGGCATTTCTGAATTAAAGCGTATTTCTCCCTCAAATCCGACTGTATCTGCGATCAGGATAGCCAGTTGTCTTATAGTGAGTTCCTGACCATTCCCGATGTTGATAAAATCGCGTTCGTTGTAATTTTCCATCAAAAAGAGACAGGCACCTGCAAGATCATCTACGTACATGAATTCCCTCAACGGATTGCCGGTTCCCCAAAGCTCTACAAATTGCTGAGAGTCGATTTTAGCAACATGGAATTTCCGAATCATTGCCGGAATTACATGCGAATTCTGTAAATGATAATTATCGCCCGGCCCATAAAGGTTCGTAGGCATAGCAGCAATAAAGTTGCATCCATACTGGTCCCGATAAGCTTCACAAAGTTTAATACCCGCAATTTTTGCTATTGCATATGGCTCATTGGTTGTCTCAAGAGGTCCTGTTAGCAGGTCCTGCTCCCGCATTGGTTGAGGGGCCAACTTGGGATAGATACAGCTACTCCCCAGAAAAAGAAGTTTGCGCACTCCCTGTTGCCAGGCAGAATGAATCAGGTTAGCTTCAATCATGAGGTTATCGTACAAAAAGTCCGCTCGATATGTATTGTTGGCAACAATTCCGCCAACTTTGGCGGCTGCCAGAAACACATATTCCGGCTTCACTTGTTCAAAAAATTGCTTGACCTGAGATTGATCGCGCAAATCAAGCTCCGAGGAAGATCGGACTACTAGATTTTTATACCCCTCGCTCTCCAACTGCCGATAAATAGCAGCACCAACCATACCTTTGTGCCCTGCTATGTAGATTTTACTGTTTTTTTCCATTACTCAAACTGACGTGTGGTAGAAAATCCTGATTCTTTCAACACTATATCTTTTCTAAAGAGTTCAAGATCGGCCTCGACCATCTCGCTCACCAGGTCTCGGAGGCTGGTACGGGGTTCCCAACCCAGGATTTTGCGGGCTTTCGTTGCATCACCCTGGAGGACGTCAACTTCGGTAGGCCGAAAATAGCGACGGTCCACTTCGATAACAATATCACCTTTTCGCAGTGGAATATCCGGCAACGAAACTTCTGTCACTACTGCCCTTTCTTCCTCTCCGGTCCCTTCAAAATTTATTTGCACACCTGCATATGCAAAAGCCAATCTCGCAAACTCCCTCACGGTATTTGTATTTCCAGTGGCGATCACAAAATCCTCGGGCGCTTCCTGTTGCAACATAAGCCACATCGCCTCTACGTAATCGCGGGCATGCCCCCAGTCGCGGCTGGCATCTAAGTTGCCCAGCCACAATTTTTTCTTAAGCCCTAAAACTATCTCTGAAACGCCCCGGGTAATCTTTCTACTCACGAATGTTTCGCCCCGCAATGGACTCTCATGGTTGAAGAGAATACCATTGCACGCAAACATCCCATAGGCCTCTCTATAATTAACCGTGATCCAGTAAGCGTACAATTTAGCAACCGCGTATGGACTCCTGGGGTAGAACGCCGTATTTTCGTTCTGCGGTATTTGCTGCACTTTTCCAAACAACTCGGATGTGGAGGCCTGATAAATGCGCGTCTTTTTCTCAAGTCCCAGAATTCGGACAGCCTCCAAAATTCTCAAAGTACCAGTAGCGTCCGTGTTGGCAACATATTCAGGTTCTTCAAAGCTCACCTGTACATGGCTCATGGCGCCAAGATTATAAATCTCGTCGGGCTGGACCTGTTGGATAATACGGATAATATTAGTGGAATCAGTCAGGTCCCCATAATGAAGGATCATTTTCAGATTCGTTTCATGGGGATCCTGATATAAATGATCAACCCGTTGTGTATTAATCAGCGAGGTCCTGCGTTTCACGCCATGTACTTCGTATCCTTTCGTCAACAATAACTCCGCCAGATAAGCACCATCCTGACCAGTTATACCTGTTATTAGGGCCTTTTTCATGCCTGCTTCAAATTTGTCACAAAGTTATTCTTTTGCTGCCATCGAAATATCTAACGAATTAACACGAAACTGCCTTTTCGGAATACATCGTCTGCGCATGCCGTACTCGCCCGTATCATGTAAATAAACACACCTGCATCCTGTTTGATTCCTTTGTAGGTTCCATTCCAGCAGCTATTTGGATCCGTCGTATAAAAAACTCGCTCTCCCCAACGGTTGTAAACGCTGAATTCTATTTTTTCCACAACACCCCAATATTTTATGCCATAACAATCGTTCAACCCGTCGCCATTAGGAGTAAATGCACTTGGCATTTGGTAGTTGCTCAAATTCGAAAAATCTACCGAAACCTTCACTGAATCGACGCCAACGCATCCGTTTAAATCTGTGCCTTTCACCGAGTAAACGGTTGTCGTGCTTGGCTGCGCCCGTGGATTTCGTACCGTCGGGTTATCCAGTGAAGTAGTCGGCCACCATTCATACTGAACTGCCCCGGTTGCATTCAGAATACTTGCGCCAATGGTACAATCGATATCGTTCGATCGGCTGGCTCTCACTTCAGGGGTTGGTAAAACGTTGACAGACGTAGTGAGGGTTGCAGATTCGTTACAAACTGATTCTGTGACCTCTACTGAATAAACGGTATTTACAGAAGGCCAAACTGTTGGGCTGGAGACGTGAGAGTCTGACATATCGGTTGTGGGGCTCCAATTGTACAAATCCCCGCCGCCTGCATGGATCCTAACACTATCGCCCAGGCAGACCTGCTTAGGTCCATCAATCGAAAAATTCGGCAGTGAACGGATACTAACTTCGACTGAATCCCTAAACTGACATGTGTTCACGTCCGTCACCGTAACATAGTATTTGGTATCAACCGACGGTGAAGCGACTGGATTCGAAATGGCAGCATCATTAAGCGTAGCGGAGGGAGCCCATAAGTAAGACGCGCCCCCAGACGCCGATAACTGCACCGACGAATTTCGACAAATACTTGTGTCGTTGCTCGTCGTGATGGTCGGCAGTGCAAACAGATTAATCATTACTGTATCTCTCGCGATACATCCATTCACCGAAGTGCCTTCCACGATAAACTCGGTGCTGTTCTCCAAGATGGCGGTTGGATTTGCGCTGTTGGCATCGTTAAGTGGTTCAGCCGGCGTCCATAAATACTGGGCAGCCCCAGACACCTGCAATTGAGCCGCAGTGCCAAAGCAAATGGTCGAATCGGAACCGGCTTTAACCGCGGGCACTTCAACTGAAATTGCTACTGAATCTCTCAAAAATTCAAAGCTTGCGAATCGCACATCATCAATGGCAAAATCGTTTCCCTGCTCCCAATCAACTGAACTCACCAATTGCAGTGTCGCGGAGGAGTTCGTTTCCGAGAACCAAATGGCCTGCAGCAGCTCCCAGTTACATTGGCTGCCCGGACTTCCACGCAATGGAATATTTTGGCCATTTATGAGTAGGTTAAGCCCGGGGAAATAGATAGTGTTGAGGTTTTGAACATAGGTCCCGAATCCAAATCGCGTGCCTGGCGTCACGGCCACTGTTTGCTCCCATACTACTTTGCCCTTTTCTACCGATCCATTTACAATTAACATGTTGCCACTGCCCGTTCCATGTTCTGTACAGGCGCCGAGCGTAGAATTCCACCCAACGACGTCTGAAGACACGGTGTAAGTTCCCGGCAAGCTCCCCGACAAAGAATTGAATTGGTACTCACTCGAAAATCCGGTTGCTCCAACTTCAAAGTCAGAATTCGCCAGCAGGTTTGCACCTTCACTCCGCATCGTATAATTATAAACAATATCGGAAGGTGTATTAGTTGTTGGATTGTTTGTATTTCCATTGGTTAGAAACGATGACGGCGACCAGCAAAAATCTGACGAAGACAAGGCGCGAAGCTGCTTTTCTGCACCGGCACAAATAGTTGTGTCCGGTGTCAGTATAACATCAGCAAAATTCATGGCGACAGATATAACTTGTCGGGTTGTGTCGACACAACCACTGAGATTGCTTATAAATATCACATCGTATTCCCCTGCCGCGTACAAATGTGTTGGGCTGCTTTCACCGCTTACTGAAACGCCGTCACCAAAGTCCCAGTAAGAATTAGCGGGCAATGCACTGGCCGAAAACGAAACAGCGAAAGGATTGCAGGCCTGCTGTGTGTATGTGAAATATACTCCCTTTTTTTCGAGGGTTACACTTCTGCTGATACTGTCGCGGCATCCCATAGCGTCAGTCACGACCAGTTTGACCGAATAAGTGCCTGTGGCTGCAAACAGGTGGCTGGGATTTTGTGCACTGGAGACGCTTCCGTCACCCAAATCCCATGACCAGGAAACGATTGACGAACCATTTGTAAATGCCAATCCCGTAAACTCCACTTCTGTGCAGGCTTTTTGAAAATAGTTGAACCTAACAGAGTCGATGTTTGGCTGAAAAGGCATTTCCGCAACTGCTAATTGTAAGCCTGTTAACACTATCCCTGATGTGCCGGCTGTGGCCCCCAACGCATTATTGCCCAAATTTGTGTTTGTACCATTACTTCCGCCGGCAATGTCAAAATTTAGGTCGGGAGTAATCGTTGATTTATTCAACCAAACCACACCACCTCCACCACCGCCACCTGGTCCGTGTGGATCACCTCCGGGAGGCGAACAAAAATCGCCATTACCACCTTTTACAGATCCGGCGATATTTCCAACGGCTGTAGTGAAGTTTAACAAAATCGTTCCTCCCGCGCCACCACCGCTTCGACCATCATCGTTCGTACCAGTACTGTGAGGAGGTGTACTTCCGTCAGACATAATTTTAAAACCGTTCGTTTGAATTGTCCCCGCGCTGATGATTATAATGCCACCTCCGTTACCACCGGAGCCCAGCGCGGGTTGGTCGTTCTGATGTCCGGCACCGCCTCCCCCGCCCATAAATATTCTATTGGCGGAAGTTGAATAAGGAAGTGCCAACCCTCCTATTCCTCCGTTAATGAAGGTTCCTGTACCGCAGCCAACGAACTGGTTGCCGCCCGAGCCGCCGTTGCCACCGTTTCCTCCACCGGCACCGCCAGAATTCGTCGAGTTTCCACCACCTCCTCCGTTTGCCAATTTGCCCCTGCCATTTAAGAGCGTCGTTGTGTTATAAATTCCCTCGCCTTTCCTGGCAGCAACACTACCATCGGTTTGTAGGGTCACAAAATCACTAAAATTGCATACGAAGTTAGGGTGAGTAATTGCCTGGCCACCGCGAAAGCCGCGCCCACTTACGTCTATGTCACCGTTTAAGTCCAATACACCTCGCACGTTAAACGCTAATACCCCGCCTATTTCACCATCCCACGGCAATGCCGATAATACCGTCGTGGTGCTCAAATTTTCAAAAAAAGGAACTCGAATTAATTGAACCTTTCCATCCGCATAATCGAAAGAACGCTCAAGCACGTATCGCAGTTTTATTTGATTACCTGAAATACTTTCCACATAATTGAATTCATAATTACCAGCATTGCCTAAGTTGGTAATTGAACCAAAAGCGCTTGAATTTGCCACGTTGATCGAAGCTCCTTTCATTTGAATTAACAAAACGGTATCTCCAACTTTAAACAACGACCCATTGCCGACTTCTAGCCCGTTGCCACAGTCATCGTAAGCAAAAACAGGAGTGTACGAGTTAATTATGGTTGTGTCGGCGAACAGCCGCGAACGTTCGTCGGATGCTCCCGCAGAAAATGCCGATAGACATGCTATCAATAATACTAAGGCAATTCGAAATATGAACATGAGCCCTTTTCTCATCACCGAATGCCCGGGTGGGCCTGGCTTCGCAAAAGGCAAGGTTAACATATCAACCTGATACCGGCCAATCAATGAATTCTCGCTCATAAACACAGTGCTGGTCTTGTTACGAGTGGTGGCTTTTGTAATCATCTGCGACAACAAAATAGAGGAAAAATCGCAGACTAAGTAGCCTTTAAGAATTTGATTTCAACTCCGACAGAAACCTTGTCATCCCCTCCCGCTTGCGAGCGTCGAGCTGGTAGCTTAAATGGAGTTTATAATATTTGCGGAGATCGTAAATGGGATAGTTAATGTCTTGTACAATATCGTCTATGTAGTTGAGACCTAGACTATTGGCCTGATCGAACTCGCTAATAAAATCATCAGGCAGGGGCCTTAAACTGACCCAGGCTGCAAATACAAACGGAAGCCCTGTGATGGCACGCCATTCGCTTCCGAGATCATAAATAAAAGTGCTCTTCTTGCGCTGCTCCAATGCCCGGTCGCCAATAACAAGACCAGCGGTAGTTCCTGCTATTAATTCGCGGAATGACTCATCCTTTGCTTCAATTAATTCGGGATGGATACCCCATGATTCGCGCATCAACCATTTCAACAAAGCAACCGATGAGCGGCTCTGATAGTCGAGGTAAATTCGCTCAATAGAATCCATTGGCACTTCGCTGAACAGGCAAACCGAGGCGATTTCTCCTTCGGTTCCAATGCAATAGTTGCCAACAATATGATATTCGGGAAACTGTGGCAATACGGCCACAGGCACCAGACCCAGATCAACTTCGTTGGCCGCCAGCATAGCCGCCAGTTTGGATGGATAAGCACCCACCAGTTCGATACGGTCGGCAAACGGTTTTTGCTGCAATCCGTAGATCAACGGCTTCGTATTTAGGTAGTTGACAATGCCAACCCGAATCTTACTCAATTCAACTATTTTTGCGGCTGCAAAGGTACTGAACGGGACTCTATTACAAAATCAAATCATGGATCTCTCTACTCTCACCGCCATATCAGCCGTCGACGGCCGCTACCGCCGCCAGGTTCACCAACTCGACGAATTCTTTTCGGAATACGCCTTAATGAAATACCGGGTTTGGGTGGAAGTAGAGTACCTGCTGTTTTTGGAAAAAAAGAAGTTTTTGAAGCTACCGCCCCGGGCAGGAGCCATTCTTCGAAAAAAAGTGCAGGAATTTTCAGTGGACGATGCCCAGGCCATCAAGAAAATTGAGGCTACCACCAACCATGATGTGAAAGCGGTGGAATATTTCCTGAAAGAACAACTTGATCAACTGGGTGCTGCAGAAGCTAAGGAATGGATTCATTTCGGGCTCACCTCGCAAGACATCAACAATACGGCCGTGCCTTTGTCGTGGAAACACGCCATGGAATACGAATACCTGCCGGCACTACTCAACCTGAACCGTCAATTGCGCATACTGGCCCAGGAATGGGAAGACATCCCTCTGCTGGCACATACCCACGGCCAGCCAGCCAGCCCCACCAGGCTTGGAAAAGAAATCATGGTATTTGTGGAGCGTATCCAAAATCAGGTTGAACAGTTTATCGGCATACCTTTCACGGGAAAATTTGGAGGCGCTACGGGCAACTTCAATGCTCACCATGTTGCTTTTCCGCGTTACGACTGGATCAAATTCGGGAATCAGTTTCTTGATCAATTGGGGCTGGTACGACAACAATATACCACGCAAATCGAGCATTACGATAACCTGGCTGCCCATTTCGACTGCATACGTCGCATCAACAACATATTGATTGACCTTTGCCGCGATATCTGGACCTATATTTCCATGGAATATTTCCGTCAAAAAACGGTAAAGGGAGAAATCGGGTCCTCAGCTATGCCACATAAAGTAAATCCGATCGATTTTGAAAATGCCGAAGGAAACCTGGGCATCGCCAATGCGCTCCTCGAGCATCTTGGCAATAAGTTACCTATTTCGCGTTTGCAGCGCGATCTTACCGATTCCACCGTTTTAAGAAATGTGGGAGTACCGGTTGCCCATGTTATGATTGCCTTTAAAGCAATTGAAAAAGGATTGGGTAAACTGGTATTGAACAGCCCCGGCATTCACGCAGATCTGGAAAATAATTGGGCGGTAGTGGCAGAAGCCATCCAAACCATTCTTCGTCGCGAAGGCTATCCACAACCATACGAAGCTTTGAAAGAACTCACCCGCGGCAAATCAACTATCGACAAAAAATCCATTCACAAGTTCATCGACGGATTGAAGGTAACAGCCGCCGTCAAAAAAGAATTAAAAGCGATCAGTCCGCAAAACTACACAGGAATGGCGCCTTCGGCAAATGTGCAAATGTGAAAATGGCGCCTTCGGCAAATGTGCAAATGAGAAAATGTGCAAACGAACAATGTTGCGTACCATTGATCATTTGCACATTTTCTCATTTTCACATTTGCACATTTTCACATTATCTTATTTGTGTATTTCCGACGTAAAATGAAATTCAATATCCGGGTTGTTACTTCGCTCGGTATTTAGGTACCACTCACTTTGAGCGAGGTAAACCATGTGACCATCTTTGTCGGCGGCAATATTAGCCTGCTTGAAGCGAGCAAAATCTTCCATTTTTCGGGGATCCTTGCTGGTGAGCCAGCAGGCTTTGTAAAAAGGAAGGCTGTTGAAGGTTACCGAAGCGCCGTACTCGTTCAAAAGCCGGTATTGAATTACTTCAAATTGCAGCTCCCCTACGCAACCAATGATTTTTTTGTTACCACCATGTTGAGTAAATAACTGTGCCACGCCCTCATCGGTCAGTTGCAACAGACCTTTTTCCAGCTGCTTGGTTTTCATCGGATCTTTATTCACCACCTCCTTAAAGAGTTCCGGAGAAAACGAAGGAATTCCGGTAAAATAAAAATCTTCCCCCTCAGTCAGCGTATCGCCGATCTTAAAATTACCAGTGTCGAACAAACCAACCACGTCGCCGGCATATGCATCTTCAATAATGCTTTTATCGCGAGCCATAAAGCTGTAGGGATTACTAAACCGTACGTCTTTATCGAGTCGAACATGGTGGAAATATTTGTTGCGTTCAAATCTTCCCGAACAAACGCGGAAGAACGCGATCCGGTCGCGGTGACGCGGGTCGAGGTTGGCATGAATTTTAAAGACGAAGCCACTCAACTTTTCTTCTTCCACGTCAACACGACGGGTAGTTGTTTCGCGGCTGCGAGGCGTAGGTGCAATCCGGATAAAAGTGTCCAGCATTTCCTTCACTCCGAAGTTATTGATGGCGCTTCCAAAAAAAACGGGGGCCACCTTGCCAGCCAGATAATCATCTACCTGCAACTCGCCATTTACACCATCCACCAGTTCTACGTCTTCCCGCAACAAAGCAGCGTCGCGTTCACCCAGCTTTTCGTCCAGGCGGGCATCCTGCAGATCAGAAATGGCCACCGTGTCGTCATCGTCAGTTGCTTTGGTGTTGGCAGTAAACAACAGTAGATTTCTGTCGTGTAGATTGTACACCCCTTTAAAGTCTCGCCCACTATTGATGGGCCATGTCATGGGATGCAGGGAAATATTCAGCTCTTTTTCAATTTCCTCCAGCAAATCGAAACGGTTTTTGCCATCCCGGTCCATTTTGTTGATGAAAACAATCACTGGCGTATCGCGCATGCGGCACACTTCCATCAACCGCCGGGTTTGTTCTTCTACCCCGTTCACACTATCTACCACCAGGATAACACTGTCAACCGCCGTAAGCGTTCGATAGGTATCCTCCGCAAAGTCCTTGTGGCCGGGTGTATCGAGCAGATTGATCAGGATATTCCGGTATTCAAAGCTCATGACGGACGTAGCCACCGAGATACCACGCTGCCGTTCAATCTCCATGAAATCGCTGGTAGCATGCTTCTTGATCTTATTGCTTTTTACGGCGCCAGCAACCTGTATGGCCCCGCCAAAAAGCAGGAATTTCTCGGTAAGGGTCGTTTTACCGGCATCCGGGTGGCTGATGATCGCAAATGTGCGGCGACGCTGAATCTCGTTGTGGTACTTCATGATTGAAAAAAGGGAGGGGCAGCCCTCCCCAAAGCGCGCAAAGGTACGCAATAAAAAAGTGTTTTACGGCCCGGCCGGGAATCCTAAATTTGTGTCATGGTACGTCGCACGCTGGAAATAGTCGGCAACAGTTTCAAAATGGCGCTGCAGGAGCTCTGGAAAAACAAGCTCCGCACCTTTTTGTCGCTTTTCGGCATTACCATCGGTATTTTCTGCATTATTGGCGTGCTGACCGTAGTAAACAGCCTGGAACAAAATATTCGAAATGAGGTAAGCTCGCTCGGCACAAACACCATTTACATAGATAAATGGGATTACACCGGCGGCGGGCCCGACTATCCCTGGTGGAAGTATGTGAACCGCCCTGTTCCACGCTACCACAATCTGGCCGAAATCAAAGAGCGTACAGCCAGTGCGCGGTATGCCGCTTTTAATATTTCTGCCACCGATGTGGTGGAATACAAAGGTGCCGTATTGTCGAATGTAAACTACTATGGAGTTACCGAAGACTTTGAAGATATCCAACCTTTTGAACTGAGCGCAGGACGTTATTTTTCCGACGGCGATTTCAACCGCGGACTGCCGGTTGTAGTAGCAGGTTGGGATGTGGCAGAAAAGATTTTTGGCGAAGCCCGTCTGGCTATTGACAAGACCATTTCCATAAGAGGTAAAAATGTACAGGTTATTGGTGTAATCAAAAAGCAGGGCCGACAAATGATTGGCGGCTGGCAGTTTGATCAGAGTATTCTGATACCTTACCGTTTTGCGCGAACCATTATGAACGAACTGCGCACCGATCCGCTTATTATTGTACAAGGGCAGGAGAATCTGAGCAGCAAGGCACTTAAGGATGAATTGACCGGAACCATGCGTGCATTGCACAAGCTTAGCCCGACCAAGGAAAATGATTTTGCGCTCAACGATATCAATGATCTCGGCGACTCCATCAGCGGAATTTTTTCAGCGCTGAACCTGGGTGGCTGGATCATCGCGCTACTTTCGCTGATCGTGGGCATGTTTGGTGTTGCCAACATCATGTTTGTAACGGTTCGTGAACGTACCGGCCAGATCGGGCTCAAAATGGCGGTTGGTGCAAAACGCCGTGTAATCATGACCGAGTTTTTGCTTGAGTCGGCCTTTTTATGTGTGATTGGCGGACTCATCGGATTATTCTTTGTATTTATCCTGAGTCTGATACTTTCTTCCATATTCAATTTCCCCGTCTTTATTTCCACAGATATCATGTTGCTGGCTATCGGTATCTGCATACTTGTGGGTGTACTGGCAGGAATGATCCCCGCATGGAAAGCATCGAGGCTGGATCCTGTGGTGGCCATCCGAAGTAAATAGCCCCGTCTTTCCCATTTGATTTTTTGAAAATGCCTACAATACTAGCGATAGAATCCAGTTGCGACGAAACCTCGGCTGCCGTATGCCGCGATGGAGCCATCTTGTCAAACCATATTGCCACGCAGGCCGTGCATGAAAAATATGGAGGCGTAGTTCCCGAGCTTGCCTCGCGCGCGCATATGGCACATATTGTGCCGGTGGTAGACACCGCATTGAAAACTGCCGGAGTACCATTGCATCAAATAGATGCTATTGCATTTACTCAATCGCCAGGATTAATTGGGTCGCTGCTGGTAGGCGCACAGTTTGCCAAGTCGCTTGCGCTTGCCCTTAACAAGCCGCTGATAGCCGTTCACCACATGCAGGCCCATGTGGTTGCCAACCTGATCGACGAACCGCGGCCCAGCTTTCCTTTTTTGTGCCTCACCGTAAGCGGTGGTCATACACAGATAGTGCGTTGCGATTCACCTACCGATATGACTGTATTGGGCGAAACAATTGATGACGCGGCCGGTGAAGCGTTCGATAAATCAGCCAAACTCTTGGGGCTCCCTTACCCTGGCGGACCGCTGATCGACAAATATGCGCGCAACGGAAACGCAGAGCGTTTTCGTTTTCCGGAACCGCAAATACCTGGCCTCGATTTCAGCTTTAGCGGGCTGAAGACCTCCATTCTTTACTTTTTGCAGAATGCCGGCAGCAGCCTCGTTTATAAAGAAGAGTTTCGGGCAAGCGAAGAAGAAAGGAAGAAGTTTATCGACGAAAACCTCGCCGACATCTGCGCCAGCATCCAGGCGAGAATAATTAGCATACTGTTGAACAAACTTAAACGAGCCGCCATTCAAACCGGCATCAATCAGCTGTGCCTGGCCGGTGGTGTTTCGGCCAATAGTGGCTTACGAAGTAGCTTTGAACAATTGGGGAGGGAACAGGGCTGGCAAACTTTTATTCCCGCATTTCAGTATTGCACCGATAATGCCGGTATGATCGCCATGACCGCCTGGTATAAATTTCAATCAGGCGAATTCTCTGAACTAAATAGTACTGTTTCTGCCAGGGCCAGTTGGTAGCAGGTAAAGTGGAAAAGGCGTGTTTAGTACACAGGCACTTTTTTTTCTTTCCTATTCATTAAAAGCAGCAAGGCTACAATCGTGAATATGATGGCAAAAAAAGCTAAAACCTGTGCCAGAAAAAGTTCAACATCGCCAGTGAATTTCCTTTCGCTCTTTGGTGCAAGAGCCAAATGATCCAACCAAAAACTTAGCGCGCCCAGCCATGCTGAAAAAGCCAGAAAACAAAAAAGAATAGACGCAAAGCTGATTGGTCGTTTGTTTGATTTTGGCGGGAGCGGAGGAAATGGAGGATATCCCATTCTTTAGTTTTATTGAAAGTACCTTTGAATCTTACCCGCGTCAATACATAATTTGTACTAGTGAATAGGTCACGAATATGGCGAACAACTATTTCCGGTTTAAGCAGTTCGAAGTTTATCAGCACGCCAGTGCTATGAAAGTAACTACCGATGCCTGCTTATTCGGCGCCTGGGCTGCCAGGCTGGAAAGCAGTTTTGTAGAAAAAAAGCGAATGCTCGATGTGGGCGCTGGAACCGGTTTGCTTACCCTTATGATGGCTCAGCAAAACAATGCCATTATTGATGCTGTAGAAATCGAATCCGGTGCGGCGGCGGAAGCAAAAGCGAATTTCGCAAGGTCACCCTGGCCAGATCGACTGAATTTGTTGGAAGGCAATATCCTCGACACTTTACCGGGGCTGAATGTAAATTATCATGTCGTTTTCAGCAATCCACCGTTTTATGAACACGATCTGGCGTCGCCAGGCGAAAGCAGGAGAATGGCACATCACGAATCGGGTTTGCAACTGCAGCCATTGGTTGCGAGAATGGATGAATTATTGAATGCCGAAGGACGTTATTATCTACTCTTTTCCGCCAAAAGAGAATCGGCATTGCTGACCGAACTGGCCACCGCAGGTTTGGCCATTACACAAATAGCACGGGTTCGCCCGACCAGCAGTTCAGCATTTTCCAGGGTAATGGTAGCCGGTCGGCGCGCCCGACCAGGCCAATCGTCCCCTACTGAGTCGGAACTGCTGATTCATACAGAAGAAAAAAAATACAGTGCCGATTTTATCAGCCTGCTACACCCCTACTACCTTTATCTCTGATCAGCCATTGAAGCTGTCGCCCGCAACATAGTCGCTCAGATACTGAAATTCCTCCGTCAGCTTCCCTTCACTGGCAATTGTTGCCCGCTGAATAATGGCCGAGGGCTTACCCAGGAGATCAGGCAAAACAAATTTTATCAGCTGCTCCCCGAAATATCTGGATGCATCCCTTGGCAATTCGTTGGGAAGGTTGCCCACTGCCATCAGATCGATTGAATTGGGCAGGTAAGGAGCTGTTTTTTCGAGACTATTCCGGTCCACTCCATAGATGGGGTCCTCAATGCTTTGGTCGCCAAGGTTGATAGGCACCGAGCCGTTTACATCGTCCGTTATATCAGCAATGGTTCGGATTACAAATGAATCATCCGCCACATCTTCTTTCGCAAATAGGCGTGGTACATTTTTGTCCCAATAAACCCCATTCATCAGAATATCTGTTTGAGCAGCATAGGGCAAAAAGCGACACTTGTATCTGTCCGGATGATCATGGAACTCAGAACGGCTATATGCACCTCCATCTGCACGTGCATAAAGATCGCTGCCTTTCAATTGTGTATATACCGGGTATGCAAAACGCCGACGCAGGTAATCGTCGGGCTCCACTTCATGAATACCCATCAGGTTCATCACTTCCAGTATCCCATGCGCCACCCTTCCTGAACCGGTCACGGCAATTTTCACATTAGGCAGGCGGAGACCAAAATAGGTGTGAATGAGTTCGCGAAAACTGCGCTGGCGGTACACGCGTTCCATATTGTACAGACCGCTGCGGTTTCCATATGCCAGCATACCGTTGTGAGCTCCAACCACGCCGGCAAAAAAACCAAACCCAATAATCCTTTGCCCATCTTCATGTTCCAGGCATTCATAGTCGATCAGCCGGATACCGCGATCCAGAATAGTTTGAAGCAGGCGTCGATTATGGGGTTGTTTTTTCTTGGTATGGGAAAAAAACAGGTAGGTCTTTTGCGCTATCAGCTTCTCTACCGGCACTTCTTTGATTCCAAGCAGAATGTCGCAGTCGCGAAGATCGTCGGTCATTTCGATGCCGGCCTGTTGGTATTCCCGATCGCTGAAACATCGATCGGGCGAGGCTTCCGCTTTTATGCGGATATCCGGGAAATTTTTATGAACCCATTTACATTGTGCCGGCGTCAGGGCAACCCGCTTATCGGCCGGCACTTTCCCTTCGCGAATTAATCCAATCGTTAGCATAATTCAGTCGGCCAAAGGTAGGTATTTGGCCATCGATCACCAGCGGACCGATTCATTTGGCAATTTTGGGTATTGAATCGGCCCATTTACTCTCCAATTGTCAAAAATCCCGTAATATTGCATCCCCTTACCAGCCCGGGTGGCGAAATTGGTAGACGCAGCAGACTCAAAATCTGCCGCCTTCACGGGTGTGCCGGTTCGAGTCCGGCCCCGGGCACAAGTCAAAAGCCGAAGCGATGCCTTCGGCTTTTTTAGCTTTAGAAATTGTGTGGTATGTTTTGGGTGTACGCGATCAGCAGCTTGCGAAGAAATTATGTTTACGTCGGCATTACCGATGATCTGCTGCGACGTATTCAGCAACACCAACTTGGGTACAATCGAACTACTGCCCCTTATGCTCCTTTCCAATTAATCTATCAGGAAGAGTTTCCAA
>JBKBHA010000013.1:0-111893 GCA_046297935.1 Chitinophagaceae bacterium
AGGTGAAAGGTGAGAGGCTTGTCTGCCGAAGCGTAGCGGAGGCAGATGAAACGTGAGACGTGAGACGTGAAACGTGAAACGTGAGAGGCTTGTCTGCCGAAGCGTAGCGGAGGCAGATGAAACGTGAGAGGCTTGTCTGCCGAAGCGTAGCGAAGGTAGATGAAACGTGAGAGGTTTTAGGGCTTGAGGTCGGTTGCGGCCCTGTCAGTTCCGTCCATGTACATGGGCACGGATTGATGCTGATGGGTGATTTTCCATTGACCGTCTATTTTCTGAAGACCCAGGGTTTCCCGATACCATAAGTCGGTATAAGAACCATCTGTTCGTTTCCCCTTCATGTTTTCCAAACAGTGAGTAAAAGCCACGTTGCCGTCAAAAACAATTTCGATATCATCAAAGATCAGCTCAATTTGGCTTTCAAATGTAGAGAACCAGTCCTCTAAACCGTCCGAGCCGGGCGCGTTTACACCTGTTTCAAATTGCAAGGGCGGTGCGAGCACAAACATAACTGACCTGTCGGCAAAAACGCTAATCGTACCTGCCACATCCTTATTCCAGATTGACCGATTCAAATTTTCCTTCAATTCAATTATTAATTCCCGATCGTCCATAACAGATAATTTTTTCAGTTTCGCCACTATAGCACCGACAAATTCAATACCAAAAATGGATGAACTTAGATTATAGAAATACGTCCCCCTCGTTCTTGAACGATTTGAATTCAAGCGGATTGCCACTATAATCAAACACAAACATCGTGAGCTGTTCGCCAACCTTTCCTGCATATCTTGTTTGAGGCCTGATGACGAACTCAACTTTTTCAGATTCCAGTTTTTGTTTAATTCTGTCGAATTCGTCATTGTCGAGTATACAACCAAAATGGGGAATAGGTACACTTATACCATCGACTTTGCCACAAAAGTCCAGATCGGGAAAGTTGTTACTCACGTGCGCGGATAGCTGATTGCCAAAAAAATCAAAATCAATCCAGGTTTCGGTTGACCTGCCTTCCCTGCATCCCAAAATTGCCACATAAAATTTTCGCGTCGACTCGATATCCCTGACCTTGAATGCAAAATGAAATGCGCTCATATTTTTCTTCAATTGCCCTTGGGCATTTTTTAATGATGGTTTGAAAGGGTCAAATGTAACCACAATGTGGGATTTTCGGATTTGCTGCCAGCGGCGTTTTTACGCAAACATGGGTTTCAACGACATTAAGGATCCAGGACTCTAATTTCAGCTACTCATCATTTTGCAAAATCATCCAGGAGGTTCCGAACCGATCGCGAAGCATAGCGAACCGGTTGGCAAAGAACATCTTTTCCATTTTCATGAATATTTCCCCTCCTTTGGCAAGCAATTCATAAATGCGTTCAGCATCTGCTTCGCTACGCAAACGCAGCGTCAAATAGCAACTACGCATGGGGTCGGCTCCCGGCACATCAGCCCCGCGAATCAGGGTGCCGCCAATCTCAATGACGCCGTGTAAAACGGGATTTTCCCAATCGGCTGGGAAATGAGCTGGTATGGACTGATGATGCATCATGGATATCAACTTTGCCCCCAACTCCTCATCATAAAATTTAAATGCCTGCTGGCAATGGCCGGGATAATTGATATAAATATCCAGGCCCAGCTGTGCTGTTTCTTTCATACCTAAGTGAGATTGAATAATAAAGTTGCCGATTCCCCACCATAATTCAGGAATGCAATTGCGACAATAAAGGGCCCCTTTTACGTCAAAATAAATTCTTCCTGCCGTCGCAATTTTCGGCATGTCCCCTCCGTTTTGATGTCTCCTACCCTTCAATTTCCCTAACGCAACCACAAAAACTAATTGCCATGAAAAAATTTGTATTGGCGCTTACTCTACTGGCTGCCACGCATTGCCAGGGTCAGCATAAACAAGCTGAAAACCAACAACCTTCCTGTAGAACTACCGAGTTTGGATTTAAAGCCGGTTTCAACCGGAGTCAAATTTCCGGCAGAGACAGCGATCAAAAAAAGACAGGCTACATTGGCGGCGAATTGTATGCCGGCTTTTTTTCGGAAACAACACTAAATAAACGATTAGGTCTGGGTTCGGAATTGTTATTTTCATGGACAGACGACTACCACTTTGTGGAAATTCCCCTGCTACTAAAGTATCGAGTTGCCACACGATGGTCGCTTTTTGCCGGACCAAAGTTGGAGCTACTGGTTGATAACGACAATAACGATGATCGGTATCAGTTTAATAATGCCGGTGTAGCTGCCGAGGGTGGTCTGCAGTTTAAATTCGGCAGAAGTTTTATAGCAGAAGTGAGGCATTCCCGCTCCTTTATCCGCCAGGTTGACGATCTTTTTCTTGACATTAATGGAGGAAGAAGAAATACCACAAGAATAGGAATAGGAATAATGTTTTGATGAGCAAGGCCCCTATGCATAAGAATTTATTGTTGAGCGCTGCAAAAATGCGACAGTAATATTTTCTTGTTTTGGACGATGACCAACTATTCCCGATAGGGATCTGTACCGAAACAGTCATCTGATGATTCGACATGTATTACTGCCTTGTGCCGTTTGGTTTTTGTGCGGCGATGCCATGGCTCAGGGTACCTGAGCTACAATGTTCCTACGCATTATTTGGGGATTTTTGCCCAGCAACTAAGCAGCGCGCGAGCTGCGGGCATGGGGCAGACGTCCGCTACGCTCGACGGGATTGAGCACTGGCCGTTGGGGCAATGAGATTTAGCTGGGTAGACGATGATTCAGTATGGACCACGATTATTGGCTGCTTCGAAGAAAGTGTGGACAAGAGTTCGCAAACCGCCTATAGCGTAAGTGTGGCATACCAGGCTATCCCTAACCTGCATGTGGGTTTATCTGGCAACTACCTGATGGGCAGCGCCGTACCCGGCACCCTTACTTCTGAAGCCGTGATTGGGTCCATTGGTGTCGTGTACGCCATGGAACTGGAGCTGATCAGGAATAAAAAGTTCAGCAGTCAAAAAATACTTCGATGGCGGAGCGCCCGCAGTTGATTTGGGTCTACATCTGCAGTTTCGCGATCAATGGGCCGGAAAAGATCCACGCGGTGATTCGCACGAGTACAATTCTTCTATTGGTATTGGAGCCGAAGCATGGTTTTTACAACGGATTGCTTTCCGCATTGGGTACTATCGTGAGAAAAGGCCTTCAGGTACCCGATCAACTGGTGGAGCCTGGGTTACGGGCAACAAATATGGCTTTAGGTGGGGGTATGGCACACTCATCCCTTTGAAACAACTCACCCGGAACAAGATCCCATTCAACGCGGAATTGAATTTTGTGACTGGGCGTTTACTCAACGAGTTGGGAAAGAACTATACGCATCCTTCTGTGTTCACCGATAAAAAATTTACCTATAGTATCGGGCTTAACATCAGACCCTAGAGAATTCAGGTATTTACTTATTATCTTTCGTTTTCTAATCAACTGCGATGGCTAACGAAAGGAAAAGACTGAAAGAACTAAAGCGGCGGTATGGGCGGCTGGCTGAAAGTATGGAGCCTTATTACCATCATCTGGATCTTCGCCCCTTGTGGGAGTTGAACGACGATGGCTTTGCTTTTTTGATGGAAAAGGTAAAGGGCGTAAATATGCTCGATTTGAATGAAACCGAGATTACTGATGCCAGCATCTCGCTGTTGACTAAGCTGGAATATGTTAAAGAAATCAGAGTAAAGGGTTGCAGGCAATTGACAGATGCGTGTATTGACGACCTGAACCGGATTCGCGAGCTCGAGTTTCTGCATGTTAAGGGAACCCGAATTACTATTGATGGTTTACTTCGGTTGACAGAACAGCCGAATTTGAAGACTTTGTTGTTTTCCGACGACCATCCGGAGTTGATTGCGGATAAGATTCAGCAGTTATTGGCCATGTTCCCCGAATGTGAAATAGCGTTGGATGGTACTCCCTTGCGTTGATCCCTGCTAATTGCACGCGGTTTATGGGAAAATCATCGTGTGTACAGGGGAAAAAAGCATATCAGTCTGGTGCATAGATGGCTTTCGTGAGTGACGCGTGGAGGTGGAATTCGTTTAATTTTGGAGGAGGTTATAACCTGTGGGGTTATAACCTATGAGGTTATGACCTTTGAGGTGATAACCTGTGAGGTGATGACCTGTGAGGTGATAACCTGTGAGGTGATGACCTGTGAGGTGATAACCTGTGAGGTTATAACCTGTGGGGTTATGACCTTTGAGGTGATAACCTGTGAGGTGATAACCTGTGAGGTGATAACCTATGAGGTAATGACCTGTGAGGTGATAACCTGTGGGGTTATGACCTGTGAGGTTATGACCTTTGAGGTGATAACCTATGAGGTGATAACCTGTGAGGTAATGACCTGTGAGGTGATGACCTGTGAGGTTATGACCTTTGAGGTGATAACCTGTGAGGTGATAACCTATGAGGTAATGACCTGTGAGGTGATAACCTATGAGGTTATCACTTTTGAGCTGTTAACCCATATTTTAAACACCAGCAAGCTGCATTCCTTTTTTTGCCTTTAAAATATATTCACTGGAACTGGTCAACAAGAAAAGCTGAGCAAGTTCCAGTGAATAGTCTTCTTTCAGTCGCGCCCAACCCACTGGTGATGTCAAATTGAACAGTCCGCCGTTTGACGCTTTTACTGCCAGACTAAATATCCGTTACAAAGGCTCCACTTATCGCCCGGCTTCCGAACTCATTGAATATGGCAAATCTGACGCCTGTATGCCTCTTGACCTGTTAGGCTTTTCGCCCATACTAAATTCCAGCTTCATCCCCTTCTGAATATCAAAATGCCCGATCCAGTTCCTGGTAAATGGCTTGCCGTTCAACTTCAGCTGATCAACATAACGGCGCGTCGATGTGTTGTTCGCAGCAATGATCTGCAGTTGTTTTCCGTTTTCCAGGTACACGGTTGCTTTTGGGAACAAAGGGGAGCCCAACACGTACTGATCTGTACCTGGACAGACAGGATAAAATCCAAGTGCCGAAAACACGTACCAGGCAGAAGTCTGACCGTTATCCTCATCACCACAATAACCATCGGGTGCCGGAGTATACAACTTATCCATCACCTCCCGTACATGATATTGGCTCTTCCAGGGCTGACCGGCGTAATTATACAAATAGGTCATATGCTGAATAGGCTGGTTGCCATGTGCATACTGCCCCATATTCATGATCTGCATTTCACGGATTTCATGAATGACGCCTCCATAATAGCTGTCATCAAATACGGGAGGCATCACGAATACTGAGTCGAGCATGTTTACAAATTGCTCCTTTCCTCCCATCAAATCAATCAGACCCTGTATGTCGTGAAAAACACTCCAGGAATAATGCCAGCTATTCCCCTCGGTAAAGGCATCGCCCCACTTCAACGGATTAAAAGGAGTTTGAAATTGTCCATCCTTGTTCTTTCCTCGCATTAGCTTATGCTGAGGATCAAACAAATTGCGATAATTTTGACTGCGCTTTTTGTATAGTTCAATTTCCTCAGCCGGCCTGTTCAGCACCTTTGCCAGTTGGTAAATAGTAAAATCGTCATACGCATATTCCAGGGTACGGGCGGCGTTTTCATTTATTTTAACATCGTAGGGCACATAGCCGAGTTCATTGTAATACTTTACCCCCTTGCGTCCTACCGCACTCATAGGACCTTCGTTGTTGGCGCCATGTATCAGCGCTTCGTAGAGCTTATTAATATCGTAGCCTCGCAATCCCTTTATATACGCATCGGCTACCACACTCGCAGAATTGTTACCTACCATAATATCAGCAAAGCCCGGGCTGCTCCATTCGGGTAAAAATCCACCTTCCTTATAGTCGTTGATCAGCCCTTCCTGCATTTCCCTGTTGATAGAGGGATAAACCAAATTCAGAAATGGGTAAAGGGCACGAAAAGTATCCCAAAATCCGGTGCCGGCAAACATGTAGCCGGGCAGCACCTTACCGTTGTAGGGACTATAATGCACGATCTGACCCTTCGAATCTACCTCATACAATTTGTTGGGGAAAAACACCATACGATAAAGGCAGGAATAAAAAGTCCGCAACTGATCAACGTTGTCGCTTTCAACACTTATTCTTCCGAGGGTCTTATTCCAAACCTCACGACCTCTTTGTTTCAATTCGTCGAAACCCAAATTGCCCAACTCCTGCAAATTCACCGCCGCCTGCTCAGCACTGATAAATGACGAAGCAACGCGGGCCTGGACCTGTCCACCCCTTTTTGGAATGGAGAATCCAACAATGGCACCACTATTTTTATCATTCGACAAACTGCGTTCACCACGTATCAATTCATTTTCCGTCCACACACCCACACTGGTAAATGGCTGGTCAAATTGAATAATGAAATAATTTTTGAAATTCTTCAGGTTGCCACGACTGTATTTGGTTGAGTAGCCGACAATCTGATTTTTCTCAGGAATGATTTCCACATACGACTCCTTATCAAATGCATCCACCACAATAAATGCACTGTCTGTTTTTGGAAAACTGAAGCGAAACATTGCTGCGCGTTCAGTTGGAGTAAGTTCAGCAATTACATCATGATCGGCCAGATAGACACTATAGTAATATGGTTTCGCAATTTCGGATTTATGAGAGTACCAACTGGCCCGTTTTTCCTGCTCAGCCACGGCTTTGCCGGTTACTGGCATCAAAGAGAACATGCCATAGTCATTCATCCAGGGCGAAGGCTGGTGGGTTTGCTTAAAGCCGCGAATCTTGTCGGCCGAATAGGTGTATTGCCAGCCATCGCCATTCTTGCCGGTCTGCGGTGTCCAGAGATTCATTCCCCATGGCATCCCTATTGCGGGATAAGTATTACCATTAGACAGGCTGTATTTGGAATCAGTGCCCATCAGCGTGTTCACATAATCGACAGGCTCTTTTTGTTGAGCAAATCCGGTAAACGAGTTAAGTAGGGCGATGCCAATCAGGATTATTCTGAACATTTTTTTCATTTAGGGGCCAAAGATAATCAGAAGAACAAGGTAAAACTGGCCCGGGCAAAGAAAGGCGCACCCGGAGTGAAATGAATTTCGTTGACAGGTTGCGGTTCGCCCTGAAGCCGACTCTCGGTAAGAAACTGTGTTTCCTTCCAGCGGGTATTGAACAAGTTTTGTACACTCAGGCCTGCTTCCCAACGCGATTGGGTATAGTTCACCGCAGCATCACATATCAGGTATCCGCGGGCAACCACTTCGTTTGCTTCATCGGCCGGGCGATTGCCCATGGCGCGATAACGCAGACTTCCGTTCCAGCCTTTCTGTTTTTTATAACTGATACCACCAGAACTGGTAAAAGTTGGCGCGAGCGGAAGATAGGCTTCTTCCTTCGGAACACCCAGCGCGCGTGGATGAGTAAGGTTGACGTCCACATCGGCATACCAACTGCTGGCGATTTGCTGCCTTAACGACAGGTCCCACCCCATCCGGCGTGTACGACCTCCGGGTTCAACTACACCTGCATCGCCTACATACACAAACTCCTGCTGCATCCACAAATACCAGATGGCGGACTGCAACAATGTACCCGGGGCCAGTTTAAAAATACCGCCAAGGTCGGCACCGTAAGCGGGGGTCACTACCCTTCTGCCATTTTGTAATACTGCCACCCTGGTATCATTACTGTGAAAACTTTGGCCGGTATACAAATACAGTTGCACACGTTCGTTCACGGTATAATTCAAATTCAACTTCGGACTCCATATCGTACTATTGCTATTGCTCGTTGTCTGTTGTAGATCGTCGCGGTACCTGTTTCTAAAATAATCGCCGCGCAAACCCAGCGTCAGCAACCAGTCGCTGCTAAGTTGCAACCGCTCTTCTGCAAAAACGGAAAAATTCTGTTCGGCAACGTCACCAAGCTTAATTCGATCAAGAGTGGTTGCTCGCTTTTCGGTATTTGACAATTCTGAATTAGAAGTAGCATCAGCCCTCCATTGTATGCCAGCCTTCCATTCACCGTTTAGACGACCCAGTTCATGTGAGCGCGAAAGTTCCGAAAGTCCGCCGGTAAGCCAACGATTTTCTTTTTGGCGAATCTCATCTCCATTAACTGGATTATTAAGGAAAAAAGTGAAATTGCTATACAATTCAAATGCGTATCGGCTAAGGTAAACCTGGTTTTTCCAGTTCATACCATTGTCGAAACGCGTATGGAGTTGCAAATTGAAATTGTAACGACTGGTATTGCCTCCTTCCCGGTCGTCGATTGCACCGAACCAACCGATGCTGCCATCATCAACGGCACGGTCAGGTATCTGTCCACTTGCATACCATTTACTACTAAATGCCGAAAAATAGCTGCTGAGCGATGAACGCGGACTTATTTGACCATGATATTTCAACATCGAGTTGATGCGATGAAAGCGCTGGGGCGAGTCGAAAAATCCGTCGGTGTAGGAAAGTTCGGACGCCCAGTACAAGCTCTGGTTACGTTGACGCATTTTTTCGGATAGCAAATTGATGCCACTTACCAGGCGACCGGTTTTATACTGACCAGCTTCCAGCTTTACAAAACTCCGGTCTAAGTAATCGCGGGTTCTAAAATCAATGTAGCCAGCAGTGCTAAAATTTCCGCGATCAGCGAAATAGGGCCCTTTGTTGAAGTTGACCCTTTCAATTAATTCAGGAATCACAAAATGTAGATCGGCATAGCCCTGGCCATGTGCATGACTCACCATGTTGACCGGCATACCATCTACATCGATACGAATATCAGTACCATGATCGATATCGAAACCACGCAAAAAAATCTGTTCCGCTTTACCACCTCCGGCATGCTGGCCAATAAAAAGGCCCGGCACTATTCTCAATACTTCCTGGGAATTCACAATGGGTCGCAAATGAATATCGAAACTGCTGATGCTGTGAAAAATACCGGCGCGGTTGCTGCTTCGCACTTCCACTTCAGCGAGCGTGGTAGTACCAGGTTCCAGCAGAATGGTACGCTCCGTACCATAGGCTGCAATACGAAGCGGCAAATAGCCAACGCAACTAATAGTCAGGCTGTCTGATACATTCCTGATATCCACCCTGCCAAGTTCATCGCTGATTTGAGAAAAGCTATAATCACTTGTGTGAACAGAGGCCCCTTGTACCGGCAACCAGTTTTCCTTATTTCGAAGGACAATCTGCCTGTCTTGGGCGTTCAGTTTTGTAAACGACATTAATACAAAGAAAGTGAGCAGCCGGATTGTCATACAGTTTGGTTTGTATATTGCATCAGTAAAGTTAATCGCCACTAGCGAAAAAAATCGACACTGGTTCAAGTTTTAGATGAGCGGAAAATCGCTTTTTCAACGCAGGAGCGGCTTTTCAAAAGTTCCGTTCCTATTCGTCAACACATTTGTTGCTATCTTGAGTACAAATGATTCAGGAGCCTGCATATACCATTCACGCAAACGGCGACCGCTCTGTTCGGGTCAATTTTGGCGACAACCTGTCGGACCATGTTTACTTTCAGGTAATTCACCTGTTAAATAGTTTACGAGCCGACTCCCTGCCCGGCATAGAAGACCTGGTGCCTTCTTATACCAGTTTGACTATTTATTTTGATCCTGCCAAACTGCGGCAAAATCAAAATGGCCGGACGATTTTCGATTTTTGGTCTTCAGAAATTGCCGGCCGCGTACAACGAATAGAGGGTTTGCCAATGCCAGGGGGCCGCGACATGGAAATTCCTGTATGTTATGATATTGAGCTTGCAGCGGATCTGAGCGCGGTTGCCCTATCAACAGGTTTATCAATTAATGAAATCGTTCGTCTGCACTGCGGCCAGCCTTATCGGGTTTACCTGATCGGCTTTCTCCCCGGCTTCCCCTATCTCGGTACGCTGCCGGTTGAACTACAGTTACCCCGAAAACAGATTCCAACAAACGTGCCGGCCGGATCGGTAGCAATTGCAGGTCTTCAATCAGGCATATACCCGGTTCAGTCGCCCGGTGGATGGCATGTTATTGGCCGAACACCGCTGTCGATATTTGACAGCAGCTTGCCAGAGCCCTGCCTGCTACAGGCTGGCGACCTTGTTCAATTCACCCCAATCAGCAAACATGAGTATGATCGTATTAACCGCAGGTTTGCTGGATAGTTTTCAGGATCGGGGACGAACAGGCTGGCGTCATTGGGGAATCAATCCCGGAGGTGCCATGGACTGGCAGGCGATGCAGCAGGCTAATATTGTTTTAAACAACAAACCACACGAGGCAGTTTTGGAACTTCATTTTCCCGCATCAACATTTTTAATGGAAAAAAATTTGCTGCTGGCACTGGCTGGTGCTGATTTCGGTGCAGAGCTGGATGGAGAGCCTGTTGCCTTGTACAAGCCTTTCTGGGCTATGACTGGTTCGGTACTGAAGTTTACCCACCGGCATCGGGGGCAGCGTGCCTATCTGGCCGTAAAAAAAGGATGGAAACTGAATAGTTGGCTGAACAGCTGTAGCACCCACTTGCAGTTGCAAACCGGCGGTTTTCATGGACGCGCCCTTCAGAAAACAGATCGCATTGGATGCAGCCACGAAGCCAGTGATCTGTTAAAAAGCCGCACGCAATTTGGATGGGGCATTGCTGAACGTCGGCCGGATATCGATTCCACCGTACTGCGGGTGGTAACTGCCAAAGACTGGCCTGAATTGTCGTACAAGTCCAGGCAGTTTTTTGCCGAGGGCAGGTTCGAGATCAGCAAACATGCCAACCGTATGGGGTATCAGTTAAACGGCCCAGTCCTTAAACGAGATAAAGAACAAGAGCTATTTTCGTTTGGCGTAAACAGTGGCGCAATACAATTGTTGCCCAACGGTCAGCTAATCATTTTAATGGCTGATCACCAGGTAACCGGGGGTTATCCGGTAATTGGCTACGTGATCAGTGTCGACCTTCCTAGACTTGCCCAATGGGGTGCCGGAAAAAAATTTACCTTCTCATTGTCAAGTCTGTCTGCCGCCGAACAGGCTGAGGAGGCTCAACGACGCGATCGTCGGCTGGAACAATTTTATTGTTCAGAAAAATGGAAACAAATAGCTGATCACCGGGAATGAAAAAAACCATCGATATTAACTGCGACATGGGCGAAGGTATGCCCAACGACCTGCTGCTGATGCCTTTTATCGACTCCGCCAATATTGCCTGTGGCGGCCATGCAGGCAATGAAGAAAGAATTAGAGAAACGCTGAGGCTCGTAAAAAAATTTGGGAAAAAAGCTGGTGCACACCCCTCCTTTGCCGACACCGAAAATTTTGGCCGACGCGAAATGCATTTGCCGGACACCGAGTTGTACAACCTGATCTGGCAGCAACTGACATTCTTCACCCAAATTTGCCAAGAGGAATCGTTAGCATGTCTGCATGTGAAACCACATGGGGCACTTTACAACCTTTCCGCGCGCGATTCCGCAACTGCAAGGACTATTGCGACTGCGACCAGAGATTTTGACCAAGAGCTGGTACTTGTTGGCCTGAGTGGAAGCTGTTCTTTAGACGAAGCAAAAAAGCTCGGACTTACCTGCGCAGCAGAAGCATTTGCAGACAGGGCTTATCTTGACAATGGACAACTGGCGCCGCGCGATATACCCGGTGCCGTTTATTCAGACCCGATGCAGGTGCAAAATCAGGTCGAGAGTCTTCTACAGAAACAACAGCTTACATCGTTGTCGGGAAAAACAATACTGGTTGATGCCGACACCATATGTATCCACGGCGATGGCAAACATGCCCTAAGTTTTGCAAAAGTCATCCATCGGGTTGTTCATTCTTCAACGAACCCACATGAATAACAAACGGGCATTTCTTGGCGCTGCTTTCCTAATGGCCACTTCTGCCGTGGGCCCTGGTTTCCTGACACAAACCAGCCTGTTTACGGCCGAGTTGCTGGCAAGTTTTGGATTCGTCATATTGATATCGTTGCTACTGGATCTGGCTGCACAACTCAATATCTGGCGCATTATTACCCAACGCGGCGAAAGAGCACAGGACATGGCCAATAATTTGTTTCCCGGCCTTGGGTATCTGCTGGCAGCGCTGATTGCTTTTGGCGGACTGGCATTCAACGTGGGCAATATTGGCGGAACCGGCTTGGGTTTAAACGTTCTTTTCGGCTGGTCGCCTGACACTGGAGCGCTCGTCGGTTGCGCGTTCGCGTTGTTTATTTTTTGGCAACGCAGCGCGGCTCGTTTGATGGATATTATGGTTACTGTACTCGGGCTGGCCATGATTTGCCTGACAATCTATGTAGCATATTCCTCGCGTCCACCGTTGGCAGAGGCTATTTACAGGAGCTTCTGGCCGCAAACAATCGATTTCGGAAAAATCATCACGATTGTAGGAGGTACGGTTGGCGGCTATATTTCATTTGCCGGCGCTCACCGTTTGCTTGATGCCGGAATGAAGGGACCCGAAAATATTAAGCCCGTAACCGTCAGTGCCATAAATGGCATCATGCTTACCAGTGCCATGCGCTTTATTTTGTTTCTGGCTATTCTGGGCGTGGTTTCGAATGGCGCCACTCTTGCACCCAGTAATCCTGCCGCTTCTGCGTTTCGTCAGGCCGCAGGATCAACTGGTTACTATTTTTTCGGCCTCGTGCTTTGGATTGCGTCCATCACGTCGGTCATTGGAGCATCTTACACAACGATCAGTTTTTGGAAAACGCTTTCACCATTTGTAGCCAAAAATGAAAAATGGGTGATTACCTGTTTCATTCTGGCCTCTACGACAATATTTTTTTTATTCGGGAAACCCGTCAGCCTGTTGGTAACGGCCGGTACCATCAATGGCTTTATTTTGCCAATTGCCCTGGCACTGATATTGTTGGCAGCAACATTAACACCTAAAAACGGGTACAAGCATTCAGGCTGGTTATTGCTGGCAGGCTGGCTGGTCGTAATTTTATTAGGTACAATGGGTGTTGCAGCCCTTATGTAAATACGGTAGGAATATTGCTTAACTTGTACCAGCATTAATAGCAGGATTCCCATAACAGCTATGGCATTCCAAATAATAACTCCCAGTCCTTAGAAAAACGTTTTTTTACAATGTTGGCGACTATCTGTTTCACAATTTTGTAAAAAACAAATACAATGTTTTCACTACAGGCCATTAGAGAAGCACATGCCAAAGTAAAATCGGGTGCCGATTTTCCTGCCTATGTTAAAGAACTTAAGAAATTGGGTGTATCCAGTTACCATAGTTTTGTTAGCGATGGTCACACGGATTTCTTTGGTGAGCAAGGCTTTCATCTCCTTTCAGGAGCACGGTACACTACGCTTAAAATTGCCATTTTCCCAAAACCCGACTTTTTTGTAGAAAAATTAAAAGCCCACCAGCAGGGTGCCAGTAGCTATGAAGAATTCTGCCAACAGGCAGCCGAGGCAGGCGTATCGAAATGGATAGTAGACACACAGCAAATGACCTGCACTTATCTTGATAGCACCGGCAAAATATTGTTGCTGGAGAGATTTTGAATACGATCATCAGGAACTGATCGTCACAAATTTCACTATCGCTCTCGCATTCGGTATAATAAGCCAAAGTTTACAACAAGAAACAAGAACAGGGGTAGCCAGAAAATTAAAAAATACAACAACCAGCCTACTGAAATTTCGGGTTGATGTTGAGCAGGAACAAACAGGCCATTTCCGATAACTCCAGACGAAAACACGAAACTTTGAACAAAGTTCCAGCCGAAATGCAGGGCCACCGGTACGTACAAGGATTTTGTTTTGGCGTAAGCGTAAGCATACAGTATTCCTGCAACACCTGTTACCAGGAATATGACTGTTAACTGTATCGGACTATTCCAGTTTCCCTGTGTGAACCAATGATAAACACCAAACGCAGCCGACGAAATCAGTATGCCCCGCCATCGGCCAAGGCGGTCTATCAAAATAAAGAGTAGTACTCCCCGAAATATGAATTCTTCAAACAACACAGATTTCAGGTTCCACCAGGCTCCCTGCATGAGCAATTCGGTTGAAAAGGCGGGATTAAGCACCCATTGTTCTTTTGCAAATATTATTCGCAGCAAAAATCCGCCCGCGCTGCATGCAGAGGCTAAAACCAGAAACAGGCCAAATTCATACAATTTTCTCCAACCAGGCTTTAGCCCCAGTACGCTCAGATTTCCTCTGTTATATGCATAGATTATGGCCCAAGACAAAAGCAATTGTACCAGGATTCCGATCATTTAACTGATTTGTTCGAAGATAGCGGTAAATCGAACAGTTGGTGGATGTGTGAGGGACGGTCGGCAACCGCAACACTAGCTAATACCGGCGACCACCCTTACCGGGTGGAGCAGTTTCTCTAAACCAGGTAGTCCCCCGGATGGAGGGAGAATCTGAAATATAGACAACATCTATATGCTTATCATTTTAATCAATTTGATATATAATGACCAAAGTCAGATTTTTGTCAGGTTTTGAGAATTACATTAGTCACCATTAATAGAAACGAACATTATGAAAGAAAAAGGTAGCGACATTAGCAAATGTCCTTTTCATGCCGCAGCAGAAAAGCACAGTGTGGCCGGAGCCGGCACACAAAACCGCGACTGGTGGCCCAATCAGTTGAAGGTGGGTGTTCTTCGTCAGCATTCGGAATGCTCCGACCCGATGGGAGAATCGTTCAATTATGCGGAAGAATTCAAGAGCCTTGATCTTGAAGCGGTAAAAAAAGACCTGCATGCCCTCATGACCGATTCGCAGGATTGGTGGCCGGCAGACTTTGGACATTATGGTCCGCTCTTCATTCGCATGGCCTGGCATAGCGCAGGTACGTACCGGGTAGGCGATGGCCGGGGTGGAGCCGGGTCGGGTCAACAGCGTTTTGCTCCACTCAATAGCTGGCCCGACAATGTGAGCCTCGATAAGGCTCGTCGGCTTTTGTGGCCCATCAAACAAAAATATGGTCGCAAAATTTCCTGGGCTGATCTTATGATCCTGACCGGGAATGTGGCACTTGAGTCAATGGGATTCAAAACCTTCGGATTCGCCGGTGGCCGTGAAGATGTGTGGGAACCTGATCAGGACGTGTACTGGGGTTCCGAAAAGACCTGGCTGGGTGATGAACGCTATTCTGGCGATCGCGATCTGGAGAATCCATTGGCTGCTGTGCAAATGGGATTGATATATGTAAATCCTGAAGGTCCCAATGGCAATCCCGACCCGATAGCCGCAGCGCGCGATATCCGCGAAACTTTTAAGCGGATGGCGATGGACGACGAAGAAACCGTTGCACTCATCGCCGGTGGCCATAGCTTTGGTAAAACGCATGGCGCAGCACCAGCCACTCATGTGGGCGCAGACCCTGAAGCCGCCGATATGGAAGAACAGGGCTTCGGCTGGAAGAGCAGCTTCGGTTCTGGCGTTGGTGCAGATACTATCACCAGTGGCCTGGAAGTGACCTGGACAAAAACTCCTACCCAATGGAGCAACAACTTCTTTGAAAATCTTTTTGGCTTCGAGTGGGAATTAAGTAAAAGTCCGGCTGGTGCCCATCAATGGGTAGCAAAGAATGCAGAAGGTATTATCCCGGATGCGTATGATGCGTCGAAAAAACATCGCCCCACCATGCTCACCACAGACCTTTCATTGCGTTTTGATCCGGCTTACGAGAAAATATCCCGCCGCTTCCTGGAAAATCCGGATGCTTTTGCCGACGCATTCGCACGCGCCTGGTTCAAACTGACCCACCGCGATATGGGACCACGCTCCCGCTACCTCGGTCCGGAAGTGCCTGCTGAAGTGCTAACCTGGCAAGATCCTCTGCCGGAGGTGGACCATCCTCTTGTTGACGCAAACGACATCGCAGCCCTAAAAGCAAATATCCTTGCATCGGGACTTACGATTTCTGAACTGGTTTCCACTGCCTGGGCTTCTGCATCCAGCTTCCGTGGATCCGACAAGCGAGGTGGCGCCAACGGGGCACGCATTCGTTTGGCACCACAGCGTTATTGGGAAGCAAACAATCCTGCTCAACTGAACAAAGTGCTTCAAACCCTTGAATCGATACAGGAAGAATTCAACAGCATTCAAACAAATGGCAAGAAGGTTTCTCTGGCCGATCTGATAGTGTTGGCGGGATGTGCCGCTGTAGAAAAGGCAGCAAAAGATGCGGGCTACCAGGTTACGGTGCCTTTCGCTGCCGGACGTACGGATGCTACTCAGGAGCAAACTGATGTGGAGTCGTTCTCTTATCTTGAACCAAAAGCCGATGGCTTCCGCAATTACCTGAAGAAGAAATACAGCATTTCTACCGAAGAATTGTTGATTGACAAAGCTCAACTGTTGAAACTGACCGCTCCGGAAATGACGGTGCTGCTGGGAGGTATGCGCGCATTGAATGCTAACTATGACGGTTCTTCTTATGGCATATTCACGAAACGCCCCGGAATGCTGACAAACGACTTTTTCGTCAACCTGCTTGATATGGGTACAGCCTGGAAAGCGATTTCTGAACAAAAAGAGCATTATGAAGGCCGCGATCGAAAAACCGGTGAGTTGAAATGGACTGGCACCAGAGCTGATTTGGTATTTGGATCAAACTCTGAACTGAGGGCCATTGCGGAAGTTTATGCCAGCGCCGACGCGGGTGAGAAATTTGTTCAGGATTTTGTTGCCGCCTGGAACAAGGTCATGAATCTCGACCGCTTCGACCTGAAGTAGTGAAATGACCGTAGAATTTTATCATTTGTGAATTTGGGGACTCGCGAATTTTTTTGGCAGTAGATTAAGCCGAACTGTTCAATCCCCAAATTCACATTTTTTTATTTTGCTATCTTGACTCTTGAATTTTGACGTTTCACCCCAGCTCTTTGTCGCAATCCACCTACTACCCGCCCTACTCACACGCTTAGCTTTGTGAAACAAAATCGCAAAGTCATGACAACTCCCATTTACCCCTGCCTCTGGTACAACGGAAATGCCCGCGAAGCCGCTGATTTTTATTGTAAGGTATTTCCTAATTCAACAATGATCGCCGATAACGGAATGGTGGTGCTGTTTGAACTGAACGGACGCAGATACATGGGTTTGAATGGAGGTCCGGAGTTTAAATTTAACGAGTCCGTTTCATTTGTGGTGGAATGTGCCACTCAGGAGGAGATCGATTATTACTGGAATATGCTGACCGCTAATGGCGGAAAAGAAAGTATGTGCGGATGGCTGAAGGACAAATTTGGATTGAGTTGGCAGATCGTACCCGCCATCCTGAGTGAACTGATGAGCGATCCTGAAAAAGCGCCAAAGGCAATGAAGGCGTTTATGAGTATGAAAAAATTTGATATTGCGGCTTTGGTTGCCGCGGTAGAACAACCAAAGGCGACAAATATATAACCGACACTGGGATGCTACAATTTCGGTAAATTGTTTGCATGTTTTTTCTTTTCGGTACTAAAAGTGTGGTTCTGCTGATTCTGGCTGGCCTTTTACTATTCTGCTTCTTATTGGTGTTAGTCCGTTTCTTCAAAGACGGGTACCGTGCGGATTTATTTCTGGGCATCCTGCTGCTGGCAGCATTAGGGCAATTGTTGCCATTCCTCCTTGGTTACGCCGGCTGGTACAGCCGCGAACCGTTTCGGAGCTGGTTGTTTTACTGGCCACTACAGCAGCTACTGCTCATTCCGGTGCTCTTTAATTTTTATCTGCAGTTTGTGTTGTATCCGACAGCCGTATTCCGTCGAAAATATCTTCTTCATTTTCTTCCTGCGCTGATCTATAATATTTATGTCCTTGTTCCTGCCTTCCTTGAAATTGGAGGTGCCGATACAGGCTTTTATCAAAATCAACGCGATCCGGATTTTGATCAATGGTACCAATTGCTGGGCTTTTTATGTTTTCTGGGTTATCTGATCGCAAGTCTTGCACGATATGCGCGTTACAGAAAATGGATTTTTGCCGAAACAAGCTTTGCTGAACAGTTGCAATTAAATTGGATCAGAATCGTCCTTACTCTGTTTATTGTGCTTTGTGCTGCGAGAGTGCTGTTTTTTATTCTGAATCCGGAATGGGGCGAATTCGGTAAAAAATTCTGGTATTATCTTTCGTCGACCATCTTGTACGTTATTTTAGGCATTACGGGTTATTCACATTCCTTATTACGGAAAAGCCTGGAATGGGTTCATTCGCAACTTAAAAGAAGACCTGCGCCATTGCCAGCAATAGTTGAGAGCCTCAGCGCTCTGGAACCAAAAACTGACCAGAAGATGCTAAGCCTTGAACCAGCTGAACTGGCCGGGTTGAGGCATGAACTGGAAGAGCATTTTGAAAAGAATGAGCCTTTTCTGGATCCACTGTTAACCCTTAATTCCTGTGCGCGGGAAATAGGCTGGTCACCTAAAAAATTGTCGCAAACCATTAATCAGGGTTATAACCAGAATTTCAATGACTTCATCAATACTTATCGTTGCAGGTCGGTTATTGATAAACTGAAGAATGGTGAACACAACCTGCATACACTGCTTGGTATTGCCATGGATGCCGGCTTCAATTCCAAATCAACCTTCAATCGATCTTTTAAAAGGTTAACCGGGCAATCCCCAAGAGAATACATTGATAGTCAATTTAAAAAATGAAGTGTCAAATCACGATTTGGAGCGACCAGGCAATCAAAATGCGTCAGTTTTGTTGAAAAAAAAGATGTTTCGATTCGCCTTCGCCCTCATTGCCTTTTCGTTTTGCCGGACCCTTGAAGCCCGGCAATCGGCTTACCCTCCCTCCCTCCAGGTCCGCATCGACTCAGCTTTGCGGATGGATTTATCAGAAGGTTCCCCGGGTCTTGCCATGGGCATCGTAGAAAGCGGCAAGATCCGTTACGAAAAATACGCCGGCCTCGCCAATCTCGCCGACAGTCTGCCAATAGATGTTAACACGCGTTTTAATATTGCCTCCAACGGAAAACAGTTTACAGCGCTTGCTGTTTTGCTGCTATGCCATGAAAAGAAGATTTCGCTCGACACCGACTTCCGGAACTACCTCCCGGGAATGCTAAGCAATATTCCGCAGCGAATAAGCATCCTTCATTTGCTGACCCATCAAAGCGGCATCCGGGACTTTTATGAACTATTGTCCTTACAAGGCATTACCTGGTGGAAACGAACGATGAACAATTTCGACATCCTGAAGATGCTTCAGCAACTGCGGGACCTGAACTTCCTGCCGGGAACTCAATACATGTATAGCAATTCCAACTATGTATTGCTGGCTGAACTGGTACAGGTGTGGAGCGGAAAAAGTTTTTCAGACTACACGGGAGAAATGTTCCGGCGCCTCGGTATGAACCAGACGTCTTTTGAGGCTGATTTCACGAAAATTCCCGGCAGGATCGCGAGGCCCTATTTCAATTTCAGCAGTTGGAGCAGTTATGACTGGATATGGAATGGCGTAGGCGATGGCAATATTTTTTCAACGTTGCCCGATCAACTCCGATGGGAGCAGATTGTACAGACTGGTAAATGCACGGGCTTCCCCTCGAAACTGATCAGGCAAACTCAACAACTATTCGCCAACGCGAATCTGAACAACTACGGTGCCGGCGTTGAATACATGGTGCGCCAGGGGCAAACCATTCTCTTCCACAACGGAGCCACGGGAGCCTGGAAAGCGGCTTTTGTTCGGATACCTTCCATTAAATGGAGTGTTGTTGTTCTCACCAACAGCGGCAGAACCGTTCCATGGTTGCAGGCAAACCTGGTAGCAGATATGGTATTTGCCAGAAGCGCGGACGCGCAACCAACTGTTGAGATTGATGCAGAAGCACCCGTTTTGCCTTTAGCCGACCTCACAGGCATTTACACAAATGGCCAGAACTTTTATTTTCAAATACTGGCAAAAGACGAAAAAATGGTGCTGCGGCGTTCGGGGCGAAATGATGTGGAATTAAAGCGCGAGGGGGGAAACCTGTTCTCCCAAACCACCGATCCTGACTTTAAACAGTACTTTCAAAAAAATACCGATGGCCTGCTGTCGGTTACCGCAAGCCACCCCAGCCACGCTCCTTATACACTTTGGTATGTTCCGGCATTGAAGGCCGATTCCATCAGGCAACTGCCCATCGGCAGGTTCACCAACCTTGAAACCCAGGTACAAATTGAAACCATTCGCGAAAATGGCCTTTATCAACTGATCCTAAACAACGACAGCATACCGGCTATTGCGTTGACCGGAAACAGGTTGCTGACCAGCTCATTCCTGATAACCGTAACAACCGATTCAACCGGTAACCCAATCTTGTTGTATGACGGTGAAAGGGTAAAACGACTCAGCTTTGTTGGTATTCGCCAAAACCCTTAGGTTGCCTGTCTCACTCCAACAGCATTTATTTAATGAAGCGCTGTAACTTTAAATTTAAATCTTCTGGCTATGCTAAAACCAATTAGCTTTTTCATTGGCAGCTACCTGCTGGCCTCCCTGGCCACTGCCCCCTCTACAGATTCTTTTAGCTGGCTCACAGGCCGCTGGAAGCTTGCGAACAGCAAGGTCAGCGCATTTGAAGAATGGCATGTTGCCAACGACAGCACATTAATGGGCCGCAGCTACCGGATTCCTGATGGCGGCGACACGGTGCTACAGGAAACAATAGAACTGGCCTTTCGGGGTGGCCGCTGGTACTATATTCCAACCGCCGTAGGCCAGAACAACGACCAACCAGTGTCCTTTCCCGTCATTTTCCTTAGGGGCACCGAGTTCATTGCAGAAAACCCCGATCATGATTTCCCCCAGCGAATAAGCTACCGGCTGGTTAATGGCATGCTGCTGGCGAGCATTGAGGGACGGGTAAACGGCGGCTTCCGAAAAGCCAATTTTGATTTCAGTGCCGAAAAATGATTCGGCGTATCTTTGCCAAATGCTGAAAGTTGCTGTATTTGGCGTGGGCCATCTGGGAAAATTTCATCTGAATAACTGGAAGGAAATTCAGGGTATTGAGCTGGTGGGATTTTATGATCCCGACGATGCCACGGCTTTGGATGTAGCAGAGCGGTATCAGCTAACAAGGTATACAGATCCGGACCAGCTGATCGACGCGGCTGACGTAGTTGACATTGTAACACCTACTCCTTACCACTTTCAATGCTGCGAAAAGGCCATCAAAAAAGGCCGACACGTGTTTGTAGAAAAACCGTTGGCACATACCATGGAGGAAGCCCGGCAGATCGTAAAACTGGTCGGAGAATCGGGCGTAAAATTTCAGGTGGGACATGTAGAACGATTTAACCCCGCCTTTCTGGCGCTGAAAGACGCCGAACTGCGTCCACTCTTTATAGAAGTACATCGCCTGGCACAATTTAACCCGCGTGGCACGGAGGTAAGTGTTATTCTTGATCTGATGATTCACGATATTGATATTGTGCTGAGCATTGTGCGGAGCGACGTAAAAACCATTTCGGCCAGTGGTGTGGGTGTGTTAACAGAAACACCTGATATCGCCAACGTTCGAATCGAATTCAACAACGGTTGCGTAGCTAACCTCACGAGCAGCCGCATTTCAATGAAGAAAATGCGGAAAATTCGGCTCTTTCAAAAAGACGCCTACATCGGCATCGATTTTCTGGAGAAGAAAACAGAGATCATCAAGTTGAAAGAACCAAACGATGAAAATGTATTTGCATTCGATATTTCAACCAACAACGGCACCAAAACAATTGCCGTAGCTAATCCTCCCGTTCCGGAAGTAAATGCCATCAAAGAAGAGCTGAAAGCTTTCCGCGATTCCATCCTGAATAATACCCGTACGGTGGTGTCGGAGCACGACGGGTTGCTGGCCATGGATGTTGCTCATCAGATCCTGAAAAAAATCGGAAACCAGGTGATAGCGCACGGATGAAGCAGCGTTCCCATATTGCCACAGGCTGGTATGTTGCCATCGACTTTGTGACGGCCGTTTTTTCCTGGTGGCTCCTTTGCCAGCTTAGAATTTACTGGGTAGGCGATTCATCTGCCAACCCCATTTGTAAGCCACTGGAAATATTCTTTGCCATACCGTTGGCCTGGCTGATCCTTTATGGCCTGGTGGGCACCTACCATTCGCTTTATAAAAAATCGCGTCTGGCAGAACTTTTTCGCACATTTGCCTGCGCCATTATCGGGTATACTGTATTATCTATCGTAATCCTGTTGCGCGACACCGACCAGGGCACGCCCTATTATATCAAAGTGGCGGCTATTGGTGCAGGCATCCATTTTGCCATCAGCTTTGGTGCGCGCTGGTTGCTGTTGAACACGGTGAAGTGGCAGTTACTGAGTGGAAAAGTGAAATTTCCCACATTGCTGATCGCGCCAGCAGGTTATGCTGCTCAAATCAGGCAGCAAACCAGTCGTTCGCTACTCGACGGCGGATACACATATATTGGCTTTCTTTCTCAGGAGCCTTCCGAAAGCCCCGACCGACTCGGATCCCTCGACAAGTTGGAATCGATTATAGATCGTGAAAAAATATCCCTGGTCGTACTGGCGCTGCCACGGGAGTCGGCAGTACTCACTGAGAATTTGCTAAACCGCCTTGCCGACAAAGACGTGGAAATTAAACTGGTGCCCGATACACTCGATATCCTGGCAGGTTCAGTTAAAACTATCAATGTACTGGGCGCGCCTTTGATCAATTTTCGGAATCAGCTTATACCTGAATGGCAGGAGCCCATCAAAAGGCTGCTGGATGTGGTAGTGTCGTTAACCGGGTTGATCGTGCTGAGCCCGCTATTGCTGTATGTAATGATCAGGGTACGGTTTTCTTCGCCAGGCCCCATTTTTTATTCTCAGGAGAGAATCGGATTTAAAGGAAAACCCTTCCGGCTTTACAAATTTCGTTCAATGGTTCACCCCGCTGAGCCAGGAGGGCCGGCGTTGTCGTCTGACAACGATCCACGCGTGACCCGCTGGGGGCGTATAATGCGAAAATGGCGGCTCGATGAGCTGCCCCAACTCTGGAATATCTTAATTGGCGAAATGAGCCTGGTTGGTCCACGCCCCGAACGACGGTTTTACATTGATCAGATCATCGCAAGATTTCCACACTACAAATACCTGCTGAAAGTAAAACCAGGCTTAACAAGCTGGGGGATGGTACAGTTTGGCTACGCCGAAAATGTGGATGATATGATCGAACGAAGCCGCTTCGACCTCGTGTATATAGAAAACATCTCGCTGGCGCTGGATTTCAAAATCATGCTGCACACTTTGCGCATCATCTGGAAAGGCAAAGGGAAGTAGCCCCAAAATGGGCTTGACGATGCGGTTTTTGCAGGCTATTTTTGATAAATGTTCCTATTGAAAAAAGTCAACTATTTCCTGTTGTTGGCCTTGCTGTATGCGGGGCAAACGGCCTCGGCCCGGCAGCATCCCTACTGGCAACAACAGGTCGACTACCGGATCGAAGTAAGTCTTAACGACCAGCAACACAGCCTCGACGGGAACATCGAGATCATTTACAGGAACCAGTCTCCCGACACGCTGACCTATATCTGGTTTCACCTTTGGCCCAATGCCTATAAAAATGATAGAACGGCTTTTAGCGATCAATTGCTGGAAAACGGAAATACCAGTTTTTATTTTTCTGATGAAGATGCCAGAGGTTATATCAATCGACTCAATTTTCAGGTCGATGGTATAACTGCCGAACTGGAGGACCACCCTACCCATATCGATATCGCCAGATTGATTCTGCCTAAACCCCTATTGCCCGGCGCAACCGTGAATATCCAAAGCAACTTTCATGTGCAATTGCCAGAAATATTTTCCCGGTCTGGACATAGAGGACAACACTATCAGGTTGCGCAGTGGTACCCCAAACCGGCTGTTTATGACCAGCAGGGATGGCACCCGTTTCCCTATCTCGATCAGGGAGAATTTTATGGCGAGTTTGGCAGCTTTGATGTAAACATCACCGTGCCGGCCAACTATGTGGTAGCTGCACCCGGCACACTGCATAACGCCGATGAAAAAAAATGGCTGGAATCGCGTGTCAATTACGCGTTCGAGCCATTGAAAAAAAGAGTAAAGACAAAGGGCGGAAGCTATAAGACAATTACTGAAGAATTTCCTGCAACTGAAACCAGGACCAAGACCTTGCATTATACGCTGGAACAGGCACACGATTTTGCCTGGTTTGCCGATAAGCGTTTTGCTGTACAAAAGGGAGAAGCAAGGCTGCAATCAGGAAAAACGGTGGAGATAAGCTCTTATTTTATCAAAGATCAGGAGGAGTGGAAAGAAACGGTCGATTATGCTTCCAAAGCTATTATACAACGATCGGCCTGGATTGGCGATTATCCTTATGCCTCCTTCTCCATAGTCCAGTCCGACTCACCAACTGGCGGCGGAATGGAATACCCGGGTATTACCCTCATTTCATCGGGTCTCGAAAGCAAATTGTTGGAATATACCATCGCACATGAAGCGGGGCACAATTGGTTTCAGGCTGCCCTGGGCAGCAATGAAATATCCACGCCCTGGCTGGATGAGGGCATCAACAGTTATTACGATAACAGGTATAGTCATCAGATCGACAGCGTGGGCGAACTCGACATTTTCTCCACCCGTATACGCATCCAACATGCCACAGAACTTTTGGTAGAGAATGCCGAGCAGAGTGGTACGGCTCAGGCGATGGGCCTGAGCGGTGAACAGTACTCGCAGCTCAATTACAATTTGATGGTGTATACCAAAACAGCTCAATGGTTGAAATCAATTGAGGATAGTATTGGCAAAAACAACTTTGACCTGGCCATGCAGTTGTATTATGACCGATGGAAGTTCAGGCACCCCACCGAAAACGACTTTCGGCAGGTACTGGAGGAAGTAAGCGGCCAGTCGTTGAAAACAGTCTTTTCGAAGCTGCAGGATCCAAATGCCAGCTTTTTTCGGAAGCGAAAAGGCTTCAGGATTGCCTTCCCGTTCAGCGGCAGCAATCTGAAGGAAACGCTGCAGGGAAAAAGCCTGCATACGCTGCTGGTCAGCCCTGCTGTTGGCTACAACATGTACAACGGCTTCATGGTTGGAGGTCTGTTAAGCAATATTACGCTGCCGGTACCAAAGCTTCAGTATCTGTTTGCGCCCATGTATGCCACTCGATCCAAATCTTTAGCCGGTCTGGCTTTGATCAATTATAGTCACTATCCTAAAAGCGGAATATGGCATCGACTTGACTTTGGAATAAGCGGCAGCCGCTTTCATACCAACCAATTCACTGATCCCGAAGGTAAGGACCTGTTTTTTCAGATGTCGAAACTCGTACCCGGACTCCGTGTCACTTTACGCGAAAAATCAGCACGCAGCACACGCGAGCGTTTCGTTCAATTTAAATCGTATTGGATTAACGAACAAAGTCTTCGCTTCAGTCGGGATACCGTTATAGTTGGCTCCGATACCAGCCTGGTAGACCGATACAATAAAGTTGGTGAAGATCGTACCTTGAACCAGTTAAAGTTAGTTTGGCAGGATTTCAGATCTCTCTACCCCTATCGTGCCGAGTTAAAACTGGAGCAGGGTCGCGACTTCGTTCGTGCGGCATTCACTGGTAACTATTTTTTCAACTATGCCGAACAAGGAGGATTAAACTTCCGGATATTCGCAGGCAAATTTTTCTATACCAGCGCCAAAACCTTCACCAAACAATTTGAAACCGATCGCTACCATTTGAATATGACGGGTGCAAACGGCTACGAGGACTACACCTATAGCGATTATTTTGCAGGACGCAACGAATTCGATGGTTGGGCCAGTCAGCAAATCATGGAACGGGACGGAGGCTTTAAGACCCGTACTGATCTGTTGGCTTCTAAAGTTGGTCGTAGCGATGATTGGCTGATTGCGCTTAACTTCAGCAGCAGCATTCCTGACCGAATGAATCCCCTAAGTCTGCTTCCTTTCAAAATACCCCTGAAAGTATTTGCCGACATCGGCACTTATGCCGGTGCATGGGATAGAGACGCTAATACCGACCGTTTTCTCTTTGATGCCGGTCTGCAGTTATCGCTGTTGAAAGAGACTATTCATATCTATCTGCCACTGCTGTACAGTGCTCCGTTCAAAGAATATATTCAGTCTACCATTCCCAAAAAAGAACGCCTGCTCAAGAAAATTTCGTTCTCCATCGATCTGTCGAATTTCCAGTTCCGAAAGCTAAACCGCAATCTGGGATTCTGATGAAGCCATCGCCGAGCATAAGATACCTGCAGCATAATGAAATAGACAAGAATGCCTGGGATGCATGCCTCGACAGAAATTACCCCGATCTGCTGTATATGCGGAGTAGTTTCCTCGACGAAATGGTGCCGGGCTGGCAGGCATTGGTTGTTGGCGATGAAAAGCAGCAGTTCTATGATGGAATTATGGCCCTGCCCGCTCGCAAAAAATGGGGTATCCCCTACCTTTTTCAACCTTATTTGACGGCGCAACTGGGATATGTTGGCAACAACAACAGTTCCGATGAGCTATCCCGATTCATTGACAGGATTCCCGGCCGGTTTCGTCATATTGATATTTGTCTGAACGACCGAAACCCTTATCTGTCCAACCTTCGGGGTATGCACCATCGAATCAACCTCGTTTTAACGCTTGAACAATCCTATGATGTGCTGGCTGGCAATTTCTCCGATAACACAAGGCGCAATATTCGGCAGGCAAGAGAAAATGGCCTGATGATTAAGCGTGAAAAGAAATGGCGGGACGCGTTTGAGCATTATAAGGCTTTTGCATTTGACAAACCCAATAGGGTTGAGCAAGAAGCATGCGCCAGATTGCTGGAGCGGTATGAGCAGCTGGGACAATTGGATTGCCTTTACGTATTTTCAAAAGATGAGGAGCTTGTCAGCACCTGCATCTTTCTGATTCAACAAAAGCGATTGTACTATTTGTTTCCGGCAAATACAGCGGAGGCACGCCAATCCGGCTCCTCATTTTTATTGATAGATGAAACAATACGCAGCTATGCCGGTTCAGGTATGCTGCTCGATTTTGAAGGTTCTGATATCGAATCTGTGGCGAGATTCTATCGCGGATTTGGGGCCGTTGAGAGAAATTATCCGGCCTTACGCTTTAATCGATTTCCTTTCTAGTTTGAGAATTTCTTTCATTTTTTATATATACAAGGCGGCCCGATTGGCCGCGGGGATTTCCTGAACGCTTGAGTCCTACTACATCGATGGGCCGCGGGGGAATTCATGAACTATTGCGTCCTACTACATCGATGGGCCGCAGGGGAGTTCCTGATTTCTTGCGTCTACGATACATAGTGGCCATACCTACTACATCGACGGGCCGCGGGGGAGTTCCTGTTGTGGAATGACTCCGAACAACTAAACAGCTATACAACTAAACAATTCAACAACTCAACAACTCAACAATTCAACGACTAAACAACTATACAACTAAACAATTCAACAACTCAACAACTCAACAATTCAACAACTAAACAACTACACACCTAAACAACTACACAACTAATCCTTCCTTTCCGACAACACTCGTTCCGCAATCGCCAAATCTGCCGGGTGGGTTATTTTTATATTGTTTTCTTCACCTTCAACGAGCGATATTTTGATACCATAGGCCTCCACTACAGTTGCCTCGTCGGTGAACTTATCTTTATAATCGATCTGGAAAGCTGGCAGCAGTATTTTGCTGTGAAAAGTTTGTGGCGTCTGTACCAGTCGTACCCTTGAGCGTTCCACGGCCTCATTGCCTTCTTCGTGCAACAGACGCACGCTGTCTTTGCAGGCGATTGCCGGAACGGCCGTGCCGGATTCAAGTGCCTGATCATAACAGCGACGGATGAGTTCCGGAGTAAGCAGGCAGCGAACGCCATCGTGTACAAACACCACGGCTTCTTCGGTTACCAACTGTAAACCATTTTTAACCGATTGAAATCTGGTATCTCCACCCTCCATTACCTGAATCCGGTCCGCATCAAACCAGGCATCAATGATTTCCTTGCCCATTTCAATATAATCGCCCGGCAGTACCAGGATCAGCTGCATATCGGAATAAGAGTCAAGGAACGCCTTTATGGTGTAGTACAGTATGGGCTTTTCATTGACCAGCAAAAACTGTTTTGGCAACGAAGTACCCATTCTGCTACCTGAACCACCTGCAACAATCACCGCAATTTTTTTCATAGAAACAAAGTTAAAACAGGGAAGACGATTTGTTGATGTGATAATCGGGGAATTGGCAAATTTGCGGAGTTGGTGGAAGCGATGCCCAAATTATCAAATTTCAATTTGGTTCCGCAGCTTTCAGCGTTCTATTCCAACCACCAAATCTCCATTGCTGCCTGCAGCACCTCGATACATGCCGGGGCTGTTAAAAACAAGCGCTGTTCTACCCTGCTGATCCACGCCAATCATACCTCCTTCGCCTCCAATTGGCAGTAGTTTGCGAAATACCACTTCTTCCATTGCCTGCTGCAGACTATATCCGCGATATTCCATCAGGCAGCTTACATCATATGCAGCTACGCACTGAATAAAGTATTCGCCATAACCGGTACAACTGATGGCACAGGTACTGTCTTTTGCATAAGTGCCGGCCCCGATGATCGGACTATCACCCACACGTCCCCATTTTTTGTTGGTCATACCACCGGTACTGGTCGCCGCTGCCAGGTGCCCATGTTGATCGCAGGCAACAGCACCAACGGTTCCAAATTTTTTCTCACTGGCAATATGTGTATGATCAAGGGTAATTTCGCCTGTTTCTTTTGCAGCCTGCCATTGTTGAAAGCGATAATCAGTATAAAAATATGAATCGGGTTCAGTAGAAATGCCGGCTTGCGCGGCAAAGTCCATTGCTCCAGCTCCCGTCAGATAGATATGTTCTGTTTTCTCCATCACGGCCCTGGCGAGGCTGATTGGATTACGGATATTTCGCACAGCACTTATCGCACCGGCCGCACCAGTCCGCCCATCCATTACGGAAGCGTCCATTTCATGGCGACCGTCGGCGGCAAAAACCGAACCGCGGCCGGCATTGAACAAAGGCGAATCCTCCAGTGATCGAACTGACGCTTCCACGGCGTCAAGTGCAGATCCCTTTTTGGAAAGTATTTCCCATCCTGTCTGAAGAGATTCCTGAAGAGCCTCGGTATATGCTTTTCTCAGTTCCGGTGTTAACTGATCAGCAAGAATGGTACCTGCGCCACCATGAATGGCCAATGAAAATTCAGGCATACGGGTAAGAGGGTATTTTATTTCGGATCGAAAATAGGTATTTTGGCTTTCAATGAGCACATCAATCAAACTCACCAGGCTGAGGCCGTTAAAAAGGACCGATCTTTTCCCGATCGTAGCCAACCTGTTGCCTGTTTTCGGGGTCGCATTTTTGGGCTGGAGCCCAATTGAAGCGTTTATCGTTTATGCATTGGAAACACTGATAGTGGGAGTGCTGACTGTGCTCAAGATGCTTACACTTACTTTTAGTATCAGTGGCAGGAGTGCTGCGAAGCAGGCTGAGTTATTTCCGGTACACGGTTTGTTCCTGATACTGTTCTTCATCTTTCACTACGGTATGTTTGCAGGCATCCAGACCAGCATTTTTGCGGGGGTGTCGGGCATCGGACCAAAGGGCAGCAGCCCGCTTTATTTTTTCCTGAACTGGTACCATTTTGTGAACAGGGATATTGCATTTATGCTAAGCACATTTGTGGTAAGCTATGTAGCCAACAACTTTATACCTTTCGTAATATCTGGTGAATACAGAAACGGTTCAATCATAAAATTGATGTTTCAGCCTTACGGCCGTATTGTGGTGCAGCAGCTCACGGTAATTGTGGGCAGCATGTTCCTCAGCTTTGGGCTGGGGCTCGGCTTTATGATAGTGTTTGTAGCAGTGAAATTATACTTCGATCTCTTTGTCAATTTCGATGCTTATATCGAATCGGCGATGGTCGAAGCGAAACTAAAACAGGAAAAAAACCAGTCTACCTGAATACACTTTATTGGCGAGCAGATCAAATGACTGCCCTATCAGGCAATTGTCCCCATCAGCGACGCTGCTGGCTAACAGCCAGGTAATAAAGTGGAATACCTAACAACACAATACCCAGCCCCCAAAGCGAGTAAAGAGGTTCGAATATGGCCAGGAATACGCAGAAAGTTGCGCCCATGGCGATATAGATCAGCGGAAGTACCGGATATCCAAATGCACGATAAGGACGAGGAATATCGGGACGTTTGCGTCGTAGAATGAATATACCTGCAATGGTGAGCATATAAAATATTACGACAACAAACGAAATCATCGTTAGCAGGTTTCCATAGCTTCCGCTCAGGCAAAGTAGTGAAGCCACTACTGCCTGGGCCCAGAGAGCCCAGCCCGGCACGGCATTTTTATTCAATACCCCGGCGTTTTTAAAGAACAAACCATCTTTAGCCATGGTATAGTAAACGCGGGCTCCGGCGAGTATCAACCCATTATTACAACCAAAGGTGGAAATCATGATCATGACGGCAATAACAATCGAGCCGCTGGGACCAAAGATATTGTCGGAGGCTGCAACCGCCACGCGGTCACCTTCCGGAAATGCTATATCCTGCACAGGCAGCACATAGAGATACATCAGGTTGGCACAAACATAGATGATCGACACAATGAGAGTGCCCAGAAAAAGACTGAGTCCAATATTGCGCTGCGGATTCTTGATTTCTCCAGCTATAAAAGTCACATTATTCCAGGCATCGCTGCTGAATATGGACCCTACCATGGACGCTGCAATAGCGCCGATGAGCACGCTGCCGCCAATGGGCTCCCAATTGCTCATTGGAACCGACCCGTTAGACCCTTCGGGCAGGGCTTTTGCCTCCCACGCATTTTCCCAGTTAGCACTCCAGAAATTCTCTTTCACTAGCACGAAACCCAACACAATAAGTCCAAATAGCGAAAGCAATTTTACCGTAGTAAACGTGGTCTGTATTATCTTACCTTCTTTGACGCCCCGCGTATTGGTATATGTGAGCAGGAGAATGGTCGCAATGGCTAAAAGCTGTGCAGCTGATATGTCGAGTTCGCCAATACTTAGCAATATATTTGTTTCCCCCACCTCCGGAATCAGGTATGCTGTAAAGCGACTAAAAGCCACGCCCACAGCGGCAATAGTAGCGGTTTGAATAACGGCAAAAAAGCTCCAGCCATAAAGGAAACCCATCATTGGATTGTATGCCTCCTTCAGGTAAACGTACTGTCCACCAGCTTTAGGATACATTCCACTCAATTCTCCATAGCTGATGGCGGCAGTAATGGTCATGAAGGCGGTGATAAGCCAAACGGCTATCAGCCAGCCCGAACTGCCTACCCGCTGCATGATATCGGAACTTACAATAAAAATACCGGAACCAATCATGGAGCCGGCAACGATCATGGTGCCATCGACCAGGCCAAGGGACCGCTTAAATGAAGTTTCCTCCTGCATGCAGTGTCGTTTTGCTGTCAAGATAGGGAAAAAAATGATTCCATACCCTTATCGGGAGATGCGGATATGGTTCATTACCCAAGGCGAAGAAATGCCTGATAAAAACTGGCCATGTTCGCAATCATGCAAGCCAGCTACCAATAACTAAACAACCCTTCCTGCCTCCCGGCGGGAGGTAAACCGGCAGGAACGTAAACGACTAATTAATTCAGCGCCTATGGTTTCTTGGCAGTCTTGAACTCCTCGTTCAGTCCCTTCACCAGATCGCTGGTAATGTTGTAAACAGTGTCTTTATAGAAAAACAGTCCAGGTTCGTTCGCAATTACATAAGCATACTTACCATCCTGGTTATAGCGGGCTATGAAGTCTACGATTTGCTTGCGCACATCGAGGTTGCGGCGCAGCACAAATTCCTGGTATTGATTTTCGAGGGTTTGCTGCTCACCTTTCAACTTCTGCTCAAGTCGTTGCAGTTCGCCCTGAGCGCTTGCAATTTCCTGATCATTCATTGTATTGGCGCGCTCGCGGAAACCCTGAATTTTCCGCTGCATCTGCATATCGAGTTTGTACAATTCGTTTTTGAAGTATTCGTCTTTGTCGGCAATCTCTTTCTTCACCTCCTTCACTTTCTCAAAATTGTTTTCAATAGAATCCATTTCGAAATAAGCAATTCGAACCGGTTGAGGCTCCTCGCCGGCAGCAGCTACATCCGCACCCGTCTTGGTCTTGGTGCCTGAAAATTGTTTATACAAAAGGAATCCGATCAGCAGTGTCAGGGCTACGTTCCAGATCAGCAGAGCATTTTTCATTCTGAGCTTTTTTGCAAATTAAAGTGTCTATCGCCGGCACTTCAACAGGAAGCCGGCTTATTTATGATTCTGTTAACAGAAACCAAATAAAGTAAAAAGGAGCGAGTTTACACTCACTCCTTGTTGAAATATTCTGATTGAACCAGTTATTCTTCTTCGTCGAAAGCCATGGCTTCGCGGGTAGTCTGCAACAGTTCGTACTCTTCTTTGCTTCCCACGATCATGTTTTCGAAGTCGCGCAATCCAGTACCAGCCGGGATCGGATGACCTGTAATTACGTTTTCTTTCAGACCCAGCATTTCGTCGGCCTTTCCATGAATGGCTGCCGAAGAAAGTACTTTCGTGGTTTCCTGGAACGAAGCTGCAGAAATCCAGCTCTGCACACCCAGCGAAGCCTTGGTGATACCGAGCAATGTGGGAGCCGATGTTGCCGGCTTCGCATCACGGAATTCAACCAATTGCTTATCGTTACGGCGGAGCAGAGAGTTTTCTTCCCTCACTTCACGCAAACTCACGATCTGACCGGCACGCATCTTCGACGAATCTCCGGCTTCGGTTACCACCTTCTTATCAAAGATGTAGTCGTTTTCTTCGAGGAATTCAAACTTATCAACCGAGTCATCTTCGAGGAACTTGGTGTCGCCCGGATCAACAATGCTCACTTTGCGCATCATTTGACGAACGATTACTTCGATATGCTTATCGTTGATTTTTACACCCTGCAAACGATACACTTCCTGGATTTCATTTACAACGTACTGCTGTACGGCGAATGGTCCCTGGATAGAAAGAATATCCTGCGGAGAAATTTGTCCGTCAGACAGTGGCGATCCCGCTTTTACGAAGTCACCATCCTGCGCCAGAATCTGACGGGTCAGCGGCACCAGGTATTTCTTGGTAACACCATCTTTTGCTTCGATCACGATTTCGCGGTTACCACGCTTGATTGCGCCCATGGTTACCACACCATCAATTTCAGAAACCACGGCAGGGTTGCTCGGGTTACGAGCTTCAAACAGCTCGGTTACACGAGGCAGACCACCGGTGATATCGCGCAGTTTGCCGAGGATACGTGGAATCTTCACCAACACCTGGCCGGCTTTCACATCGTCGCCCTCATCGAGCATGATATGGCTACCTGTAGGCAGGTTATAAGATTTCAGTTCCTTACCATCTACCACGATCGATGGGATACGTGTTTTATCGCGGGTTTCGATTACTACCTTCTCGCGGTGTCCGGTTTGTTCATCCGATTCCTCGCGATAGGTTACCCCTTCAATTACGTTCTCGAATTTCAGGACACCATTGATTTCAGCAACGATAACGTTGTTGAATGGATCCCAGGTGCAGATAATATCGCCTTTGTTGATATGCTGTCCATCTTTCACCATCAGGATGGAACCGTAAGGAATGTTATTGGTAATCATCAGGCGATCATTCTTCGTATCCACAATCCGAACCTCACCAGTACGGCCAATTACTACCTGTATCTTGTCGCCTTCAGCATTTTCAGTTGTCACAGTACGCAGACCATCGAACTGAATGGTACCATCAAATTTTGCAATCAATGAAGAATCTACAGCAGCTGAACCCGCCACACCACCTACGTGGAAGGTACGCAGTGTAAGCTGGGTACCAGGCTCACCGATCGACTGAGCAGCGATGATACCAACGGCATCACCTTTCTGCGCCAGAATACCGGAAGCCAGGTTCTTACCATAACATTTCACGCAACAGCCACGCTTGCTCTCGCAGGTCAGTACCGAACGGATTTCAACCGTTTCAATACCGGCATCCTCAATCTTGCGAGCCAACGGACCAGTGATTTCCTCACCTGCAGCAATGATCAACTCATCGTTTACCGGATTATAAACGTCGTGCAGAGAAGTACGACCTTCAATCCGGTCGCTCAGCGGTTCAATCACGTCTTCGTTGTCTTTCAACGCTGAAGTGGCAATACCACGCAGGGTACCGCAATCTTCTTCTGTGATCACCACATCCTGTGCCACGTCAACCAGACGACGAGTCAGGTAACCCGCATCGGCCGTTTTAAGAGCTGTATCGGCCAGACCCTTACGGGCACCGTGGGTAGAAATGAAGTAGTCCAATACGTTCAGACCACCTTTAAAGTTCGACAGAATGGGGTTCTCAATGATCTCTGAGCCGGTTGAGCCCGACTTACGGGGCTTGGCCATCAATCCTCTGATACCTGCCAGCTGCTTGATCTGCTGCTTGGAACCACGGGCGCCTGAATCCAGCATCATATACACCGAGTTGAAACCCTGTTTGTCCGAGCTCAGCTCACGAATCAGCGTTTCAGTAAGGCGGGTATCGACACGGCTCCAGATATCTACAATCTGGTTGTAACGTTCGTTGTTAGTGATCAGACCCATATTGTAGTTGTCCCATACCTCGTCCACTTCCGACTTGGCATTTTCGAGCAACTCTTCCTTGATATCAGGAATGATAAGGTCGTTGATGCTGAATGAAAGACCACCGCGGAAGGCCGTGCGGAAACCAAGTTGTTTGATATCATCAAGGAACTTAGCTGTTTTGGGCACGTTGGTGATTTCAATGATATCGCCAATGATTTCACGAAGGTTCTTCTTGGTAAGCAGAGTGTTCACAAAGCCTACTTCGGCCGGAACAAACTGGTTGAAGATTACCCGGCCAACCGTGGTTTCAATCAATTTATGTTCCAGCAAACCATCGGCATTGCGGATGTTTGCTTTTACTTTGATCCAGGCATGCAGGTCAACTTTAGCTTCGTTGTAGGCAATGATTACTTCTTCTGTAGAATAAAAAGCTTTGCCTTCACCACGAACTTTCTCCGTGTCGGTTGACTTACGGCCTTTGGAAATATAATACAGACCCAACACCATGTCCTGCGAAGGAAGGGTGATTGGCTGTCCGTTTTGCGGGTTCAAGATGTTGTGAGATGCCAGCATCAGCAACTGCGCTTCCAGAATGGCCGCATTGCTCAGCGGTACGTGTACCGCCATCTGGTCACCATCAAAGTCGGCGTTGAAGGCCGTGGTAACCAAGGGATGCAATTGAATCGCTTTACCTTCAATCAACTTCGGCTGGAAAGCCTGAATCGAAAGACGGTGCAGCGTTGGGGCACGGTTCAGCATTACCGGGTGCCCTTTCAAAATATTTTCGAGGATATCCCAAACCACCGCTTCCTTCTTATCAACCAGCTTGCGGGCCGATTTTACGGTCTTCACGATACCTCTTTCAATTAACTTGCGAATGATAAATGGCTTAAACAGCTCGGCAGCCATATCCTTGGGCAAACCGCACTCGTGCAGCTTCAATTCAGGTCCTACTACAATTACCGAACGACCAGAATAGTCAACACGCTTACCCAACAGGTTCTGACGGAACCGACCCTGCTTTCCTTTCAGTACATCCGACAGTGACTTGAGCGCACGACCACCTTCAGCTTTCACCGCATTTGATTTACGGCTGTTGTCGAACAGTGAGTCGATCGCTTCCTGGAGCATCCTTTTTTCGTTACGAAGGATGACCTCAGGCGCCTTGATCTCGAGCAAACGCTTCAAACGGTTGTTGCGGATGATCACACGACGGTACAGATCGTTCAGATCGGATGATGCAAAACGTCCGCCATCGAGAGGAACCAGTGGGCGAAGCTCAGGCGGAATTACAGGAATATATTGCATTACCATCCACTCTGGGCGGTTAGTAATACGAGTATTGGCGTCGCGGAAAGCTTCTACCACACTCAGGCGCTTCAATGCATCGGCCTTACGCTGTTGCGAAGTTTCCGTTGCGGCTGCATTACGCAGGTCGAACGAAAGCTGATCAAGATCGATACGCTGCAGCATATCATGAACCGCTTCAGCACCCATCTTGGCAATGAACTTGTTCGGATCATCGTCAGGCAGGTACTGGTTATCTTTTGGAAGCGCGTCCAGTATGTCGAGGTATTCTTCTTCTGTCAGCAGGTCGCCAGGATTTTGTCCTTTATCTGCACGGATACCCGACTGAATAACCACGAAACGCTCGTAGTAAATGATGCTCTCCAGTTTCTTGGAGCTTACACCCAGCAGGTAACCAATCTTGTTTGGAAGTGACTTGAAGTACCAGATATGAACTACCGGTACAACAAGCTTGATATGGCCCATGCGTTCGCGACGAACTTTCTTCTCCGTTACTTCCACACCGCAGCGATCGCACACAATGCCTTTGTAACGAATACGCTTGTACTTGCCGCATGCACACTCATAGTCTTTTACCGGACCAAAAATGCGTTCGCAGAACAAGCCGTCGCGTTCCGGCTTATAGGTTCTGTAGTTAATCGTTTCAGGCTTCAAAACCTCACCATAGCTGCGCTCCAGAATAGTATCAGGAGAAGCAAGGCCAATGGTGATCTTAGAAAAAGCGGCTCTGGGACGATTGTCTTTTTTGATAGCCATATTCTTATTTAAAGATTATACGTTTTTTAATTACTCAAATTTCAGATCCAGACCCAATCCTCTCAGTTCATGTACAAGTACATTGAACGATTCAGGAATGCCGGCTCGTGGAACGTTGTCGCCTTTAACAATCGATTCGTAGGTTTTTGCACGACCAATGATATCATCAGACTTGATCGTAAGCAGTTCCTGAAGAATGTTAGATGCGCCATATGCTTCCAGCGCCCAAACTTCCATTTCACCGAAACGCTGACCACCAAACTGGGCTTTACCACCCAGCGGTTGTTGCGTAATAAGGCTGTATGGTCCGATTGAACGGGCGTGCATTTTGTCATCCACCATGTGGTGCAGTTTGATCATGTAAATGATACCTACTGTAGCCTTCTGGTCAAAACGATCGCCGGTTTCACCGTCGTAGAGATAAGTGTGACCGAACTTGGGAATACCTGCTTCAGCACAATATGTCTCAATTTCGTCGGTGCTGGCACCATCGAAAATGGGTGTGGCAAACTTCAGACCCAGCTTTTGTCCAGCCCAGCCTAAAACTGTCTCATAAATCTGACCCAGGTTCATCCGGCTTGGTACACCCAGTGGGTTCAACACTACGTCAACTGGGCTGCCATCTTCGAGGAATGGCATATCTTCCTGACGAACGATTTTGGCCACAATACCTTTGTTACCGTGGCGACCAGCCATCTTATCTCCCACTTTCAGTTTCCTCTTCACAGCCAGGTACACTTTAGCGAGTTTCAACACACCGGCAGGCAATTCATCACCAATGGAGATGTTGAATTTCTCCCGCTTGTATCGTCCCAGTTCTTCGTTGTACTTGATGTTGAAGTTGTGCAGCAACACGTTGATCTGATCATCTACTTTTGAATCGCCTGTCCAACCCAGCGGGTTGATGTTCTGATAATCGAGACCGGCCAGATTTTTCGAAGTGAACTTCGCGCCTTTACCAATTTGCACCTCGCCGAAGTTGTTGCTCACACCTGCAGATGCATGATCTTTCAGCAATGTGGTCAGTTTCTCCAGCAACACTTCTTTCAGGTCGCTTTCATTCTTCTCGTGAATCTTTTCCAGCTTTTCAATTGCAGCTTTCTCGCGCACTTTCGCATTCTTGTCTTTCTTCGCGCGCTGGAACAGTTTTTTGCCGATCACGATTCCTTCTACTCCATTAGGAGCTTTCAGTGAAGCGTCTTTCGCATCGCCGGCTTTATCACCGAAGATGGCACGCAGCAGTTTTTCTTCCGGCGTGGGGTCCGATTCTCCTTTCGGAGTGATCTTGCCGATCATGATATCGCCTTCTTTCACGGCAGCGCCAATGCGGATGATACCATTCTCGTCGAGATCCTTGGTTGCTTCTTCCGACACGTTCGGAATATCGGGCGTCAATTCTTCTTCGCCCAACTTGGTATCGCGTACTTCCAGCTCATATTCTGAAATGTGAACTGAAGTAAACATATCTTCTTTCACCACCCGCTCGCTGATTACGATGGCATCCTCAAAGTTGTAACCTTTCCAGGGCATGAAAGCCACTTTCAGGTTTTTACCAAGAGCCAGTTCACCATTCTGGGTAGCGTATCCTTCAGTCAGGAAGTCGCCTGTTTTTACCTTCTGTCCTTTCTTGACGGCAGGTTTCAGGTTAATACAGGTTTCCTGGTTGGTTTTGATGAATTTGGTCAACCGGTACACCCGAAGATCTTCTTCAAAGCTCACCAGTTTCTCTGCTTCGTCACGCTCATAGCGAACATGTATTTCGTTGGCATCCACAAACTCAACCACACCATTACCTTCTGCGTGAATCTGAATCCTCGCATCGCGGGCAGCCTTTCCTTCCAGACCGGTTCCCACTACAGGTACATCGGGACGCAGCAGCGGTACTGCCTGACGTTGCATGTTCGATCCCATCAACGCACGGTTGGCATCATCATGCTCCAGGAATGGAATCAGCGATGCGCTCAGCCCTACGATCTGGTTTGGAGCTACGTCCATAAACTCCACCTCTGTTCTATCGAGAATCGGGAAATCGCCGGTTTCGCGGCTTACGATTTTCTCCTGGATGAAGTTGCCTTTGTCGTCCAGCGGTGTGTTGGCCTGGGCAATTTTCGCCAGATCTTCTTCTTCCGCACTCAGGAACTCAAGTTCCTTCATGTTTACTTTACCTTCATTAACCCGACGATAAGGCGTTTCGATAAAGCCCATATCGTTGATCTTAGCGTGCACACAAAGGGTGGAGATCAAACCGATGTTTGGTCCTTCCGGTGTTTCAATCGTACACAAACGTCCATAGTGCGAGTAGTGAACGTCACGAACTTCGAAGCCGGCGCGCTCACGGCTCAAACCGCCTGGTCCGAGTGCCGAAATACGACGCTTGTGCGTAATCTCCGACAAGGGGTTGGTTTGGTCAAGGAACTGCGACAACTGTGATGTTCCGAAGAAGGAATTGATCACAGAAGACAGGGTCCGCGCATTGATCAGATCAACAGGCGTAAATACTTCGTTGTCGCGAACGTTCATCCGCTCACGGATGGTGCGTGCCATACGGGCCAGACCAACACCGAATTGGGCATATAATTGTTCACCAACTGTACGAACACGGCGGTTGCTGAGGTGATCGATATCATCGATTTCCGCTTTACCATTGGTGAGGCGTACGAGGTATTTAATGATCAGGATAATGTCTTCGCGAGTCAGCGTCTTCTGATCCAGAGGCGCATCGAGGTTCAGTTTGCGGTTGATCTTATAACGACCCACTTCACCCAGATCATAACGCTTGTCGGAGAAGAACAGTTTGTCAATGATACCACGCGCTGTTTCGTTATCCGGCGCATCGGCACCGCGCAACTGACGGTAGATAAATTGTACCGCTTCCAGTTCGCTGTTAGAGGTATCCTTGTTCAGAGTATTGTAGATGATCGCATAATCACCACCCACATCATCACGCTGAATGAATACGCTCTTCACTTCCATATCGATTATGGTTTCGATCGCTTCTTCATCCAACACAGTATCACGCTCCATCACAATTTCGTTGCGCTCGATCGACACCACTTCACCTGTATCCTCATCCACAAAATCTTCTACCCAGGTGCGCAGTACACGGGCAGCCAAACGTTTGCCTACGTGCTTCTGCAATTCCTTCTTGTCTACATTCACTTCATCGGCCATGCCAAACAATTCCAGGATGTCCTTATCTGTTTCATAACCGATAGAACGGAGAAGGGTAGTTACCGGGAATTTCTTCTTCCGGTCGATGTAAGCGTACATCACGTTATTGATATCGGTAGCAAACTCCATCCAGGCCCCTTTGAAAGGAATAACCCTTGCAGAGTATATCTTGGTACCATTAGGGTGTACCGACTGACCAAAGAATACGCCGGGTGAACGGTGCAATTGAGAAACAACCACACGCTCAGCTCCGTTGATAACGAAAGTACCTCTTGGAGTCATGTATGGAATATTGCCCAGAAACACGTCCTGCACAATAGTCTGGAAATCGACGTGCTCTTCATCGTTACAGCTCAAACGCAGTTTGGCTTTCAACGGAACGGCGTATGTCAAACCACGCTCCATACATTCTTCAATCGTATAACGCGGCGGGTCAATAAAATAATCCAGAAACTCGAGCACGAAAATGTTTCTCGTGTCGGTAATCGGGAAGTTGTCCTTAAACACCCGGAAAAGGCCTTCGATATTCCTTTTGTCCGGAGTTGTTTCTAACTGGAAAAACTCTTTGAATGACTGGATTTGCACTTCAAGAAGATCGGGAGTTTCAGCCAGATGTTTGATCTTACCGAAATCGACTCTTGAGTTCAGTTTTGTTGAAGACATATGCTTAAAAACCGGTTTTAAGATAGAATTGACACACAAATCCTGTTCAGGCCTTCTTTCAAAAAAGAATGAAAGCCGTTGATTTTCATCTATTTAAACAAGAATTGGGATGTCAAAATATATTTGGCCAAAATAAAGGACAGCAAAGGTAGGGAAATAGATCGAAAGGACAAGAAATTCTTACCGACAAAAACCTCGCCAAAAGCAGGTTAAAATCCCCATGCCGGGCGCGTGATACATGTTAGTTTAGATAAAACCTGTATCATGCCCGGAGAGCATAGCTGGAAAGAAATTTTGCATCTGAGTCGCAAGGACCGGATTGGCCTCGGCAGCATCGCCCTGCTGACTATAGCAGTTATATTGGCGCCAGACCTCAGGAATGCCAGCACCCCTCCTATTCCGTCTGATGATTCTGCCTGGTCAGCCGCCTGGGCCATGGCACTGGAAGCCAGGTCCGACAGCCAGGAGCGTAATTACACAAATGAACGACGGGCCCGGGAACCCAAAAAAACGGTCGAGTACTTTTATTTTGATCCTAATACCCTTGATGCAGCCGGCTGGGAGAAGTTGGGGTTGCGGCCCAAAGCAATTCAAACTATCCTGAATTATCGGGCGAAGGGTGGCAGATTTAGACAGGCAGCCGACCTTGAAAAGATTTATGGACTATTTCCGGATGAGAAAGACAGGTTGAAATCCTGGGTTAGGATTGCCTCCGCTCCCGCAACCGAAGCGCAGCCAGCCCGTTCAGCCCGGTCGGATTCCACAGCAAGGCCGCCATTTGTTCGCCGTCCTGAACCAAAGCCGATCGACATCAATCTGGCAGATAGCGCTGCCTGGGAATCGCTGCCGGGAATTGGACCTAAACTAGCTGTTCGTGTGTTGCGTTTCAGGGAAGCATTGGGTGGCTTTGTGAGTGTTTCTCAGGTAGCGGAGACCTTCGGACTGGCCGATTCTGTTTTCAAAAAAATAGAGCCCTTGCTGTTTGTACAGAACCCAGGTCCAACCCAATTGCTGATCAACCTGGCTGGTGAGGAAGAACTGTCAAAACATCCCTATATCCGACAATCCCTTGCCCGGAGGCTGGTTGCCTATCGAAACCAGCATGGCCCTTTTTCAAGCGAAGCTGATTTAATGAAAATGGCCGGCATCACCGAAAATCAGGTAATGCAGTTAAGACCTTACCTGAATTTTAGAATCGAGTAAACGAACAACGCCTGCACAAAGATTCGTGGTTTCAATCAACGCATACTTCCAACACCCGGATAAACGAACAAAGCCTGCGCAATAGCGCAGGCTTTGTTCGTTTATGTGCGTTGAAATTAAGCAACTTCAACATCAGCACCAGCTTCTTTCAGCTTAGCAGCAATATCATCTGCTTCTGCTTTAGAAACACCTTCTTTCACCGGCTTCGGAGCCTGATCAACCAGGTCTTTTGCTTCTTTCAGACCAAGACCAGTCAGATCTTTAACGATCTTAACTACGTTCAGTTTAGAAGCACCACCGCTTTTCAGGATCACATCGAATGATGTTTTCTCTTCTGCAGCGGCAGCACCACCGTCGCCACCAGCAGCTACAACTACTGCAGCAGCAGCGGGTTCAATTCCGTATTCTGATTTCAGGAAGTCAGCCAGTTCCTGTACTTCCTTTACTGTTAAGCCTACCAGGCTTTCAGCGAGTGCTTTAACGTCTGCCATGTTGATTCAATTTTTCCCACCTTCATTGTTTTTGACTCCGGCGGAGTGATTAAAAAAATTATAGTTTGCCTTTAACGATCCGGCCAGTTACTAAGAACTATTTTGTCGTTCTGACTGCGCTGAAAATTATTCAGCAGCAGCAGCTTCGGCACCACCTGCTTTTTGCTCGTGGTGATGCAACAGGGCTGCGATCACGCGCTTAGCAGGAGACTGCAACAGACCAATAACTTCGCCGATAAGTTCGTTCTTGGTTTTGATCTGTGTAAGTGTTTTCAGGTTTTCGTCGCCTGTGTACACGTCGCCGTTAATAAAGGCGGCTTTCAGTACAGGGCGTTCGCCGTTCGACTCCTTGCGGAATGAGCTGATGATCAGCGCAGGCTCCTTGGGGTTTTCTGAAAACATCAGAGCTGTTACGTTGTGCAATGAATCGTATACACCTGCATATTTTTCAGAGTCAAGCGATTCAAGTGCTTTGCGGATCAGCGTGTTTTTCGCCACTTTCATTTCTACTTCTTTATTGAAGCAGGCGCGGCGCAGTTTACCAACCTGTTCTACCGACAGCGATTCAGTATCGGTGATGTAGAAGTTGTTATATTGAGCGAACTTACCTTTCAGCAGTTCGATCACTTCGTTCTTTTGTTCTTTTGTCATGGTAATAAGATTTAAACCCTACCGAAATAGGCTTAGTGAACAAATGCTTTAGTATCGATCGAAATGCCGGGGCTCATTGAGCTGGCCATGCTGATTCCTTTCAGATATGTTCCTTTAGCAGTAGCCGGTTTGGCTTTGATGATTGCGTTCAGAAACTCCTGGCTGTTTTCAGCAATTTTCTCAGGCGCGAAACTTACGCGGCCGATCGATGCGTGAATAATGCCCACTTTATCAACCTTAAAGGCGATCTTACCACCTTTTACATCGGCAATTGCGTTTGCCACATCGTTGGTAACCGTACCTGTTTTAGGGTTCGGCATCAGGTTGCGGGGTCCGAGCACTTTACCCAGCTTTCCAATTTTAGGCATCACTGAAGGAGTTGCGATGATTACATCCACATCTACCCAGCCGCCTTCAATTTTTTGTACGAACTCGTCGAGACCAACGTAGTCGGCTCCGGCGCCTTTCGCTTCAGCTTCTTTGTCGGGTGTGCAAAGTACCAGTACGCGCTTGGTTTTACCAGTGCCATGGGGCAGGGTAACGGTACCACGAATTGCCTGGTCCGCTTTCTTGGGGTCAACACCCAGACGAACGTGCAGGTCAACGGAAGCATCGAACTTACAGGTAGTAATTTCTTTTACCAGAGTAGAAGCTTCCTTGAGGGAATATGTTTTGTTGCCGTCAACCTTCGACTGGGCAACTTTTCTTTTTTTACTGATGAATGCCATTTTTATTCAGTTTTTTTTCCCGCCTCCGCTTGCGCTTTGGCAGATAAGCAATTTAATTGTCCCAGGGAGCTTTACCTTCTACGTTAAGTCCCATACTGCGGGCAGTACCTGCTACCATTTTCATGGCGCTTTCCACAGTAAAACAGTTCAGATCAGGCATCTTGTCTTTCGCAATTACCTCAATCTGATCCCAGGTTACCTTGCCTACTTTGGCGCGGTTGCTTTCTTTGGAACCTTTCTGAATTTTGGCAGCCTCCATCAGCTGTACAGCCGCGGGGGGAGTTTTGATGATGAACTCAAAACTTTTGTCTGCATAAACGGTGATGAGAACGGGAAGAACTTTTCCCATTTTGTCCTGAGTCCTTGCATTGAACTGCTTGCAGAATTCCATGATATTAATACCCTTGGAACCCAATGCCGGACCGATCGGAGGTGCAGGGTTGGCCTGGCCACCCTTGCACTGGAGCTTTACAAAGCCAGTGATTTCTTTTGCCATAAATCTACTTTTTGGTGTTAACGACCTTTCGCTATCTTTTGAAGATCAACTACTTAGTCTCCCAAATCTCGCTGTTCTATATCGCACAGAACTGCTAAAGAACTAATTGGGGTTGCAAAGATAGGGGAAAAATGTGCAAATGTGCAAATGTGAAAATGTGCAAATATGCAAATTGCGTTTTAGACTAACGTATTGTGATGATGCCTTAAAGGGTCGAATTAGAAAATTGGCCATTTCCACATTTTCACATTTGCACATTTGCACATTTGCCGAAGGCGCCATTTGCACATTTGCCGAAGGCGCCATTTGCACATTTGCCGAAGGCGCCATTTCCTCATTTGCACATTTGCACATTTACACATTTGCACATTTGCTCTTCGCTATCTTTGGCGCAAAAAACAGCTTGAAACTTTTTCTTATCAGGCGCCTGAAGATCGCCTTTACCTGGTTGCAGCTCCATCGGATATTTGGCTTTTTTTCCGGATTCCATCTCAACCTGTTTTATATGACCGAATTGTCGCGCTGGGCGAGGCAGAACAAATCGGTCGCCTTCAACGATTTTCCAAGCAAATGGGATTATAATAAGCGCTTTGGCCTGTACGATTATGTATTCGAGCAGGCCCAACTGGCAGACAAGGACATCACTTATCTGGAGTTCGGCGTAGCTCAGGGAGAATCGTTTCGCTGGTTTCTCAAAAAGAACACGCAGCCCGGAAGCCGGTTCCATGGCTTCGACACCTTTACCGGGTTACCGGAAGACTGGGGGCCCTTCAAGAAAGGATACTTTGACAATAAAAGCACCCCTCCCGACATCAACGATACAAGAGGACAGTTCCACCAGGGACTGTTTCAACAAACGCTTCCCGCTTTTTTGAAAGAGCTGGTACGCCGCGATAAACTGGTGGTAATGCTCGACGCAGACCTGTACTCCTCTACCCTTTTTGTACTGACCAGCCTGGCACCTCATCTCCGGGAAGGTGATATCATTCTGTTCGATGAATTTGCTGTGCCCACTCACGAGTTTCGGGCATTTCTGGATTTTACCAGATCCTATTATTTCGATCTGGAGCTTATTGGCGCGGCCAACAACTACTATTTCGCGGCATTTCGGGTGAAGCGCTAAAAGATGGTTATTTATCCATAAAATCCTGAAAGCTGAATTGTTGCATGGCCTGACCAGCCCTGATGGCGTTGCGACCAGGTTCTCCCTGCTTTGCAATCGGCCTTTTACCTACATTGTCGTACACAACAATTCCGCTGTCCGAAGCCCATCCAAATCCATCGTTGAAGCTAAAGAATGCATTGTGCTGAACCGTGCTGTCGGCCAGGTTACGACTGAATGGAAAAGATTGAATGGGCTGACCCAACTGTGCCAGAAGCGTAGCCGCCAGATCGAGTTGCGACACTGCGGAACCATAAGCAGGAATATCCGGCTTTAAAGCGCCCCCCAGCCATAACATGGGTGTGCGAAAATCATCGCCTTTGAATCCGGTTTCCGGTTGCGGATGACCATGATCGCCGATCACGATCAGGACGGTGCGATCCCACCAGGGTTGTTTACGACAACTGTCTACGAAAGCTCCAAAAATCTGGTCGCTGTAGTGAATGGAGTTCAAAAATTTAGAAGCCCAGTCTTTTCCATCCAATTGTACGGGAACCGGAGTTTCAAATGGTTCATGACTGCTAAGAGTGAGCCAGGTCAGAAAAAAAGGCTGTGGCAACTGGCTGAAGTCGTTTACAATGCGCTCCATTACCACACCATCATGCGCTCCCCATTTGGAGTTCATGTCTTTTTCGCTAAAATCATTTTTGCCAATTATCGGATTAAATCCGGCGTGCACCAGATAGGATTTGATGTTGGCAAATTCCGGTTCACCACCATAGTAGAAGCGGCTGTGATAACCCCGGGCATTCAACGCGCCAGAAATTGTGGGCAGCTTTGTTGATTTAGCCGGATTGTGGATGATAGTTGTATTTGGCATCGCCGGATAGGCACTTAACACAGCAGGAATGCCTTTGTTGGTTCGGTCGCCACTGGCAAAACAATTCTCAAAATATAGACCCTGCGTTTTCAGGGCATTGAAGTGCGGTGTAACCTCCTTACCCTTCCATTTCAGCTCAACCGCCTTTGCGGTGAAGCTTTCCCAAATGACCAGTATGATGTTGATGCTGTCTGCGGAATCAACGCTCAACCAACTACTGGTTTTGCCTTCTGCGCGAAACAAGCTGTCGGCAATTTGTTTGGCCTCGGCTGCCGGCAAATACCTGTAGGGATTTTTACGAACATTTGATTTACTGGTCAGGCTATGGAGAAAGTTCCATGTAGCGTTGATGGCAGCATGATTGGCAAAATTGTATTGGGAAAAATACACCGTGCTCTGATTCATTGGCGCAAGCTGAAAGCCACCCCGGATGGGAAGAATCAGCGATGCCGTTGCCAGCAACAGTACCACGGAGGTTGCCAGATAATGCCTGTTTTGCTGCTGAAAAAATATATATCGAAGCATCCACCGAAAGCAAAACCAAAAGAGCAGATATCCAGCCAAAAAAGCAAGTGTTATCCAGAGCCAGGGCAGATGGGCTACCGAAGCCATTGCTTCGCGTGGAGTGGAGAGAAATCGTAGTGGTCCCGCATCAATCCTAAAGCCCCAGGCTCCATACACTTCGAGGTCGGAAAGAGAAATGAGGCAAACAAGTAAAAGAACTACGAACGTGTAAACCTTATAAACAGTCAATCGCTGAAAAAGGCGTACAAAGAGGCTCAACAAAACAAAAAGGCAAACCGGAACTATAATATAGGCTGCTGCAGAAAGGTCCATTCGCAGACCGTACCATAAACTGGCCAGCCAACCTGCTACTGGTATGGCTGAGGCCTTCTCGAAATGATAGGCAATAAACATCAGGCGCATTACCTCGAAGAAGGCAAGCCAGCTCAGAAAATAAAAAAACAGAAACTTTAATTTAGCCCACATACCGTGAAGCTTTGAAGGTGCGCTGATGCGCAGCGTGACCGGGCGTTCGCTTCTGCCAGGTATTGATGCGACGTCTAGCTGATTTTCTCAACCTGCATGTAGGTCAGTTCAACCGGAGTGGAGCGACCGAAGATCTTAACGGTTACTTTCAGTTTCTTCTTCTCGTCGTTTACCTCCTCAATTACGCCGTTGAAATCATTAAAGGCGCCTTCGATGATTTTGATGGTCTCGCCAACAATAAATGGCTCACTCATGCTTGCACCACCAGCTTCAGCCATTTCATCCATTTTGCCGAGCATTTTGTTTACTTCGGCTTTGCGGAGCGCAATAGGATTATCTTTTCCGAGAAAATGAATTACGTTGTTGGTATTCTTAATGGCATCCCGCAGATCGTCATTCAGTTTACCGTCTACCACTTCGATCATTACATAACCGGGATAGTAGTTACGCTCACGCATAACTTTTTTACCGTTCTGTACTTTGTATACCTTCTCTACCGGCAGAAATACCTGTTTCACGATTTCACTCCATCCGCCACGTGAAATTTCTTTATCCAGGTATTCTTTTACCTTCCGCTCTTTTCCGCTCACGACCCGCAGCACAAACCATTTGGTTTCCTGCTGTTGCGCGTTATCCGTCTGCGTAGTAGTTGCTTCCATTCGTCGTTATTAAGAGAAAAGGAATTTATAAACCATATTCAGCACACCACCGGTTGCAAAATCCATTACCGACACCATAGCGGTGATCAGCAAAGTAGCTACCAGCACGATCATAGTTGACTGTTGCAACTGGTTCCAGGTGGGCCAGGTCACTTTTGTTGTCAACTCCTTGTAAGAATCGCGAACGTAATTTGAAAATTTGTTCATGTTGTTGCGTTTTGCGTGTTCCGGACCGGTGAATGGAGAGTGGAGAGTGGTGAATGGGGAGTGGTGAATGGGGAGTGGTGAGTGGGGAGCGTTAAATACGTCCACTATCCACTACCCACTTTCCACTACCCACTACCCACTTTCCACTACCCCTCTTCTCTGGCACGGGCAGAGAGATTCGAACTCCCATCAACGGTTTTGGAGACCGCTATTCTGCCATTGAACTATGCCCGTATACCCCAAACCCCTGAAGGGGCCTGGAAATATTTCCTAAAGAAACAAAGTACTTGAACTAACTAGCCCAAGTACTTTGCAAATATACTCATTTATCTCGCCCCCCTTTAGGGGGTTGGGGGCTTATTTAATGATCTCAGTAACCTGACCGGCACCTACTGTACGACCACCTTCACGGATGGCGAACTTCAGGCCTTTTTCCATCGCGATCGGCTGAATCAGCTTCACGTTCAGAGAAGTGTTATCACCAGGCATCACCATTTCAGTACCAGCGTTCAGAGTTACTTCACCTGTAACGTCAGTTGTACGGAAGTAGAACTGAGGACGGTATTTGTTGAAGAACGGAGTGTGGCGACCACCTTCGTCTTTGCTCAGTACGTACACTTCACACTTGAATTCAGTGTGGGGAGTGATAGAACCGGGCTTACAGATAACCATACCGCGACGGATCTGAGTTTTTTCAATACCGCGAAGCAGCAGACCTGCGTTATCACCAGCTTCACCTTCGTCCAGGATTTTGCGGAACATTTCCACACCTGTTACAGTTGAAGTCAGCGGCTGCTCGATCAAACCAACGATTTCAACACCTTCGCCGGTTTTAACACGACCGCGCTCGATACGACCTGTAGCAACAGTACCACGACCAGTGATAGAGAATACGTCCTCTACCGACATCAGGAATGGCATATCTACCGGGCGGGGAGGCAGCGGGATGTAGCTGTCAACAGCATCCATCAGCTCATTGATAGCAGCAACCCATTTTTCTTCACCAGCAAGGGCACCTGTAGCAGAACCTTTGATGATGGGGGTGTTGTCGCCGTCGAATCCACGCTTTGTCAGCTCATCACGGATTTCCATTTCAACCAGGTCAAGCAGTTCAGGATCGTCAACCAGGTCTACTTTGTTCATGAACACCACGATACGGGGAACGCCTACCTGGCGAGCCAGCAGGATGTGTTCTTTTGTTTGGGGCATAGGACCATCGGTAGCGGCTACCACCAGGATAGCGCCGTCCATTTGGGCTGCACCAGTAATCATGTTTTTAACATAGTCAGCGTGACCGGGACAGTCTACGTGTGCGTAGTGACGCGAATCTGTCTGGTATTCCACGTGAGCTGTATTGATCGTGATACCCCGCTCTTTTTCTTCGGGAGCACCGTCGATTTCATCATATTTTTTAGCCTGCGCAAGACCTTTTTTAGAAAGGATCTCTGTAATCGCGGCAGTCAAAGTGGTCTTTCCATGGTCAACGTGACCAATCGTACCAATGTTTACGTGAGGTTTGTCCCTCTTAAAGGTCTCTTTTGACATTGTTATGTGTTTTTTAAGTTGTGTACCCTTTCATTTAAACCAGAGCCGTTGATGAGAATTGAACTCACGACCTCTTCCTTACCAAGGAAGTGCTCTACCACTGAGCTACAACGGCTTATAAGCTCACTTCCGCCCCGTCTATTCTCACTACTACTCTGGCTTTCAGAGCGGGAGACGAGGCTCGAACTCGCCACCTATAGCTTGGAAGGCTATCGCTCTACCAAATGAGCTACTCCCGCTGATATTTTGCGCCGGCAAAACTACGCAAAATAATGTGGGCAAGGATGGATTCGAACCACCGAACTCCGAAGAGGACAGATTTACAGTCTGTTGCCGTTGGCCACTTGGCTACTTGCCCATTATTTTTTTCAAAAAACTACTCAGAGCCACTTGTCGGAATCGAACCAACGACCTTCCCGATACAATCGGGATGCTCTACCAGCTCCGTCACTGCTGAGCCACTTGTCGGAATCGAACCAACGACCTTCCCGATACAATCGGGATGCTCTACCAGCTCTGTCACTGCTGAGCCACTTGTCGGAATCGAACCAACGACCTTCCCGATACAATCGGGATGCTCTACCAGCTCTGTCACTGCTGAGCCACTTGTCGGAATCGAACCAACGACCTACTGATTACAAATCAGTTGCTCTACCAGCTGAGCTAAAGTGGCAATAAAGAACTACCCCCAAAATTTTGGGAAGGCAAAGGTAAGGGAAAATGGCAATTGCAAAAATTTTGTCCTGTATTTTTTTATTTGTTTTCAAGTAGTTGAAGCCATTTGCAAGAGTCTAAGCCGGCACTGGGCGTGTGCAATCCCGAAAATACAAATGCCCCGGGGCTTCCGGGGCATTTGCAGTAATCAGGCTGCCTGTTTTTCTTTTTTCCGTTTTAACTGGTTTACGATGGAATCAAAAGCATCATCAAAAGACGCTTCGAATGATTTGCTCGTGGCCTTTACAAAAAATTCGTGCCGCGGTACATGGATGCGGATTTCAGCAATCTTGTCTTTGATGGTATGAACAACATTGTCGAGTTTCAAAAACACACTGACGTGAATGATGCGATCGTGGAAGGTATTTAGCTTGTCGAGTTTCTTGTTGATATAAGTGATCAACTTGGAATCGGCATCAAAGCGGACTGTCTGAATGTTTACGTTCATAATCAACTTTTTTAAAACAATGAAACAATAAATTAAAGAACTGCTACTTGTTGGAACTTGTGAGAGGAATCACTTCATATGGAATGGTTTTGTTTGTCTCAATTTACTATAAATAGCTGTGAAATACAACAAAAAAAGCTGTGAAAAATATAAGGAAATTGAAAAAGTATCCGGCAAACTTTGCCGGGCAAGATGAAAGAGAAAACAGACAGGAAAAACTCTGTTATATCAGCGGCATAATCAACCGCGCGGATGGGCTTTGCGATGTGCGTCTTTCAACTTTTCGATGCTGTTGTGCGTGTACACCTGCGTTGCAGCGAGGCTGGCATGACCCAACAGCTCTTTCACAGCGTTCAAATCGGCACCTTCGTTTAGCAAATGAGTGGCAAAACTGTGTCGAAGGATATGTGGACTTTTTTTATCAATGGTGCTGGACTGAGAAAGATATTCGCGCACAATCAGATACACATATTTCGCATATAGGGGCCTCCCCTTTTCGGTCACCAACAGATTATCAGCCTCGTCGATCCCTGCTTCCTTTCTGGCGGCCAGATAGTCGTGTACGAGGCTGGCCAGCTCGGGATGAATGGGTATAACCCTCTCTTTATTCCCCTTTCCCAGCACTTTAATTTGTTGCCGCGACCGATCTACCTGGCGGGTTTTAAGCGCGAGCAGCTCACTGGTCCGCATACCGGTTGTATACAACAGGGTGATGATTAGCCGCGCGTTCAGGCTACGCCAGTTTTCGGTACTCCGGGCCAGTGTGTCAAGCAGTTGTCGGGATTCTTCCTGCTTTACAAACTCGGGCAGCCGCTTACGAATCCGGGGGGCGTTTATTTCGGCAGTGGGTGTGGCAACGATATGACCCTGCTTTAAATGGTACTTAAAAAAGGAACGTAAAGTAGAAAGCTTGCGAACGATGCTGCGACTGGTTTGACCCTCGGATTTGAGATTGGCCATCCAGCTTCGAATATGAATTGCCTGCGCCTGAAGAGGGTCGCTTTGCGCATAGGTCTGCGCCAGGTAAGTTTGAAACTGCTGAAGATCGTTTTCGTAGGAAATAGAAGTATGCTGAGAGTACCGCTTTTCGTAGCGAAGAAATTCAAGAAACTGGAGGATAGAGGAAAGGGGAGCGTTCATCAGCACCAATTGCATTTGAAACAGTAAGTTACGCAAAAATGATGGGCTCCGTGCCCAACATAACCAAACAAAAAAGCCACCCCTGATGGTGTGGCTTCAATTTTATAATCCGGAGGCGGGAAATTGAATTATCCCTCGATCTTTCCGCTGGCAATCTGCTGCTTGTAGATTGCTTTCAGGATTTCACCGCGACGCTTAACAGAGGGCTTGGTATAGCTCTGGCGTTCACGCAATTGCAACAACGTTTTCGACTTCTCAAACTTCTTCTTGTACTTCTTCAGCGCCTTGTCGATGTTTTCGCAATCTTTGGAATCGATGATCAGCATAATGTTGATACCTCCTTTGGTATGATTTAATTTTAGAGAAACGGCTGCAAAGATAATAGTTTTGCTGAATTTCAATGCAAATATGCTGGCAAAATTCTCTTAGCTAGCGGCAAACAGCCTATTTCCCCCGAAATTTGCAGCATGTTTACGGGAATCATTGAAACCACCGGCCGGATCCACTCGGTTCTGACAGAAGGTAGCAACCGGTTATTTTGGGTTGAATCCTCCCTTTCGGGTGAACTCAAAATTGACCAAAGCCTTAGCCATCAGGGTGTTTGCCTGACCATCGATGCACTTTCCCCCGGCATGCACCAGGTTACTGCCATTGCAGAAACACTCGAAAAAACCACTCTCGGAAGCTGGAAAACCGGTGATCTGGTCAACCTCGAGAGATGCCTGCCAGCTAACGGCCGGTTCGATGGTCATTTTGTTCAGGGACATGTAGACGCTCGCGGAGAGTGCATCGGCCGAATGGACCGCAATGGCAGCTGGGAGTTCCGCTTCCGCTTCCCGGTGGAAAATGCACCGCTGATTATCGAAAAGGGATCCATAGCCATCAACGGCGTCAGCCTAACCTGCTTCAACGTTGGCCGCAGCGAGTTCACCGTTGCGATTATCCCTTACACGTTTGAACACACCCAATTCAGCCAGATCCAACCAGGTGATTCGGTGAATCTGGAGTTTGACCTGCTTGGAAAATATATCAATCGCAGATATCAACTATCTTCTTAATCTAATACGATACTGTTTGTCGCATATGAGGTAGATACTCCCAAGAGCCTCCCAATTCGTGATTAAGCAAATAACGCAGGGAATTCACCAACGACACCGGCGTTTCGAACTGCGGGTATTCCCCATTCGAACTTTTCCAGGCGAAAAAATTATTATACAGCCCCCACAAATCGTCAGAAGTCCGCCATTTGCGGTATCCATGATCACTTACAATAAGCAATGAGTATGGACGTTCACTATTCTGTCGAATTGAATGAATTACGGACAATATCTGTTTGTTAGTATGCTCCAGATAGTCAACGTAATACCGCTCATTTTCACGATTGATCGTTTTCAACAACCCCACAGGATGTAATTCTGAATTTGCATTTCGATAAAAGGGAAAATGCGGCATCATCAAATGTGTAAATGTAAACACAGGCGCAGAAAACATGTCGGCTTTAAAACTCTTCAAGTTCTCGATCAGCTCAACATTATAGCTGTCGAACTGCATCAAATTCGATTCAGCAACACCTAACACATCCCAAAATTCCGCGTTTCTTTCCATGTTGTTAGTCCACATGCGCCCCAACAGGGTTTGCGCATTCACAAAAGATCTGATTCTTTTCCTGAGAGGTGTCGATGAAATTTCCTGGTGGGCGTTCGTGGGAAACCATGATTGAGCACGTACATTGTAGCCTAGCTCTCTGGCAATCGAGAAGACGCGATTCTCCGATAGCTGCTCGAAAATAAACGGATAATTTACAGGAACCGGTCCGGCAATCGAACTTTCGAACAAATAGTCCAAACGCAGCAGGCTTGCCACGCTATAAGGTGTAAAATTGTAATTGCTTACGCTGCTGTCAGCCACAAAAAAACCTTCTTTTCGCAATGCGTCAACGAACTCACTGTTGGTGGAACCCGTTTCGCGTTCATACGCGACGAGTCCTGCATACTCATCGAGCACAATGACGTGAATGTCGGGCAAAACCTTTTCGGATCGCCTCACATTCTGTACAAACTTCAATGCCTCGTTATCTAACAATTTCCGACCGGTTCTGTAATCGATTATCTGGACAACAGCTATAAGTATCCAACAGGAAAATAACAAATTGCAAAAACTTAAAAGTCTCGACGGCATAATGTAGCCTCTCCGAAAATGATAAGTCAGCAAACCCAGCAATATCATCAACAACGGAATCCAGAAAATCTGCCGCGACACAAATGATCCGCTCCCCAACCAGCTGGCGATCATATCCATCCAGATTCCGGAATAAAAATTAAAACAAAGCAACAGGAGTACCACAAAACCTGCGTTGGAAACATGCTTCAATGGCCGAACAACCAGGAACAATATGAAATATCCAACAACAACATATTCCAGCAACAATTGAAAGAAAATCCCACTTTGGTTAACAAAGGGATACGTAGCATAGCCATGCAGCACAAACGCCAGGCAAGCCAGGAGTAGGTACCAGGGGAATTGTTTCCATTTCAGTTTCGGGCCAAACGAATTTCCTGAATACAACATATTGAAGAAAGACCGACAAATATAGAGTAATAGTGCCTAACATTTTTTGCGGTCAGCTCGCATTGCTATCTTTACAAGCAAAGATCTGCGTCCGGCATGAAAGGGGTCAACAAAATTTTAGTGTTCTTTCGCCAGCCTTTGTTCCTTCTCGGTGCCTTGTTTGTGGTACTTCATCTGGCACTGTGGTTGACCAAAGGCATCAGTCTTGACCTTGAAGCAGAAAAATACATCAGTCAGGGAAAAATACTTTTCGAAAGAGGTGGCTTGTCTGAATCAAAATATGTATTCTATCTCCCGGTAATCTTACTCGTATGGCTCTGCCACTGGTTACACATTTCGGTTGTATGGGTGGCTTTATTCCAGGTTCTTCTTTCAGCAGTTGGACAATATTATTTCTTTAGATTAGTGAAGGCCAATGCCGGCCAGTCGGCAGCGCTTTTGGCGAGTTTGTTATTATTGGTTTTTCTCCCTCTTCAACTTTGGAATTTTTTCCTGTACACTGACTCCATTTTTATCAGTCTCACCCTTATCTACTTTTGGATAATCTACAGGCATGCTGGCAGGGGGTGGGCTGGAAACCTGTTCGTTTTATTAATGCTGATGTTGTTAGTCGTTTCCCGTCCACACGGATTGCTCTTCATTCCCCCCACTTTCATATATTATCTGCTGCTAGCACCATCAGCACGTCAACGTTGGGTTACGGTTGCGGCAGGTGCTTTGGTATTAATGGTGATGTTCCTGTTTATGAACCGCATTTTTACAGGCGGAGAGGATATGGATGCACTCAAGCCATTTGTTGAAGAACATGTCATCTGTTTTGTGCCTCAAAATCCCGCTGGCGCCGATTTGATTTTACAAAAGACCGACAGTCCTGTTGCTGATATAATTTACTATGCCTGGCATAATCCTGTACACTTCCTGCGATTGATGGCTCTCCGCCTCTATTCCTTTTTCAATCTTACAAGACCTTACTATAGTATGATTCACAATATTGGCCTGCTTGCTTTCCTGATACCCATGTACCTTTTTGCACTGGCAGGCATACGCAGAGCATGGTACCAACAACGACCACTGGTGTTCTTTTTTATTCTATTTCTGATATTGTATCCTATGGGAATTACCTTTCAATGCGATGACTGGCATAGTCGGTTCACGATGATGGTGATACCTCTTTTTATCTTTTTTGCAGTTTATGCATTAACCTCGACCGATATTTGGAAGCGGAATTTTAGCAAATGAATCGATTTCTACTTTTATTATGGCTGATAACACTGATAGCCAGTCTTCTGTTGAGACGTGTACTCTATTTTGATCAGCAAAGCCTCCTTTTTCACATAGGAGTTATCGTTTTCATTCAGGCCGCGTTTGCAGGAGGAGTTACGCTACTCCGATTAATAAACAGTAGCCGGTGGCGAAAAGTATTGATTCATGGTGCGGGATATAGCTTTCTGCTTCTATATATCGTTTTCTATTTATCGATCATTCTCAGTAACAGCTTATGGGGCAAAACGATTACGTTATCCATTCTGTCCGACTATGTTTTGTCGTTAAATGATCTGATCAAAGTACTGCCTGTCGACGCCTGGATCGTTTATGCAGCATTTGTACTGCTAATAATTCTCAGTTTTGTTCTGTACCGGCTTTGCCCTATCCGCAGTATTTCGCCAATAAAACTTAGGGGACGATGGAAGGCACTCAGGAAGCGGCCGGCATTAACTGCAATTGTTTTTGTTGTGGGTGCTGGTCTGATCCTTGCTTTGTTTAAACCGATGCTTCAATTTAAACGCCGGGCACACTTTGCAGGCGAACCAACCATGGAGTTTGTTTGGGGGCCGATGTGGTATCCTGAGTCGTTGGAGGATATTTATTCACCGGGCAAACAGGCTAATGCAATGGCCATGAAAGAATGCATTGAAAATGTAAAAGCTCCTGTAGTTGCCTCTGACCGGATAAATATGGTTGTGCTCGTTGACGCGTTGCGTCGCGACCATTTGCCGATGTACGGATATGCGAGGCAAACCACCCCTTTTCTTGACAGTATGCATCGTGCCGGTTCCATGATTGCGGTACAGAATGCATATTCTACTTCTTCAGGCACGCTTATCGGCGTTGCCGGACTGTTCAGTTCACGCAACTGGAATTCCTTTGCCTACTCCGGGCTTAATCTGATGAAGTTCATGCGCCGGACCGGGCATCGTACCTATGCCTTCTTAACCGGACATCATCGCACCTGGTATGGATTGACCGCCATATACCGGAACGACACGGAAACTTTCTATGAAAGTGCCAGTTCCTATGCACAAATTGATGTAGATGACCTTACAACGCTGAGAGAATTTGAAAATACCGAATTGAAACCGGGATCATTCATATATATGCACCTGCTTTCTACCCACGATTTGGGAAAAAAATCGGACGAGTTTCGAAAATTTCTACCCGATAAAATTGGAATTGGTGTTTCTCAAAAAACCGCATTGATAAATAACTACGACAATGGCATTCTGCAAACGGATTTCGTATTACGGAAAATATTCGAAAAACTTTCAAAAGAAGGTCTTTTGGAAAAAACAACTTTATACCTCGTGGCAGATCACGGCCAGCTATTTGGCGAATATGGCCAATGGAATCACGCGTCGAGCATTAACCCTGCGGTAATATCAGTACCAATGCTGATTTATGATAACAATCTGGAGTTTTATAAGAACCGGCAACTCGCAACGCTGAAAGATGTTGCTCCGAGCATGGCTGCCCGAATGGGCTTGCCCATACCCACCTGTTGGCAGGGACATTCCTTAGGCGATACCTTAACCGGATTTGAAACTGATATCAACATCGAGAATAAATGTGAAATTCCTTCGGCTCGGCTCTATTATAGAAATGATACGCTTTGGCTGGATCATATTAATAAGTTCGATAGTCTTGCGGCACGCGCATATTTGGACGCCGCCAGCAATAATTGGAAATTCACTATCCCCCTACCCTGAAGAAACAAACTATGAGCTATTTTTCACGAATATTCAAAACGGGGGCTGTAAGAAAAACGCCCGCCAGGATCATTAAACGCATTATAGCCGAAATACCGAGCAGAAATGGCTTGGAGATACTTGAATTGGGCGCTGGAAAAGGCGAAATCACTATTCCATTAGCGAACTTATTACGAAATCAACACCCCGAAAGCAGGTTTTACGCTATTGAACTTGAAAAAGATTTTGCAGATGAGCTAAAGAGGACCATACCGGTTACAACTGTTTTGCAGGGAAACGCCTTGGACTTCCCGAAACTGGTGCCTGAAGATCCGCAGTACGACCTGATCATAAGCTCAATGCCTTTGTCGTTTTTTAAGAAGTCAGAAAAAGAAACCCTGTTTCTGAACATGAAGGCGCGCTTGAAGCCTGGAGGTAAGATACTGATTTTATATCATGCTGCCTGGCTTGGTTCGTCTATGAAAAGTTTATTCAGCGGAGGTCGGGTGCTTAGCTTCGCCACCATCCCTCCTTATTTTTTGTACATCTACAATCACGAGTCAAAAGCCTAATAAAAAACTGGTGATCGTTTTTTCGCGACATCCGCTAAACGATCACCAGTTTTCTTCGAGACAGTTCTGATTGCTCTACCGCATCAGATACATTTTACCGTATCCTTTATTGAAATACTTGTCGGTATTATCCCCTTGTGCTTTGTACTTATCCAGAGTCTTGCCATTGTGGTTAGTAATTACCCGATACAAATAGACTCCATTCGCAAGTTTTTGGCCATATTGGTCGGTTCCATCCCACTTGAACTCGGTGATATTCCGACCGATGTGCAACGGCCCCAGTTCTTCCTTCGTGATTTCCCGCACTACTTTACCTGTAATAGTCAGAATTTGTATTCGAATATTCTGCGGAACCTCGGAGCCTGTAACGGTGAACACAAATGCGGTAGAAGTAGTAAAAGGATTGGGATAGTTGAGCATATTCGAGATCATCGGCTTATTGATAACCTGGAAGGCAACGCGATATTGCACAAAACCGGCAGCATTCTCGCTTCTGTCTTTGCCGCTAATCAACAATTCATATTCCCCATCTTCAAGGAAATAAGGCTTGAATTGTATACGCGCTGAATTGTTGCCAGCGTCGGATGCAGGTTCAAATTGCAGGGTATCGTTGTCGAAATTGAAACGACGCAAGTAACCGTCGGGGTATTTCACCTGAACATTGAGCAAACTCGTATCGTTCAACAATAGCCATTTGGCTTCATCTTTTAACTCGGCCACAATGGTCGGCCTGGCGGCAACGATATCCCGATTCAGAATATGCACTCCATCAAAAGTAACATCGAGCATTGGCTGAAGGCTATCGGGACGAACGTATAGTGTTCGGAACGCATAGTTGTTGAACAAATGTTGCTCTGGTTGGGCACGATCCGGATTAAAGTTGACAAACAATGTATTGAAACCAGCCAAACCGCGCGTATCGATCGGAACATTCAGTTTGATTGTATCACCTACTGCCAGATCTTTCTGATTCGGTATCGGTACAATATTCTCAATGTTATTTTGATCTGTGATGGAAAGCTTAACCTTTATGCTATCAAATTGTACCCGGCTCACATTTTTGAATGCAATACCGAAATTAAAGGGCTCCCCTACTTCCACGGTGTCGCGCGTGGTGAAATAAAGGTTTGGAGCTATGGCACCTTCAGGAACGGGATTGTAAGTGACCATCCAATACCTCAGTTGATAGGGGTCGTAGTTAACTGTATCCTGATTAGCCATTCGCAGCTTTATGTAGGGATATTCAACAGCGTCAATTCCCGACACATCGTAGTCCTGGTTGTTCAATCCAATACCCTGAACCACTTCACTTTCACTGCCGTCGGCACGTATACCAATGATGTCAATGAGAGGAGAATCGGTGGTAGTAGGATGCTGGTCTTTTCCACGCCAATGCAGTTCGGTCCAGGCTTTGGCAGGGCCAAATGTTGGTGAGGTGATAAAGGCCAGCGAGCGCGGACTGATACAATCAACCGAGAGGTTGATAGCGTCATAGATACCAGCGCTAATAATAAATTGCGTTGGATGCTCGCCGTGTTTATTTTTCTTATAAACCAGACTGAAGGCTCTGGGTTTATTGATGCTGTCAATATCTGTGAAGCCCTGATTCTTTAGTTCCGTATACATACTGTTCCCGGCACCATAGGTAAGTTCATCGGCCAGCCACTGATTGGCATATTCATTCTGAGCCATCAACTGGCGGGCCTGATTGCGCAATACAACGAAATTGCCATCGGGTATAGATCGCAGGAACAGCATGGCGGCATTTCTTCCGGCACGCGTATTCGGAAACTCAAAATTGTAGCTGGTACCTCCAGTTGCGCAGGGAGCCTGACTTCCATACATACCGGTTGAACCAACCAACTGATTTTTCCACGGTTTGAAGGTCTTTTCATCGAAGACGTTAAATATCAGGCCGTATATACAGGAGTTTCGAATGTAGGACGAATCATTAACATTTACTACCAGCTCACCTGCTGTAGTAATGGCCGAACCCCAAACTCCGTTTTTAACAAACAGGTTATTCACCACAGAATCAAAACGCCATTCCCGGTTATCCTCCAGGCGAACATGCAGCATCTGGCTATTTTGATGCTGGTCGAAATGGGCCTGTGAAAATCCATTCGCACCGTTCGCGATGTACTGGAACGAGCTCAGGTTCCAAACGGGTTCACCACTGGTAACAGTTGGCGAGATCCTCCAGTAGTACACTGTGCTGTCGGTAAAACTAATGCCCGGCTCAAATTCCACAATACCACCACCCACCGTGCGATTTTGCGACGACTTGAGTGGCGAGTTAAACTTCACGGTGGTATCAATCTCCATCCTGTATTCTCTTCCGGCTGCAAAAGGATTAGCTGTTGAAGCGATCAATTTAACATTCGGATCACTAACTATCGAGTACCGGTACGGGTAGGCCGGACGTATGTCGTCTTCAATAATATATACATCTTTTACAATAACGTTATTGGATTCATACAACTCATCCACCTCGTCATCAGCATCGAGTCGAATCGTAATCTTGTTCAAACCCTGATCGCGCACGCCCATAACAGGAAGGGTATAAGTGAGCGAATCCTGGTAACGTCTGAATGGAATAGTGTCGCGACGAAACAGTTCCGTCGTACCATTGGGAAAGGTGCGACTCACTTCCACCACAATCGGCTTGTCGATTGCCCGTCCCAGATTGACAAACCTGGCTGTAACATTAAAGTCAATATTGGAAACGGGAATAAATTTGGGATCAACATTCACCATCGACTCTTCAATGGCATAGTCGGGTTTGTCGGCAGTATATAATCGGATAGCCGGATCACCATGCAGCGTAAATTGCTCGCATTGAAAGCGAGCATAAAAATCATTCTCAGTTGTGAGTGCAAAAGTTTGGCGGATGGCTTCATCCATTATTTCGCCGAGCGTAGCCCCATAAAAGCTCCGACTCATAGCGCGGTAAGTACGGGTATTATAGATATCCAGGTAATGGATAATTCCCAGGTGTGTGCTCGCCAGAAACGCAACAGAACCTCTGTCCTGGGCCAACACAAACTTCTCGGAAATCGTTTCCATTGTCTGCAACCGGGCCACGTTGTAGTTATAAAAACTACCCGCATTACACCCCATGACAATCATCACCGGATATTTGCCCGGGTTGTTATATGCCTGGGGATTGTCGAGATTAAACTCCAGCGCGTTAGAAGAGGAGTGCCCAAAATAGGTAAGTACGCCTATTCCTTCCTCAAATAGCTTAGCCAGTCGTATACTGGCCACCTGTTCTACTGCATCGGCACTGGTTTTGCTGAATGTGTGCACATTTGCCGCATAAAGCGTGTCTTCGATGATAGCCTTATGCCCATCGAGAGCCGCTGTAAGCAAACTGCTGGTATTATTGTCGCCCGCACCAACAACATGCACAACATTCTTTTTCCAGCCTTTTTCCGAAATCAACGGCGAGTTGAAGTCATATAACTGTTCAAACTGCTTCAGTTTAGAAAGATAGTCGCCCAATTCGTCTTTTGAAATCGCCGAAACCCGGCCAATTGGCACCAATGGTATTGAACTACCCGTTTGGGCGGTAAGCAAATTATCAGATGCAGGATAGCCAAATGTGGGTACCTGACAAAGGAATTTTGTCTCAGGCTTATTTTGGTTAAGGTAAAATTGGTTGTAAGTGGAAGCCCGTCCAATTAACAACACATACTTGGGGGATTCCGAATAATTAGCACGTGTCCAGTGTACAAAATTGCGAACCGAAAGTGGGTGTTGAGCAATACCAAAAGCAAACTGATCCTCGAGCTGGTCTATTAGATACACCTTTGCATTATAGCTGCCTCCTTCGGCACTGGATCGATACTGGCGGTATTCTTCAACCGGATCGTAACTGCCCGTTGCAGCGGTAAGGAGAGCACTGGCGATCATCAGAAAATTACCCTGCTGTTCAGGAGCCAGATAATTGACAAAATTCCTTTCAGTAAGCTGGTTGATGCTGGTAACATATACCGGCGCCACGCTGACCATAACCAGTGAGCGTTTAGTTGCCGAAGCTGTGAGCCTGAACCTGAACGGCGCTGCTGTTGTAGTTGGGCTATATCGTTGTCCATTTGTGAGGTCATACAATACCGGCAAATCGGCACCTGTTGTCGGAAAATTATTTATTTCAATATAATTGCCCACTGCACTGGCTGGAAGTTCGAATGCAAATCTTGCCGCAGCGCCAAAGTCAAAAATACGTGGGTATTCTATTGATATTTTCGACAATACCATACGATCAGCACTTCCGGTTGATCGATTGGTGATGGCAACCTGTGCGGATCCTGACGCAATTGCTGAAACAGGCAAAGTTCTAACGGCTCTGGCGTCGGAATAATAATCCATCTGCTGCCCCATGATCGAGTCGCCATTCAGGGCAACGCGGAAATAACGTTGGTTGATCGCATTGCCTGCCGCAAAAACTGATACATTGATGTCGGGCGCTCCAGCTCCAACATAGGGTCGCATTGCCGAATAATTCACCGTTGTTGTAGCATTACCAGCTAGGTCCGTTGACGTCCATCCCTCTCCAATATCATACGTGGATGAATAAGTATAAGATGACCCAACCAACTCTACACGGCCGCTATGTACTTTGGCGTGGTAATGAGTCTCTACTTTGTGCATGAAGTATTCTTCCTTCGGCAGCGTATTCGTGGCAACCTCGTTGGCGGTTTGAACCAGTCTCTTGTTCGGGCTGGTTGAATTGATCGTCAGAAAATAGGTGGCAGAGTCAGTTTGTAGGCTATAGAAATCATCCAGTTGCCAGTTCGGATTTCGGTACAGTGGCAGGTCAGCTTTACCATCGTTCATCTGACCCCAAAACTCAATATACCCATTCGCGGCGAGTGGCGCGTTGGTGCTTGTAGTATAAATTGGTATTTCCACTCCGTTTCTCCATAACTGAAAATGATCGGCGTTGGCATTCGACATACCAACCGCTGCAAGGGTGGATTGTGGAATTCGATACAGACCGGTTACGGCAAGTTTAAACTTATAATAGGTCTTGCTATAGTCGATCCATTCATTATTGAACGGCTGTGCCTGCGCCAACACACCCGTCAACAACATCACAATGAGTAAAATTCGTTTCATGGACAAAAATTATCAGGGTACAGTTTATTTCTTCTTTTTCTTTTTTTCCTGGGGCACCATATTCAACCTAAGAGAGAATACGTGCGTGAACAGTGGATTCGACTGATTGGCCAGATTGGTAAAAGCGTAGTCAATCGTCACGTTTTGAATCTGAAATCCGGCGCCAGCACTGGGCTGGTATATCCACACTTTCTTCTGGTTGAGCGTGTCGCCATCGGCCAATGCTCGCTGGAAATTGTTAATACCGGCTCTCAGGAAAAAAACGCTATTGACATTCAATTCGAGTCCCAGCTTGGGATCGGCACTCACAGGATCGGCACTCAACACGGTGTTACGCTTTCCATCGAAGGTCAAATCAATATTTGTTTCTGCCAGTAAACTGGTTTTCTTACTCAATTGAAACACGCGAGCCACACCCAATATAAGGCGTGGAGCGGTCATTTCGGTCGACTTAACCGGTATGTCGTTGTTGGTAAGGTAAAGTGCTTCCTTTTCACGTTCAGTAAATGTAAATGACCAGGAATTGAAGGTAGTCGTGATGTCGCGGGCAGTAAGTCCAAAACGCCATTTACCCTGCTGCATCTGCAGTCCCGCATCAATTCCAAATCCCCAGGCCTTGGCAAATTTGCCCACATTGCGGTGGATCACTTTTGCATTAAATCCAAACTGCAATTTCTTTTGCTCGGTGTCTTTCAGGCGTTGGGCATAAGAAAGCAGGAAGGCATAGTCGGCTGATGAAAAGGCCTGAATATTATTATAGTTGATCGTACCATCGGGCTCTACCAGAAAAAGCGTGTTCATGATATCGTCTACAGCAAAGCGCAACCCGGTGATGGCAAAAGTCCTTTTGTTGTTCGAAGAGGGGAATGCAATACTGGCGTAATCATATTTACCGATACCTGCAAAATATTCCGCATGCATCAGGTTTACCTGAGTATTTTGGGTTACGCCCACCAGACCGGCTGGGTTCCAATAACCCGCCGTACCATCCTGCACGGAAGCAACCTGTGAGCTACCCATGGCGAGGCCACGCGCGCCGGCGCCGATATTTAAAAATTCGTTGGAATACTTACGGAACTGGGAATGGGCAGACACAGAAAGGACTGTTCCCAATAGGGTGAGGTATAGGATGGGCGACTTCATTCGGATAGTTTTCTTATAAGCAATTAATCAACATCACTGCGTCTTCAAGGGTTGAGTCGGCTTGTAAAATTAGACTACAGCCCCCAAAAATCATAGTTTTACTAAGGGAAAAACCTAGCCATTGAAAACGAAAGATTTAGAAATATATTGCATTTACGCTGCCACAAGCGGCTTTGGATGTACTTTTGCGGACTAAATTTTTTGCTAAAGCAATGAATCTCATAGAAGAATTACGCTGGCGGGGCATGATCCAGGACGAAATGGCGGGTACGGCTGAACAGTTAGACCGCGAAATGACAACGGGTTATATCGGTTTCGACCCAACGGCCGAAAGCCTGCACATCGGCAGCCTGGTACCCATTCTCCTGCTGGTGCACTTGCAGCGGGCCGGGCACAAACCTGTGGCCCTGGTGGGCGGCGCAACAGGTATGATCGGCGACCCCAGCGGCAAGAGCCAGGAACGTAACCTGCTCGATGAACAGACATTGCAACGAAATGTGGATGGCATTCGATCTCAACTGGCCCGCTATCTCAACTTCGACAGCAGCCTTCCCAATGCTGCTGAAATGGTGAACAACTTCGACTGGTTCCGCGAAATCAGCTTTATCGATTTTTTGCGCGATACAGGCAAGCATATCACCATCAACTATATGATGGCCAAGGAAAGCGTGAAGAAGCGTATTCAAAGCGAAGTAGGACTCAGCTACACCGAATTCGCTTATCAACTGATGCAGGGCTACGATTTTTATTGGCTATATAGCAACAAGAACTGTAAACTTCAAATGGGCGGCAGCGACCAGTGGGGCAATATAACCACCGGCACGGAACTCATCCGCCGTAAAGCCGGCGGCGAGGCTTTTGCATTTACCTGCCCACTTATCAAAAAAGCTGATGGTACCAAATTCGGCAAAACAGAACAGGGCAATGTATGGCTCGATCCCGAAAGGACGAGCCCTTATCAGTTCTACCAGTTTTGGCTGAATGCCAGCGATGAAGATGCCAAAGGTTGGGTACGGATATTTACTTTTTTGCCAAAAACAGAGATAGATGCGCTGCTTCAGGATCATGAAACAGATCCCGGCAAGCGTTTACTGCAGAAAAAACTGGCGGAAGAAGTAACAAGATTCGTTCACGGCGATGAGCAATTGCAAATGGCGATTGAAACCACCCAAAAGCTTTTCGCCAACCAGTCGGCGGCGGCTGAAAGCCTGTCGGTGGAAGACCTGGAAGGAATGGAGGGAGTAGTTAAAATTGACTTTCCAAAAAACAAAATCAGCAGCGAAATTGATATCGTTTCCTTTCTGGCTGAATGCGGTGTAACTGGCAGCAAGGGCGAAGCACGTAAACTGGTACAGGGGGGCGGCATCAGCATCAATCGGAAAAAAGTGGAAACAGTAGATTTGAAGATAAATGATGGATTGTTGCTTCACGGGGAGTACCTGCTGGTGCAAAAAGGAAAGAAAAACTATTATTTGGTTAAAGCAGTGTAACAGCAATCCTTTTGATCTTGATTTTTTAGGGCTTCTTCGGAATTTTAATTTCTGCTTCCGCTGATAAAAGAATTGACGTCCTGGCTTTAAGTTTGCGCCGACAAACAATGCATAATCTCTCCGTCAAGAAAAAAGTGTACTTCCTGAGCGGCCTGGGTGCTGATCAACGGGCTTTCTCGTTGCTTGATCTGTCTTTTTGCCAACCCGTTTTTATCAATTGGCTCGAGCCCGAACGAAACGAAACTCTGGCGCATTACGCTTTGCGTTTGCTCGATCAGATTTTGGAACCAGATGCCACGTTAGTAGGTCTTTCGTTCGGGGGAATGATTGCTTCAGAAATGGCTTTACATCGCCCAGCTTTTCGAATCATTATTTTAGCCAGCAATAAAACATCCAACGAATTTCCACCGTATTTCCGGGTAGGAAAATACATCCCGCTCTATCGTTGGGCACCAAATCGACTCTATAAGTTTCGAGGTCGTATTAACCGCTGGTTCTTTGGTGCAAGAAGTGCCGAGGCACAGTCCATTTTTTCTGCGATTCAAATGGATTCAAATCCAAAATTTGTCAAATGGGCAATAAGTGCGATATTAAAATGGGATTTAAAATTGGCTAATCCTAACATTATTCATATTCACGGTACACAAGATCGATTGTTGCCCGCTAAATTCGTAAAAGCGCACTACCTGATACCTGGCGGCACACATATTTTACCGCTTGACAATTCTGCAGAAATCAGTAAATTGTTGAAATATCTAATTGCATAAAGCTAACATTCGCCAGATTTTCGTTTCGCATTTCATACTATGAAACACGCGCTGTTGATAAGTCTGATTGTCCTCTCCTGCCCTGCCATCAACGCGCAGCCCGACACCATTTACCTCCATTTTCGATACGGTTCCAAACCTGCAAAAGGCACCCGCCCTGCAGAAAGAACCTGGTTTGGTGGATTGAAAGGCGGCCACGTTAGCATTGATGCGGATGGTTGGATACTTGATTTTCTGCCGGGAAAGAATCCCATTTTTCCCAACAATCAAAAACCAACAGGCGACTTTTATGTAAGCAGACAACTATACTGGGATAGTAGCGGCGACAACAAGAAAGTAACCATCGCCATCCCCGTTAGCCCTGAACAAAAACAAAGAATGCTGCTATTATTCGATGTGTGGGACCAAAAGGCGCCTTACGACTATGCCGTGTTTGGCATGCGTTGTGCCTCGGCCTGCTATGATGCGCTTAGCGAAATTGGATTGGTCGATAAGCTGAGCCGAACAAGTAATATCATCAGGCATTTTTATCCCAAGCAATTGCGGAAAAAAATGTTGCGGCTTGCTGAGAAGAACAACTGGCCGGTGCAATACCAGCCAGGCCGAAGCTCCAGAAAATGGGAGTCGGACCGGGGTCTATTTTAAAGCCTTGATTGCTGACCAAAATTTTTCGGCCACGAGCAAATTTCCCTGATAATTAAGGTGAACACGGTCGGTGGTCAAAATTCCTTTTTCCCTGTTTGTTGGATTATTTGCCAGGTTGTAGTCGAGAAAAGCCTTCCGCAGGTCCACCAGCGGCAATCCATTCTCTGCTGCCAGCTTGCGCACAAGAGCGCTGTATTGGTTTAAATCACCATCCTGCGAATTACTGTGATCGGTCTTTTCACCAATCACGGCCGGAGTGGCTAAAATGATACTGATGTGTTGAGCCTTCATTCTATCGATTAATGCCTGATAAAACTGCACAAATTTATCAGGATCAGTACCGGTGCCAAAGGAGCTCTTGTGCCACACATCATTTACCCCCACGTATATAACTACTATATCGGGTTTATGATCCAACACGTCTTTCTCAAGACGTAAATACAAATCGTACACTTTGTTGCCACCAATACCTTTGCCTACCCACTCGTATCCTGCCGACTGCCCCTCCTTCCTGCAAAGACTATCGATCAATTGAATATAACCACCCGGATTTACTCCGGCCTGCGTGATGGAATCGCCAAAGAAAATGACCTTTTTGGGCTTCGTCTGAAACGAGAGTGTCATACTCAGCAGGAGGACAAAAAACAATCGTTGCATAGCAGTTTTTCCGGCAATAGCCACCGGCAGCTTTTCGTAAATATTTTTGGTCAGGTTTGATCAACGGATGCCAGAGCAGATTTTCCATCGACCAGGAACTTACGTTCTCTGATAAGATATCCATTGCCCTGTTCGCAAAAATGTACTTTCAGATTCTCGATGCTGACAGGACTGCCGTCTGGTATGTCGGCAATATTGGAATGCAGCACTTCATGCCCGTCGATGATCATGACCAGTCCGCTTCCTATAGCTTCCATATGGTTGCCCCCCGTAATCAGCATGCCGGTATCTTCGCCCAAACCAACACCAATACAACCTGGATTTGCTGCCACTGCCTGTGCTAGCCTCCCAAAACGTCCCCTTTTTTCAAAATGTGAGTCAATGATCAGCGACGAAATGAAACCGAGTCCGGTGGTCATTTTTACTTCCCCTTTCAAGTGTGCTCTGGCTGCGTTTCCTTCGTAAATCATATTTTGACTCATAGCCATGGCCCCTGCACTGGTGCCTGCAATAAGGAAATCTTCGTCCTGATACCGGCGCTTAATTATGCGAAGAAATTCCGTACCTCCGTCGGTAGCACTCAGCCGCAACTGATTGCCACCGGTGAACATAACAGCGGCACATTGCTGAATTCGCGAAAGATAATCAGGGTCCTGTGTGTGTTGACGGGTACGAATATGCATAACCCCTACATTGGTGCATCCAATTTTGCCGAACGCATCAAGGTAGTTTTCGCCTACTTCGTATGGAATGGTGCTGGCCGTCGTGATCACTTCAATCCGCGCGTTCACTCCGCCTGCTTCGTCCACAATTCGGCGCAATATGGCCAGTTCAAAAAAGTTGAGATTATTCCGATGAATTTCGCCGACTTCAAGATTCGTTCCCTTGTCTTCAGCACCACCTACAGCTATCAATTTTCCTCTGGGTTGATTCATGCAGTTTATGTTCTAATTGTATAGGTCCAAAAATAACAGTTTTTTCTTTCACCATATTGCGCCGAACTTATCACACAGAAAGCACCAACTGGATGGCAGCAATGGTCAGGTGGTAACTTCTTACTTCTTCAAGAAAGCCTTTATGCCTTCCACTAATACATCCAGGTTTTTGGTAGTGGTATAAACGTTAGGCGTGACTCTAACGCCATGTATATTTTCCCATTCAATACCAACGGTGTGAATTTTATAGTTGGCGAAAAGAAAGCTATCCAGTTCGCCTGGTTTTCGACCCTCAATGCCGATATTGCCAATAGCGCAACCCCAGCGCGGCGAAAGAGGGGTGTTAATGCGAACGCCGGGCAAATCTTTTACCTTTTCCATCCAGTAGTTCTTCAGGTAATGCAGACGCTGCTGTTTTCGTTCGCTACCGATCATATCATGAAATTCAATTGCCTTTCCAATGGCCTGCTCAATAAAAAAAGGCCGCGTACCAAGATTCTCAAATTTGCGTATATCAGCTTTCAGGGGATCATCGCTGGTTGCAAACATGGGATAAATGGAGCCAATTTTATTTTTCCGGACATATAACATACCCGACCCTATTGGGGCGTATAGCCATTTGTGCAGACTGCTGGCAAAGTAATCACAGTCGAGATCAGGAATTTTGAAATCGAAATGAGCGAAGCTGTGGGCCCCATCAACCAGCACTTCAATGTTTCGTTTATGCGCCTCGGCTGCAATCCTGCGTACGGGTAAAATCTGTCCGTTCCAGTTGATGATATGCGTTATATGCACAAGCCTCGTTTTCTTCGTAAAGGCCGACACGTAGGCGTTTACCAGATAATCCTCGTCTTCGGAGGGCAGTTCAAGATTAATCCAGTTCATTTTGATGCTATCCCTTTTCTCTCTCTGTTTATAGGCATTTACCATATTGGGATAGTCCTGTCTGGCCGCCACCACTTCATCACCAGCTTTGAGTTGTAAGCCGAAAATGATGGTTTCAAGTCCTTCGGAGGAGTTGCGGTTGATCGCAATTTCTTCGGCATCGCAACCCGCCATCCTTGCCAGATTTTGACGAAGGGGTTCTCTTCCCTGGTCCAGCACGCGCCACATATAATAACTTGGAGCCTCATTGCTGTAATCGTAATACCGCTTCATGGCTTCCTGCACCGAGCGAGGAGCGGGAGATACGCCTCCATTGTTGAGGTTGATGATGCCCGGCGATACGGTAAATGACTGCTGGACATAGTACCAGAAATCTTCTTCAGTTGCCAGGTCGGCAGCCGGGATTCCCTCGGCTTCACGGAGGGCCTGCGAAATGTTGCCCGACCAGGCAGGCTTCCAAAGCGCAGTCAGAAATGCCGTTGACGACAACATACCTGCCCGCTTCAGGAATTTTCGACGATTAGCTTGATCCATGGCTGATTATTTTGCAAGTACAGATTCCATAAAACGATTGTAGTCTTTTTTCAGTTGCAACAGTGAGGGCTGATGAATATACATCATGTGGCCCGCTTCGTAATAGGTAAAAGAAATATTGGATCGAAGATTTTCAGGCAGGAACATATGATGGATCACATAATCGGTGGCGTAGTAAGGAGTAGCCAGATCATAGTAACCATTACATATCCAGACTTTGAGGAAAGGATTTTGAACCATTGCACTGCGCAATGTTTCGGCTACGTTCAGATAGCGGTCCTGACTATTGGTCCATGGACGTACCCTGCCGGTGAGTATTTCGTAAGGAAGATCGTTGGAATATCCCAGGTCGCGGCGCAGATAGTCATTCAACGCGGCTGTGTAGGGACCGTATATCGCCCTTTCATAGCTGGGATCATAGTCGTATGAGCTGCCTGCATGATCGTAGTCCTGCCCCTTAATCCGCGAGTCGAGTCGACCGACCGTCTGTTTTTCACTGCGAAGTAATTCCTTATTGAAAGGCCCTACCGTTAACCGAAGATTGACCTGGTCGAGGTAAGTGGCAGATAGTCCTGTAAACTGCTGCAGTTGCCGGATGATCTGCTGGCGTTCTTCCCCCTGCAATCGATCGCCTTTTGCCAATGCCAGAAGGTAGGGACCTGTAGCAAAAGCCTGCACCTGCTGAAGCAATGTCTGCAGATCTGGAAACTGATTACCCAGTTTTTTATGGTACCAGGCCGTAGCTGCAAATGTGGGCAAGGTAAGTGCGTGTGGCAGATCATTGCCGCGGTCGGTTCGCACGGTACCAAAATCGAGAATGGCTGATACCAGAATGATTCCATTTACATACAGACCGTGTCGACTCTGCAGGTAGCCCGAAAGTCCGGCTGCACGCGTGGTTCCATAGCTTTCGCCTGCAATAAATTTAGGCGATGACCAACGTTGATAGCGGGTGGTGTACAATCGAATAAAATCTCCCACAAACTGCAGATCGTTGTTGTAACCAAAATAGTCGGCAGCATTATTTCGGCCCGCGGGACGAGTGTACCCGGTCATCATCGGATCGATGAAGACGAGGTCAGCTTTATCAAGCCAGGTGTGTGGGTTATCGCTGTATTTGTAGGGAGGCGCCAGGCTTTCGCCTGCTTCGGTCATGTTAACTATTTTGGGTCCGAGTGCGCCCATGTGCAACCAAACTGACGAGGAACCCGGGCCACCGTTAAATGAAAACAGGATCGGCCGTTTGGATGGATCCGATTCACCATCTTTTGTGTACGCGATAAAGAAAAGATTGGCTTTCAATGTGTCTTTCTCATCGCGCATATCCATATAGCCGGTCGTGGCAGTATAGGAAATGGTTTCATTGCCCAGCTTGATCTGGTGTTTGGTAATGGAGAGTCCTTCCGTCTTCCAGGCCTTGAGGTCTGACCCTTTTTGTGCATGGATAAAGCTAATCGTCGTGCATAGCAGGCATAATAAGATACTGCGTATCATATGTATTGGTTTAGACCGGAAGGTAAGAATTTTCGTCGCCCCGCGCAGCCGCGATTTCTGCAAATAAGCTTCGGCAGGGGTTGGACTATTTTTCGTATTTTCCTACCCAGCCATTTGTAAAAGGCAATCACTGTCTGACCACTCTCAAATCGATCATTGTTAATTATTAATTTTTAATTGTCAACGGAACATGCGAATCCTTGAAATAAAAGTTCTACGCGGCCCCAACTACTGGAGCGTTCGCCGTCCCAAGTTAATTCAGATGAAACTTGACCTGGAAGATCTGGAGCAGCGGCCCACGAACCAGATTCCCGGATTCAGGGAAAGACTGCAGCAGCTCCTGCCCAGCCTGTACGAACACCGCTGCAGCGAGGGAGTGCCGGGCGGGTTTTTCAGCCGGGTAGATGAAGGCACCTGGATGGGGCATGTAATTGAGCATATTGCGCTGGAGATACAAACACTGGCTGGTATGGACTGTGGGTTTGGCCGTACCCGGGGTACTGGCGAACGCGAAGGGGTATATTTTGTGATCTTCAACTATATGGAAGAAGACGCCGGTGTGTATGCCGCAAAAGCTGCCGTGCGGATTGCAGAAGCATTAGTTGAAAACAAAGAATATGATCTGGAGGACGACATTCAAAAGCTACGTGAAATTAGAGAAGATACGCGCCTGGGCCCAAGTACCGGGAGTATTGTGGAAGAGGCGGCAAAACGCGGCATACCGTTTATTCGTTTGAACAAACAAAGCCTGGTTCAGTTAGGATATGGAGTTCATCAAAAACGAATCAGGGCCACCATAGCATCTACCACATCGAATATTGCGGTTGATATTGCCTGCGACAAGGAAGAAACCAAAGCGCTGTTGGAAGCAGCGGAAATTCCAGTTCCGCGTGGCACCGTTGTGCGTACCGAAGTAGGTCTGCAGGAAGCGGTGGATAAGTTTGGGTATCCGCTTGTCATAAAACCAATAGACGGAAATCACGGTAAAGGCAATACCACCAACATTACCAACTGGCAACAGGCGGTAAAAGCTTTGGAAGCGGCGAAACAGTACAGCCGGAGCGTGATCGTAGAACGATTTATCACCGGCTTTGACTTCCGTTGCCTGGTCATCAATTACAAATTTGTATGTGCCGCATTGCGCACCCCGGCATCGGTTGTTGGCGATGGTCTGCATACCATTCAATGGCTGGTAGATGAAACCAACAAGGATCCTCGGCGAGGTTATGGACACGAGAAAGTGTTGACGCGGATCACGATCGATGATTTTACGCAAAAGATGCTGGACGAAAAAGGATACACACTTGAGACTATACCAGCCGTTGGCGAATTAGTCTTGTTGAAGCCTACTGCCAACTTATCAACCGGAGGCACTTCTACCGATGTGTCGGACGAAGTGCATCCGGCAAATATTTTTCTTTGCGAAAGGATTGCCCGCATAATTGGGCTGGATATCTGCGGTATCGATATCATGGCCTCAGACCTTCGAACACCATTGTCGGAAAACGGTGGAGCAGTATTGGAGGTAAACGCAGCACCGGGATTTCGCATGCATATTGAGCCCAGCTATGGCCTGCCCCGCAACGTGGCCGAACCCGTAGTTGATATGCTTTTCCCTCGGGGTAGTACCGGGCGAATTCCCATCATTGCCGTTACCGGAACCAATGGAAAAACCACCACCAGTCGGCTTACTGCCCATATTGCCAAATCGGCTGGCAAAAAAGTAGGATACACCACCAGCGATGGGGTCTATATCCAAAATCAGTTGATGATGAAGGGCGACTGCACCGGCCCCGTTAGTTCTGCCTTTGTGTTAAAAGATCCAACTGTAGACTTTGCCGTTTTGGAATGTGCACGTGGTGGTTTGCTGAAAGCCGGCCTGGCTTTCCAAAACTGCGATGTTGCCATCGTGACCAACGTAGCGGCCGATCATATGGGACTTAACGGCATCAATACGCTGGAGCAAATGGCTAAAGTGAAGGCCGTTGTACCTGAAACAGTCTTTCCACATGGCTATGCCATTCTCAACGCCGACGATGATCTGGTTTACCAGATGAAGGATAACCTGAAATGCAATATTGCACTTTTCAGTATGGATGAAAATAATCCCCGCATACAGCGTCATTGTGCCTCAGGGGGTTTGGCCACTGTATTTGAGAATGGATATATCAGCATTATGAAAGGCACCTGGAAGATCAGGGTGTTACCAGTGAAGGAAGTGCCACTGACCTATGAAGGCAAGGCTACTCATAATATTATGAATTGTCTGCCGGCGGTGCTGGCCACTTATCTATATCGCGATATCACAATCGAAGATATCCGCTCGGCCCTCAGCAGTTTTGTACCCAGTAGCTCGCAAACACCCGGAAGGCTGAATTTTTTCCATTTCCGGCAGTTCACCATGTTGGCCGATTTTGCTCATAACCCTCACGGGCTGCGACTATTATGCGATTTCGTCAGCAAGCTCGACTATCCGGTAAAAGTGGGCGTTATCTCCGGTACGGGCGACCGGCGCGATGAGGATATTCGGGAGTTGGGGGAAATTTCAGCCCTTTATTTCGACGAAATAATCATCCGTTGCGATAAAAATCTTCGCGGGCGCAGTGCCGAAGAGATCATTGGACTGCTGAAAGAGGGAATCGACAAAGTGAACCCCGAACTACCCACCAGGGTCATCGCCAATGAAAATGAGGCCCTCGAGTTCATTTATGCCCAGCCAAGGCCGGGTGCCCTTTATACCATTATGTGCGACGTGGTGGCAGGGGCACTCGACAAGATTCGTGAACTGCGGGAACGTGAAGAGAAGGAACCGATTACGCCCGTTCCGACTACTTAAAAAACCTCAAAAAAGCATTTGGGCGAAAATGTCATATCCCCTATTTTTGCACTCCCAAATCGGAAGATGAGGGCAGGATTGACCCATGGTGTAACGGTAGCACTACAGATTTTGGTTCTGTCTGTTAAGGTTCGAATCCTTATGGGTCAACCAATAATATAAAAAAAAGACTGGCAAAGCCAGTCTTTTTTTTATTGCCGCAAATAGCACAACAACAGGCGTATACGCCAAAGCGCACAATTATATATTTTAAGAAGACAGGTTGTATGCCGCAACATGTTGCTTTCCAGAACATTTTCTTCCCAAAAATTTTGAATTGACAAAAGAGTTGTTGAACTTAGATAAGAATCGGAACTCCGAACGTTCAACAAAATAGCAAGGAAAGTTGACCCAAGTGGTTTCTGATCTCTAATATACAGGCTACTATGCCTATCGATTGGAACGAAACTAAAACTGGTTGGCTGCGATGGAACGATTCTTTGCAGGCGCGCATGATGCTTGCAACTGGGCTTGTTTTGGTCGTATCTATCACTATTTTTAGCTTCATCAATTATTTCCAGGCCAGAAACCAGGCTGTTAGCCAGGCAGAAAACCGATTGGCGGTTGTATCGGAACAACTTGCACAAAATTTTGGACAGGCGGCTGATCGATTAATTGATCGCACAAGAATACAATCTCGCGACTCGATCTGGAATTACTGGATCAATTCGCCGGAGCTTGGATCGGCGAAGGAAATACTGGCGCAGGAAATTGCAAAAGAGAAAGATTCCAGCGAATGGCCGGTAACTCTATTGGCCGACGATAATTTAGCTCCCATTTCTATCATCGGCGACAGCTCGGCACATTGGGCCAACAGATGGTCAACTGCGGCTTTAAGAGCGATGCTGGATGATACGAAAGCCGGTATCGGCGAGTGGATCAGTCGCGATAGTTCCCTTTATTATCCAGTCGTTATTGTATTGCCATCGGGCAAGGGCCATGCTGCACGATACCTGGTTAGATGGCGGCGACAGGTAACAAGCGAGCAGGCAATTAAGCAGTTTGCTGCTTTGTTAGGAACGGGTGTCAGCTTTCAGGTGGGCAATAAAGATGGCAGATGGTGGACAGATTTGCGGAAGGTGGAAACGGTTGATGAACGATCTGCAACTCGAGAACTGGCCATTCAGCGGGAAGTGCCCAACACTACCTGGCAAATGAGAATCAGTATAGACAGGCAATTGATTTTGCGCAACGCGCTCCTCAATACGTATTGGCTGCTGGCAGGAGGAGTGCTGGTGCTTGTTATTGGAACGTTTCTGGCTGGCTGGATTGGCCGTAAGATTACCCAGCCTCTCCACCAACTACAGGCGGCGGCTGAAAGGGCCGCAGCGGGCGACTATGATATTGTTGTGCCCACCAATCGCAGCGATGAAATTGGACGCCTGGGAAAATCCTTTGAAAATCTGCTGGTGAAAGTGCGCGATCAGCAACGATTGCAGGAAGAGCAGGTAGCTCTGCGTACTGCACAACTGGAAGAAAAAATGCTGGAACTGAAAGTTAGCGAGGAGCGCTTCCGCGGCCTGTTGGAATCTGCGCCGGATGCCACGATTATTGTGGACCAGCAGGGAAGAATTTTAATTATTAATCGACAGGCGGAAGTATTGTTTGGATATACCCGAGATGAATTATTGAATGCAAGTGTAGAACAACTGATCCCCGCCGCACAGAGAAGCACACACGAATCACACCGAGCCAGCTATTTTGCTGATCCTAAAGTACGTTCTATGGGAGTGGGGCTTGAATTATATGCTCTCAGGAGAAATGGTAGCAGCTTTCCGGTGGAAATCAGTCTTTCGCCGATGAGGACCCCCACTGGCATGCTGGTTACAGCAGCCGTAAGGGATATCAGCGAGCGTAAAAGTATTGAAGAATCTATTCGTCAGGTAAACAAGGAACTGGAGTCGTTTACTTATTCTGTGTCGCATGACCTTCGCGCGCCACTACGCATAATCGACGGATACGCGGATATATTGCTTGAAGATTACAGCAGTCAATTAAACAGTGAGGGCGTGCGAGTGTTGGGCACTATCAAAAGTAATGCGCGGCGAATGGGACAATTGATCGATGATCTGTTGAATATGTCGAGGCTCGGCCGGCGTGAACTGGAAAAATCGGTGGTTGATATGAACCGAATGGTCAACAGAGTCATCAATGAACTCAAGCCCGTGGAAACTAACTGCGTTGTTCAAATAGATCCCCTGGAACCTGCCCGCTGCGATGAAAGCCTGATTGAGCAGGTTTGGATCAATCTTTTGTCGAACGCATTCAAGTATTCATCTCACGCCGAAACGCCGATTGTGTCCATAACCTGCCAGACTACACCTGGCGAAGTTATTTACAGCGTCGCCGACAACGGTGTTGGATTCGACATGAAATATTCCGATAAATTATTTGGTGTGTTTCAACGCCTGCATAAGGTAACAGAATTTGAAGGCACTGGAATTGGCCTTGCCCTTGCCCAACGAATTGTGAACCGACACGGCGGGCGAATTTGGGCCGATGCCAGCCCGGGGAAAGGAGCCAGGTTTTGGTTCTCTCTGCCATTGCGGAATACTGTTAATCAAAAAAAATAAATCATGCATCCTACCGAAGTAGAAATTCTCCTGATCGAGGACAATCATGACGAGGCAGCACTCACTATTCGTGGACTTCGAAAACAAAATCTGGCCAACAATTTGTTGCATTTAGATGATGGAGAGGAGGCGCTGGAATTCATTTTCGGAGAAGGAAGATACAAAGAGCGCGAAGTGGAGTTTCGCCCAAAGCTGATTTTGCTCGACCTGAAACTACCTAAAGTAGACGGGCTCAGTATTTTACGTCGATTGAAAGAAAACGAAAGCACCCGTAGCATTCCGGTTGTAATCCTTACGTCGTCGAAAGAGGAGTCAGACATTGTGGAAAGCTACAAGCTGGGAGTGAACAGCTATATCGTGAAGCCGGTAAATTTTGAATCATTCTCCAAAGCTGTTGCTGAACTGGGATTTTACTGGTTGCTGCTGAACGAAAAATCAGAAAAATAAGCTGATGGCAGGCGATTGGAAAATATTGATACTCGAAGATGACCCCTACGACGCCGAACTGGTACAGCGAGTGTTGCAAAAGGCAGGCTTGTCATTTAATGCCAAAGTGGTTTCCGAAGAGAAGGAATATATTCAGGCGATCAGCAATGAAAAATATGATGTTATTCTTTCCGACAATGCGCTACCGCAGTATAATTCGATAGAAGCTCTCCGGCTAATCAAGAGTGTACATCCTCATATTGCCTTCATTCTGGTGACAGGTACGGTGTCGGAGGAGTTTGCCGTAAATGTCATGCTGCAGGGAGCCGACGACTATGTGCTAAAGACAAATTTGACCAGATTGCCGTCCGCTGTTATTAATGCAATTGATAAAAAAAGAATTCAATCAGAGGTTGAAACCGAACGAAACCTTTCCACAGAGATCATCAACAGTTTGCCTGGCCTGTTTTTCATGTACAACTGTGCAGGTTATATGGCTCGCTGGAACTCCAACCTGGAATCGGTAACTGGTCTACTTCCTTCAGAAGTTACTCATAAGCGGCCATCTGAACTGTTTCAGCAGGTTGGTCAGCCACGCAATTACGCGTGGGAACCCGATGTGCTCAATAGTGGTCAACTGGAGGTAGAAACTATTTTGCATACCAGAACAGGTCAACAACTTCCTTACCTGCTAACCGCTACCAACGTGCATTACGGCAGTTCACACTGCCTGTTGGGCACTGGTCTCGATCTATCGCTTAGTAAACAATCGCAAAGGGAGCTGCTACAACTGAATGAACAACTTCGAAGTTTATCACAACGACTGCAAAATGCCCGTGAAGAAGAACAAAGGCGCATTGCGCGAGAGCTCCACGATGAATTAGGTCAGCAGATCACTGGTTTGAAAATGGATATATTTTCCCTGAAATCGTCCATAGAATCCGGAAGGCCTACAGCATTTCTGCAGCAAAAGATCGGACAAATCGGAGGTCTCCTGGACGACTCAGTTGCAGCAATCCGCAAAATTTCCTCGGAGCTTCATCCAAGTATTCTGGAAAATCTTGGTTTGGCTGCAGCACTAGAATGGCAGGCAGGTGAGTTTGCACGAAGATTTGGAATTCCCGTCGATTTTGTGGCAGATCCACAAACAGCCGGATTGGAAATCGACCTTTTTCGAGCCACCGGTGTGTTCAGAATTTTTCAGGAATCACTCACCAATGTAGCCAGGCATGCCGGGCCCTGCCGGGTGAATGCTACCCTTTCAATGTATGAAGGAAAACTGTTGCTGCATGTGGCTGATACCGGAAAAGGTTTCCGGGTTAGTGATACGGGTAAACGAAAAACCCTTGGCCTCGTGGGCATGCGCGAAAGAGCGATTATGATTGGCGCCGAGATCAAAATAGAAAGCCAGGCGGGTGAAGGAACAGAACTGTCGATTGTACTGCCCCTTTAACTTGTAAGGAAAACACCAGTATACGAATTATTTTTCCGACTTGACCAGCCAGTCTTTTACAATACCCGAAAGATCTTTCAAAAATGATTTGGTGTCTTTCGCTGTTTTCAGAGTCACCACCGCCCGATCATTTTCCTTCCAAACAAACAAAGGGTTTTTAGTATCGATCAATTTTTTCGACGGCTGCTGTTGTTTCTTCGCCCCCCGATGAAAAATTATTTGTACTTGCTTCGCCGGCTGGACTTTCAAGGTAATCCGGTCATCTGCCCCTATCGAATAATTCGGACTATTCCATTTCACATTTTCATCCAACTGTTCCGACGCATCCAATATCGCATTTCTTAATGTGTCGATTTCGGACCGCATAGGATGGTTGAGTTGGTCAAGTAAGTCTGTCACCTCTCTGCTGAGCCGCTGCGCTTTTGCCATTCAATACGATTTAAATCATTGTTCGAAGTCAAACTTGTTTTTGTCCTGATATGCCTGAAATGCTACCGGATCGCCGTAGGGCCCAAGGTAGCGAGCAGAACCAAAACCCAGGATGGGAAAGAAAATAGCACCAAAGAGTACCAGGCCGATCGTGAAACCTTCGTCCTTACCAAAACTTTTGGAAATCATGTTTAGCACCCAAACGGAAATGACGAAGTTCAGAATTGGTATAAAAGCCAGTAGCAGCCACCATCCGGGCTTGCCGGCAATTTTAATCAGGCGGTAGGCACTATAAATGGGAATAAGCGCTTCCCAACCCGGCCGACCGGCTTTTTCAAAAACTTTCCAGACACCGGCTAATACGACTATGATGATTGCGAAAGCAAGTAATCCAAAAACCAGGGCAAAAACCGGCATTTCAATTATATCCATATCAGTGTTTCGATGTATTAAACAGCAATATACAGAATTCCAGACTTCAGCATAGCCGCAATCAGCAGATTCAAAAAGATCTTGATTTCAGATATTTTCAGCTCTTTTCTAAAAAATTGAATTTGCTGTAAGGAAGGGTATATTTCTCCGTCTACCCCAAAAAAGTCAATGAGAACAGCCCTCCTTTTAACGCTTATATCATTCCTTGTTCTTTCCGCCCGTGCTCAAACAGGGCATCGGCAGGCGGCCTTTAACCTGTCGTCGAAAAATTTGGCCATACAGGGCTATGATCCTGTTGCCTATTTTAATCAAAGCAAAGCGGTAGAAGGCAAGTCCTCTTTAGCGGCAACCTACCAGGGTGTGCTTTATTATTTTTCGACACTGGAAAACAAGAACACCTTTCTAGGCAACCCTACACGTTACGAACCGCAGTATGGTGGCTGGTGTGCCTATGCCATGGGAGCAAAGGGCGAAAAAGTATCGGTAGATCCTGAAACGTTTAAGATTCTAAACGGCAAACTCTACCTTTTCTATAACAGTTTTTTCAACAATACTTTGAAGTCGTGGAATAAAGACGAGAAGAATCTTAACGCAAAAGCAGACGTAAACTGGAACAAAATATACTCTTCAAAATGATTAAAAGTATCTGTCTGGCGGCCGTGGGCTGCCTTTATGTAGTTGCGCTGCAGGCACAAGGTTGCAGCGACGCGGGCTTTTGTTCGATCGGTAATCTGAAAGCCGGCGCACATCCCGCCAATCAACCCGCGCAACAATACCTGCGTTTTGAAGGCCCGATCGGATTGGGCGACGAAAATGTTTTTGTTTCCAGTCCCGGCATAGAATATGGCCTGCGACGAAAAGGTTGGGTTCTATCCGGAAAAATAACTGGCAATTTTGCATCAGGTAATCTCGGTAGTAAGGCGGGCCTGGGAGATCTTTTTCTTTCCTGGACGGGAACTGTTTGGAAAAAAGCCGGGTCATCCCTTTCGGCTACTCTGGCTACAAAGCTGCCTCTTTCCAGCAGCAACCTCAAGTTGGATGGCCTGCCCCTGCCCATGCAATATCAAAGCAGCTTAGGGACTGTTGACCTCATTACCGGCATCGCCCTTAGCCGACCAAAGTGGTCGCTGGCGGCGGGCTTGCAACAGCCGCTTACAGGCAGCAATAGCAATGGTTTTCTTCCCGAAATCTGGGGCCAGAACGAAGCTAATGCCTATCCCGCATCGCGTAGGCTAAAACGGGCTGGCGACATCCTGCTGCGTGCTTCCTATCGGGTGCTGAACAACGAAGCCTGGAACATCGATGCAGGTCTGCTTGGTATTTATCACCTGAAAAATGATAGTTATCAGACAACCGGTCCTGTACAAAGCCGGATTGACCTGGAAGGCTCGCGCGGCCTGACCCTCAACATTACCGCAGCCGTGAACTACCGTTTGTCTTCTAACTGGACCTTATCCGTGCTGGCAGGCACCCCTGCTGTTGTACGCGACATCCGACCCGATGGCCTCACCCGCAGCTTCGTGTTATCGCCGCAAATAACTTATAGCTTTTAGATAAAATAAATAAAACACAATGAAGAGTATATTTTTTTTATTGCTCACCTTCTTAATCAGTTGCACAAGCACGGGCAAAAAAGGTGCTGAAATTTTTCAAAAAAATGGATATGCCATTAACGGCTACGATCCAGTGGCTTTTTTTGAAGAGAACAAGCCTGTTAAAGGAAATCCGGAGTTCAAGTATAGATGGAAAGACGCAGACTGGGTATTCTCTACCCAGGCACGCCTGGACAGCTTTCGGTTGGCGCCTGAAAAATTTGCACCGCAATATGGTGGCTACTGCGCCTACGGTACAGCCGATGGGCATAAAGCGCCCACTGAAGCTGATACCTGGACATTGCAGGATGGTAAACTGTATTTCAACTATAATATGGATGTAAAAAAACTTTGGGATCAGGACCGTGCAAAATTCATTTTACAGGCGGATGGTAACTGGGAAAAAATTAAGTTTACAGATTGATGAAAGTTGCCGAGAAAGAATTGACATTTCGAAAACTGGTAGCTGATTATTCGGACCAGTTATATCAATATGCCCGAAAACGGCTGCCCGATGAAGAACTTTGCAAGGATCTGGTGCAGGAAACCTTTCTCGCTGCCTGGCGAAATATCGATGGTTACCGACGTGATGCTTCAGAAAAGACCTGGCTTTTTGTGATCCTGAAAAACAAGATCACTGACCATTACCGAAGCGTTCATACAAGATGGCGGCAACAATCAGCGAAGGCCGGCGAAGAAGAAGGAATATTTTTCGACGAGGAGGAGCACTGGCGGCAAGGAGCCTACCCTGCAGCATGGTCGGTGGAATTGGACAACAGGGTTGAAGCAAAAGAATTTCAACTGGTATTCCGCCAGTGCAGTTCGCGACTAAAAGAAATGCAGCATGCCGTTTTTGCGATGAAGTATGTTGAAGATCTGTCGAGCGAAGAAATTTGCCGATTGCTGAATTTGACTAACGCCAATTATTGGGTTCTCCTGCATCGCGCAAAAGTGCAACTGAGGGCCTGCCTTGAAAAAAACTGGCTAAAACGATAAAATTATGGCAAACAATATCACCTGCAAGAAAGCCGTAGACCTTATCTCCAAAAAAGAGGAAGGTAAAATCAGCCTGCAGCAACGGTTTGCCCTTTGGCAACACCTAGCTTCCTGCAGCCTCTGCCGTCATTTTTCCAAACAAAATAAGTGGATCATTTCTGCAGCCCGATTGGAAGCCTCAGACAAATTGAGTGCCGAAGAAAAAGAGGAAATAATAGTTCGCGTGTTGTCGAATGATCAACAGCCGGATTGATCAGTGTTACGCCGAAATCGTAAAGTGGAAGGCGCTACCCCGAAATCGTCTTCAAGTGGACTGACTGATAGTTCCTGCATCCCGATTCTTATCAGTGCCATATGATGAATACAATGTTCCAACACAAAAGAAAGTTCGCGAAAATAGCTGCTGGCGACAAGGGTGCTGTTGTTCTGATCCGCGTAAATCGCCGTCCTTAATGATTTGTCGTCTTTTTTAAAAACGCGTACAATCTGTTCTGCCTCATCCAGTGCCTTCATCCTGACAGTCTCCAGTTCAATGCTACGAATTCTTTTTTCGTAATCCACAATGCCGCAATCATAACCGCGCGCCAATTCGGTAAAAAACTCCAGCAAATGACGAAAATGGGCACCTATGCATTGACCATTGTACACTTCAAGGGGACGACAATAATCTTCATCCTGCATTTGTTGAAGTGCGTCGATGAGTTGGCTGGAAACGGACTGAAGTTGAGAATAGAACATCATTTTTTAATCAGGCTTTGGGGATAAAACGATGAAACACGCCGGGCAAGAAACGAGTCAGTTCATTTCTTTTTATCCAGATCAGTATAACTGAACACAGCAGCACGATGTTGGCATAAATAAATAGCTGACCATGATCGTCCATTACGGAAATCCCGAGCACAAAGAGGTGTGAAAAAATCGCGCCAACCATAATGCCCACGGCCAAAAAGGCTCCAAGAACGGTGGTGAAGGGGATTAGAATCAGCACCGAAGCAATCAATTCCATTGCGCCAGTGGCCAGTCGTCCCCACGGTTCAATGCCCAGTTGCGAAAATATGTACACTGACTCGGGTGCGGCCGAAAATTTGAAGTAAAGTGTCTGCAGCATAATTAATGCGGCCAGGCCTCTGAGCAACCAGATGAGAATAGATTTGCGACGGTTCATATAAAGGCTTTTCGATATAGACGATGAAATATCGTTTACCTTACAAAACCAGCCAGATTATTGCAAGCCAAGTGCGCTCACGATCTTTTCAAATATCGCCGTATTCTCATAAACACCCTGAAAAAGTTGCGATTGTGGTCCATAGGCAAATACCGGTACAGGGATCGCCGTGTGATCGCCGGTGGAAAATTGTCCAAGAATTTTTCCTTTATCGTAGTTGCCGCCGGTAAGAGTTAGCCCGCCTGTTTCATGATCTCCGGTAACGATGATCAGCGTTTCACCATTGCTGTCAGCAAAACGCATGGCAGCGCCTATCACTTTATCAAAATCGAGCAGTTCAGACACTGCATAGGGTAATTTATTCGCATGTCCGCCATGGTCGATCTGCGCAGCTTCCAGCACCAGGAAAAAACCTTCGTTGCCCGCGCCCAATAGCTTCACTGTTTTCTCGAAAGATTGTATCAACCATTCACCTCGTCCATTGCTCGCCGGCAGGGCAGCTTTCGCGTCCACAACAACGGCAGGAAGCTGGTGTGCCATCGGAAAGCTATCAATCGTTTTACGCAAACTGAACTTCGTTTCCAGTTGGCGCCGCAAGCTATCACTGCCGCAATTATCGCAGGCTCCTACCAGTAGATCGACTGAAGAATTGAGGAGGTCTTTAAGAATTGCATTGTAATTACTGCGCTCGCTCTGGTGGGCATAAAAAGCAGCAGGTGTCGCATCTCTAAAATCGCCGCTGGTTATTAGTCCGGTTTTTTTGCCAGCTTTACGCATTAGTTCTGGCAATAAAAGCAGTGGCTTGCCGGTGGGTGCCACCCCTACTGCGCGATTATTTGTTTTAGTACCAGACGAAAACGCCGTGGCACCTGGCGCCGAGTCGGTAATAAAATTGTCGAAGGAACTTGTTTTTGATAACCCTACCTGATTCATCGAAAAAACATTCAACCTGCCCTGGTTGGCGGTGTAACCCGCATACCATTGGGCGAGCCCGGTACCATCGCCAACAAGCAGCATGATATTGCGAACCGGCTTGCTGGCAGCATCATTTCGAAAGCCGGGTTGGTACAGTTCGTGATTCCCATAATGCTGATAGCTTCTATCAGGCAGTTGTTTAAAGAATTGAGCGAGGCCGGGTATATCGTCTGTATTAATGAAATCCGCGCCAAGATCTATGTATTGATACCAACTATTCAGAAAATCAGGTGCATTCCAAAATCTTACTTTTTTTCCGGAATCGTGCGCTTTCTTAATTGTTGCATACAACAATTCCTGTTCAGCTTCCGGCAAGCGTCCTTTGCCATTCCAACTGGTATAATTGCGAAAGTTGTCGCTGAGCATAGCTACCCGGGAATATTGCTCCTCCGTATACGCGTTGGAAAAATTACCATCGAAGCTTAACCAGCGCGGATACTTTTCAAACTGGTCAGGTGTGGGCCTGTTGCCACTGATCACCCATTTCAGTCTGTTATTGTTGATGAGCTCCGGATATGGCTCCATCGCACTTATCAGCGCCTGCAAGGCCGGCTCATAAGCGGTTTTAATATCCACCATTATTTGCAGACTAAGCGTGCTGTCGGGGTAAATATGACCGCTGTTTTGTTGTAAACATTGCCGCAATGGCTGCAGGTACAAGGAGTCGAGTCTGCGGCCTTTTTTCAACTGTCCGAGATCATGCGCAACAATTAATTGCCCATTGTAGAGAAAAACATCTACCTCAATTGAACCAAAACGCTCCTGCCATGCCTGCCAAAAAGGAAAAGCCTGTTCATAATCATTATGGGAGTGGGCGTTCTGAACGGAATAGGGCGCTGTTTGACTAAACGCAATGCTATAACACAAGAGGAAAAGCGAAAGCAGGATATGTTTCATCAGACTAAATTAATCATCCAGTATTGGATACCGGAATCAATGCCCGGTTTGGAATGAACTATTTTTGAATTTTAGTGCGATAGATGATCTTATCGCGATGATCGATAAACTGGATGAGAAGTTCATTTTCGGTAAGTGAAAAGGTGGCGAAGCCCTGAGTTCCTTCGGCGAAAAGGCCTATGTCCGGATATTTTGTTACAGGTCGGGCTTCAGAGGCAGCTCCGGAAATAATATAGTGGGTAGCCCCGGCCGGTTTGATATGTTCCAGATGATGTTCATGCCCGGCGATATACGCGTCGACGCGATGCTTTTCAAAAATGGGCCCGAGGAGTTTACGTAGTGCTTCGGTGTCTTTTGAGTTCTTGCGCCAGCCTCCGGTATACAGGGGGTGATGCCCAACCACCATTTTCCATCGGGCCTGGCTGTGCAATAAAGCGCTATCCAGCCATCTAAGTTGCCGATCAACAGCACCAACCGGATACTTGATGCTGTCGTTGGGTACGGAACGCTGCATCTTTTCTATTGGGTCTGTATCCATAAACAACATCAGGAGCGAATCCCGACCCACCCGAAACGTTTTGGCATAATACCGGGCGGGCATTGTCCAGCGACTGCTGATGGAAGAATAGGCCACCTGAGCATCCGGATTGGATGCGTAGTCGTGATTGCCGAGTACCGGATACCATTTTACATGAAGCGATTGAGCAGTGTAAATTGTTTCAAACGAACTGATCCAATGATAATCCTGCGTGCTGGCTACGCCATATGGATAAAAGTTGTCGCCCGTGGCAACTATAAAGGATGCATCCAGGTCGTGAGCGGCCTTGCCCATGCCGGCGGCCACTTCTTTCTGGTAGTTCTCTCCATTGCGTCCCCAATCTCCCATTACCAAAAAATGAAGCGCCTTGTCCAGCTTTTGCAACCCTTTTATGCTGCCTCCCCGGTAACCAAGATCTTCCACCAGGGGGGCCTGGGCAGTAGTTCGAACGGGCTGCAGAAAAAGCAGCACGCAAAAAGTAAGTAAGAGCAACTTCATAGCAGGTAATCTTTAGTATCCGGGATTCTGTACAAGGTATCCGGGCAGGTTGCTGGCACCATCCACCGCTGTTTGTGGAATCGGGAACACGCGCTTTTGCGGATTGGCGTCTGATTTTTCTGTCCAGGTACCCTCGTATTTACCGAAGCGTATCATATCGGTGCGGCGAACCATTTCCCAATACAACTCAAAACCGCGTTCGCGATACAACAGCTCGAGATCCATGGTTGTCAGTGCCGGTGGTGCTGGTGTACGCGCCGTACGGGCAGCCCTGACGGTATTCACGTCCGCCAATGCTGCGGCCGCATCGTTGTTGCGACGCAATTTGGCTTCCGCACGCATCAGATAAATATCGGCGAGCCTCAGAATAACAATATTGGCTTCACCGAAATTTCGGCCGCTAACTGATTTCCTGCTGAATTCATATTTAGATACGCGGTAACCAGAAGGATAATTGCTACCAGCCGTGGTATAATCCACCTGCTCTGTAAAGTTCACAGCCAGCGTTGGCCTGTTGCGTGTGTCGTGATTAAGCGCCCGAACAAGCATATCGCCGTTAGCACATTTTAGAAATACGCCGTTGCGTCGAACTAGACCATATTGCTGTCCGCGCAGAATACCACGGTTGATATGAAAATTGGCCGCAGGCACACAAGTATCGTTGCTGTTCGAATAAATGGAAAGGTTTTCTTTGTAAAAACGCGGATCTACCGAAGGGTCTGCCGGTGCATAAGCATCTACCCAGGTTCTATAGTAGTCGGAAGTAATCGCAGGTCCGTCGGTTCCATTGGCGTTCACGTATTCCGGCAGCGGAAACTGATCTCCGGACAGTGAAAAATACGCCATCCTGTTGTGCCCGTTCAGCTCGGCCCGTTGGTCTACTGCAAAAATGATCTCTTTATTGCTGCTATTGTCGTCATCGAAAATGTCAAAGTACTCGGGTGAAAACTGATAACGGCCAGAAGAAATGATCTTATCACAATATTCCACCACTTTATCCATTTCCTCGTTGGAAAAGCTGAACTGGGAAGCATATACATTTCGATATACGGCGCTGTTTAGATAGAGTCGGGCCAGCAAACCCCAGACAGCCTGCTTTGATAAACGACCATGGGTAACATCCGACGACAGACCGGGCTCCACTGCCAACAACTCTGATTTAATGTATTCAACGGCGTCGTTTCCGCGCAGGATTGTCGACAAATCGTCTGGCTTTTCTTTCACAAAAATCAATCCGTACAGATCAAGCATAAGCATGGAGTAGTAAGCACGCATACCTCTGGCCTCTGCCAGGTAAAGTGCAGACGAAGCACTGTTCAACGTGGGAAGAGCATTAATGGCGGTAACCGACCGGGAGATCGACTGAACCAGAAAATTCCAGGTATTACGAATATTAGGATCCGTGGTGGTAAAATTATGCGTATGCATCGCAATATAAATGCCGTTATCACCCCAGTCGGTGCCACCACGGTAAGGAAGGATCGCCTCGTCTGACGATATTTCCTGCAGTGCAAAATAGTTGGTATGCAAAAATATATTGGGTAGAAGTGCGTAAACAGGCGCAATGATTCCTTCAGCAGTCAGTTCGCCGGCTGAAGACTCATCTAATACCTCCTCGTTCAGCTTGGTGCATCCAAGCTGAAGAAGCATGATCAGGACGGTAAAAAGAAGCAGTGATATTTTTTTCATAAAATGTAGTTTAGAAAGATACATTTAAACCAAACAGAAATGTCCGAGCCTTTGGATAACTCAAATAGTCAATACCGTACGACAGAATGCCGTTGATAGTTCGGTCGGTATTTACTTCCGGATCGTATCCGTCGTACGGCGTAATCACAAACAGGTTTTGTCCTGTTACCGAAAGACGGATCGATTTTACCCAATTCGAAATACCCAGGCGGTTAACATTGAAATTATAACCCAGTGTGAGGTTATTGAATCGGAAGAAATTTCCTTCTTTCAGGAAACGCGATGATACCGGCGCGGCATTATTTACTGCTTCCTCAGCATACTTGATCGCTTCAGGCGTGGTGTTCACTCCTTTGGAGAGAAGCAGCTTGTAAAAATTGGAATTGGCTGTATTGTCGTAAATCTTGTTGCCCGATACTCCGTTGAAATTGGCGCTCAGATCAAAGCCCTTATATGCCAGTGTCAAAAAGAGGTTAAAGGTTTCGGTAGGCAGCGCTGAGCCAAGTGGTAAACGGTCTTTGTCGTTCACAATACCATCTTTATTTACGTCTTCGTATTGACTAAGGCCATTGGCATCAAAACCGATAAACTTTTGCAAATAAAAAGTTCCAATAGGTTCGTCATTGATATATCCGTTTATCGTGGCCGAAGTGAGACCTGACCCGGAGGCCGAACCCGACTGTATTACTGAATAAGGAGAGTTTTCGACTTTGTTCCGGATAAATGTCAGGTTACCGCCAATAGAATACGAAAAATCTTTGCTGATCCTGTTTCTGTACTGCAGTTCCAGTTCAAGACCCCGATTGGCGATGGTCATATCCTTTACATTCGTCCACACTGTGGAAGCCGGTTGCACCGGATCGGCAGGAATTACTTCCAGTAAAATGTTGTCTGTTACCTTATGAAAGTAGTCGACTGTGCCAGCCAGTTTGCCATTCCATAACTCGAAGTCGATGCCAACGTCAGTCTGAGTTGAAACCTCCCACTGTATATCAGGGTTAGCCAAACGGGAATAGGATGTTCCCGGCGGGAAAACGGCCGAGCCATCGAGTGGGTAACTGGTAGTGGAGGTTACCGTAGAAGTAAACAGAGGCTGAGTTATTTTGGACGGAATTTCCTGGTTGCCAGTTTGACCCCAGCCCGCGCGCAATTTCAGGTTGCTGATGAAAGCACTGTTGGCAAGAAATGATTCCCTTGACAACACCCATGCTGCCGAAAAAGACGGAAATATTCCATACTTATTGTTCTCTCCGAATTTAGAGGAACCATCGGCCCTAACGGTGGCAGTGAAAAGGTAACGGTTGGCGAACTGGTAATTGAGTCGTGAAAAGAATGATTGCAGCTCGTTTTCCACCGCATATCCGGTAGGCCGGTTATTGGCCAGCGTCAATTCCTGTCCGATTCCCGGATTATAAATTGGTTCCACGCCGGAAATGGGAAAATTGTTGATGCTGGTGCCACGACCCTGGAGAAATATTTTTTGATATGAATGCCCGGCCAGTAATGAATAACTGTGCTGGGAGCGGGAGCCGGTATAAGTGATGTAGTTTTCTACCAGATAATTGCGGTTGTAATTGTTGAGCGTAACCAATCTTCCCAGGCGCTGCGGAACGGCATTCGGCAGCGATTGAATGTCGCGGGCGGCTGAGGAATTATCCACACCAAAGTTCAACTTATAAACCAGCCCTTTCAACAGCCGCAGTGAACCACTGATGTTGCCCAGAATACGGTTGATGCTGGTAATATCCTTCTCCAGTTGCAACAGTGTAAGCGGGTTGATGCCGTTTTGAAACTGAAACGGTTCACCATTTGCATCGCGGGCGGGTATGGTTGGATTGGTTGAAATGGCTGAGCCGATCAAGCCTCCAATATCCGGGCGTTGGTTAACTGTATTGTTGGCGCTAAGATTCAGATCTATTACCAGCCTGTCATCGAGCAGTTTTTGAGTCAGGTTTATACGACCTGTGTAGCGCTTAAGTTCGTTTCCCCTGAGGATACCTTCCTGAATCTGCATCCCCAGTGAACCATAATAACTAAGTTTTTCCGTACCACCGTAAAGTGAAAGATTATGGTTATTGGTAGAAGCTGTACGGGTTATCTGTTTTTGCCAGTCTGTAGAACCACCAAAGTCCTCCAGCGTGCCACCAAGTGCTACCACTTCCCGTTTGTAATCCTCCGCATTATACACAGGAAGTGCGCGGGCAATCTTACTAATCCCGTTGCTGAACGAATAGTCCAACCGACCCTGGCCGGACTTCCCTCGCCGGGTAGTAATCAAAATCACACCGTTAGCACCACGGGCACCGTAAATGGCCGTGGCTGATGCATCCTTTAACACATCGATACTTTCAATATCCTGCGGATTCAAAAAACTGAGCGGATTGGTGGCTCCGCCTGATGTGGCATTGTCGAGTGCCAGACCATCGACCACGAACAAGGGCGTACTACCCGTACGGACCCCGCCCGGACCGCGAACGGTGATGCTCTGAACAGCACCAGGTTCACCACTTGCTGAAGTAACATTGACCCCTGAAATTTTCCCTTGTAGCAGTTCTTCGGGTGAGTTAATGATGCCCCTGTTAAAGTCAGCGCTCTTCAACGACTTCACAGCGCCCGTCAAATCCTTCTTGGCTGCGCGGCCATAACCTACTACCACCACTTCCTCGCCTGTGGCGATGTCGGCCAGCTTGAGCTGCTGGTCTATCTCAACCGCCCCAGTACCATTGTAGCGTATAGTGTCGGACAATAGTTCGCCGTACCCAACATAACTATAACGCAACTGATACAACCCGGCTGGCAAGTTGTAGAATTGAAATACACCCGACTGATCTGTCTGAGTAGCAACCGACGACTGGCTGTTGATGTTCGTAACACGAACGGTAACTCCAACGAGCGCCTCCGCTGATTCATTTTTTACTACACCGGTAATTGATTTTTTTTGCTCCTGCGCCAACGCCGTTACCATTGTCAGCAGAAATATAATCGCCGATAGTAACTGTTTCATACAAGTGGTTTTGGTTTTTGTGCAACTATTATTTACGACAATACTTTCCCCCGACGCCTTTGGGCATCCTTTTTTGAAAAAGCAATCGTAAACAATCGGGGAAATTCCGGAGAGCAAATATCGGCGGGCGTGCTTTGCAAAGTGCATACCTGCTGTTAACCTTAAATTATCTTAAGGTTATGCAGGGTTAACAATGAATTGGATGAAATATCATTTAACTCCGCTATCGAAACCTGTATGAAAGTCCGAGAAAAAAGCCATTACTGTCATGGGAGGGGTTGCGTTCAACGCCTTTTGAATTACCATTGGAAACATGCAGGTGGCGTACTCCCAACATTACGCCGGTGGCCTGATTAATCGCGAATTCAGCGCCGATTCCATACCTGGTAATGCCATTCCACTGAGTACCCAGTCGACTGTCCTGATCTGTTGGTTGTGGAAATTCGTTGGAAAATAAGATAAAGCCCCCACCCGATTCAAAATAGAGCTTCCATCTATCCCGGTTTACCGGATAAAAACGAGCGAATGGCCGTATTGAATAGCCTGTCGTCCAATTGAATTCATCTCGAGGCAAAACCAACCCGAATTCAACTCCAACAGACATAAACCTTCGAAGCATGAAGTTAATTCCGGTATTATTGTTAAGCACGAAAGTATGGGGATACTTATAGCCCCACGAAAATCCCGTTTCATTGTACATCGATAGCCGTTCTGTCAGCGCAGAATCTTTGCGGGTCAGCAGCAGACAGGCAGTGACAGCCGCAGCAGGCACCAGAGCCCCCATAGCAGTGTGTAGTTCCAGTGGCTTAAACCCGAGCGGATTGGTATACCAGCGGTCGCCGTAGGGATATTGTGAAAAGCTACGACACTGAAATCCCAGCAGGGCAATAAAAATCAGCAAAATTGGCTTGTTGTTCATGACATGAGTATTATAAAATAAGGTCCATTGATCGAAGACATCGGCTGCTTCAATTCCGTATGTTTAATCTACTCTGGCCCAAATCTGCGACCTGCTCGAAAAACCAGCCTGCGCAGTTATTTCGAGACTGCCGTTGTTGAGTATTTTGATAGTACATGAAAACCGACGATTCTTCCGGGGCAGATGCAGAGTTCCGCCGTATTGTCCATTCTTCAACCCCACTTCGGTGAATTGCCTTTTGCCGATTATTGATGCGTCCGCTGCATAAATGATGATGCCTTCGAACTTGTCACCAGCTTTCCGAAATTCAATTACTCTGCTTTTGTCTTCGTTCGTCCATTTTCCTATAAGCGGATCAATAGTCTCGTTCGACTGCGCCTGCAGACTGCCTGCTGTCGCGGCAATTAAAATCAATGTCTGGAACAATAGCTTTTTCATTTGTTGGTAGCATTTATTGGCGCGAATTTGACCCTGCCAGCGAAAACAAGCATGAATTTTACTGTTGAAACGGGCAATCAGGTGTTCCAGACGGGCAGCTTTCACCAAAGCAGTAAATAGTAAGCCTCGCAGAACTTGCAGTCAATGTAATAACAGCCACACTGGTCGCAGCCATAACGGAGGTAGATGTCAAGCCCCCAAAAGAAAATGACAGCTGCTAACAAAAGCAACGCAAGTGAAATCCATTTCGGAGTACTGCGTCTCATAGTTCAACTGAATTATATGATGAAACAAAACCAAGCCGGCGATTTAGCAGGAGGATATTACCTGTCTGCCTGCGCAGCTTCCGGAACAGGCGCAACTCGTTCTTCGGCAACTCCTTTCTTAAGGTTTGGTAGCACTGTCGATGAGATCGGCGAAGGCGACGAAGTCCCGACCCATCGCTTCCTGACAGTCGATAGGCCATAACGCTTTCAAGAAAACGGGCATACACGGGTTGCAGAATGGTCGCTAGGCTGTCGCATCCCAACATCCGCGCTGATCGGAGACTCAACCAGTTTGCGCTACGATCAACGATTTGGGGACTATCCTGACCCATTAAACTGCCTGCCCAACATATCATGCTTAGCATCCATACATATTTCATAACGAAATAGTAGACAGACAAAAGGAAGGAAGTGCGAAGAAATTGCAGTAAAACAGGCAAAAGGGCGGTTGAAACGCCGATTTGAATCAGTCAGGAGCCTTGAAGCCATTGTAAAAATTCGGTCGCTCGTGCCTTGCTGATGACCACCGCCTCAGGTGTCTCCAGTTTCAGACGGGCCACCAGTTTTCTTGCAAAAAAACGTTCGGCATTAGCAACGGCAGCACGACTAATTAAAAACTGTCGATTGGCCCGAAAAAACTGAGAAGGATCAAGCATGCTTTCAAGTTCCTCGAGAGTGGACGTAAGATGATATCGCTGGTTGTTGTGAGTTGTAATGAATAACAGGGTTTTGTCAAGATAAACATAAGCAATATCGTAAACCTGTATTGGTATAATCTTCTCTTTCTGGTGCACCAGTAGTGCAGTCTTAAATCGGAACTTCCAATTCGACATTAATGCAGCCAAATCGGTGGTACCTGATGATGCGCCGAATGCCGCCTTCAGGGAGCGAAATTTTGTAATGGCCTTTTCAAGTTTATTCCTTGATATTGGTTTGAGCAGGTAGCTGACTGCATTGGTTTCAAACGCGTCCAGCAAATATTCGTCAAAAGCGGTGCAAAATATGACGGGGCTTTTTACTTCTATTTTCTGAAAAATATCAAAACAGGAGCCATCGGCCAATTGTATATCGGAGAAAATAAGATCCGGCTGTGGATGTAGGGCAAGCTGCGTTATCGCATCTTCTACTGAGTCAACTATCGCCTGTACCTGCATACGATCATCGACCTGGCTTATCAACGTGGCCAGCTCGCGTGCCGTCTTCGCTTCGTCTTCAATTATTAATACTCGCGTCATACCAGGGGTAACTTAACTGAAAAATACCGCTCAACATTTTCGATGACGATCGACTGACCAAACAAAAGTTGATAGCGCTGCATTACATTTCCAAGCCCGATTCCTGCAGAAAATCCGGCAGACTGACGTTGTTGAATATTGTTACGCACTACCAGCATTCCATCCTGCGGGCCTGTTACTTCAATCAGGAGACGGCGCGAAGTTGATGCGGTATTATGTTTGATGGCATTCTCAATCAACAATTGAAGGGTAAGCGGAGGTATCTTTGAATGCAACATCTTTGAATCAACATTGACTGCTATATCGATCGCATCTTCGAGGCGCGTCTTAATAATGTACATGTACGACCTTACAAACTCAAGCTCTTGCTGCAGTGTGGCGGTATCCTGGTCCTTGTATTTAAGCACATAGCGATACACATTGGCCAGCTCAGCTACATAGTCTTTCACAGCTTTTTCGGACGACAGGGAGCTAAGAGTTGTCAGTGTATTAAATAAAAAGTGGGGGCTTAATTGTTCCTTTAATGACGACAGGTTGGCCAAAAGCTGAGCTTGCTTTAGCTGCTCTACTTCCAGCATGCTTCGTTGCTTTTCTGCGAGCAGATGTAGATAGTAGAAAATGAAATAGAACAATCCGCTGATCAGCAGCCCTCGAAAAAAAAGTACATAGGGCCGCCTGCCACCTCTTATTTCCGGCAATTGAAAGCTGTTATTGGTCAGCCAGGCAAATAATGGATCGTACAGGAAGGTGATTCCTGCCACACCCACAATCATTAGCGCCGACAACCAAAAAGAATTCACCTGTCTGCACGGTTTGATTCGATGATAAAGAACTTGATAAGCAGACCAGCATAGCATGCAAAACAGGAAGTTGTAAATGACGTTCAGTACAGCAACGCCCACTTCAACAGCCTCCATTCGAATCAGACGCGTCGATATGGCAATCAGGGAAATCCCCAGCGATATTACCACCCCCAGCTTCCAGTTTTGCTTTTTCACCGTACTAAGATAAAAACAATCAAATCCATTTGGAACGCTGTCTGGCGGTGAAGCGGGCAAAAAGCCGGCCGAGTCGGACCAGCCTCCCTTTAATTTTTATACAGGATCGCGTGCAAAGCTTTCATTTTTTCTTCGGGGAATTTGATCACCTTTCGATCGTAGGTCATCAGACCATTCGTTTCCACCTCTACATCTGTTGTTTGTGTATAAACGGCAGCCGACAGCCCTTTATCTATCAGGTGGGGGATGCGGCGGATAAATTCTTCATACCGTTGCCAAAGCTCGTCCTTGTTTTTGAAGCTCTGATAACCCCAGTTGTTTTTTTCCTGCCAGGTATGGCCTTCAAGGGGCAGGCCCAAACCGCCAAATTCACCAAGTACCAGAATTCGCCGACTTCCAAATAAAAAAGGATCCGGCATCAGCGGCTCGGGATAGTTGTGCAGATCGGTAATATGGCTGGTTTCTTCAAAATTACCCCCACTGGCAGCATTTACGAGGCGTGTCGGATCTTCCTGCATGGTGAAATCGACAATCTCCTTTGTCTTAAACTGTCCCCAGGCTTCATTGAACGGCACCCATACCACTATGCTGGTGAAATTGTAGAGCGACTCTGTCAACTCCTTCCATTCGCTTCGATAAATGGCTTCCGATTCCGGGCTTCGCTCACGATCGGTAGCTTTTCCATAAATGCCGGGGCGCATTTCCCAGGCATTTCCCATATCACCACTCGGCATATCCTGCCAAACCAGCAGTCCCAGACGGTCGCAATGGTAATACCAACGGGCTGGTTCAGCTTTTACATGTTTGCGGATCATATTAAATCCCATTTCCCTGGTCTTCTCAATATCAAACCGCAAAGCTTCATCGGTGGGTGCTGTGTACAAACCATCGGGCCACCAGCCCTGGTCAAGAGGTCCGTATTGAAAAAGAAACTGATTGTTAAGCTGCATCCGTTGTATACCATTGGCGTCCTTCACCATCGAAATTTTGCGCATGCCAATGTAGCTGGCTACTTCGTCAATTAATTTTCCTTTCCGATACAACGAAATTTTCAGGTCGTACAGAAAAGGATCCGATGGCGACCAAAGCCGCGGCGATGGAATATCCAGTAGCAATTCATTACCTACTGCTGTCTGTTTTTCGGCAATTACATTCTCTCCGGAAAGAACGGTCACCTTCCATTCTTCTCCATTTACACTATTGGCAAATTCGGCCGACACACGGATCTGCTTTTTGTCAATATCTGCAGATTGTCGCGTATGCACAATATAAGATTCAGGGACCTGCTCCATCCAAACCGTTTGCCAGATGCCCGTAACCGGTGTATACCAAATTCCGTGAGGGTTCTTTATTTGCTTGCCACGGGGTTGAGGACCATCATCGGTGGGATCCCATACACGAACGGTAATTTCCTGGCGCCCGCTTTTTGACAGGTATCTTGTAATGTCGATGGTAAATGGCGAATATCCGCCCTGGTGCCAGCCTGCCTCCTGGCCATTTACAAAAACGCGGGCATGCCAGTCAACAGCGCCAAAGTGGAGGAGGGTTCTTTCGTTCTTCCTGGGCTTGATGGCTACCGTACGCTTATACCAAAGCAGGCTATCCTTCCCCACCCTTTTTGCTACACCCGACAAAGCCGATTCCACCGCAAACGGGACCAGTATTTGTCCGTCTGTCTGCGTCATTTGATTACTGCTCGAAGGGAGGATGCTGTATTCCCAAAGTCCGTTAAGATTAGTCCATTGCGGTCTTACCATTTGCGGACGCGGATACTCGGGCAATACCGCCTTTGGGTCAAGTTTTTCAGCCCATGGCGACATAATATGCCCTGCAACCGGCTGCCAGTTGCTTTGGGCATTTAACAACAGACTGAAGAAAAACAAAAAGGAAAGCAATAAAAATCTCATGACAGGTAATTTGGACATTCGCAAATGGAGAACGTGTTGAACAATAGTCGACGTTCAATGAATTCCCAAATTACCGAATTCTCCAGTTTACCCAAGGGTAGTTTTCCCCAACCTGTTGGGAGGCTAGCCTTTCTTCACGATGATTGTTTGTCGCTTGATAGCTTTACGAGGCTTGCCAAACTGGTTGAGTAGCGGAGTGAGTTTAGGTGCTGTTAACAGCATTCGCTTTTTCACCTGGTCGGCTATAAAGTCATTGTCCGGTGATACAGACACCGTATTAATTTTCACTTCACCATCGATATCGATTTCGTATACCAGCAAAATGGAATAAGTTCCTTCCTTTACCTTTTTGTTGGGCAGCAGGTCGCGACGAATTTCGGCCGTCAACTCATCCGTGTAGTCCTTCATAATGGCGTCGTTGTCGCGCTTTTCTGCAGTAGCAGGCACTACATTTCCAGCGCTATCAAAAGTAGTAGGCGGAATCAGCGACTCTACTACAACCGTTTTTCCCGCCGAGTCAACCGTCAATGTGCTTTGAACCGTTGGAGCAACAGGTGCTGGTTTGCGGGTACTGGTATCAATCTTACTGGTCAAATCGTCGGTTTTGCGCACTACCGAACCAGTATCAGATTTCAACTTACCGCTATACAACAGCTCTTTAAGCGACTGGGCTTTTAGTTGCAGGCAACCACCAAGCAGGAGAAATCCGGCCAGAATAGACAACTTTTTCATATTAACCGCGATTGATGAGGAATGGACACAGTACTCTACCCGCAATTTAAGTACCAAAGCGGTAAAATCGTCCGAAGCGGAAAATTTGTGAATTTCTTAAAGTCTGGCGAGCAATCGGCCAATCAGGCATTTTCTTTTTTGAAGGACAAAACGACGCCCAGCAAAAACAATCCGATAAACAAATAAAAAAATACAGACATAGTTGTCGGTTTAGGAGTTGATCTAATGAAAAAATGGATTCTTCACATACCAATCAGATCTGGGCCTTCACATAAGATCCAAAAAATGGCGCTTTCAATTAGTCAATAGCCTTGTAGCGTGGAAATTCAGAGGAGGGACAAATACGGTGTAAAGTTGAAAAATTATATTGGCAAATGCAATACCCTATTCATGGGATTTTCAAGGTTTAACCATTAATGTGGAAGTTGTTGAATACAATCCGCCAGCGCTTCCTCCCAATTTCGGATGGTTAACCGGAAAGTATTTCGTATAGCATTCAGATCCAGCACACTGTATCCTGGCCGGCGCGCGGGGGTGGGATAAGCCGAGCTGGGAATAGGATGTATGGTTGTGCTGAGTCCGGCCCGATCGCGAATAGCTACTGCGAAATCGAACCAGGTAATGGAACCCTGATTACTATAATGGTACACACCGGGTACCCAATTCGATTCACTGATAATGCTGAGGATTGCCTCCGCCAGATCAGCCGCATAAGTGGGAGAACCGGTTTGATCGTTCACCACACTGATCTCAGGTCTTTCCTTCATCAGCTTCAACATCGTTTTCACAAAATTCTTTCCGAATTCCGAATATACCCACGAGGTGCGGATGATGATGCAGTCGGGATTAAGCTGTTGCGCCTGCTTTTCACCTTCCAACTTGCTGGCACCATAAACCGATTGGGGATTCGTAGGATCGTCGGGCAAATAGGGTCTGCTGCCATTGCCATCGAATACATAGTCGGTTGAAATATGAATAAGTCGGCAATTTCTTGCTGCGCACACTGCTGCGAGTACGCCCACGGCTTCAGCATTTACCTGAAAGGCGAGGTCGGATTCAGTTTCGGCACGATCAACTGCTGTATAGGCCGCACAATTGATACAGTACGAAGGCTGATATGCCTCAAATACCTGGCGAACCAGTTCCGGATGATGAATGGGCATATCCTCCCGCGACAGGAACACAAATTCGAAGCCGTTGTACTTCCCCTCGAGCTGACGGATTTCTTTTCCCAGCTGTCCGTTGGCGCCGGTTACTAATATCTTAGGTCGCATGAGTTCGAATGTTTAGAAGGTGAAGCTGTTCCGGCATCCGTCCAGCCCGGGCAAAATTTTATCCTTATCGGAAACTACCACACTGTCGGCCGGAATTTTCCAGTCGATACCGAGCGCCGGATCATCGTATCGAATACCGGCATCACTATCCTTGTTGTAAAAAGCATCGCATTTGTACAACACGATAGCCGTTTCGCTCAGCACGGAGAACCCATGGGCGAAGCCTTTAGGTATATAAAGTTGCTTTTTGTTTTCGGCTGACAGTTCAACGGCAAAATGTTGGCCATAGCTGGGCGAACCCTTCCTGATATCCAGAGCCACATCGAGGATCCTGCCCTCCAGTACTCTTACCAGTTTGGTTTGCGCGTGTGGCGGCAATTGATAGTGAAGACCGCGAATAACGCCGTACGAGGAACGCGACTGATTATCCTGCACAAAACGCAGGTCAATGCCGAGGCTCCGAAAACTGTTTTCGTTGTAGGCTTCAAAAAAGTAGCCGCGGCTGTCTTCAAACACCCGTGGCGAAATAACATAAAGGCCCTGTAAGGGCGTTTCCAATTTTTCCATAAAACTAAAGGCTCCAGTATTGACGACTTGTGATCTTGCTACGATAAATACCCTTCAGGTCCGCAATCAGGCCATGAGGCTGACTGATGGATGCAAAATAGCTGTCATCCAGCGAATCATACTCCGCATGTGGCACCGTAATCAAAACTGCATCGTATTTGCCGTTTGATTCAGCGGCCAGACCAAATCCGTATTCGTGTTTCAGCTCTTCCGAATCGGCATGCGGATCGGTCACATCTACATTTACAAAGAACGATTGAAGCGCTTTAACGACGTCGGCCACCTTCGAATTGCGGATATCGCTCACATTTTCTTTGAAAGTGGCGCCTTTCACCAACACTCGTGCCTTCTTTACGTCGCCCACCGTGGCGATCAGGTGTTGAACAATTTTCTGTGCCACATACGATGCCATGCCATCGTTGATGGTGCGACCGGCGAGTATTACCTGCGATTTGTAGCCCAGCTCATGAGCCTTGTGAGTGAGATAGTATGGATCAACACCAATGCAATGACCGCCTACCAGACCCGGCTGGAAGCGCAAAAAGTTCCACTTGGTGCCTGCGGCCTCCAACACTTCGTAGGTATTAATTTTCATGCGATCAAAAATGATCGACAGTTCGTTCATCAGTGCTATGTTCAGATCACGCTGAGTATTTTCAATGATCTTGGCCGCCTCGGCCACTTTGATAGAAGAAGCGCGGTGCACACCGGCCTTCACCACCAGTTCGTAAACCTGTGCAATCTGTTCCAGCGATTCTGCATCGCAACCACTCACTACTTTCACTACCGAAGCCAGCGTATGCTTTTTGTCTCCCGGATTGATCCGCTCGGGCGAATAGCCCAGTTTAAAGTCTGTTTCATTCTTCAGTCCCGAAATTTTCTCGATCACCGGCAGGCAATCGTCTTCGGTGCAACCCGGATACACCGTTGATTCAAACACCACATAATCACCTTTTTTCACCACCTTACCAATGGTTTCTGACGCACGAAGCACCGGAGTGAGATCGGGTACATTGTGTTCATCAACTGGCGTGGGAACGGCCACTACAAAAAAGCGCGCCTCACGCAGTTCGTCTAATGAATGCGTGAAATGTATGTCACAACCATCGAATGCTTCTTTTTCCAGTTCATTGCTGGGATCGATTCCCTGACGCATCTTTTCGATGCGGCGGGGGTTGATGTCGAATCCGATAACAGATAGCTTTCTGGCAAATTCAAGCGCAATGGGCAGGCCCACATAGCCGAGGCCAATTACAGCCAGTTTGTGTTTTTTGTCAATCAGTTCCTGATACATGAACAGCGATGGTTTAGATTTAGTTTTTTGATAGTTTGGAGATTTATCGGGTCCCGAATTGCTTTGGCATTTTACGCCATTCAGACTCGGGCAGCGATTGAAAATAATCGTATGTGCGTCGAAGTCCTTCGCCGCGTTCGATGGCCGGCTCCCAGCCCAACAGCTCTCTTGCTTTGGTGATATCAGGCTGGCGCTGTTTGGGATCGTCGGCGGGTAAATCGCGATGTACAATCCTGACCTTGTTGCCCGTCAGCGTCAGTACTTCTTTGGCAAATTCAAGCAAACTGATTTCTGCCGGATTACCAATATTAACCGGATAGTGATAATCGCTCATCAATAGGCGGTAGATACCTTCTACCAGATCGTCGACATAGCAAAAACTGCGGGTTTGCGATCCGTCGCCGAATACGGTAAGATCCTCTCCTCTTAAGGCCTGACCAATAAAGGCTGGCAGCGCGCGGCCATCGTTGAGCCGCATACGTGGGCCATAGGTGTTAAATATCCGCACTATTCGGGTATCAAGTCCGTGATAAGTGTGGTAAGCCATGGTTATGGACTCCATGAATCGCTTGGCCTCATCGTAGACCCCGCGTGGACCTACCGGATTGACGTTGCCCCAGTATTCTTCCGGTTGTGGATGCACCAGCGGGTCGCCATACACCTCACTGGTACTGGCCACCAGGATGCGTGCTTTTTTTGCCTTCGCCAGGCCGAGACAATTATGTGTGCCAAGCGCCCCTACTTTAAGCGTCTGAATGGGAATTTTGAGATAATCGATGGGGCTGGCAGGGGACGCGAAGTGTAAAATATAGTCGATATCGCCAGGAACATGAATAAACTTCGTTACATCGTGATGATAAAATTCAAACTGCTCCAATTTGAACAGGTGACTGATATTATTCAAATCGCCGGTTATAAGGTTATCCATGCCAACCACACGAAAACCCTTCTTAATGAAAAGATCGCAAAGATGTGAACCCAGAAACCCGGCCGCACCGGTTATTAGCACGCGTTTAGCAGTCATGATGGCAGGTTTGGCTGAACGGCGCGGCGGCCGATACTGATATATTTAAACCCGAGTTGCTCCATTTTGTGAAGATCAAACAGATTGCGTCCGTCGAAAATTAATTTCTCTCTGAGCATTCTGCTCATTTTATCGAAATCCGGAGTACGAAATACGTTCCACTCGGTGGCAATGATTAGTGCATCAGCTCCATCAAGGGCCGAGTAAGGGTCATCAGCAAAGTGCATGCGGTCACCCATCACTGCTTTTACGTTTTTCATGGCTTCAGGATCGAAAGCCACCACTTCGGCACCGGCATTGATCAACTCCTGTGCCATCACCAGAGCCGGTGCTTCACGAATATCGTCGGTATTGGGTTTAAAAGCCAGTCCCCAAAGGGCAAACCGGCGGCCTTTCAACTCCTGCTTAAAATGCATACGTACTGATTCCAGCAAATGCACGCGCTGCTCATCGTTGACCTGCATCACTGCATTTAGAATACGAAAGTCGTATTGCATTTCACGTGCCGAGTGAACAAGGGCCTGTACGTCTTTGGGGAAACAGCTTCCACCGTACCCAATACCGGCGAAAAGAAACCTTTTCCCAATACGGTCATCGCTGCCGATCCCTCTGCGCACCTGATCTACATCGGCTCCCATTTTTTCACACAGCCGTGCAATCTCGTTCATGAACGAAATCTTCATAGCGAGAAATGAATTGGCGGCATATTTAGTCAACTCAGCCGAGCGCTCGTCCATGAATATCACTGGATTGCCCTGCCGCACAAACGGTGCAAAAAGTTCGTTCATAATTTCACGAGCCTTTGCCGACTCAGTGCCTACCACCACCCGATCGGGTTTCATAAAATCATCCACCGCCACGCCTTCCCGTAAAAATTCAGGATTGCTTACCACATCAAACTCGCCCTGATAGTTTTGCCGAATGGCTGCACGCACCCGATCAGATGTACCAACCGGCACGGTGCTTTTATCGACAATCACCTTGTAATCCGTCATCAATTTGCCTAAGTCTTCTGCAACACCCAGCACATATTTCATGTCTGCAGATCCATCTTCCCCGGGCGGTGTGGGTAATGCGAGAAACACAATCAAGGCATCCCGTATCCCTTCTTCCAAACTGGTAGTAAACCGCAGTCTTCCTTCCTTTATGTTTCGCAAGAACAATTTTTCGAGGCCTGGCTCGTATATGGTAATTTCACCTTTCGAGAGCTTGTCCACTTTGACAGCATCAATATCTACACAGGTTACATTATTACCTGTTTCAGCAAAGCAGGTACCTGTTACCAAACCAACATATCCCGTTCCAACCACAGCTATTTTCATCTTGACTTATTTATCTTTTCGTTTGTTTCTTTTACACGATGGCAAAAAATTCTATTATCCGGTCAGCAATATGATCTGCCTGCTCCATATCCAATTCAGTATGTATTGGCAACGACAACACCCGGCTGGTCAGCCAATCGGTATTCGGCAGTTTGGTTTGAGCTGTCCCAAATTCCTCAAACATTTTTTGACGGTGGCCGGGTACCGGATAATAAATCATGGAAGGCACTTCGCACTCGGTCAGCCAGTCAATTAATTCCTGTCGTTTGCGGTCAGCCGATTTCTCCGCCATCAACGTTAAGGTGTATTGATGATACACGTGCGTGGAATAGTTAGTCTTTGTGGGGACGTTGAAATGGGGCAAGGCGGCAAAGCATTGGTCGTAGTGGGCTGCAACTGCCTGGCGTGCCCGGTTGTAATCGTCGAGATACTTCAGCTTCACGCGTAATACGGCGGCCTGAATGGTATCGAGGCGACTGTTGCAGCCAACAACATCATGATAGTAACGTCTGCTTTGACCATGATTGGCGATCATGCGCATTTTCGCTGCCAGTTCATCGTCGTTGGTGAACAGCGCTCCGCCGTCACCAAACGCTCCCAGGTTTTTAGACGGGTAGAAGGAAGTTGCTCCTATATGACCAATGGAACCGGTTTTTTGCTTGCGGCCGTCTTGCCAGGTGTACACACAGCCAATAGCCTGAGCATTATCTTCTATCACAAAGAGGCCATGCTTTTCGGCAATGGCCATAATCGGCTCCATATGCGCTGCCTGACCATACAGGTGCACGGGCACAATTGCCTTTGTACGGGGAGTAATTGCACGCTCGAGCGACTCCGGGTCCATACAGAAAGTATCAGGATCTACATCTACAAACACCGGTGTTAACCGAAGTAGGGCAATTACTTCAGTAGTGGCGATATAGGTAAAGGACGGGGTGATCACTTCATCGCCAGGCTGCAAGTTCAGAGCCATCATGGCAATCTGCAATGCATCGGTACCGTTGGCGCAGGGTATGCAGTGTTTAACGCCCACATAGTCTGCCAGCTCGCTGGCAAAAGCCGATACAGGCTTACCGTTAATGTAAGCCGAACTCGCCAATACGTCCATGATTGCTTCATCCACTTCTGACTTGATTTTCTGATACTGTGTCTGTGTATCGACCATTTGAATTGGACGCATAATTGGCTAATATTAGGAAGGATAGATTAAGCGGTGGAAGGCTGATCCTTTTCGGCCCTGTTCCGCCATGTTTATGGTGCCGCAAAAATAGTAAAATACGGGTAGTTTCCTTGCCGGAGTTTACATTTGCAGCGAGTTCATTTCATTAAAAAACAAAGCTTTGGGCGTTTTTTTCTACAATATCTTTCTTTGGCTCTTTCGTATGGGCATCACAATCGCCTCGCTTTTTCATCCTAAAGCTAAAAAATGGGCCAGAGGACGCCGGGGTATTTTTCAGCGACTCGAGGCGGCCATTACGGCAGGAAATCCCGTAATCTGGATGCACTGTGCTTCGTTGGGTGAGTTTGAACAGGGAAGACCGTTGTTAGAGTCTTTGCGCAGCCGGTATCCAAACTACCGGATCCTGTTGACATTCTTTTCTCCCTCTGGCTATGAAATCCGGAAGAATTATGCGGGTGCCGACTGGGTGTTTTATCTGCCGATTGACGGACCTGGCAACGCGCGCCGCTTTTTGGAAATAGTGCAACCCCGCCTGGTCATTTTTGTCAAATACGAATTTTGGTACTACTACCTTAAAAAAATACGCTACCGGCAAATACCATTACTACTTGTATCAGCTGTTTTTTGGGAAAAGATGTCGTTCTTCCGGTGGTATGGCAGCTTGCCGAGGAAAATGCTGGCGCGATTCGATCAGCTCTTTGTACAGGACGAAATTTCTCAGGACCTGATGAAAAAAATTGGACTTGGAAATATTACGCAGGTATCGGGCGACACCCGTTTTGACCGGGTCGTTAGCATTGCTCAACATAGCCAACGCAATGACACAGTAGACCGTTTTGCCAGCGGCAGAAAATTAATCATAGCAGGCAGCACCTGGCCAGCTGATGAACAAATGCTGAATGAGTTGCTGCGGACACTTGACTCGTCAAAAATAGCGCTGGTACTGGCGCCACATGAAATCGGGACCGAACATCTTAACAATATCCGGGCAAGCTTCTCAAACGCTGTATTCTACTCTGAATTTCTCAATAGTGCCGGTGAGGATCAAGGCCCCTTCAATTGTGTGGTCATTGATAATATCGGTATGCTATCGCAACTCTACCGGCATGCCTGGGTGGCTTATATTGGCGGTGGATTTGGAAAGGGCATTCACAACACACTGGAAGCGGCGGTATATGGCTGCCCGGTAGTGTTTGGGCCGGTATATCATAAGTTTCGGGAGGCAAAAGAATTGATTGCTGTGGGTGCAGGCTTTGAGATCAATGCAGCAGTAGAATTCGAACACCTGCTTCGCCAATGGGAGCAGGATACGGGGGCGCATGAAGCAACCGCAGAGGCCGCAGCCCGCTATGTGAATAGCCGCACGGGGGCCACCAATTGCATTTTGAATTATATTCAGGAAAAACGCCTTTTGATCAATTGATCAAACTGGTGAACTACGGGATGATCGGCTAACCAACCGAGTTTGGTTTTCAACTCGCGGCTGATCCAGTATTCTGCTTCCGGATAAATGCTGAAGGCGTTGATGGTCTTAATGCTTCGTTCGTACATGGCTTCGTCGCCGCGAAACAGCTCGTTGATAAATTGGAACCGATCGTTTATGCCAATAGCTTTTCGAAGGTCTTTGATGGGAATGTCTTTCAGACGGTCACCCAATTCGGTCTGACTCTGACGCAGCCGGTCGTTGAGGGAAGGCGAATCGCCCTCTTCCAGTTCGGGCCTGCTCTTCACCTGTTGTGAGAGAGTGGGAATTTCGACCATGGGGTCAAAACGCATGTCCAGCGTTCCGTCCTGATGAACCGCTGGCACCGGCTCCGGTTGTGGTTCGGGCTGTGCTGCCGGCGCGGGTGTCCACACTGCATCAGCTGCTTTGGGAGCATATTTTTCTGCCAGTTCAGGCGGCACCGACATCGAAGCCGGCATTAGTACGGCTACTTTAGAAGTGCCAAGACTACGTGGCGCTTGCTGCTGCCCTGCCAGCTCTTTTTGGAGCTGGTTTACGACCGATAGTAATTGGGAGGGCTCTGCCTGGCGGTCCGCCAGCTCCTTCAATTGCCTGATTAATGCCTGTATTCGTTCCATTATGCTACTTTTGGAGCGCTGGTTTATGAATAGGAAAATGTAGGTACAAAGGCTAACGTAAAATAACCGGCTGAATTGCCCATACGTTGCAAGCACCCTGTCTTACAAGCCGCCTGAAGTTACAAACACTTTGCCAATTAATGGATTACGAGATAGGGAAATAAAAATCTTAACAATGTTTATTGAACCGAACCTGAAAGGAGAACGCCGCGGCTGGATAGAGGTGATTTGTGGGAGCATGTTCAGCGGCAAAACAGAAGAGTTGATACGCCGCCTGAAGCGAGTTAAAATTGCCAACCTGAAAGTGGAAATCTTCAAGCCAGCCATTGATATTCGTTACGACGAGCTGAACATCGTTTCGCACGACACCAATGCCATTCAGTCAACCCCCATCGACAATTCACAAAAAATTCTGCTGATGGCACAGGATGCGGAAGTAATTGGTATTGACGAAGCCCAATTCTTCGACAACGAATTACCCAACGTGTGCGACGAGTTGGCTTACCGGGGTATACGGGTTATTGTGGCCGGACTTGATATGGACTTCACCGGAAAACCTTTTGGCCAGATGCCCTATTTGCTGGCTAAAGCCGACTATATAACCAAGCTACACGCCATCTGTGTGCAATGCGGACATATTGCCAACTATTCGTACCGGAAAATCCCCAACGAGGACCAGGTGATGCTGGGTGCCCGCGACGTGTATGAACCGCGCTGCCGCCATTGCTATCACGATAAATAAAATATGCGCGGAGTTCACAGCAGACATTTATAGGTCAATACACCTGTAGCGGTAAAAGGCATGCCGTTTACTTCGCCTTCCAATTCCATGTCGAGGAGCTGCTCATAAATCTCGCCCGTAGTTTTATTGAAGATGATCGTCCCTTTATGTGAGCCAGTCATTTTTGTATCGTCGGCATCTGCGCCCGGCTTCATCGACGATACGGCAGCTACTGTTACCCGATCGCCGTCTACAGCCTTTAGTGTGTAAGTCATTTGGACCTGCACGTTGGCTCCAACAGTCAGTTTTCGGTTGGATGTCCAGGACTCTCCAATGGCTACCGGCTTGTTTACAAACACATCATAAGAGTTGACAAATGAACTTTTCATTTTTTCATCGTTGTAGTCGGTTTCCAGCTTTTGACGCAGTTCCGGATCCTGACCAATGGCAGCCGGCATTGCTTCCAGCATAGCGTCTACCAGTTGCTGAGTGCCGGTAAATTCGATAACCTCGGCCGATGGCGACAACTTGAATTCCATCACCGAACCAGGAAGTACAGAATAAGTCGCTTCCATAATTTGTTGCATGATGGCCATGGGATTAGCTGCCATTTCCGGGTCATTTTCTTCATTTTGCGTCAAACTATCGGTATCAACATGGATGCTGTAACCTTCCATACCGATATGCAAAAGATGGCGCCCGTAATTGACTCTGATGGTCTTGATATCATCTTTTATACCAGCAAGAGATATATCACCCTCCGCCTGAGACAGATAAGTGGTAGGCATATCGCTGATTAATTGATCCATTTCCACCCGAAGGGTAAAATGGTAGGAAGTATCAGGCAGAATGCGAAACGAAAGATCGTGTTTGTCTTTCTGCGAAAAAGATGTTGTAGAAAGCAGGATGGATAAGGTGGCCAGCGCCAGGCGCAATCCGGTGCCTGCTGACAGGGTGCGGTTAATGAATGTCATTTTACAGGTGGTTCATTTAGTTGCCCACAAAATAGACAAGGATGCCCAGAGTTTATATGTTAATTTTGCAGCTATTCTATTTTCTTTAAATGCATTCGATCTGGACTTTATTCAAAAAGGACTTATTGCTCGAAGTCCGGCAACAGTATAGCTTTTACGGTATCCTGCTTTATATCGGAGCTACCATTTTCGTCCTTTTTTTATCGATCAGGGAACCAGAGTCAGAGGTGTGGAACGGGCTTTTCTGGGTCACTCAATTGTTTATCTGCATCAATGCCGTTGCCAAGAGCTTTCTGGCGGAAAGCCGGGGCAGGATGCTTTATTTTTACACGCTGGCCTCTCCTTCTCAATTTGTACTGGCTAAACTGCTCTTCAACTCGCTGCTCATGCTGTTGATGAGCCTGCTTTCGCTGCTGTTATTTTCCCTGCTGATGAATGCACCGCTGGTGCGGCCTTTTTCTTTTATGGGACTGGTCTTGCTCGGGGGCTGGAGCCTGAGTCTGGTCTTTACCTTTCTGGCAGCCATTGCCGCCAGGGCTCAGCAGAACGCGGCTATCATGGCTGTGCTCGGTTTTCCGATCATTACACCTCAGCTCATACTTCTGATGAAAATTTCCAATGCAGCCTTTAATCCTGTGCTCAGCTTAAAAGCGGGCGACATGCTGTTGCTGGTGGCTTTGGATCTGTTGGTGGCCCTTATGGCTGTGATACTTTTCCCCTTTCTCTGGAAAGACTGATAGTATTTTCAAGTAAAGCTGGTTCCGGCTAAAATTCAGACAATTTAATGACCTGGCTGCGCTAAAATCTTCAGGCCTTTGGGGTTGGGATTTTTCAACTTCCAAATTTCTGTTGCAGTCGTACGATTCCCCTTAATTTTGCTGCAACTTTTTAACCCAAGCGTTCCGGTAATGAAGCATTCCCGACCGTTCCTTTATCAAAACTGGTGGAAAATACTCAGTGTTGTTCTCCTGGTTTACACGTTTACCATGGGTTTGCTCGATACACGGATTCCTTATCTGCCAGCGCTGGAAGAAACCGTACGCAACCTCTATTTTCACGTGTGCATGTGGTTTGCTATGATGATTCTGTTCATTTGCTCGGTTTACCATTCCATACGTTACCTCAGCAGTTTCGACCTTAAATACGATATCTACGCCCGTCAATACGCGACCAGCGGAATTTTACTGGGCATTCTGGGTTATGCCACCGGAGCTATCTGGATGAGCTATACCTGGGCTGACCCAAATAACCCCGCCTTCAAATCATTCAGCGCACTGGCCCGTGAGCCTAAACTGATTGGTGCGGCCATTGCCCTGCTCATTTATTTCGCATACCTGGTGTTGCGCGACTCGATACAGGATATGGACAAGCGGGCACGTATCAGTGCTGTTTACAATATTTTCGCTTTTGCGATGTTATTTCCTTCCATCTGGATTGTGCCCAGGTTATTGCCCAGTTTGCACCCCGGTGGCGAAGAAGGAAATCCGGCGCTGGATTTTCGCGACAGTAGTGGGCAAATGCGGATGGTATTCTATCCCGCCATCATTGGATGGACACTGCTGGCTGTCTGGATCACCAGTTTGAAGATCAGGCTGGCATTATTAAAAGAAAAAAAATGGAACGCATGAAGAAAGTCGTATCCCTCCTGTTGGTAATGATACTATGTCTGACAGCCCTGCCTTTATGGGCCCAAACGGAAAATGGCTTTAGTCATGTGATGCGAAGCAGTGGAAGAATTTACGTGGTGGTTGCGGTGATGCTAGCCATTCTCGCCGGGCTGGTAATTTACCTGATGCGCCTCGATCGCCGAATCAGCCGCCTCGAAAAGGAAAGTAGCCCGCGCAGCTAGACGGAACAGTAGGGATTAGGGAATTATGCAAATCTTTTTTAATCTTACATTATAAGCTTGCTATTTGAAAACAAAATCATGAATCATGCCTGACAAACATTACAGCTTTTTCGCGGCCGTAGAAAAGAGCTTTGACAAAGCGGCCAAATTCACCAAATGGGATCCGGGCATTCTGGAACAAATTAAGGCCTGCAATGCGATATACAGCATGAAATTTCCCGTGAAGCGCGACAACGGGAAAATTGAAGTAATTGAAGCATACCGCGTTCAGCATTCCCATCATAAAACCCCCTGTAAGGGTGGTATTCGCTTTGCGGCCGAAGTAAACCAGGATGAAGTGATGGCGCTGGCCGCATTGATGACTTATAAATGTGCGATTGTAAATGTGCCTTTTGGTGGCGGAAAGGGTGGTATCAAAATCAATCCGCGCGATTTCTCGGCTTTTGAACTCGAAAAAATTACCCGTCGCTACACTTCCGAGCTGATCAAGAAAAAGTTTATTGGTCCCGGCACAGATGTACCCGCTCCCGACTACGGAACCGGTGAACGCGAAATGGCCTGGATACTGGATACCTATACCACCATGCATCCGGGTGAAATTGATGCCTCAGGTTGTGTAACCGGTAAGCCGGTATCGCAGGGAGGTGTTCGTGGCCGTCGCGAAGCAACCGGCCTCGGCGTTTTCTTCGGTTTGCGCGAAGTATGTAATATGCCCGATGTAATGCAACGTCTGGGGCTGCCTGTTGGTGTAGAAGGCAAAAAAATAGTGGTGCAGGGTCTCGGTAATGTGGGCTATCACAGTGCGAAATTTTTCCAGGACGCCGGAGCCATCATTGTGGGTCTTGCAGAATACGAAGGATCTATCTGGAGCGACAAAGGTCTCGACGTAGACCAGGTGTTTCAACATCGCAAAAACACTGGTTCCATTCTCAATTTCCCGGGATCCAACAATTTTGCAAAGAACACCGACGCGCTGGAAATGGAATGCGATATTCTGATTCCGGCAGCGCTCGAAAACGTGATCAATGGCGAAAATGCTCCACGAGTAAAGGCGAAGCTCATAGGTGAAGCGGCCAACGGACCACTTACACCTGAAGCCGACGAAATTTTTGCAAAAAAAGGAACCATTGTTGTGCCCGACATGTATCTGAATGCGGGGGGTGTAACAGTATCGTATTTCGAATGGCTGAAAAACCTGAGCCATGTGCGGTACGGACGCATGGAAAAACGCTTCAACGAGAACATGAATTCGCACATAGTTTTACAAATGGAAACATTGTCGGGTAAAAAAATGGGCGTAAAAGAGCGGGAATACATCGTACATGGTGCCGATGAAGTGGATCTGGTATATAGCGGACTCGAAGAAACTATGATCACCGCCACTCACGAGATTATGAACGAATGGAAAAATAATGCCGACATTCCGGATATGCGCACGGCCGCTTATGTGGTAGCCATTAACAAAGTGGCAACCAGCTACGCCGAACTTGGCATTTTCCCCTAACAAATTTAAACCAGCCTATGGCTGGTTTAAATTTGTCCGTTATAAAAGTAATGTTTCAGGGGCCCGGTTGCATGCAGCCGGGTCTTTGCTTTTTGATCGTACCTTTCGGAAGCTTTTAGCGTCTACCTTAAAAAACTGGCATGAAAGTCCTGGTTTCCATCATAGTCGCATTGTTTATTGCTAATACCGCCGAAGGCCAAAAAATAGACAGTATCTATTTTCACCTTTATACCGACAGCCTGAAAAAGGGAACCCACAACTATATCAATGTAGATGGAAAACTTAGCGACGGAACCTGGCTGCCCCTGACAGAAAAAGAGATTGAGCTGAGCTCCTCGGCCTGCCATTTTTCCGGCAACGAATTAATAGTGCCCTTCGACTTCAACGAAGAAAAAATCCGGGTAACCGCCACCCTGCGCAGCAATCCTGCACTGAAAATTGAGAGAGTGATCTGGATTAAGAAAAAACCGGATTGAAAAATGTGCAAGTGTGCAAATGTGGAAATGTGCAAATTAACAATTGGCACATTTCC
>JBKBHA010000014.1:0-92134 GCA_046297935.1 Chitinophagaceae bacterium
ATGCTTTAATAGCTGTTTGGAAGCGGATGTGCTCTCACTCTCTTTCACTCCATTCACTCAAATCTACTTAGCGCGATCGCTAAATCAAAGACCTTTTAAGTTGATATGCAAACATAGGAGGGAACAGAGTTGTTGAGTCGTTGAGTTGTTGAGTTGTTGAGTTGTTCTGTGTAAATCTGTGGGAACAGAAAAGCAATTCTTTAAAGGTTGGCCACACTCTTAGAGCGCGGGTACCCTCTTTAACCGCAGAGGGCACAGAGATTTTTCGCAGAGGGCTCGGAGATCGAATAAGAGCAATGTACTCTTCCTCTCACCTTTCACCTCTCACCTCTCACCTTTCACCTCTCACCTTTCACCTCTCACCTCTCACCTTTCACCTCTCACCCCTCACCTCTCACCCCTCACCTCTCACCTCTCCCCATCAAAACAGCCGAAACCCCGCAATCAACGACACCCTCGACATTTTACTATCCCACTGCCTTGGACTCGACGTCAGCTTCCTGGCCGAATTATACCGGAGCTCTGCAGAAAAACGATTTAGGAATTGAGCGCCCACACCGAAACCGGCATTGGGCCTCGTCACAATTTTCGCCTCCTGTGTGCTGGTAAAAAACATCGTCGAGTTGAGCGGTGTATTCACATTGACCACAGCATTCAGAAACAATTTGTTCTGGTCGGTCAGGTAAATATAGTGCCTCACACCAAAGGGGAGCTCGATAGACGTATAGTCAATCCACACATCCTGATTAAGCCGGTATTCATCCTTTCTTTTCTTCATCGAAAAAAACCCTGGTTCAAAGGTCAGCGCCCAACGATTTTTACCCAATGGCAGAATGAATTCGGCTTCCAGCCCAAATTCGAACATCATAAAATTGTCGAACTTGTACTGTGTATTCGTGAAGTCGGGATAGTTCATATCCAGCGAAACCGATGAAACTCGGGGTCGAACAGAAAGATTGAAATCAATTTTTGATGAATTACCGCTGTATTTTGTTGGACTTATTCCGCTGGCACAGGCATTGTACCTGTTGAAGTAGCGAGTCAAATCCTTGGCGCGGTATTGCACCTTCAAAATATCATCCATGGTAGTAGAACCGCACTTGAGCGAATCCAGCAATTGCAGACGGAAACGGGGATTTTGGGCGACCCTCGTACCATCCAGGTACTGCTTAAATACGAGCGGTGTAATGTCGCCATCGCCACGCTGATAAAAAAAACGGGTATATTCTCCGGTAGAATATTCGTACAACGAAACCGGCCCGCTCACCCAAACCCGCAGGAAAACTTCCATTTCCTTATACTGCGGATCGACCACCGTACTCAGGTTTGAAGTACGTCCGCCTGACTGGTCAACCTGCACTGTTCTGCGGATATAGCGATAGTCGTTGCCGATACCGAATTCAATCGTGTTCTCCAGCGAGGCGGTCATAATGTCTGCGCCAGCCGTCAGCCGATATTGAATTGACGAGGGGTTATTGGCCCAGTCGGCATTTCGAATCAGGCACTCGGTGCGTTGCCCTGAATTGTTGATCAGATAACCTGGTTCAAACTTGATTTGCGACAAGGCCGGAACTGCGGCAATAATAAAAAACGCGAGGATAATAATTCCCATACAACAGTGGATATGCAGTGAAAATACCTGTTGTTGTTGACAATTACAAACCTCGCGTAATGTACTTGAATTGGGCGACCTAGCGCTGCGAAAAAGTTCTTCCCCTGCGGCCACCACCCTTACGGTTAAACAGGTGGCTGTGAACTGCCGGCGAGGGCGCCGCCTGTGGTATGGCGTGCATAAGGGGTACATCGTAGGGATGTCCCTTTACAACCGGTACCGGTTTGCGGATAAGTTTTTCAATGTCTTTCAAATAAATTTTCTCCTCGTAATCGCAAAACGAAATGGCGATGCCGTCAGCGCCAGCACGGCCTGTACGGCCAATCCGGTGTACATAGGTTTCCGGCACATTGGGCAAATCAAAATTGATTACATGGGTCAGGTCGTCGATATCAATACCTCTGGCGGCAATATCTGTGGCTACCAACACCCTGGTCCGCCGTGATTTAAAGTTGGTCAGAGCGCGTTGACGGGCGTTCTGGTTCTTATTTCCATGTATGGCCTCGGCATAAATGCCGGCCCGCGAAAGCACACGGGCTACCTTGTCGGCTCCAAACTTGGTACGGGTAAATACCAGGGCCGAAGGAATGGTTTCATCCTTTAACAAATGGATCAGGAGGGCATTCTTATTTTGCTTTTCAGAAAAATATAATTCCTGTTGAATAGTATCTGCTGTAGACGACACCGGCGCTACTTCTACCTTCACAGGATTCTTCAACAGCATTTGCGCCAGTTGCTGCGCCTCGGGCGGCATGGTAGCAGAAAAAAACAGGGTCTGCCTTTGTTCGGGGAGGCGGGCAATTACCCGTCGCACGTCCTGCACAAATCCCATGTCCAGCATACGGTCGGCTTCATCGAGTACAAAAAACCTGATGTCGCGCAGGTTCACATGACCCTGGTTCATCAGGTCAAGAAGTCGGCCTGGTGTTGCCACCAGTATATCTGTACCGCGCCTCAAACCAGCCACCTGCTGGTGTTGTGATACGCCGCCAAAAATTACCTGATGGCGCAAAGACAAATGGCGGCCATAGGCTTTGAAACTTTCTTCTATCTGGATTGCCAATTCCCGCGTGGGAGTCAGAATCAGCGCCCGAATGGGCCTACGTCCGTCAGCCGCACCGGTATTTGTATCCTGCGACAACAACTGCAGCAATGGAATAGCAAATGCTGCTGTTTTGCCGGTACCAGTTTGCGCGCAACCTAACAGGTCCCTGCGTTGCAGAATGTGGGGAATAGCTTGTTGCTGAATGGGTGTGGGTTGGGAATAACCTTCTTCCTGAAGGGCACGGAGCACGGGCTCCATGAGTTCGAGATCTTTAAATAACACGTTTGAATTTTTACGTCATGCAGCCCATACACAGGCACGGTGGCATGTTCTAAATCGCTGCAAATAAATATGATTACTGTTTGTAGGTAAGGCTATCAACAAAAGATTGATACTTTACCTGCCTTACGTTTAGCCAACAGGCCGCTGAGGTGGGAACCGCTACGATACTGGTAGAGCGAAACTTAAGAGACACAAAGCTATGTATTTTTCCCGAAAACAGAAAGTTAAAGAACAACTATCTGTTTACTCCTGGTAAAAAACATAGAGACCGGGACCTTTTACTGGCACTGTCCGGTCTTTCTGCAAATAAACTGGCTCCTGCCCTGGTAACTGAAAAAAGTGCCATTTTCCCTCCGGCATTTTCCAGTTGGTCAAAGGTAAACCGGCATAGTAGATCAGCAGTATTTTCGACCAGTTGTCGCGTGCTACCCTTCCGTCAATTGTATACACTACCATATTGTCGGGCGCATCCAGAAAACGAATTGCTTCACGCACCTGTTCACCCGACCGTAAACGAAATGCCGGATGCTGGCGTCTCATCTCAATGAGTGCCTTCACATGCCGGTACACGGCCTCGTTATGTGTTTTCAGATCCCAATCAATGGCATTCACGGAATCCCCGGCGTTATAGGAATTTTCATTTCCATTCTTGCTGCGCAAAAATTCGGTACCGGCATGCAAAAAAGGGACACCCTGACTGGTCAGCACAATGCCTAAAGCCAGCAGATGCATTTTAATACGGGTAGCTTCACTGCTCTCAGGGGCTGATAGTGCCAGTTTATCCCATAGTACATGATTGTCGTGGCACTCTGCATAACTGATCGTTTGGCCGGGATGGATGGAATAAGGCTGCTTCGAGTAATTGATTTTCGAATAATCAATTTGTGGATGATAGCAGGATGCGGCCACTCCAAAATAAATACTCTGCTTCATGCCGGCCCTTCCGGAAACGAAACCGCGCTCCTTTTCATTAAACACACTTCCTTTAATCCCGTCTCGTAAATCGTCGCTGAATACAGCGATCCCATCCAACTGCGCCACATTTTTCTTCAACGCTCTCACCGAATCAGGCAAGGGCGAAGATCCCGCTGTCCAGCCTTCGCCATACAACAACACATTTGGATCAATTGCCCGCAGTCTGCTTGCAATCTGATTCATTCCTTCTATATCGTGTACACCCATCAAATCGAACCGGAAACCATCCACATGATACTGCCGCATCCAAAACTCCAGTGATTCGATGATGTATTTGCGTACCATGGGTCGCTCGGTGGCGATCTCATTGCCACAGGCGGTGGCGTCTGAAAATCCACCCGCCGCATTTTGCCGGTAGTAATATCCAGGCACCAGTTGATTGAACCAGGAGTCCCTCGTGCGCATGGTATGATTGTACACCACGTCCATCACGAGGCGCAGGTCGTGCTTATGAAACTTTTGCACCAGCATTCTTAACTCCCGTATTCGAACGGAGGGATCGGCGGCATTGCTGCTATAGGAGCCTTCGGGAACATTGTAATTCAGGGGCTCGTAACCCCAATTGTACTGAGGTATATCTGGCTTCGTTTCGTCGACCGACTGAAAATCGAAAAAGGGCAGCAAATGCACATGCGTTACACCCAGCTCGCGTATATGATCAAGCCCTGTCGAGAGGCCGGCCCTGTTCTTTGTGTTTTCTTCTGCCAGCCCCAAAAACCTGCCTTTATGTTGTATTCCGCTGCTGACATGAATGCTGGCATCGCGCAGGTGTAATTCATAAATCAACGCATCGGTAGCGGCAATGCCTGTCGGCTTTTTATCCTGCTGCCAGTTGACAGGTGCAGCCTCGTGAATATCGAGTATGGCAGTGCGAAGTCCATTTACACCCGTCGCAAACGAATAGGGATCGGGTACTTCATTCATCCACACCCCGCTGATATGCGCTCGGTAGGTGTAATATTTCCCCTGCCAGTCGCCGGTGCATTCCAATAACCAGGTGCCCGATTCAGAAAATTTCATTGCCCGCTCTTCGATGGGTTTGCTCCCCAGCGGCTGATCGTACAGTAGCAACAGCACCGAATCGGCCGTGGGTGCCCATACGCGAAACGATGAAGACTGCGGCGTGTAACAAAGGCCCAGGTCAGTTCCCTCGTAAACAGGATAGTGTTTATAGTCGTCGGGCTGTGCCTGCAAGACCAAACCGTTGAGCAGACTTGCCATCAGTAGCAGTTTTTTAATCATTCAGCAGCATGTTTGCGTAACTGAAAATAAGAAAAGCCCGGCACACAAAACATACAAGCGTAAGCGTTAACCAACAAAAAGATTAAAAGCAGGGCGATGGTATTCATTTATTTGTAAATTGCCGGGTGTCAATTCAAAACTAATTATGGGCGATCTTCAGATTAAGAAAACGGCAAAGAAATATGATGCGGTTATTGTAGGCTCCGGCGCTGGCGGAGGTATGGCAGCATATATTCTGGCCAATCAGGGATTGTCGGTCTGCATGATAGAGGCAGGCCCCCTTTACGATCCCACCAAAAATATCACACAGTTCCTTCAACCCTGGGATTCTCCACGACGTGGCGCTTCCACCCAGTTACGACCCTTTGGCGATTTTGATGCCAGCTATGGTGGCTGGAATATCGACGGCGAGCCATATACGAAAGAATCGGGAACCCAATTCGACTGGTTTCGTTCACGCATGCTCGGCGGACGCACCAACCACTGGGGGCGTATTTCGCTTCGTTTCGGTCCAAAAGATTTCAAACGCAGAAGTATCGACGGGCTTGGCGATGACTGGCCGATCAGCTACGATGAAATAAAACCCTTTTACGATCGGGTAGACAAACTGATAGGTGTATTTGGTACCAACGAAGGTCTGGAGAACGATCCTGATGGATTCTTTTTGCCACCTCCCAAGCCGCGCCTTCATGAGTTGTTCATTAAGAACGCAGCCACACAGGCCGGTGTGAGGGTGATACCTTCGCGTTTATCTATTCTCACTCAGCAGCTTCCCGACAATAAGGAACGCGGCGCCTGCGGCTTTTGCGCCCAGTGTGGCCGAAACTGTAGCTATTTCAAAGCCGACTTTTCTTCTCCCAACGTGCTGATCTATCCGGCTATGAAGACTGGTAAGATCGACATTGTACCTAATGCCATGGCACGTGAAGTACTCACTGACAGAGAAGGTCTGGCTACAGGTGTATCGTATGTGAGCAAAGACGACATGATGGAATACCAGGTACAGGGCCGGGTGGTGATCCTGGCGGCCAGTGCCTGTGAATCGGCCCGTATACTGCTCAATTCAAAATCGCAACGCCATCCCAATGGCCTTGCCAACAACAGCGATGTTGTTGGCCGGTATCTGCACGACAGCACCGGTGCTGCCTTGGGCGGTTATCTCCCTACCCTCTTCGGAAGGAAACGATACAATGAAGATGGTGTGGGCGGGATGCATGTGTATTCGCCCTGGTGGCTCGACAACAAGAAACTCGATTTCCCCCGCGGATATCATATCGAATATTGGGGTGGCATGGGACAGCCGGCATACGGATTCAATTTCGGTATCGAAAACATGAATGGCAAGTATGTGGTAAACGGCAAGAAAAAAGAAGCAGGTGGATACGGAGCCTCGCTCAAAGAAGACTACCGTTATTTCTATGGAGCCAATGTGGGCATGGCCGGACGTGGAGAAGCTATTCCCCTCGCCTCTAACTACTGTGCCATCGATCCGAACGTGGTAGATAAGTATGGCATCCCGGTTCTGAAATTTAATGTCAAGTGGAGTGAGCACGAAGTGAAGCAGGCCAGGCACATGAAAGAGACCTTCAAGGAGATTATGCACAATATGGGTGCGGTGATCACCTGGGGTGGCGACGATGATGCCAGCAACAACTGGGGCCTTTCCAAACCCGGAGAGATCATTCACGAGGCAGGCACTGTGCGTATGGGCAACGATCCTCGTAAATCGGCGCTCAACAAATGGAGCCAGGCACACGACTGTAAGAATCTCTTTAATGTCGACGGTGGCCAGTTCGTTTCGCAGGCCGACAAAAACATTACCTGGACCATTCTCGCTTTGTCAATGCGTGCCAGCGAATATATTATTGATGAAATGAAAAAAGGCAATCTCTGATTTCCGTCCTAAATAGTTAAAAATGGATCGTAGAAAATCACTCAAGTTACTTGCTGGTGGCGCTGTAGCCACCGGAGCTATTGTTGCCGGTTGCAACAGCACCGATAACAAACCCGATGCAAAAGAAGGCAAAGACCCATTAGCCGACCTGAAGATCGACCGCTATGATGCCGAACGCGAGCGGGAGAAAAAACTGTTGGCCATGGACGCGTTCTTTACGCCCCATGAAATGGCTACCATCACCGTGTTGGGCGATATTATTATACCCAAAGATGATTTTGGCGGCAGTGCATCGGAAGCCGGCGTTCCTGCCTTTATTGAATTTATTGTAAAGGACATGCCTCAGCACCAGACGCCGCTTCGCGGTGGTTTGCGCTGGCTCGACCTGCAATGTCTGAACCGATACGAGAAAACTTTTAAAGACTGCAGCAGTGCCCAGCAGATTGAAATGGTCGATCGGATTGCCTTTCCTGAAAAAGCAGCACCTGAAATGGCGCAGGGCGTAGCTTTTTTCAACCTCATGCGCAATCTGACTGCCACCGGCTACTATACTTCGGCTATTGGCATCAAGGATTTGGGCTATGTGGGCAATACCGCCAACAAATGGAACGGCGTACCCGACGACGTGTTGAAACAATACAACCTCGCCTATACTGAAAAAGAGCTCAAAGAATGTGTGAGCTTTGATAACACGTCCTCTTAACAACTATCAGAAAAGACAATAGATTTCCAGTGAGCCCGAATGACGGGCTCATTTTTTTTCATCATCAGGATGAAAGAGCTTGAGAAGCTCAGCATTTTTCGAGCATGCCAAGCTTCAACATGATTAACATGGTAAGCACGAGCATTCCGCAAAGTAGCAACGCTGAACGTCGAAGGCGATCTTTAGGAAAATCGAAAACAGGATGAACCATCCAAGTGGGATTAAACGCAGTCTTGACCAATTGCAGCAATGAAATGATCAGCGCAATGCTGCAGATGACCACCACGGAGTAGTCAACAAACTTTTCCATATAATAAGGTTTATAAGCGAGGCGCGAATCAGCCGTTCGTGCCTCGCCTGATAAAGGTAACTAAAAGCAATTATTGGCAATGTTGACTAGAGCAATTGCTGTCCCCAGCCAGCCTGTGATGTACTTCTTGACAACAAATTTTACCACCTTCCAGACAGTGCCATAGGAAAATGCACCCAGGCTGCTGACCAGTTGTGTAACCCCGTAAGCTGCTCCAATCGTATTCAGGGTACACTGAAGCCAGGTTGGTATTTGTTGAAAAGCCATATGCCTGGTCTTCAAATCAAGACCATTCAACGGCTGAAAACCAACTGCTTCGTACATGGCGCAGATTACGCCAAACCAGCTTGCGGCCGGATCATTGAGGTCAATATCCGGAGTGCCATACTGCGGGTATCGCTGGGTAAGGTAGTCGATCATCCGGCTGTTTTTTTCGCGAAGAAAGGCTTCCGCGCGTTGCTCGTCGTTCGATTTCAATACCATCGGATCCGACTCAATCATCAGGTCAATCAGCCGCGCGGCCGCTACCGGTTGCGGGCGACTTTGTGCAAACACGTTGATGGACGAGGCAAGCCCGAACAAGAGAATTACAATAGAAAACAGGAAATAACTTTTCATGGCTATACTTTTTTAATGCCTACTCTGTTCAAAAACCGGTTTTCGGCTTCCCCGTATCTCAGGCCTTGGATAGTTGAAAGATACTTTCGGGGGAAATCGAATTCCAAGGGTAAATGACCAGAAGGCTCAGGTATTTTTCCCGTCTTTGCAGCGGTGGAAATAAAAAAAGGTCTCCTTCCGGAGACCTTTTCAACATATTCAATTGGGTTAGCTATTCATTTTTCGACAACAGGTACCGCGTCATAAAGATGCCATTACCTCCTGCTTCGCCGGGACTGAGCGTCAGAGAAGTTGTTTGATCCAGCTTCCAGCCGGCATCGGTATATTGCTTCAGCGTGCTGAGAATATTGGCTTCATTGTCTTTGATATTCTTGAAATTAATACCTGCCATACTGAAGAGGTTTTCGAGGTTGGATTCTTTCTGACTTCCATCGGGATTGGTGATGATCATTTTGGACCGACCAAGGCCCCCCGCCACTACCGACTCAACGGTGGTGATTTGCATGTATTGCTTTTTTACAACTGCCACAGTTGTGCCAGCTTCCTGTGCCATTGCTGTACCGCCAAAACTGATCAGACAAATGCAGATGATGATAATTTTTTTCATTGGTTAATGTGTTTCGACAAATGTACAAAGCCGGTCTGTACACAGGTTGTTAATTCGCATGAACTGGGCAACCAGCGGTATGGGTTGAAAAAAAGCCCCGGACCAGCCGGGGCTTTTGATTAAGCCATTTCTTCTTTCAGATTTCGACCATATTCTTCGGTCAGTCTCTTTTGCAGATCAAATGGTACCGGGTCATACGCCGCAAACTGCATACTGAACTTGGCCCGCCCCTGTGTAATTGACCGGAGGGCGGAGGAATAACCATCCATTTCAGCCAATGGTACCCGTGCAAGAATCTTTTGAAAATGTCCTTCACTTTCCATGCCTTCCACCATTGCCCGACGGCTCTGCAAATCGCCCATGACTGCTCCGGTCAGATCGTCGGGACAAAGCACAGAAACCTGGTAAACTGGTTCCAGCAATTGCGGGTCGGCCTCTTGAAACGCCTGCCGGAAAGCCTGCAGACCGGCAATTTTAAATGAAATATCGTTGCTGTCGACCGCATGCATTTTTCCGTCGAATACGCTCACCCGGATGTCGCGCGCATAGGATCCGGTTAACGGACCGTTATGCATTTTTTCCATCACCCCCTTAAGTATGGAGGGGAGAAACCGGGTGTCGATTGCTCCACCCACAATACAATTATAAAAAACCAGCCGCCCACCCCAGTCGAGTTGAAACTCTTCCCGACCGCGAACATTCAGGTTGGCCGGTTCAGGCATACCCTCGTACCAGGGTTCTATACGCATAGATACCTCCGCAAACTGACCGGCACCCCCACTCTGCTTCTTGTGCCGGTAAATGGATTCTGCCATCCGGCGGATCGTCTCCCGATAAGCAATCTTCGGCTTCGAAAACTTAATCTCCAGCTTGTGATTGTGTTCTATTTTCCATTTTGCCACCGCAAGATGCATATCGCCCTGGCAATGAATCAGGGTTTGCTTCAGTTCCGGCGATACTTCCACCAGGAAAGTAGGATCCTCCTCGCGCAACTGATGCAGTGCCTGTGATAATTTTTCTTCTTCGCCCTTCCGAATTGTTTCGATCGCTACGGTCATGTTGGGACGTGGAAAAACAATTGGCTCCAACTCTATGTTCTGTCCCCTGGCATGAAGTGTATTATTAACATGCGTGTTTTTCAACTTCAGCGTGGCCCCGATGTCGCCCGCAGCAAGTTCGTTTACCGAAGTTCGTTTATTCCCCTCTACCAGGAATAGCTGGTTGATCTTTTCCACTGCACCGGTCGTTTCGTTTTCCAACTCCATTCCACTTTTGATACTGCCGGAATACACTTTAAAAAAGGAAAGTTCACCAATATGTGGTTCACTCACGGTTTTGTAAATAAAAATACAGGTAGGACCAGCCGCATCGCAGGGCAATGACCGGCCACTACGCGTTTGCTGGGCGGGCATTTCGTTGGCACTGGGGCATACATTATCGATAAAACCCATCAGGCGGCCGCTGCCCATATTTCGCTCAGCCGACAAACAGAAAAGCGGGAACAGATCGTGGGCAATCATTGCCTTTTTCATACCTGCTTTCATTTCATCTTCATCCAGTTCCCCTTTTTCAAAATATCGTTCCATCAGTGTTTCGTCGTTGCTGGCCACGGCTTCCACCAGTTCCTTGTGTAACTCGTCCGCCCGCTCGCGTTCTTCGTCTGGAATGGGCAGCTTTTCCGGTTTCCCTCCCGTGTCCCTGAATTTATACATGGTCATCCGAAGCACATCGATTATTTCGTGAAAACCGGAACCCGTTTGTCGGGGATATTGCACTACTACTACCTTATTTCCAAAATGCGCTTTTGCTTCACGAACTGTTTTTTCAAAGTCGGCGGCATCCTCGTCCAGCTTGTTCACTGCAAAAATCATGGGTGTGCGAAACTTTTCCGTGTACTCCCAGATTACATCGGTGCCAACTTCCACTCCCATCACCGCATTGAGCAACATCACGCCGGTATCGGCTACGCGAAGGGCCGAAAGTACTTCACCGGCAAAATCGTCGTAGCCAGGCGTGTCAATGATATTGATCTTGTACCCACGCCATTTGCTGTGTAATAACTTACTGAAAATGGAATTTCCCCTTTCCTGCTCCAGTTCGTGATAGTCGCCAGTGGTGTTGCGCTCGGCAATATTGCCTTTGCGATTAATGAGTCCGGCTTCGTACAACATGCATTCCGCCAGACTGGTCTTACCCGCACCGGCATGGCCGAGCAAGACAATATTTTTTACGTGTGAAGTATCAAATTCAGGCATTGCAATCAGTTTAATTTGAAAAAATGAATGTACATGGGTACGCGATCGGGTTTATGAAACCCGCCGCCGAATGGCAGCTGCCTGCAACTGGTAATAATCTACAGTGCGTTTAGAAACCCGCTGAATTCATCCCGCAGTTCCTGAAGTCGGGATTCCTGTTGCTGGTACTGATCGTACAGATTCTCATGCATGGCCAGCGTTTCCTCACGTAGTTGTCCCTGATGGAGCATTTTCTCCATTTCAATGTTACGCTGATGGGCCTTGATGGAATGTTTCAGATCGTGAATGTTGATCAGCTGAATGTGGAATTGATTCTGTAGATGTTCAACCTGCTGGAGCTGATCTTTAGAGAGGGGGTTTCGGGCGGCTTCCTGGAGTTTCAGTTTGTCGTTTGCAAACTCATCGCGATAACTGCGAAGTGCTTCTCTCCAGGAATTGCACTCGCCGGCGAGCTGGGAGATTTCAACCTGAACCATGGGTCTATATTTTAAGAGTGAACAATTGGTTTTCTCTCTTACTTTTCCCTGGGGTGTTGGATGGTAATTGTAATTTAAACCTATTTTCCCGTATCCGCTCCATTTTTTTTGGATAAGGTTAAATAGAAAAAGCCCCGCCGGAGCGGGGCTTTTGAAAAACAACAAACTGAAATGCTGAGCTTTTTTAATGTCTTCTTACACGGGTCTTCTTCACTTTTCCGTTCTTGCCACGAACGGTGGTGCTGGTGCGGGTTACTTTGTTGCCGCGCGGACCAGTAACCGTGGTGCGGGTACGTGTAACTCTGTAATTATTTACGGCTACGGCATGCCTCGACCGAACAGATACGGAACTTACCCGAAGAGGTGAATAAACCCGGTGTACACGGGTTACCCTCAACACGGGCGCCACCACAAATGGCCGGTGATACACCCGCACTCTGGGATGCCAAACATGCCAGCCAATTGGTCGCCAGGGGCGCCACCAGGCGGGATAATGCCTCCAGCGCCAGGGCGAAATCCAGGGTCGGTATGCAGGCGCATACACGAACCGTACCGAGGGCCAAAGCCATACATTCACCACAATCCGGGCTGCTGCAAATTCATATTCCGCCATGGAAGGACCGGAAGCAAGTGCCTGCTCCTCATTAACCAGAAATGCTGCTGTGGTCGATTCTCCTTCCGGCTCTACCATTACCTGCTCTCCAAATATTTCTTCATCGCCCACTATCTGAATGATAGCCGACTCATCACCGGTCTTTTCCAGCTCAATCACGGCAATATCCTGGCTCTCCTTTTCCGACACTGGCACTTGCAACACAAACGCATGCAAATCCCCCTCGCGGTGCGAAATCACCCTGATATAATCGGTTTCGCCGTCGCCATTCAGGTCGAGATTATTGACAGAATTCTCTTCGGCATTGATCAGTTTTTCAAATTCTTCGGGGCTGCCGGCTTTTTTGAACATGGCAAGCGCACCCTGCAGGCTAAATTGATCGCCGGGCAGGCCCGTGGAATCAACGCCCGATTGCGCATTGGAAATCAGTGCTGTAAATAGTAAGGGTAAAAAAACAGCTTTCATAAAATGGGGGTTTATTTTGGTTAGTTGCACATCTTCCGGACAGGTCCGGCTACAAAACGCTAAATAAGACTGCTTAGCGTGCCCGGGGTTTAAAAGGACCTCGAAAAAGGAGCGCAACCTGCAAAATGCAACGTAATTTGCGCAGGCATGATTCCGCAGGAAACCATACAGCAAATCCTTTCCCGCATCGATATACTGGAGGTGGTGGGCGCTTTTGTGAAATTGAAGAAAAGAGGTGCCAACTACCTCGGCCTCTGCCCTTTTCACAACGAAAAGACGCCCTCTTTCACCGTATCGCCGAGCAAGGAAATTTATAAATGTTTCGGCTGTGGTAAAAGCGGCAATAGCATCAGCTTCCTGATGGAGCATGAAAAGTACAGCTATGTAGATGCACTGAAATGGCTGGGTCAGAAATATGGGGTGGAGATTCAGGAGACCTTTGCCAACGATGAACAAAGACAGGCCTATCAAACAGCCGACAGTCTTTATATCCTCAATCAATTTGCTCAGCAGTTTTTCAGTGCACAGTTGCTCGAAAGCGAGGAAGGTCAGGATATCGGGCTCGCCTATTTTCGCGAGAGAGGGTTTAGGGACGAGATCATAAAGAAGTTTCAACTTGGATATTCTCCCGAGAGCAGAGACGCATTTACACGCGCCGCTTTAGCGAGTCAGTACAATCCTGAATTGCTTCAAAAAGCAGGATTGAGTGTTAACCGGAATGGCCAGTGGTACGACAATTACCGGGGTCGCGTGATTTTTCCCATACATAACCACAGCGGGAAAGTGTTGGGCTTTGGTGCCCGTATATTAAAAACGACTGACCGCGCCCCGAAATACATTAATACGCCGGAAAATGAGATTTATGTAAAAAGCAAAATCCTTTACGGCAGCTATTTTGCCCGAACAGCCATTGATAAAGCCAATGAATGCCTGTTGGTAGAGGGCTATACCGACGTGCTGTCGCTGCATCAGGCCGGCGTAGAAAATGTGGTTGCTTCGGGTGGTACTTCGCTCACCGCCGACCAATTGCGGCTGGTAAAAAAGTATACCAATAACCTGACCATTATCTACGATGGTGATTCGGCGGGTGTAAAGGCCGCCCTTAGGGGGCTCGATATGGCGCTGGAAGAGGGTTTGCAGGTAAAACTGGTGCTGATTCCCGATGGCGAAGACCCCGACAGCTATGTAAACAAGGTAGGTCCTACGGCGTTCCGCGAATTTGTTGACCGCAATAAAAAAGACTTCATTTTATTTCAGCTTGAAGTGGCATTGAAAGATGCCGGTAACGACAGTACCCGTAAAGCTGAAGTGGTGAATCGAATGGCCGAAACGATTTCGCGGATCAATAAGGCCGAGGATTTTACCCGGCAGCAGGATTATATAAAACAATGTTCAGAAATACTTCGGATTGATGAGCAGGGCCTGCATGTACTCGTCAACAAGTTCATTCGCGAGCGAATACTGGCTGCCGAGCGAAAAAACGCACAACCGGATATTGCCGCCAACACCCAGCAGGCCGAAGAAGGAAATTTCGATGAATCAACCTTCAACCTGCTCTTTAAGGAAGACCTGCAGGAAAAAGAAGTTGCGAGAGTTTTGCTGGAATTTGGCCACCGGCCTTTTGATCAGCAGCGGATGGTAGCGGAATATGTGATGGAAGAAATGGTAGACGAATCACTGATGGATAATCCGGATGTGATAAAACTGCTCGGTGCTTTTCGCGAAGTGCTTCACAGCAATCCTGCGAAAGCCGATAAACAGTATTTCATTTATCATCCCGATCAGCAACTAAGTGCATTTGCAGTGTCGTTGCTCAATTTTCCCTATGAGGAGAGTGATTATTGGAAGAAAAAATACGGACAAAACACCGGTTATCAGCGTTCACTTTTTGAGCAGAGCTACGAAACATTTATACAGGCACTTGCGCGGGGCAACGAACATCAACTGATGCAGTTTTCGAAAATGGGCGAAGACCGCACCCCCGATATCGTAGCATCGGCAGTAAACTATCTGAAGCTTCGCAAAATCAAACGCATGCTGCACGAAAACCAGCAGGACATGGAACGCCCCCACAGCGCCGAGGAATACGAAGTATTGCACCAGACCCATGAACACCTGAAAAACCTCGAAATGGAGTTAACCCGACAAATGGGTGCCGTGATAGTACGGTAAATGGCCATAATCAGAAACGGTAATCCTGAATCACATAATGGCGCCACTGCTCTTAAAAAAACCTTCTAAATAAATGAATACAGTGACCGATGGTCACCGTATTCATTTCCCAAAACCTCCCGACCACACAGACAAGCAGCAACATTGAACATCGGTCACCGTATTCATTTTCCCAAAACCTCCCGACCAACCCAGACAAAACAGCAACGGTGACCATCGGTCACCGTATTCATTTCCCCAAAACCTCCCGACCAACCCGGACAAAACAGCAACGGTGACCATCGGTCACTGTATTCATTTTCCCAAAACCTCCCGATAAACCCAGACAAAACAGCAACGGTGACCATCGGTCACTGTATTCATTTCACAAAACCTCCCGAACCACACAGACAAGCAGCAACGGTGACCGTCGGTCACCGTATTCATTTCCCCAATACCTTTCGACCAACCCACACAAAACAGCAACGGTGACCATCGGTCACCGTATTCATTTTCCCAAAACCTCCCGACCAACCCAGACAAAACAGCAACGGTGACCATCGGTCACCGTATTCATTTTCCCAAAACCTCCCGACCAACCCAGACAAAACAGCAACGGTGACCGATGGTCACCGTTGCTGTTTTGTGTTAGAAGGCTTTCTTCTGTTTCTCCTCCGTTACAGGCGCTTTGCCGGATTTCACGAGGTTTTGCTGATTAATGATATCGTCGACCACTTTGATGGCCTGGTCGAGATAAATATCTTTTCTGAGGGCCTTGAGCCATGCCTGGAAACGCTCCTGCTTCCCTTTGTCGTCGGCCCAGCGATCAGTTTCTTTAGGTAGAGCAGCCACGTTCATATCGCTGCGCAGACGTATCACCGAATCGATTTGAGCGTAACGGGCGCGGATGGCTGCCTGTTCTTTTTTATAAGTTTCCAATTGTAAACTGTAATCGCGATCAGCATTTTCCGCCAGCCATTGGGTGTTCTCTCTGATCACGTTAAAAGCTGAATCGTTCGCCACGCGGTTACGACTGATCTCTTTAACAACGTTCAAATCAAAACCCGGATTCCAGCCTGCATAGGGCGACTGATTAATTTCATCCCAGGGAAGAGCATCTTTATTATCTTTTTCCCGAAGTTTCAGATACTCATACTGGTCGGGCAATACGATATCGGACTGAACCCCGCGAAGCTGGGTTGAACCGCCGTTAACCCGGTAAAATTTCTGCAACGTGAGTTTCACCGTTCCCAGGTCAGCGCTCGACATTGAAAAACCTTCACGGCTATCGATGCCAATATTTCTCTGCACCGTTCCTTTACCATAAGTAGAGGTGCTGCCTATAACCACTCCCCGACCATAGTCCTGAATAGCTGCAGCAAAAATTTCGGAGGCAGAGGCTGAAAATTCATTCACCATTACGGCCAGCGGGCCAGTGTACAGCACCGACTTATCCTTATCGCGCAACACCTGCGGGCGATCGTCTTTATCTTTCACCTGTACAATAGGACCATCTTCAATAAATAGTCCCACCATTTGTACTACGTCGTACAAAGATCCGCCTCCATTATTGCGAAGATCTATTACAATTCCGTCTACATTTTCTTCTTTCAGCTTTGTTACTTCTTTCGCAACATCGATATAACTCCGGGCTCCGTTTGGATTTTCAAAGTCGGCATAAAATTCCGGCAGGTAGATATATCCAATCTTGCTATTGTCGTTCTTGACAATGGCGCTGCGGGCAAAGGTCTCGTCCTGCACAATCTGATCCCGGATCAGACTGATTACTTTCAGCGTTCCGTCGGTTTTTTTCACCGTCAGCCTTACTTCGGTGCCCTTTTTCCCGCGAATCACTTTTACAGCGTCTGTTACGGTGAAGCCGGTCATATCCACCGGTTCTGCATCGCCCTCAGCTACTTTCTGAATAATATCACCAGCCTGCAATTCGCCCGATTTCCAGGCAGGGCTGCCCGTGAGAATGCTGGCTACTTTAATGTTGCCATCGTCATACTGCAGGGAGGCGCCAATACCGAAAAACCGGCCGCTCATTTCTTCATCGAAATAACGCTTATCAACAGGTGGAAAAAATTCCGTGTGTGGATCCATGTAAGTGGTAATGGCGTTCACGAACACGTTAAACTTGTCATCGTCGCTGAACTTAAACCTGAAACGCTCAAAAAGGCGATCGACAATCTTTTTGGTTTTTTCACGGGCATCTTTTTCCAGCGCTACATCGGTCTTTACTTCAAAATCTGCCTTGCCCTTATTTTTTGCTCGCACGTCCAGCGCTTCTGAATAGCGCTCGAGTGTCATAAACTTCATTTTCTTTCTCCACCTTTCCCTGATCTCAGCTTTATTTGCGGCAAATTCAAGCTTATCGCCTTCCAGTTGTACGCGCTCATCACTGGTGAAGCTGAAAGGCTTTGCCAGCCATTCGTCGGCCAGCAAGGCAGCTTCTTCCATCCGACGGTTAAACACGTCACCTGCTGCTTTGAAGAACTGTACCGGCGCGCCTCGCATTTCTTCGTCGATCGTATTGCCGTAAAGCTTGCGCAACGAATCCACATCCGATTTCAGAAACATATTCTTCTCCGGATCCAGCTCATTGATATAGCGGTCAAAAATTTTCTGAGAAAACTCATCGTTCAGGTCCTTGGGACTGAAGTGGGCCTGTTTCATCATTTCTCCTACCAGTTGCAAAATCTTCTGGTATTTATCAATCGGAGTACTGGTCCCCATGGTTCGAAAAGCCAGAAAAGAACCGGCTACAATGACCATGATCAGGATGGGGAGTCGTTTCATATTGAGTACATATTTAATCGCATCACGCATAATCCAAAATTAACGGAAAATCAAGGTTTTTCTTGTCCTTACAGTGAATTAACAACGGATTGTGATAAGCGGTTCACCGGCTTGCTGTGGGGATTGAACCTGCTGATTCCGAGGCCGGAATTCTACCCCGGGCCAGCTAAGATTTTTGTGCACAAAGTTTTTCGCTAAACAAAATTTCTCTATTTTTGCCCTCCCAAAAATGGTGGCTATAGCTCAGTTGGTTAGAGCATCAGATTGTGGTTCTGAGGGTCGCCGGTTCGAACCCGGTTAGCCACCCCATACTCCCCGGTTGCGTCGAAAATACCAGCCGGGATTTTTTTTGAAAGCTGAAACAGCGCTGTTTAAAACGACGGTTCGTGCAGATCATTCTCTTACTTTTTCCATTGATTAGCCTGTTGATTTTTGTGGCATTGGTACAATGGGTCCTGTTGTCGCCGGAGCAACCGGTCACTATCTTTCCCGGCGTGCGCGTTCAGGGTCTGATTCACCGTTACCGCCTTCAATGGATGCGGGGCCTTGCTCGAACCGTTGCAGGCAAATTCAATCCTTTCAATCAGCTTGAAGCGCGTATTACAAACCCCGACAATTTCGAATCCATCAAGCCGGTTATTGAAGATCATATGGACGATTTTTTACGCAACCGGCTGAAAGATCAGATGCCAATGATCAGCATGTTTATTGGCGACAAAACGATTGCTTCGCTTAAAACCATCTTTATTCAGGAAATAGAAAAGCTTTTTCCGCGCGTCATATCGGGCTTTGCTACCAACCTCCAAAAAGGAGTGGATGTTGAATCGTTGATTTTCAACGAACTGGAAAAAATTCCACCCGCCGAACTCAGTGCGGCCCTGCGCACAGCCACCCGAACCGGGTTTCGCCGGCTCTATCTGCTCGCACTGCTGTTAGGCTTACTGCTGGGTGCCCTTCAACTGACCATTTTTTTGGTCTGGGGCTAAAACTTAATTCCGTCCATTGCGTTTAAGGCCCATTCATCCAAATGTCACAATTCTGTCAACAGGAAAATAATCCATTGGGCGTCTAATGCTCACAATCTAACACATGAAGAATTTAGCAGTATTTATTAGTGCGTTGATCCTCACCCTATCAGTGTGTGCACAGGGCCCAACTATGGGCGGCAACCGACCGGGCGGTTCCATGCCAACAGGCCGTATCTATGGTAAAATCGTAGATTCCATCACCAACAAACCCCTCGAATTTGTATCAGTTCAGGTGCTTGGAATGAAAATGGATACCGTGAGTCGTAAACGTAGCGAAGTGGTTATCGGAGGTATGCTCACCGTTTCAAACGGCGATTTCAGCGTAGAGAACCTTCCGCTGATGGGCCCGCTGAAGTTAAAGATTAGTGCCATCGGATTCAAGGAAAGAATCATACCTTTTTCGTTCAACGTTCAACGCGGTGGTGATATGAGCGCAATGCTGAATGCCATTGATCGCGATATGGGCAATATTAAAGTTGAAATTGAAGAGAAAGTGCTGGGTAACGTAACTGTTACAGCAGAAAAACCTTTGATGCAACTTGCAATTGACCGCAAAGTTTTTAATGTCGAAAAAAATATAGTGTCTGCAGGTGGTACGGCTATTGACGTAATGCGGAATATTCCTTCGTTGAATGTTGATATCGATGGCAACGTAACCATGCGTAATAATGCTCCTCAGATTTTTGTAGACGGACGCCCGAGCACCCTGACGCTGGAACAGATTCCTGCCGATGCGATTGCTTCGGTAGAACTGATCACCAATCCCTCTGCAAAATTCGATGCCTCCGGTGGTACAGCAGGTATATTGAACATTGTGTTGAAAAAAGAAAAGAGAGTTGGCTACAATGGTAGCCTGCGGGCCAATATCGATTCACGCGCGAGGGTTGGCTTTGGCGGCGATATCAACCTGCGTCAGCAAAAAGTGAATTTCTTCGTGAGTGGCATGTACAACCAACGTAAGTCGATTGGTACCGGCCGCACAGAACGTATCAACCTGTTCGACAATCCACAAACTGAGTTATTTCAACGTGATCGTTCAGTAATGCTGGGAGAGTTTGGATTTGGCCGCGCAGGATTTGATTATTTTATCAGCAACCGCAATACCCTGTCGGTTGCTGCCAATTTTGCCCGCGGTTCATTTAACCCCAACAGCAGCAGCGATATTTGGGTAGACACGCTGGCACCTGTTAATAACAGTTCCTTTTACGACCGCAACTCGGACGTTTCTGGCAATTTCCGCAACCTGGGTACTACCATCAGCTTCAAGCACAACTTCCCGAAAGCTGGTCGCGAATGGACAGCCGACGCCACTTACAATAAGAGCCGCAACAAAAATGAAAGCAATATCGTAACCGACACCATCGACCTCGCCAATAACACGCTGCTGGGGCGCTATGCGCAGTTGCAAAAAATTAGCGGTTCAAACGAGAACCTGGTGATACAGACCGATTTTGTGAACCCCATCAACGATCGCTCAAAAATGGAAGCGGGTTTGCGTGCGCAGTTGCGTAATAACAATAGCAACAGTGCCTTCTTCGAGGAAAAAGCTGGTGTTTACATCTTGCAGCCAGCCTCTCAAATAGATTACAAAGGTCGTGATGAGGTATATGCTGCTTACCTTACATACAGCAGCCAGCTTAAGAATTTTGGTTATCAACTGGGATTAAGAGCCGAAAGCAGTATTTACGAGGGCACTTTGCTCCGTACCAATGAGCAGTTTGATATCAAGTTTCCTGTGAGCCTGTTTCCGAGTATATTCCTTACGCAAAAAATCGACGATAGCCAGGGACTGCAATTAAACTACAGCCGCCGAATCAACCGACCCAATTTCTGGCAGCTTACTCCTTTCACCGATTCGTCGGACAAGTTGAATCCCAGCCGTGGTAACCCCGGACTTAATCCGGAGTTCACCAATTCGCTCGAACTGTCTTATGAAAAAACATTCAAAAATCGCGACAATTTTATTGCTACGATTTATTACAAGCATACCACTGATCTGATTACACGTTTTCAGGACTCGGCGCGTGGCACAGCGGGCGAAAAACTGATCCTAAATACTTATATCAACGCCAACTCCAGCTATGTAACGGGTCTTGAGCTGATTGGAAGGAACAAAATCACGAAGTGGTGGGAAATAACCAGCAACCTGAACATTTACCGTTCCCGTATTGATATAAATGTTCCCGGACAGGCTGAGCAGGATCCGTTGGGCAGCTGGTTCGCCAAGGTCAACAACAACTTCAAACTCCCACACAATATAACCGTTCAATTGTCGGGCGATTACCAATCCAAAACGATTCTGCCTCCCGGAGGCAGCAGTGGTGGTGGCCGTGGTGGTGGCTTTATGTTCGGCGGCCCCGCTATGGCATCGCAGGGATTTTTGCGTAGCAACTACGGAGTTGATATTGCGGTGCGATATGAGTTTGGCAAAACACGTCAGGCAAGTGTGTCGGTCAACATGAACGATATTCTGCGTACCCGCCGCACTTATTCCTATTCCGAATCACAGTTTTTCATTCAGGATGCGTTTCGTCGCCGCGACCCGCAGGTAGTGCGTATCAACTTCAACTGGCGTTTCGGAAAATCGGATCCCAACCTTTTCAAGAGAAAAAATATGCGTGGCGAGCGGGAAGGACAAAGCTCCGGTATGGAAGGCGGCATGATGCAGTAAGCTGCTGTTTCGCAACGGTATTTGAGAATTTGTGGAATAGACAATATGTTTGCCCTATTGAGGCCGACATATTGTCTTTTTCATAAAACAGCGATTTGAATTCAGCAAAACACCTGGTATTTACCGTTACTACCGACCTGGTTTTCGACCAACGCATGATGCGTATCTGTCGGTCGCTTGCCGGTGCTGGCTATCGGGTAACGCTGCTGGGACGCCGTTCGCGTCGGTCGGTAGCCCTTAATCAGGAACCGTATCGCCAGGTGCGGCTGCGCACCTGGTTCGGAAAGGGATTTGCCTTTTATGCGGAATATAATATCCGGCTCTTCTTTTGGCTTTTATGGGCGAGAGTCGATCTGATCTGTGCTATCGACCTCGACAGTATACTACCCTGCTATCTGGTTTCGCGGCTTCGTGGCAAACAGCGAGTTTACGACGCCCACGAGCTTTTTTGCGAGATGCAGGAAATTGTAGCGCGTCCGCGCATTTATCGTGTCTGGAAGCGAATAGAACGAATGACTGTGCCACATTTTCCGCTCGGCTACACCGTTAATCAACCCATAGCAGACGAGTTCCGGAGGATGTATGATGTAAACTATGCCGTAATCCGGAATATCCCCAGGCTGGAGCCCGTGGCGATACCCGAAAAACAGGAACGCTATATCTTGTATCAGGGAGGTGTTAATGTGGGAAGAAGTTTTGATACCCTGATTCCCGCTATGCAAACGGTAAATGCCCGTTTACTGATTGCAGGCGATGGTAATTACCTGTCGCAGGTAAAGGCGCTTGTAGAAAAATATCAGTTGGGGGAAAAAGTTCAGTTTCTCGGACGTATTCAGCCCGCAGAGTTAAAGGAAATAACAAGGAAAGCATGGATCGGGCTCACGCTGTTTGAACCTACGGGGAAAAGCAATTATTTTTCCCTGGCTAATCGCTATTTCGATTACCTGCATGCAGCTGTACCACAGCTATGTGTGGATTACCCGGTTTACCGGGAACTGAACAATTTGGAGCCTGTGGCGTTGTTGACCCATGACCTCAGCCCGGCGGCGCTGTCCAACGGCCTGAACCGTTTGCTGACCGATGAAGAACTTTACCTGAGCCTGCAGGCCAACTGCCTTAAGCAAAGGGAGCGACTGAACTGGCAGGAAGAAGAAAAGTTATTGCTTAAACTTTATAGCAACTGGATCAAGCCTTGAGCCGACAACTACATATCGTTTGCCTCGACGTACCCTTTCCCGCCGACTATGGCGGCGCCATTGATATGATGAATCGTATTCGCATGTTTCATCAACTGGGTGTACAAATTCATTTACATTATTTCAGCTATAACGATCGGGGTACGCCCAACGAATTAAATCGATATTGCGAAACCATCAGCGTATACGACCGACGAACCCTGCGGGAAGTTTTTTCCTTTAAGACACCTTATATCGTTGCCTCCAGATGCAATGCGAGCCTGGCCGAAAAACTGGAAGCCGATCGTCATCCTATATTGCTGGAAGGTATACACTGCACAGGTGTACTGCCGGAGATAAATTATCGAGACAGAAAGGTAGTAGTGCGTATGCATAATGAAGAAAGTCGCTACTACCGTGAACTGGCAAGAGCTGAATCGAACCTCGGCAAGAAACTTTTTTTCCTGCACGAATCTCGATTACTTCATAAATACAACCGGCATTTACCGAAGGAGTGCATGTATGCCTGTGTATCGGAGAATGATGTGAAAGTGCTGCACGATGAGTACCATCTGCCTCAGGTAAACTACCTTTCCACTTTTCCGTCCTGGCAAAATGTGATTAGTGAAGAGGGCCAGGGCAATCTCTGCCTTTATCATGGTAATCTTTCCGTGCCGGAAAATGAAAAGGCAGCTCTATGGCTGCTCAGTAAGGTATTTTCAAAAGTGCACCTTCCATTTGTAGTAGCAGGTAAAAAGCCCAGTGAGCGGTTAAAGAAAGCGGCACACCTGTTTCAACACACCTGCCTGGTGGCCGATCCATCCGACTCGGAGATGGACGATCTGGTGCGAAAAGCGCATATTCATGTACTGCCCTGTTTCAACAAACAAATTACCGGCATTCGATTAAAATTGCTCCACGTACTGTTTGAAGGAAGACATTGTGTGGTCAATGAACCCATGGTGTCCGGTACAGGTCTCGAAAGTGCCTGTCATATCGGAAACAGTTCCGCCGCATTTGCGTCGATCATCTACCAACTGTATCACCAACCCTTTACTGCCGAAGAAGTAGTGTTGAGAAAACAATTGCTGGGTGATACTTATAACAACGAAAAGAATACCCGCCGGCTTATTCAATGGTTATGGTAGCATTGTCTACTACCTGTCCCCTCTCGGTACGGATCATACGCGCAGGATATTTCTGTACCACAATATAGTCGTGGGTAGCCATCAGAATTGTTGTGTTAAAGTCGCGGGAAATATGAAACAACAGATTCATGATCTCGTCGGAGGTCTCAGGATCAAGATTACCGGTTGGCTCATCGGCCAGTATCAACTTAGGTGAATTAAGTAAGGCTCGCGCAATGTCGACACGCTGCTGCTCCCCACCACTAAGTTCAAAAGGATATTTAAATCCTTTTGCTTTCAGGCCCACTTTATCGAGCACATCCTGTATTTTTTCATCCATCAGTTTGTTATCGGTCCATCCCGTTGCCCGCAATACAAATTTCAGGTTGTCTGCTACGTTTCTGTCAGTCAACAATTGAAAATCCTGGAACACTACTCCCAGGTTGCGTCGCAAATACGGCACTTTCCGCCAGCCCAACTGGCGCAGGCTAAAACCTACCACCGTAGCGTCGCCCTCCGTTAATGGCAATTCACCATACAATGTCTTCAGCAAACTCGACTTGCCGGTACCTGTTTTACCGACCAGGTACACAAACTCGCCTTTGTTAATCGTAAGATTTACATCCTGTAAGATCAGATTATTGCCCTGATATATATTGGCGTGCTGTATTTCAATTATGGGTTCGGCCATCCGTTCATTCTTGGTTTGCTGCAAAGTAACGGAAAGATGAGGAACTGGGGAAAAAAGGAGAAACCAGCTTTCACTAAAAATTTAGTTGGAAAACTAATTTATTAGTTATAGATTCGTTTTAGAAACTGAAAAAAATGAAAACCCTCACAAAAGCAGAAGAACAGGTAATGCAGGCGCTATGGAGTCTGGAAAAAGCATTTTTACGTGATATCGTAGAAGCCATGCCTACGCCCCGACCCCATCAAAATACGGTGGCTACCCTGCTGAAAATACTTGTAGAGAAAGAATTTGTATCGATCAATGTGATAGGACGGCAACACGAGTACCTGCCGCGGGTGAGCAAGTCGGACTATTCACGTCGAAGCATGAAGCAACTCGTGAAGGGCTATTTCGAAGGCTCCTTCAGCAATGTAGTGTCCTTTATGGTGAAGGAGAATAATATCTCTGTAGAGGAACTGGAAAAACTATTGCAACAAATGCGTAAACAACAAACCGGCAAACGATGAAAGAACTGTTGATTTACCTGGCCCAGGTGTTTGTAGCTTCGGGGTTATTGTATGGATATTATCATTTCGTACTACGTAACCGCGAGTTTCATCAGTACAATCGATTTTATCTGCTGGCAGCCGCCATCATCAGCCTGCTGATACCTTTTTTGCAAATACCCGTTTATTTCTCTAACCCCGATGCCACTCCTGCGCAAATGCTGCGTGGGCTGCAGGTAATTTACTGGGATCAGGAGGCGGAGAATGTAACCGTATTCGCCGACTCCGGCTGGAGGGCCTGGAGCTGGCAACAGTGGTCGACCCTCTTCTACTCGATAGTTGCGGGCTTCTTGTTGATTCGCCTGATTATTTCGTTGCTCAAGATTTTCCGGATAGTGAAATCGCATCCTGTGCAGGAACTCGAAGGTGTTCACTTTATCAATACCGAAGAGCCAGGCACACCGTTCACTTTCTTCCGATGGTTGTTTTGGGACCGCAGGATTGATCTTGGTTCAAGCGGAGGTCAACAGATCTTTCGCCACGAGCTGTACCATATTCAGCAAAAACATAGTTGGGATGTGCTCTTTATGGAAGTCTTACGCACTATCCTTTGGATCAATCCTTTCTTCCACCTGATTCGCCGTGAGCTGAAAGCTATTCATGAATTTCTGGCTGACCGCTTTGCCGTAAATGAACAGGACAAATGGTCCTATGCCGAGTTCCTGTTGATGCAGGCTTTGAAAACTAATAACAGACTGGTCAATCCTTTTTTCCATAGTCAAATAAAACGACGTATAGCCATGATTACCAATTCTCAAAAAACCAGCCATCGTTACCTGCGAAAGGTACTGGCGCTACCCCTGGCCCTGATGGTGCTGGGCCTGATAGCGTTCAAAGTAAAAAACGAGCATCTTGAAATTGTTGAAACCGGTCCGGCCATGACGGTAGTACTTGATCCCGGCCATGGTGGATTTGATCCGGGCGCGCGGGTAAGCGGCACGGAAATTACTGAAGAAGCCCTTGCCTACGCCATCGCCGAAAAAATGATCAAGCTTTCTTCCGCTTACAATATCGATCTGGTATTGACCCGCGACAAAGATGCTGCTGCCGGCAACAGCAACAACAAGACCGACGATATTAAAGCACGTCTGCAAACTGCAAAAAATACGACGGCCGACGCATTTCTTTCTCTACATATCAATAACTCAACGGGCAAACAGCGCACAGGCATTGAGGCCTATGTCGGGTCATCCAAAACAAAGACCGTTGATCAGCTCATGGCCAGCAGCCTGCTACAAACGCTTTCTACCGTGTACCAAACCTCTCCCGAAATCCGGATAAGAAAAACCAACGGAATCTTTGTGCTCGATGCGAATCCGCTACCTTCTGTCTTGCTGGAGTTGGGCTATCTGTCCAACGACAATGATCTGGCCTTCCTGATGGAAGAGAAAAACCAGGAAGCGCTGGCACATCAAATACTGAGCGGGCTGCGCAAATATCGTAATGCGACCATAACTACAGATGAATTAGCAAGCGTTGAACCCGTTGAACTGAAAGCTGATACGGTGCCCGCCGGAAAAGCGACAGACTCCGCGATATTGTTTAAATCAACCAATGGTAAAAACATCATAAGGATCAGAGGCACCAGTGCCGCAGAACCACTTTATGTGGTCGATGGCAAAATACTCTCTCGCGATGGCGATCGACATGTACTTGATTCGATCAATCCAAACCGAATCTCAAGTATCAATGTGCTCAAAAACGAATCAGCAACTGCCGTTTATGGCGAAGCCGGTAAGAATGGAGTCATTGCTATCACTACCAAAGAAGGCGAAACTTCGGCAGCAGCTTACCCGGCAGAGGTAAAAGAAGTAGTCGTGAGCGGATATCCAACCGGCAGCAGGCCGAAATTGGCACTTACAGCAGTAGAGGTTGAAGGCAAACCAACACCTTTGATGCTCACCGCCGACAGTGTAGTTGTAGTTACCGGGCGCCGCACAACGACCAAACCGGAAAAAATTACCATAAAAGAAGTCGAGCTTGAAAACCTTGGAACGGTACGCGCAGAGTCCATAATGATTACAGATAGCAGGAAAAAGGAAGAATTGAGAGAGGTGGTGGTTGTTGGCTACTCAAAAACCAACAAACAACAGGCACCCGTATTTACCGAAGTAGAAGAACCTGCTCAACCCAAAGGAGGAGACGCGGCCTGGCGCAAACATCTGGAGCGCACGTTGGATGCGGGTGTGGCCGTGCGCAACGATGCACCGCTTGGACAATATCAGGTAAAAATTCGCTTTCTGGTGAAAAAAGATGGAAGCATCAGCGATCTGATGCCGATGACTCAACAGGGTTATGGAATGGAAGAAGAAGCAATGCGGGTATTGCAATCAGGCCTTGAATGGATTCCGGCAAAACAGAACGGACAGGCAGTTAATTCCTACCGAATTCAACCCATCACCTTTGTAGTGAACAAGGATACAAGGGAATCAGAAAATGCAAAACCAGTTCATTTGCAGCTAACGCCTGTACAGGATAATGAGATCGATGCAAGGGATGTACTTTACCCTAACCCCAGTTCCAATCAGGTAATCCTTCAGTTGCAATCAGATAAAGAAGAAACACTCACTGCAACGGTGCTCACTGTTGATGGTAAGTTTGCCGGTGTAAGTCTAAAACAACTGATCAAGCCCGGCAGAAATATCATGCGTATCAACATTCAGTCGCTGAAAACCGGTACTTATTTTATTCAGCTGCTGGGCGACCAGGGAAAGAAAAAGACCTATAAAATGGTGAAGAACTAAGAAACCAAAACCAACTGCGCAGTCACCAATTGGGTAATTTGTCAATTCGGCATTTGTTTATTTAGCCTCCATTTCCAAATTGTCAAATTACCCAATTGGCTTTTTCTAATTATTGATAGCTGATCGACTCGCCCGCTGCCTTTATCGTAACGCCTTTATCGCCTGCTTCTGTTCGGCCAATTATCTGCGCATCGATGTTGAACCCACGAGCCACATCGATGATAGCCTGAGCATCTTTTTCGGTGCAGTATACCTCGAGTCGGGTACCCATATTAAATACCTGATACATTTCACGATTGTCGGCACCACTGGCAGCCTGTATCAGCTGAAATATTTCAGGGGCAGGAAGAAGGTTGTCTTTTACAACATTTACTCCTTCGGGCAGGTACTTCAAACATTTGGTTTGTCCGCCGCCGCTGCAATGAATGAGTCCTTTAATACTATCGAAATATTCAGTGAGCAATACCTTCATAACCGGCGCAAAGCTGCGGGTGGGCGACAACAACAACTGACCAATATTCATTTTTTCCCCACCTGCTTCTACCGGATCGGTTAAACGGTGCGGACCTATGTAAACCACACTGTCGTCGAGGCTGGTTTCATAACTGGAGGGATACTTTACTGCGTATTCCTTGTGCAACATATCGTGGCGCGCGCTGGTAAGTCCGTTGCTGGCAATGCCACTGTTATAACTGGTCTCGTAACTTGCTTTACCGTAACTCGCCAATCCAACAATCACCTGTCCGGGAGCAATCTTATCGTTGGTCACCAGCTTCTGCCGCGGCCATCGCGCAGCCATAGTACCATTCACAGCAATGCTGCGAACCACATCGCCCACATCGGCCGTTTCGCCGCCCATATAGGTAATCCGCACGCCGAATTTGGCGAGCTGATCAAACAGGTCCTGGCTGCCCTGTATCACCGCTTCCAATACTTCGCCGGGGATCAATTTTTTATTTCTGTCAATGGTCGATGAAAAAACGAGTTGATCGTAAATACCAACACAAAGCAGGTCGTCGAGATTCATCACAATCGCATCCTGGGCTATTCCGCGCCACACAGATAAATCGCCGGTTTCCTTCCAGTACAGATAGGCAAGCACGCTCTTGGTACCCGCACCGTCTGCATGCATCAGGCTGGCAAATTCGGGGTCTCCCGCAAACACATCCGGGTAAATCTTACAAAATGCTTTCGGATATAGCCCCTTGTCGAGGTGGCGCGTAGCCGCGTGTACTTCTTCTTTCTGAGCCGAAACTCCTCTTTTTGCGTATAAACTCATGATCAGCTTTGTGCGGCAAAACTAGTGGTTAAATTCGGGAATTGGAGCCGTGGCAGCGCTGGCAATTCTTAAATTTAACCACTAGTTTTGCAGCCGAACTTATGAAAGTACACAAGGATCCCCGGCAATTACCAGTGTTCAGGCGAGCAGTAGTAACCATTGGCACCTTCGATGGTGTTCATAACGGCCATCGCCAGATCATCGAACGTATGAAAGCTGAAGCGGCCCGGATCGACGGAGAAACGGTAATTGTCACCTTTCACCCCCACCCGCGCAAAATTGTCAACAGTACCATCCTGGGTGTCCGTTTGCTCAATACCCTCGACGAGCGCATTATGTTGCTCGGCCAGCTCGGCATCGACCACCTGGTAATTGTGCCGTTTACGGATGCTTTTGCAAATCAGGAAGCAGAAAACTATGTGTCTGATTTTTTGGTAAAACTTTTCAATCCACACACGATCATAATCGGATACGATCATCGTTTTGGAAAAGACCGGAGAGGAGACTACAGGTTACTGGAAGAACTGGCGCCCCGTTATGGCTTCGAGCTGCGTGAAATACCTCGGCATGTGCTGGATGAAATTGCAGTGAGCTCAACCCGAATTCGGGAGGCGCTGCTACAGGGCGAGCTGGAAACGGCCAACCGGCTGCTGGGCTATTCCTTTCTTTTTACCGGCCAGGTAGTGCATGGCGATAAACTCGGCCGCCAGTTGGGTTACCCCACAGCTAACCTCCGCATTCACGACGAAGAAAAAATGATTCCTGCCAACGGCATTTATGCGGTAAGGGCTGCGTTGGTGGAGCCCCAACAACAACAGTTTCCGCCGCAATTTATTAACGGCATGATGAGCATTGGATTTCGCCCAACGGTAGACGGCAAAAAACGGGTGATTGAAATAAACCTCTTCGATTTCTCCGAAGAAATATACGACCGTTATCTGATGGTTGCGGTAGAACAATACCTGCGTGCAGAAGTGCGATTCAATTCGCTTGACGAACTGATTGTACAGATGGGAAAAGACCGGGAAGAGTCGCTACGCATACTAACATAGCCGACTGCTCCCGGTCCTGAAAAATTATTTGCCCATTATTAATACTCGATCAGAAATTCCAGTTTCTTTCCGTCGTCAAAAAAGTCTTCCATCGACTCATTAATGGTCACCGTCTTCTTATCTTCTGAAAGAGATACTCCCACTCCTTCCGCCTTTTTTGCCGGCGAAGGAAGGTGAATAATGATTTTTGTAGCCTGCGACATTCCCTGCGAAGCCATTTCTTTCATTTGTTGCAGGCTCTGGTCGGAAGCAACCGAAGAATATTTTTCAGCATTCAGTTTTTTGCTGATAGTTCCTTTCTTAAACTCCACCGAATAATAATCGTCAAGTGTTGATGAAGGCATGGCTTCGTTCAACTCATCCATTCCTTCCATTTCCTTCATTTTCTCTCCTTTTGCCATCATCTCCAACAGTCCTGCGCCTCCGGACTTGCCAGTGAGGCCATGAGCCAGGTTAAGGTCGGCATAGGAACTAAATGGTACGGTAACTGCTGTCAGCATTTGACTATTGTCGGCATCTACCAACAGGCGGAAAGTGCCTTTCTCAGCCAGTTTACGTTCCGCGTCGGTTAGTCCGGGAATGCTATCTACAATTTGTATCAGGGAGATGCTGCTGTCCATCTTTTTGCCTTCCAGCTCCTTTGTTCCTTCGCCTCCGAAATTGCGGGCCATTTCCAGCATGCCGCCCATATCAACAGAACTCACGTAGGTTCCCGACCCGTCGCTTTTGATAGTTATTTCGCGAGTCATTTCGCAACTGGTGGTTCCCAGCGCCAGGGCAGCCAGGGCCACCCACATCAATCGTTTCATATTTTTAGTTATTAGGCTACAAAGATGCAGCAATTCCGGCTGCGGTTGCAAAAAGCACGTAAAATTCCGGCGCTTAGGCTACCATTTTACAGATTAGTTCCTTAAGCAGATCGGCATCTTCAGTGGGCGGAGCATTTACACCTATGCTTTTCAGGTTATACTGATGCAACAATAACAGTACGCGCTCTACACCCTCGGCTCCGTATGCACGATAAGCCTTTAGGTAGTCTTTCGCAAAAAAGGGATTAACGCCTATTGCGGCTGCAACGCCTTTTTCGTCGGCGGCACCAGCACCGGCAACCATATAAACCTTGCTAAAAAAGCTATACAACGAAGGAAGCACCATATGAATCGACCCTGCTTTGGGATTGCCTGCAAAATATTGGACGATACGAATGCTCTTTGCGATATCCTTCCGGGCAATCGCCTCCTGCAATTCGAAAACATTAAACTCCTTGCTCACCCCAACAAACCGTTCTATATCATCCTCAGTAATTGTCTGTCGACCTGCAAGGTTTACTGTGATCTTTTCTATCTCATTTTCTATCCTCGACAGATCATTACCGATATGATCAACCAGTAAAGCCAGCGCACGCGGACCAATGGTAAGGCCTTTAGCTGTTACCAGATTTTGTGTCCACTCCGGCAATTGATTTTCGTAAAGCTTCTTTGTAGTAAGAACCTCTGCTTTATCCTTGAGGAGTTTGGCCAGTTTACTTCGGCCGTCAACTTTTTTTTCTTTGTGGGCTACTACAAATACGGTGGAACTAAGCGGCTGCTCAATGTATGCTTCCAGTTTATCAAGGTCCTTCATCTGCTGAGCTTCCTTCAACAATACAACCTGACGTTCTGCAAACATCGGATAACGTCTGCAGGCGTTTACCACATCGGCCCATTGACTGTCGCGCCCATAAAACACCGAAAGATTGAATGAAGCTTCCGCTTCGCTCAGCAGTTGATGTTCGGCATATTCAACCACCTTATCAATCGGATAACTCTCCTCCCCTTCTAACCAGTAAACCGGTTTAAACTGGCCCTTTTTCCAGGCCGATATGATTTTTTCTGCCGACATAAAACGCTAATATACAATCATTAAATATGAATCGCCTACCCGATTATTGCCACAAATCTAACGCGATTTTATTTTTCTGGCACGGTTTTCGGAACACTCCGCATCGAATGGATACCATGGCCGTTGCTAACCCAAAAAATCCGGATCCATCCACAGTAAACCTAACAATTGAATTAAAACCCACTTTGTTATGACAAACACAAATTATCCATCCGCTACTCCTGCGAACGAACCTCAACCTTCGCAGAACAAAGGGAATAATAAGAACCTTTTGATCGGATTGCTGGTTGCTGGTTTGCTTGGTACCTGGGGCTATCTGCTCTGGGACAAAAACAAGTCAACCGAGAAAATCCAGGAACAACAGACTCTGTCTGAAAATTATTTGTCGCAGCGCGACTCCCTGAAAACAATGTTCGACGTTGCCCAGTTGCGGTTGGACTCTATTACCGGAGCCAACAATTCGCTTCAGGGTGAAAAGAGCGAACTGATGAAAAAGATCGATGCTGATAAGGCGGAAATTCGCCGGATCCTTAATGATCGCAATGCTTCAAAAGCAGAATTAGCCCGTGCCCAACAGTTGATCGCAAATCTGAATAATCAGATCTCCAGCCTGGAAGAAGAAGTAGCCCGACTTACTGGCGAAAACCAGGAGCTCACTGCCAACAACATGCAGTTGTCTGCCGAGAAAACCGTTCTTGAACAAAACCTGCAGACATCTGCAACTGAAAAAGAAGCCCTGTCACAAACTGTTGACGTAGGTTCTACTTTCAGCGCGTCAAACATTCAGATCACTCCGGTGAACGAGAAAAAGAATGGTAAGGAAAAAACTACCTCTACCGCCAAGCGTGTTGACAAACTGGTTGTGTCGTTCGACGTCGAAAACCGTATTGCCCGTTCAGGCCCTGCTGACATGTATATCATGGTAACAGCTCCCGATGGTAAAGTGGTTGCGGAGGGTGATCTTGGATCAGGTACTCTTACTACCCGTACCGATGGTGACCGTCCATTTACTACCAAAATTCCGGTAGAATATGAGCAGGGTACCCGCAAAGCAGTACAATTCCCGATCCGTGCAGAAGATTTCCAGCGCGGTGACTATAAAATTGAAATTTATCATAACGGGTTCAAGATTGGCGAAAGCATCAGAACTCTGAAAAAAGGTGGTTTATTCGGTTAAAAAGCAGTTGCATTCCTGCAACACGCCGCCTCGCCTACCCGGTGAGGCGGTTTTTTTGTGCCCCTCCGGCATGAGCGGACTCTTGCAAGAGAAAATTAATATGTGTAATTTTCGAGTCCGTTCAACAATTTGTACCTTATGCGAGACATTAAACCATTCTTACTCATCCTGTTATCCATCGGTCTGGTGGGTACCTGGGTGTACCACCTGTACGACAAAACACAGTACAGCCAGCTCCGAACCGAAGTTTTTGTAAAAGATTCTGCCGCCGTGGCCGACGCTATACGCGATTCGCTGGCCGTGATTTATGCCTCTACGGTCGACGAACTGGACTCGAAGCTCTTGGCTACCGACAGCAGTTTGACCTTCACTCAATCACGGGCCGATTCACTTCAAAGAAGCCTCGACGGCCGAATGACGGAGATCAACCGACTGCGGAGCGAAATTCGCGAAATTCTGGGTAAGGGCAAACAAACCTCCGAAGAAGACATGGGCCATGCCCGCCAGATGATTGAGGAATTGCAGGGCCAGGTGAATTCTCTTCAGGCACAAAAAGACGGCATGGAAGAAGAAAAGACCAAAATGCTCCAGACCCTGAATCGCCTGACCGAAAAAGCGAATAGCCTGGAGAGTAGCATACGCAACCTGAGCGAAGAGAATGCCAGCCTGAATCAAAAAGTACAAAGGGCGAGCGTATTTGTGGCGAATGCCATTGAGCTAAAAGCCGTGCAGGCAAAAGGCTCGCGCGAAGTTGCTACCAATAATGCCAAACGCACCGACAAGTGGATTGTATCTTTTGAAGTGCAAAACAAAGTGCAGGACTTTGACAATGCAGAAGTGGCTGTGGTTATTGTACAGCCCGACAGGCAGATCCTTCAGAAAGAAGCCTGGGGCTCCGGCAATATGCAAACCATCGACGAAGGTGCCCGCCCCTACACACGCCAGGTCAAGTTTGATTACGCCCGCGACGAACGAAAATCACTCACCTTTTCGCTTGATGTAGATGAAGTGGAAAAAGGAAACTATACGCTCGAGCTCTGGCACAAAGGCTATATGATTGGGAAAACTGCCGCAGGGTTGAAATAAAAAGATAAAGAATAAAACATAAAAGGAAGAGCCTGCGACAAACGCAGGCTCTTCCTTTTATGTTTCTTGAAACAATTTGCTCACCAATCGGCTACTGTTAGAACAGGTTGTAACCGTAGCTCACGTAGTACAGACCTCCAACATAGGGGCTGCCGAAACCGGTACGGTAGTAGCTGTTGCCAAGGTTGGTGCCGCCAATACGGAACACGCTCTTGGTCTTAGGCATTCGGTAAGAAATCTGTGCATCTACCCAGGTAAAATAAGGCAGGGTACCGCTCACGAAAGTTCCTTCGTAGTAGTTATTATCCTGCCAGCGTACTACCACGTTAAAGCCAACTCCTTTGTACACATTATCATTACGCAGACCCAGGTTCCAGCGATATTTTGGCGCATTAAAGAATGATACAAAACCAGCGGGCACATCCTGCAACTGATCAGAGAAGAGGTTACCGTACATGTTGAATCCGCGGCCCAGTTGATATTCTGCACTTACACCCCAGCCAATGGCTTTTACATCCTGCTGCGCATTTTGTACGTACGATACGTTGCGGGTTGTGAAGGGTGAATACAGGTCGGTAGCCGAGGGGTTTGCCATGGCCGACTGTGCCACACCTATAGTAGCCACGAAATTCTTGTTGATGCTGTAATAAGCGTATGCATCCAGCAAAAGTTTACCTCCCAGAATGCCTTTATAACCTACTTCAAAAGAATTCACTGTTTCAGGCTTAACCTCGCGGTACTGGGCCTGAATCAGCAGGTTGGTATTGGCAGGGTTTCCACTTGCGCGATAAGCAAGCACACTTGCGGCAGTGTACCCAGGATTGTTTCCATTCAGGCCATATTTGGTTTGTTGCTCAGGCAAACAACCAATCAGCAAGCCGGCACCGGTCAACAGGTCGATGTACTGGTTCTGGTTGGTGGGGAAACGGTAACCGGTTTGATAAGAAACACGGATATTATTGTCTTTCGCAACACGGAACAGCGCCGTGAAACGGGGTGTAAACTTGCCATCGAAATTGGTCTGCTTGTCGTAGCGACCAGCTGCGTTGATAGTCAGGAAGTCGTTGAAGAACTTCTTGCGCAACTGGATATAACCACCGGTTTCGTTGATCCGGATTACTCCGCCGCCATCGTCAAACAAAGTACCTTCTGAATTGAGCGCCCACTGTTTCCACTGTGCTCCCACTACTACTTCCAACTGGTCCGAAAAATCGAGGGCATCACTCAGGTTCAACTGACCTTCACCAGAGTAAAGATCTGTTTTGTCCAGGAAGAGAGCCCCACCCTGTGAAATCGGAATTTCCTGGCCGCGGCGTTTTGCATTTTCGAATGCGGGGGTGCCAGGCAAGTAGCGACCTGCATCAGCCACGCCACGCGCGTTGATATGAGCATTCTGATCGCTCATACCGGTTCCACCCAGGCGACGTGACTCGGAAAATGCAGCTACATATTGAGTAAACCAGGTCTGGTTGGTTTTCCATTGATCGTTGATATACACACCCAGCGCTGTGGCATTATACGATCCACCTGCATTTTCCTGAGTGGTGTATGCGCGCACAAACCAGGTCTTGCCACGAACTTCCAGCTTATGCTGAGCAATTTTCAGGTTGCGAAGTGCATAGCGGTCTGCACCGGTATACACGGTGGTACCAGTTCCAAAATACGAGCTCAGCGATGCTTCAATGTTGTTATTGATCATGTAATGCAATGCCGCATTGAACTTGGCATTGATCGTGTTATAATCTACCAGATTCTTTTCCTCATAGCCGGTACGCGACACGTTTTGATTGGGAATAGTACCATTGTTCAAACCAAGGTTTACCGGTACAAATGCCTGCATGGCCTGTACATAAGCCTGACGCTGTGCCCCGGTTAAACCCGGTACGCTGTTAGCGAATGCAGTGACGTTAGCGAGGAAACCATTGATCTGAGCCGATGAGGGGTTATTTCCCAAAATAGAATTGGCTACAACTGAAATATCGGTGGTGCCGCCGCTGCTGGCCAGCCCTGCAAATGCCTGCGAAAGCGGATTGGAGCGTACAGTAGAAGAAAGCAGGTTGGCAAACTGCAGCATATTCGCACTGGCTTCGTCACCATAAATATTTACACCATTGAAATTGGGATCGTTCTGACGATTACCACCCACCACACTACTCAACACACCAATTTGTTGTTTATTACGATAATCATCAGCCTGCCAGTCATTCGCCTTTACTAAAGCAGCTGAAAACTTGAAAGCAAATTTGTTGTTGATGGCCTTAGCCCAGCGAAGCGACCAGTCGTAGTATGGTGAAGCAGAACGCTGCTTGCCATCCACGTGCATGATTCCCTGCTTGATGTTGAAGCTAAGTCCCTGGTACTTGAAAGGATTTTTGCTGTTGATCAGCAATGTACCGTTCAAACCACCTGAACCATACAATGCCGATGATGCTCCAGCCAGCAATTCAACGTTATCAACATCCAGTTCGTTAGGCCCAATGATATTTCCTACCGAAAAGTTCAAACCCGGTGCCTGGTTATCCATACCGTCGATCAACTGATTGAGACGGGTATTACCGCTGCTCACAAAACCACGGGTGGTAACAGTGCGGAAGGTGAGGCTGGCCGTATGCATATCCACGCCCTTCAGGTTAGCGATAGCTTCGTAGTAATTGGGTGCGGGAACGTTGCGGATGGTTGCGCTACTCATTCTCTCCACAGTTACGGGCGACTCGAGTATACGTGTGGGGGTACGAGTGGCGGCTACTACCACTTCCTGACCAAGGGTGCTGACAGGTTTGAAGTCAACTTCTACCGCTTTAGATGCGTCTGAAACGGCTATCTCCATTTGCTCAAATCCTACAGAACTCACTACAAGTGTTACGGGTAATTTTTCTACAGAAAGGCTGAATGCGCCGTCGGAATTGGTGAAAGTACCTACGTTCGTTCCTTTAACCAATACAGAAACGGCTGGCACCACTTCGCCGGTACCTGCATTTCGAACGGTACCGGTGATGGTAATGTTTTGGGCAAAAGCAGCAATCGAAAGCAGGCTGGCAACAATCCACACAGCCATAAAGCGATAGCCTTTTCTCATAAATAAGCAATTTTGGTTTTGGAATATGATGGAAAAATAAGGATTGTCGGGTGTTTGTAAAAATTTAATTTTTAGGCAGAAAGAATAATTTGTTGAAATCTTGGAAGGGTGAAACTTGCCTGATTTTCAGGCCCTGCTTACTTTCGATTTATGGCCGAATTCAGCTTCCCGGGACAGTCCCGGTTTTACCGCGGCAAGGTACGCGACGTATACACAATCGACGACATCCTGGTCATGATCGCCTCCGATCGGATCTCGGCTTTCGACGTCATTCTTCCACGACCAATCCCCTTCAAGGGTCAGGTGCTGAACCAGATTGCGGCGCATATGCTCAACGCCACCCGTGATATCTGCCCCAACTGGCTGTTGGATGTACCGGCGCCGAACGTGTCGATCGGCCGCCGCTGTGAACCTTTCCGGATTGAAATGGTAGTACGGGGCAACCTGGTGGGACATGCCTGGCGCACTTACGCGGCCGGCAAAAGAGAATTGTGCGGTGCATTGATGCCAGACGGACTAAAGGAGAACGACTATTTTCCCCGACCCATTGTCACCCCTTCTACCAAAGCAGAGCAGGGTCACGACGAGGACATTTCGCCAGCACAAATATTAAGTCAGGGACTGGCGACCGCGGAGGAATGGAAAATACTGGAGGAATACGCGCTTCAACTTTTTGAACGCGGGCGTGATCTGGCAGCCAAGCAGGGACTGATCCTGGTCGATACCAAATATGAGTTTGGAAAGATTGGAGATAGCATTTACCTGATGGATGAAATACATACTCCCGACAGCAGTCGTTATTTTTATGCTGATGGGTTTGAAGAAAGACAGGTCAAAGGGGAGCGACAAAAGCAATTGAGCAAAGAATTTGTAAGAGAATGGCTGATCGCAAACAACTTCATGGGCAAGGAAGGACAAACGGTGCCAGACATGAGCGACGATTGGGTCAACACGATCTCTGCCCGGTATATAGAGCTTTACGAAAAAGTGATAGGTCAGCCGTTTCGGCCTGAGCCATTAAGCGACGAAGAAACGTACACTCGGGTGATTACCGCCCTCGGGAAAATTAACAGCAAATCGTAAACGAAAATTTGGGAATCTGTTAATTTGGAAATTTGAGTGGTTCGCTACAAATTTAAAATTAACAGATTCCCAATTTAGAAGCTCGAGGAGTTTACCGCTTCTTATACAACCCCTGTTTTATTTGTTTCTTTTCTCCGCCTCTGCCGTATGTGTAGCAAAGATTGTCGATCACGTATTGAGCTTCGCCGTACGATAACCAGTAGTCTGTTACTTCTCCACGGAAAATGGAATTGTCCATGTAGTTATAAAAATCCCGATAGCCGCGGCGGCTCAAATCACCAAATACTTCATCGCCTTCAAAAGGAACTCTGCCACCGGTTTGACGAATAATGGTATAGCCGTTGAAGGTTTCAACAACAATGTATGGGCAATAGGTGTCTGCGTACACCACATAGCCATTCTCCTTGCTCATCCAGTAGTCAATATCGTCGCCGCCATAGTATGCACGCCGGCTACAGCTACTGAGTACAACAACAAACAGGGCAAGTATGCCGGTGCCGGTTAAAATGTTGCGGAGTGTAAATGTCTTTTTCATAATCCTGCATTTTGTGTGATTGATGGTTTTCCGTTCTATGGAGTTAAGACGGCAAAGCCTTCGCCGCGTTTACCTAACGTTTGTTAAATTATCGCCAAGGAAATCTTAATACCAAAATGCCTATCTTTTCATTATGAAATACGTACTAAAGCTCGCTCCGATGCTACTGATGGGAGTACATTTAAATGCGCAGAAAAATGTCCAGTTGTATATAGGCACTTATACTGGCGAAGGCAGCAAGGGTATCTACCAATATAATTTTAATACAGAAACAGGCCAGGCCACTACTGGCCGGGTTACAGAAGCTTCCAATCCTTCCTATATCTGCATTTCCGCTGATCAGAAATTTTTATATGCCATACACGAAAATGGTGGCGACAACAAGAGCGGCGAAATTTCAGCATACAGCCGAAATGCGGCCACAGGAGAACTTACTCTGCTCAACACACAACCGACCGGCGGCGACCACCCTTGTTATGTTTCCACCGACCGGCACGGAAAATGGGTGGTGGCCGGCAATTATAGCGGCGGAAATATTGCGGTGTTTTCTATCAGAGAAGATGGGCGTTTGGGTGAACGTAGTTTTTTACAGCAACATACTGGTAGTGGCAGCAATCCCGACCGTCAGGAAAAACCCCATGTACACTGCACCGCTTTTTCGCCCGATCAGAGAATGCTACTTGTGCCAGACCTGGGAATTGACCGGATAATGATATACAAGGTTGATATTTTTACAGGTGCTTTAACCCCGGCAGACCAGCCCTGGTATCAGGCCGATGCGGGTGCTGGTCCCCGCCACATCACGTTTTCGCCATCGGGCAAACACGCGTATCTGATCGAGGAATTAAGTGGCACGGTAGTAGCCTTTCAATGGAAAAAAAATCGATTGAAACGAATGCAGCGTATCAGCACGCTGGCGGCCGGTGAAACCAATTTTGCCGGTAGTGCCGATATTCATGTATCGCCCGACGGAAACTTTCTTTACGCCAGCAACAGAGCCGACTATAACAATATCGCGATCTACCGCATCGATCCTAAGAAAGGAACACTCAGCCTGGTTGGACACCAGTCGACGTTGGGTAAAGGGCCTCGCCATTTTTCATTTGACCCCAGCGGGAAATTTGTACTCGTTGGTAATCAAACCAGCAATCAGGTGGTTATATTCAGGTATGATTCGGCCACGGGAAAATTAAGCGACACGGGCAACCGGATAGAGGTAGGTAAACCTGTTTGTTTTGCCTGGGCCAGCATGCCCTGATCGCTGTATGCTTTAATTAGCAGGAGGCAGAGTGAAAGAAAATACGGAACCCCTGCCCTCTTCGCTTTCCACAAACATACGGCCACCGTTTTTCGACAAAGACTCCTTACACAACATCAGACCCAGTCCGGTGCCCGATTCGTTGGCTGTGCCTTTTGTTGTGTAGAAATCACGTCCGTTGATTTTTGCTAGTGCCTCCTCCGACATACCCAATCCGGTATCTTCTACAAATACTTCCACAAAATCACCCGCAGCCTGAGTACCCAGACAAACCTTGCCGTTGGCTGGTGTGAACTTGATGGCATTCGATAACAAATTACGTAATACAAGGTCGATCATATCCTTGTCGGCAAAAACATATACCGGTTGCTCAGCCTTTAGTTCCAGGTAAACCTGTTTTGATTCAGCCTGCAACCGAAGCAATGCGGCTACATCCTGTATCATCTGGCGTAAATCGAGCAGTTGCGGACGTGCACTTTCGCTCTGCATCTGGCTCTTTGCCCAATGCAGCAGATTTTCCATGAGGCTGGTTGTGTAATTGAGATCCCGGACCACATCGGGTACCATCAGTTTCAGATCATCCGCGGGTAAATTGAATTCCTCCACATTACGGAACAAATTACGTAATGCATAGATCGGCGTCTTAAGATCATGCGAAATGACTGAGAACAACTTATTCTTCAGTGCATCCAGTTCTTTTAGTTCAACTGTCTGCTTTTGAAGCTGTGCAGCCTTGTCGGCAATTTCTCTTTTCTGCGCGGCAATTTCTTCATTGTACGCCTGTAGCTGTTCGTTGCGGCGGATTATACCGCGCTGGTATCTGGCATTCTCTTGTTTGATTAGATACAGTCCCAGAAAAATGAATACAGCGGCCAAACCGTGGTTGAAAAAATAAAAACCATAGCTTACGTCAATCAGTCGAAAATCATAGTCTTTCCAAAACACAAACACCGCCAGGTAACACCCAATTGAAAGTCCAAACGCGAAAAAAACATTCAGCAGGCGCTGCAAAAAGAACACTGATAAAACTCCGTAAAGGATGAAGAACAGTTCAATACCTACGTCCACCCCGGCTGCGTACACCAGTGAGGTCATAACCGGATAAAGCGAAAAATAAATGACCCTTGCAAGTTCGTATCGCTGCGAACGATTGCAGTAAAGTACAAGAAGACTGATGACTGCAGGAGAAAATGCCACCACCCATGCCAGCATTGGGAGTTGATGGGTATCGATAAGTCCGGCCACCGGAACTGCCAGACCCGAAAGCAGGGCTATGAAATTGAGAAGGTTAAAGATGCCGAGTTTACGGCGCTCGTATTCATCAAGCGTTGGGCTCATACCGTTTTGCTGAATAGCCAAAACGGCATTTTTCAAAAACTGAAAACTGTTCATAGTACGGAAGCGTTGGTGGATTAACGGCTTTCGTAGGGATGGGATCGAATCGAATTTTCTAAGGATGATGGTTCGAGAACATATACGGTAGTGGCTGAAGAATGGTTTGACAATCATCGAATTTTTTCTACAGCATCCACTTCAGGATATAGTCCACATAATCAACGCCTTAATTGAAGAATTATTGCCATCCACCCGGCATTTGTTTGCGTCGGCGCGATTTATTGAACACATTCCTGCCCTTATCAATCCCGGATCTCAGACGACGCTGTTCTTCTGCGGGAAGGTGGATTACCGACTGACACTCGCTGCTACAGCAGCCTTCAAATTGGGCCTTGCATTTTTCGCATTGGATAAAAAGCAGATGACAGGCATCATTTACGCAGTTTACGTGCGTATCTGCGGGCTCGCCACATTGATGGCATTTGGCAATAATCTCTTCCGTAATCCGCTCGCCCATGCGTTGATCGAACACAAAATTTTTACCGCGAAATTTATTGGGAAGTCCTTTTTCTTTAACCTGGTTACTGTAATGTATGATGCCCCCTTCGAGATGAAACACATTGCTGAATCCCTGGTGAAGCATATATGCAGAGGCTTTTTCACAACGGATGCCGCCGGTGCAGTACATGATGATTGGTCGATCCTTATTTTCCTTCATCATTTCAGCTGCCATCGGCAGCTGTTCACGGAAAGTATCGCTGGGTATTTCGATAGCATTCTGAAAATGGCCTACTTCGTATTCGTAGTGATTGCGCATATCAATCACCACGGTTTCAGGGTCCGCTGTCAATTGGTTGAACTGCTCGGCATTCACATATTTCCCCTTATTCTCCATGCTGAAATTCGGGTCTTCAATTCCGTCGGCCACAATTTTGGGCCTCACCTTGATGTCGAGCACATAGAACGACTTTCCGTCATCATCCACCGCCAGATTGAGCCGTAAGCCATTGAGTGGTTCAATCTGATAAAGGTATTCCCGAAAAGGAACAAGGTTTTCTGTAGGTACACTGATCTGTGCATTGATGCCCTCCTGTGCCACATAAATGCGACCCAATACACCCAGCTTCGCAAATTCGCGATAGAGTGTGTTCCGGAATGTTTCTGGTTCAGCAATTGGGAAATAACAATAAAACGAAATGGTGGTGCGGGGCGTTTCATCACGCAGAATACGCTCCTTGAGCTCCTTTCGGGAGACACGGTTGTGGAGAGCCATAGTTCAAAATTTGATCCCGCAAGCGGGAAATTCATGGAATTGGTCAGTTGCAGGCTGAACCAAATTTGCGCCGCAAAGATACGAAATCTCTAATTCCCGCTGCTGGTGAATCTTACTTTGCCGCCTATAAGTCCACCCAGACCTACTCTCACGCCCCAGGTATTGCCGGCACCCGGTTGTATGGCCGTTACCACGTCCACCCTGAATAGCTTAAGAATATTTTCCAGCCCGGCCGATAGTTCGAGATAGTAATTGTCTTTATTAACGTAGAATGTGTTGGCACCAGCCACCAGGTTCCATTTCAACCGGTTAAACAATGGAATTTTGTTGGTGAGAAGTCCGTTGAAATGATGCTCTACATGCCCGAATGCAAAGAATGGCTGGTCATTGCTGTACTTATAGTACGGTGCCAGTTGAAAACTATTCAGGTATTTAAAATTGTAGAAAGTCTGGTTGCCGTTGAAATGCTGCAGGTCAGGAATGCCGACCGAATCGCTGTTGAGGAAACCACCAACCCCCAGCTTATACTTGAACTCACCTCCCACTTTTAGATTAATACTGTGTTGCATCGAAAAACGCCACTTGTCGAAATCAACATCACTTCCCAACACATCGTTAATGCCCTTCTGGTATTGTAATTCGAAAACCGGTGCCGACGAACCCAGCGGCATCTTGTAGCGCGGAAATTCAATATATCGTTGTCCGGGCTGCCAGCTAATCCTAAATCCGACCAGCGCCGCCTGATGTTTCTCGAATGCCCTGTCGGCCAACTCTATTGGATGATTGGGCAGAAAAGCACGTTCATCCTTACCGAAAATGGAAAAATCGGTTGTGTTACGTAGGGGAATACGGTCTTCGAATCGGGCAAACAAATGCAGTTCAAATCCACTCTCAAACCGATTGTTGTACTCAATTGCAGCAAACCAGTTTTCGTAAATCTTCATATAGTTACGGCGGTCGAGCAGGGTATAAGCCGCATTGGTCAGCACATCTATCGGCTCGTCGGGGTTAAACTGCGATACGCGCTTACCTCCGCTTAATGTCAGATAGCGGTTTCTGAAAGGAAGGCTACGCGGGCGAACGCTAAGCGCCCCCCATGAATTGAGATGGGTATTGGAAAATCCGTAGCGTGTGATCCAGTCCAGCGTTGCGGTACGTTTGGCGCCGCGTTTATTGAATGTGAGCCGTTGATCAAGTTGCATCACCAACCCCTCCACCGTGTTGTACTCAAGGGCTTTGATCAGGCCCCGCATTCGCCAGCTTACGGTTGACTTTTCACCGTAAAACTGATGGCCCTGTCCATCCAGCAAAAGGTTCTTCACTGTAACTGGCTGGGGCAGGCGCCGGAGCGAATCCAGTTGTACTCGTCCCAGCCTGGTCGAGTCGCGCCTCAACTGGTTAATACTATCTTTAAATGTGAAATCACGCTTTTCGTCTGGCTCCAGGTTAACCGGGCGATTCAGACTCCACCATAGAGAATCTTTTTTATTGAAACTGGTATCATACTTCATCAGCGTGCGACCAAAATGTTTTTTCTCAAATCCGGGGTTCAAATCGTAATCTGAATACACATTTACAAAATTGCCCCGAATCTTAAATCCAAATTGCGCAAAAGAAAGGGCCAGAACCTGATTGCCTGTTCGCCACACATCGGGTGTAATGGCCTGGTGTAACTGGGTAATGCGGATGGTATCAAGTAACTCCAATTGCTGGTCGCGCGTGACCTTCAGATCAAGACTGTGAATGCGCCAGTCGTCTTCGGTAATCTGAATAGTTCCTGAAAAAAGTGGCTCGTTTTTGCGGCGAGGAATCACCTGTATGGTGTTAACCATTTTCCCGTCTTCCACAAAGCTTCCCTGATAGCGGAACCGGTAGTAGTGTAATGCGCCGTTGGCAATGGGAGAAATAAAACCACGAGGATTGAGGTTGTTGCCAAAAACACTAACATTGTTTTGGTAGAAATTTATAAAGAAAGGAAAACTCAAACCATAACCTCCCCCACTTTCTCTCGACGAAATGACACGGTATTTTATTTGATCTGGGCGAACGAGATCCACTTCAGTTACCGACTCCGACAGGAACACAATGCCCCGTCCCAGCGAATCAAGTCCGTCGTCGGCACTTCGTTCAATTTTCTGACCCATAAGCCGCTTGGGTAAGCCGTCGGATCGCATCAGGCCTTTGATATAAACTTTTACAGAAAGTGAATCGACCTGATTATTATAATATTCTCGTTTTGCTATAGCCTGCCTTATAATTTCGTAAGCTGGATCTTCCCCTTTTTTTACAATTACTTCCTGCAAGGTCAATGGCTGTTGAACGAGCATGAAATCAACTGTCTGCGGGTCCCTTGTTAAAATCACCTCTTTTTCAAGTCTGGCATATCCTACGTACTGACACTGCAGCAGGTAGGTACCTGGACTGAGATTTAACTGATAACGTCCCTGGCTGTTGGTGGTTGTTCCAACCTTGCTGCCACTAACTGTGATGGAGGCATAGGCGAGCGGTTGACCATTTTGATCAGTTACTCTGCCTGAAATAGTTCCGGCAAAGGCCGGTGAAATGAAATGAAGTAGTAAAAAAGCGAGTATAATTCTGGTCATAGAAAAAATTACCAGACGAAATTAATCCCGCCTTTGTTACAAAAAGGCTAAAAGCATCAACGGTTATGACGAGGCCGGGCGCGAAGATAATGTCCGGTGAGGGCAGCAAGCCCTGCAACAATGCCGGCTACCAGTCCCGTCACCAGCACCATAAACAAACCGGTATCAGGTCCCGGCAGGAGACCAGCCACGCGTACAGAAAGCACACTGTCGTTGCTATAGTCGATCCAAAATGCCAGTCCGGCCCACAACAGGAAAAGGGCGATAAAAGCTGAAAGAAAGCTTCGCAAGGCTGTTTGGGGTATCAGGCATCCAGCCACACATGCGGCCAGAGCCAGCGACCACCAGGGAAGCCAGATGCCGGCCAGAAAGGCAAGTACGGCCGTGAGTAAGAAAGCAACGAAAAATTTCATGAACTTAAAATATGGTAGTGATCAAATGAATTTGAAAGAAGTGTGATTTGTTATTTGCCCGATAGTTCCAGTGTCCAACGAACTTTGCGATCAATTGCGTCCGACTTTTTCATAACCCACAATGGGTAGTACTCCCCCCTTGCCCAGGTGTCTATAAAATTGTCGTAGAATCTGCTTCCCGGGTTACCATTTTGTCCTCCCGGGTACACCCCGTAGGCTTCGGTCGCAGCGCTTAACTGCGCCACCATTCGCCAGCTTGGACCATGACTGTGTTTCATCGCATTAATTATATTTCCATTGCCTCCTACCGGCAAATCCTGCCTGGCAAAAGGTAACAGATTTTGTTTAAGCAAATGGTAAACAGTTGGCTTCCTGAATTTGGACCATTCCAACCTTCCTTCCTTCTCCAGTTCTCTCAGAAAAGTGGTCGCTTTCTGAAAGGAAATGGCCAGCAATTCGGTCAGTGTTTCTTTTGCCGGTGTTTCAATGTTGTCAATATATACAAATGCCGTGCTATCGCGAAGCAAGGATTCAATAGTCGTTTCGGCATCAGGCCAGGCCAGGGCAGGTTTGGCCTGATTCAGTTCGTCGCGCCATAATGCCACCTGCAAACTGTCCCACCAGGCCTGAAAAATAGTTTGTCCTCTTGAGTCGGGTGTCGCTTCCAGGTTCCAATCTTCCAGGGTGTTCAGGTACTGTCCTTCCAGTTCCGACAAACCGCTTCTGTCCATCCATTTCATCATGACCGGACGAATCATGGCGGCCTGTACATTGTAGTAATTATTCTGAAGCCGTTGAATATCCTGCACAGTGGCCGCGCTCATTTGCGAAAGGAATTTTTCAATGGCCACTCCTCGTGGAGTAATATAACCGCCGGGAATAAAATACGGATAAGTGGAATCCACCGGCCGCTGGTTAGCACTCTCCAGGTAACCACGATCGGGATTCAACGAATGTGGATTCTCAGCCTGCGGAATAAAGCCCTGCCAGTTATAAGTCGAATCTGAACCGGGCATAATGTAAAGCCCCTGGTCCTTCCAGCGAGCAGGAAATCTGCCCTGCTGCCAAATCGCAATATCGCCCGCCTTTGAAGCAAACACAAAGTTTTGAGCAGGACATTGAAAATTGGAAATAGCGGACACGTACTCATCATAGCTGGTCGCGCGATTCAATTTGTAGAATGTGATGCCTTCGTTGCTCGGTTCATGGGCCACCCAGCGTAGCGCCAGATTTCGCGTATCATCTTCTGCAGCCTTAAAACTGCCATCAAACTGTACCGGACCAAATACGGTGTAAGCAACGGTATCCATTACATCGGCTCCGCCTTTTACCTTAATCAATTCCGGGCGCAGTTTGGTTGGAGTCCACTGTCCATTGTACCAGTATTCGCGGCGACTGTCGTCTTTGAAACGGATTTCGAAATAATCTTTTACGTCACGGCCCGCATTGGTTACCCCCCAGGCAATCTGATCGTTGAATCCGATAATTATAAATGGACTTCCAGGTAAAGTGACTCCGTAAGCATTGCTGCCAGGAACATGAAGCTGCATTTCATACCATATCGAAGGCAGGGAAAGTTCCAGATGCGGATCATTTGCAAGTATAGGAGCACCTGAAGCAGTGCGAGAGCCAGACAAAACCCAGTTGTTGCTTCCATTACCCGGATCTGGCCGGTCGGTTTCGCGTTGTGTAACTGCGCGACCTGGAGCGTTCACATACGCCGAGTCGACGCCAGCAGGTGCCACCGGTATGATGCCACGAGCAGGAAAAACAGTTCCCTTCGGCACAATGGGACGCAAAGAATCATCTACCTGCGGATAAATTAGGTTAAACTGTTCATTGGTAAACACGGTGCGGGCGTGAGTGTTTTCAAAGTCTGTTTCCGTACCTGAAGAAAGCATCTTTGCCATCATCTTCAACAACAATGCAGTTCGCAGGTTAGACCAGCCCTCTGGCCGAAAATTGAGCAGCTTGTATTCAATGGGCAGTTCGCTTTCTGTGAGCGATTCGATATAGGCATTTACTCCCCGTGTATAAGCATCAAATACCGACTTGCTTACAGGATCTTTCTCCATTTCTTCCAAAGCATTCTCGGCGGCATACCTCATGCCCAGCCTACGCTGTTCGCGATCGTAGTTGATGGCTGCCTCTCCGGCAATTTCGCTGGCTCTGCCTTCAGCAGCCCGTGTTTGCAGGTCCATTTGAAAAAGTCGGAATTTGGCGTGCAGATAGCCCTGCGCGAAGTAGAGGTCTTCGTCATTTTCCGCAAACACATGTGGAACCAACCGCTCGTCGAAATAGATACTTACTTTCCCTTTCAATGCTGCAAACGACAAATTTCCCCCAAATTCATGATCGGTCGCTTCTGCATTTTGCCAGAACCCCTGCTGAGGACTCAAAAACTTTCCCATTGGGGGTACGGCACCCCAGCTTCGGTTCAATACATATACCAGTCCAATCGTTACCGTGGCGCTGATCAGTAGCGGAACTATTCGCATAAGCCTAATTGTAGGTAGTGAATATAAAAAACAGTTTTGATTTTGTAGCGAAAAAATCGACAGACCGCTACTTTTAAATTGCGTCTGCGGGCTTGCTACCGGGCCAACTACTTTTCCTTCAATTCCATCAGCCAGAACTGAGTTTCCTGAATATTGGAAAAGTTGTCGTCTGAAACAATAATCAGAGAGCGGTTCCCATTGGGCAGACGCGGGCCCCAGCACATCCCTTCCAGATTGTCGACATGCCAACCCAGTTTGTCCGTATTGAGCAACAAGCGTTTGGTCAGCGGCTTTACCTCCGGCTGATCTTTCAGCGAATAATTTTGGATTGGCGTCGCCCCTTCCAGACTGGCCAGGAATATGCGAACCGTACTACTACGCGTCCCTGTGCTGAATGAACGCTCCATCACCAGCAATCGCAGGCTGTCAAGAAACAGTATTTCCGAAACACCGTTTATCCGGAAACCGTTTGCAGGCTGTGGAGTATGCGCCACTTTCTCAAGCTGATATGCATATTCTGCGCGCAGTTGTTTGGAAAAGCGGTCAAAGGCCAGCAGGCGGACATAACTGCTATTGTCATTAGTATCTATTCGACCACCGTCTTCAATAAGCGGCTCTTCCATGCCTACCCAAATCTGGCGGTAATCGGGTGAAAAGCTGAGCGCTTCAAGCGTACCATTATCACGGCTTCCTCTTTCCGTCCGGTAAACTTGTAAATGTTCCGGCACCGCGATACTGTCAAGTTGGAATCCGCGCTGATTGATAAGGTTTACTGATGGGTTTGTCATTCTCCCTGTGTAGGGGTTGCGCTCACCCTCGCTGGTCCATACCCGAAAGCCGGACAAAGCATCGAAGCGGATCGCTTCCGGATCAACCGACCTGGGCCCATAAGGCCGGCCCTGCCGATCACGAAGAGTGTCGACCCTCAACAGTTGAATACTGTCGATGCTGCGATTGCTTATTTGAATTCGTGCCGTATAGTAACGTGCCGGCTGTTGTTGTGAACGATCGTCGCTAATAAGGTAATAGCAATCCTGTGTCGGGTCATAATCTATACCGGAAAGTCCTCCGACCTGCGTGTCTTGAAAGCGTATATTACCTGGCAGCGTTTTTTGATCCAGCACAATCAATTCGATGGGTGCCAGTTTGCTCAAGCGCCCGACAAGTCCACAGGAATTGAACAGGCATATCACAAAAAAAAGGCTCGCATGAGCGAAGTACCACTTCTTCATGCGAGCAAAACTAAGGATTGTTTTATGGTTAAGGGCGTCCGGATCAGGGAAGTACTACCACATGGGTATTGGCACCTGCATTCCAACTAAGCAAGGCTTTGTTATCGCAGTCGCCGTTGTTCGGATAGCCGTAATCGAGCAGCGATACACGATCATTTAATTTCACTTTCAACAAACCATTGCTGATCCAGGGGCAGGCCAGTTTTTTCTCGAGAGCTGCCTCCGTGTTCAGGGTAACTGAGAGGCCATTGTTGAAGTTTGTCTGCGAGCGGCCTTCGATCTTATACACGTCGTCCGACAGTTCATCTGTTGCACCACCCTGTACCTGGGCCACGTATTTCAACTGTTCGTATTTGTAGCCACGGCGGCCGGGGAAGGTCACTTTGCCATCTTCAACAGCAACGGTATACTTGATATTTCCGTTGTCACTCATGTTGGTAATTATTTTCGTGCCTTCAATTTTTGCACGGTTCAATTGAAAATTCTCCAGTGAAATAGTGAGGACCGAACCTGACTCACGTATCGGACCGGTGTAAACCAGGATGATTTTTCCTTTTCTGAATTTGCCGTCGAGACCCAGGCAACCATTTCCGAAATCGATGGTGACGGTTTTGGGATAGCTGCCATCTTCAGGAGACACTGAAATGTTAGCACACTGGCCAATGCGAAGGCGCAACCGGGCAAACACGTACACGCGAACGCCATCATTACCGCGACCTGATGCTTCCAGCCCTTCTTCTCCGGCTGCTGTCATGGCAATATCCTGCACATCTTCATAACTGCCGTCGGCCTCCAGGGCTTCTGATGAATACTCAGTGCTTTGCTCTTCGGTTAGCGGTTCCTGATTCACATCGTTCGATTTCTGGCAGGAAAACAAAACGCCGGAAGCAAGGAAAAGGGCAGCTGCTACTGCCAAACGGGGATTGAATGATAAATTCATGGTTATACATTTAGGGTTAAGGGTAGTAAACACGCTATCTTGGAAACTGAATGAGCGGGGAAGTTTAACGCGACTTTAAAAAAAACGATACAACCATCGGAAAATGCGCGAGATTCTAGGCTTTATACGACTGTATATCAAAGAGATAAATTTATTTAAATGGATCGTTGCCAGCTGCTGGATAGCGGTGCTGGTTTACCTGAATTATAGTTGGGATCTGGAAGGACGTATTTATCAGTCGGATTGGTTACCACTTGCCGATTATTCAGCCCCATTTCTGGTTTATGCTATTGCTTATTATCCGCCGCTATGCCTGATCCTTTTTTCCAGGCCGCGTAAAAAAGTTGGAGCTGCGAGCATAATTTTCTGGATGGCTCCGGTACTTTTTGCCATTAAAGTGGGAGCTAACACGTATATCAGCGGTTTCGAAAACCGGGATTGGGAGCTTTACTGGAACAAAGTGTTATACTGGCCATTGCGATTGTCCATCCTGTTTCCGTTGTTATGGTTCATTTCTTCGTTGCTGGCCAAACCGAGGCAGCTCCTTGGCTTAACCACCGACAATTTGAAATGGAAGCCCTACTTGCAAATGCTGCTGATCATGGTGCCACTTATAGGGGCTGCTTCGACCCAGACTGATTTTTTGGAAGCTTATCCGCGCCTTCGGCAGATCACACCGTTGCCAACAGACGCCTCATTTCCCTGGCTTTACCGAATGCTGTTTGAATTAGGTTATGGCACCGATTTCGTTTCCATCGAAGTTTTCTTTCGAGGGCTCCTGGTGGTGGGATTCAGCCGATGGTTAGGAAAGGATGCGATATTGCCAATGGCCTGTTTTTATTGCTCTATCCATTTTGGCAAGCCTTTGGGTGAATGTATCAGTTCTTTTTTTGGTGGAACATTGCTCGGTATTGTTTCCTATCACACCCGTAATGTTTATGGCGGATTGTTGGTGCATTTGGGCATTGCCTGGATGATGGAAGCCGGAGGATACTTCGGTAACCTTATAAAAGGGTGATGCCGGTCATGGGTGCATGAACCGGCATCATAATGCAGTGGCTGCAGGCCTGTAAGCCGGATTCTGTCACCCGCAAGCGGGCCGGCTATCATTTATCTGTCCGGCGAGTTACCCCGTCGGATCAAGCTGTCTACCCTCCCCTGTTTTTTACGAAAGTGAACGAGCCGCTCACCTGGCGGCCATTTTCACAGCCGTCCAACCGGGGTATACGTGACATTTCAGCATGCAAGGTTTACCCGCCATTGTTGTTACCAACAACAGCCGTGAGCTCTTACCTCACGTTTTCACCCTTACCTCCGGCAGCCGTAGCCACCGCAAGCGGTAATTTTCTGTGGCACTATCTGTTGGCGTTACCGCCACCCGGCTATTCACCGGTGCATTGCCCTGTGCTGTCCGGACTTTCCTCCTCCCAATAAAATCGGGACGCGATAGCCCGGCCTGCAGCCAGAGCAAAGATACGGCTTACAAATGTGCAAGTGTGAAAACCTGCCTGCCGGCAGGCAGGTTTTCACATTTGCACATTTGCACATTTTCACACTTGCACATTTGCACATTTGCACATTACGCCCTGTATTCCATCCAAACCTCCGTGGCACCATAGCCATAGCGGGGGTCGTATTGGTTTACAAATGATTTGACCTCTTTTTTGAGGCGGAGCAGAGCGTGCAATTCATCGCGGAGCTTTCCTTCGCCTACTCCATGAATAAATATGATCTGAGGAAGCCGGTGAGCAACGGCCAGATCGTAGAATTTTTCAAATGTCTGAAGCTGCAGGGTCAGCATGTCAAAGGCATCCATATTTTCCCAGTGGTTGGTCAACTTTTCAATGTGCAGATCAACGAGACTTCGGGCAGGCTCCAGATGCCGGCGCGCTTCGGCAGCATTGTATACTTTAAATCCTTTCCGGGCCAGTGGACCCAGCTCAATTACATCCTCCTCTATCTTATCAGGATAATCGGCCATCAACAGATAAGAAAAGGTGGCTTTATTTTCTTTTCTGATTTCTTCCAGCTTCGCGAAAAACTGTTTGGGCTTTATTCTAACTGACGCTTCAAAATGAGTTGCTTTCCTGCGATCGGGTTTCAACAGACTAAAATCAAAATGATAGGAAGGACTATCGTTTAGATCGGAAAAAGGTATATCGTGCAGGTAAAAATCCTGCCAGGGCTGAATAGTATTCTTCAGCTCAAAATCTTTTTCTCCAAAAAACTGTAGCTGATAACTGAACTCGTAAGCCTCCGGAGTTTGATTAATCAGGTGCAGCTTCAATAACTCCACCACTTCGTCGCCAAACTCATCGGTATCAAGCACGGGTAAAAAACTCAACAATACTCCTTCTTTCTTACGTTCAGTCTGGGTCGGCTTTTCGCGGCGAATGTCTTCAGCGTAGGTTTTTTGCTTCTTACTGACCTGTTTCTTCTGGCTGAATCGCCTGAAATAAGGAAAATCAATCTGATCCATATAGACCGGAAAACGCACGCCACGCACTTCCACCATCACCATCTTCTCGTTGATGATATCCACCACCTGCCCTTCTTCGTTCGACAGCAATATCAATACCGTATCGCCAATTTCATATTTCATAAACCTGCTCCTTTGCCGCCGCTATTCGCGGATACAATCTGCAAATTTACGATTTCAGTGGTAAGAAACAGATGCCTTCCTATCCTTTGCCAGCAAGTTTTGAATTCCGTTGTCCATAGAAAAAGTAGATGATCAGACCAAGCAGCATCCAGACAAAAAACCAGAGCCAGCTAATGGCTGGTATTTCCACCAACAGGTAAAGACAGGACAACACTCCCATAATAGGAATAAAGGAAAAACGCCGAATGGCAGTCAGCACAGTCAGTATGCCCGCAATGATCACAAAAAAGAGGAACAATACTTCTTCAAAGCTAACCGCATCTATTTGGCCGAAGAGTTTGAGAAAATTATAATATGCCTCTTCGATCCGCAGGCGGAAGGAATAGACAAAAGCGATATAGAAAACCGGAATAATCCAGCGGCCATCTATATAGGGCAATCTGAATTTGCCGGGCTCCTTCGGTATTTTCGGCAACAGCAAAACACCGCCGGATACCAGTACAAAGGCAAAAAGGGTTCCGATGCTGGTAAGATCAGTCATTAAGCCCCCCTGTAAAAGAAGAGCGCCCAAGCCAACAATAAGGCCTGTTACCAGTGTGGCAAAAGAAGGCGTCTGATACCTGGGGTGAATCTTCTGGAATTTTTTCGGCAACAGCCCGTCGCGACTCATGCTCATCCAAATGCGAGGCTGACCCAACTGAAAAACCAGCATCACCGATGTAGTTGCTACTACCGCACTGATCGAAACGATTCTTTCAATCCAGGGTGCACGGTTCTCAAATACGAAAGCAAGAGGATCCTGTACATCCTTGAACATCGAATAGTTTTCAATGCCTGTCAAGACCAACGCAATCAGAATATAGAGCACCGTACAAATAAGCAGCGAATACAACATACCCCGCGGCATATCCCGCTGCGGATTCTTACATTCTTCCGCCGTAGTTGAAATGGCATCAAAGCCTATGTAAGCATAAAAAACGGCCGACACGCCCTTCAACACTCCTTCCATTCTGTTAGGCATGAAAGGGCTCCAGTTATTAGTGTCTACATAAAACGCACCGGCGATAATTACAAAAATGATGACCAGCACTTTAAAGATCACCATGAAATTGGCCGATTGCTTGCTTTCTTTGATTCCGATATAGGCCAACCAGGTGATAAGGCAAACCACAATAAACGCCGGCAGATTGAAAAACACATGCATATTTCCAATCGTGGGTGCATTATTGTAGGCATCAATGGCAAACTGGTAGGATTTGAGTTGTTCAGCTGTGATCGGTATTGTTGCACTGTTGGCAATGGCGTTGCTGGCTTCGTTAAATGCATTAGAAGCGGTTTGCGGATCCACCAGCAGCCAGTCGGGCAAATGAATGCCAAATAAATTTACCAGAAGATTATTGAAATAACTGCTCCAGGAAATGGCAACCACAATATTACCAATCGCGTATTCGAGAATAAGGGCCCAGCCTATGATCCATGCAATGAGTTCGCCGAAAGTAACGTATGAGTAGGTGTAGGCACTACCTGCTACCGGCACGCGGCTGGCAAATTCGGCATAACAAAGCGCTGAAAAACCGCAGGTAACTGCCGTAATAATGAATAGAACGGAAATTCCGGGACCGCCTTCGTAAGCAGCCCCACCAATGGTTGAAAAAATACCGGCTCCTATTACTGCCGCAATGCCCAGAAAGGTCAGGTCCCTTACGCCTAAAACCTTTTTCAATCCTCCGGAATGGTCGGCCTGTCCGGCTTCGTATTCTTTTTTGATCAGGTCAATTGACTTCCTACGAAAAAAAGGACTTGCCATGCAGTTGGTTTTCCGCTCAAAATAACAAAAAGTAAAAAGTAAAAATTAAAAAGTAAGAATTTTAGCGGAAAAAAGGGGAAATACCTGCACAAACCGAAAGCAGCCGCTCTTACAGATTTGCACGACGGCTGCGAGGCCCGGCACCCGCTTAACCGCAAAGTTCGCTGAGGTTTTGCGCTGTGAAAGGGGAGGACTTTTTCCGTGCTCGAATCTGACATCACTCTCAATCGATCTCCGCGTTCTCTGAGAAAAAACTCAGTTCCCTCTGCGGTTAAAGAGGGTATCAGTGCTCAATGGTTCTGTCCAATCTTTAAAGAATTTAATTTCTGTTCCCGCAGATCGCGCAGATTTTTACGCAGATAACACAGATTTGCACCCGAAAAGTGCAGAACAACTCAACAACCAAACAACTCGACCGCCCGGCAACTCAACAACCAAACACCTCAACAACTCAACAATTCAACATTTCAACAATTCAACATCTCTCAACTTTCCCTGCTCACCAAAAAATCAGCAAGCTCTTTAAGTGCAGTTTTCCTGTCACTCAACACCGCTATATCATCCAGATGATTGAAGGCTTCTTCACGATATTGATTCTTGAGTTGCCGAGCCCATTGATCAACTCCGCAATCCTGGAATAGCTGAAGTACCTTTTCTACTTTGTCGGGCGGATTTGATGAAAGTAGCGACAGAAGTTCGCTCTTTTGCCCGGCATTTGCGGTTTCGAGGGCATGAATTAACAGAAAGGTCTTTTTGTTGGCTAAAATATCGCCACCCACCTGCTTTCCAAATTTTGCCGGATCTCCAAATGCGTCGAGGTAATCGTCCTGCACCTGAAACGCCAAACCCAGTTTACGACCGAATTCATACAGCAGGTTTTGATTGCGCTGACCTGCCCCCCCTAATATTGCGCCCATCTTCAAGCTCGCAGCCAATAACACGGAGGTTTTCAGTTCAATCATTTTCAGGTATTCGTCCAGCGTTACATCCTGTCTCTTCTCAAAATCCATATCCATCTGCTGGCCCTCGCACACCTCCCGTGCTGTTTGATTGAATAGCTGTTGAATAGGATGAATTACATCGCGATGCAAGCCCGCCAGCAACTCATAAGCTGCAATCAGCATAACATCGCCAGCCAGTATGGCGGTATTGTCGCCGTATTTGAAAGGAATGGTTTCCATACCCCGACGCAAAGGAGCCTTATCCATGATGTCGTCATGGATAAGCGTGAAATTGTGAAACAACTCGATTGAGGTGGCGAGCTTCCAGGCATCGGCATGAATTTCTTCAAACAAATCATTCCCCATCAGGCACAATACCGGCCTCACTCTTTTTCCGCCGAGTAAGAGAAAATAATTGTTAGGCTCATATAAAGTAGCAGGATGTTCGGGAAACCGGTAAGTAGCAAAATGCGCCGCAAATTTCTCCGACAACTGACTGTACGATTGCATATTTCAACAATTAGTTCAATTTAATTACATCCCCACTCTCCACTCCCCTCTCACCTCTCACCTCTCCCCACTCTCCACTCCCCATATTCACTTTTTACCCTTTTTCTTCTTTCCTCTGGTCGCTCCCTCATCCTCCCCCACAACCCACACATAATCGAGCTGCCGTTTAGCCAGGTTAGCCGCAGCCACCTGTATCTTCACTTTATCGCCCATTCGAAACTTGAGTCCGCTACGCATACCTACCAGGCAATATTCTGATTCCACGTGCCGGAATTCGTCGTACTCCATCAGGCTGGCTACGCTCACCAACCCTTCACATTTGTGATCAACCGTCTCTACCCAAAAGCCAAATGCAGCTACACCGCTAATCACCCCGTCAAATTCTTCACCCAGATGCTTTTGCATAAACTGCACTTGTTTGTATTTGTTCGCGGCACGTTCCGCCTCCATTGCGGCACGTTCGCGATCGCTGCAATGTTTACAACGGTCTTCGAGCTTTTTGTCAATTGATGCCCTGTTATCGAGCACTTCCTGCAAAATTCGGTGGACCATTATATCGGGATAACGGCGAATGGGTGAGGTAAAATGGCAATAATGTTCGAAACCCAACCCGTAATGGCCGATATTGCTGGTGGTATATTTAGCCTTCGCCATGGTACGGATGCCCAGTTGCTCCAGCACATGCTGTTCAGGCTTTCCTTTTGCATCTTTCAAAAGCTGATTGAAGGATGTGGCAATCTTCTCGGGCGTCGACATATCGAACCGGTGCCCGAACTTGTTGGCAAAAGCGATAAAGGGTAATAATTTCTCCTGATCGGGGGTATCGTGAATGCGATAAGGAAAAGGCAGTTCACGGTTGTTTACTTTCACTTTCGACACGTTTTCGGCTACGTAACGGTTAGCCAGCAACATGAATTCTTCGATCAGCTGATGGGCCTCCTTGCTTTCCTTGATCATAATGCCTATGGGATCCCCGTTTTCGTCGAGCTTAAAGCGTACTTCCTGTGAACTGAAATTGATGGCGCCTTTCGCAAACCGCTTTTTGCGAAGTTTCTGTGCCAACCCGTTTAATTGCAGAATAATATCGGCATGATCTCCTTCACCGGATTCTATAATTTCCTGAGCTTCCTCATATGTGTACCGTCGGTCGCTATGTATCACGGTTCTACCCAGCCAGTATTGCTTCACTTCTGCTTTGGCATTGACCTGAAAGATCGCTGAAAAACAAAGTTTGTCTTCATTGGGTCGAAGCGAACACAAAACGTTTGAAATATGCTCTGGCAGCATCGGATTCACCCGGTCTGGCAGATAAACAGAAGTGGCTTTCTGGTATGCCGCTTTATCGAGTGCCGTGTCGGGTTCTACATAATGACTGACATCGGCAATATGAATACCGATTTCAAAAAGGCCATTTTTCAGCACCCGAAAAGAAAGGGCATCATCAAAATCTTTTGCATCTACCGGATCAATAGTGAAGGTTAAGATAGAACGAATATCCCTTCGGCGACTGATCTCCGTTTCGGTAATCCGATCGGGGATGCGCGCGGCAACTTCAAGCGCGTCGTCGGGAAATTCAAGGGGAAATCCGTTTTCGAGCATAATCTCCTTCATGGCGGCATCGTTGCTGTTTTCAGCATCAAGCACTTCTACCACTTCTCCTACAGGGCGTTTATCGCCTTTTTCCCATTTCACCAGCCTGGCCACTACCCGATCGCCGGTTTTGGCGCCGCGGGTTTGCGATAGCGGGATATACAAATCCGGCATCGGCTTGTCGGTTTCGGCAATGAAAAACGCAAAATTTTCATTCAACTGAATCTGGCCAATGAATTCAGTTCTTTTGCGCTCAACCACCTCCGTTACTTCACCCTGCAAGCGGCGACCGCCTCCTGCTTTTGCACGTACACGCACGGTATCGCCATGCATGGCTGTCTGAAAATCGTTGGGTCTGATAAGTATATCAGTTTCCATTTCCGGCACAATCACGAAACCCATTCCGGACCGTGTTATGTCGAGCACACCTTTGAAGGTTTTACCTTCGGCTGTGCTATGCCTGACCTTTTTTCGGCCACTATTTTTCTTACCCATAATCTAATTTTTTTCTGTTGCCGGAAAATTTCTGACAAACATTTTTAATAACTCATTTAACTGCTCTTCTTCTCCAAACAAAAAACGATGTCTTACGGGAAGCACATAAATCGGCATCTCACTAAGCTCGTCCTTAAATTTCAACAAACGAACCGCATCTTTTTCTGTTGTCAGCAGCATTTTTTTTTCGGCTGAAAGGGCGTGGTACCGCTTTCTTATTTCCCTCAAATCATCTATCGTAAAAATATGGTGGTCCGAAAATGCCTGCAGCTGATAACTCTTGCAAACACCCTCCAGATACTGCTGCAAAGGCTTGGGATTGGCAATACCGGTCACCAGCAATACTTCGTCGTTTGCATCAATAGCGCGTGTTTTCTGGCTGCCGATCAGGTAGGGATCGCTATAGTCCATGCAGGCGAAAAACAATAGCTGGCTCTCCATCAGTCGCAATTCTTTTCTTATTCGGTTACGCTCCGCATCGTTCAGGTCGGGCGGACATTTGGTCACTACCACCCAATGTGCGCGTCGTGCCGATGATTTCAGATCGCGCAGGTCTCCGGCAGGCAGATAAAAATCGCGTGTGTACAGGTTTGCATATTCTGTCAACAGGATGTTTAAACCTGCCTGAATGGCCCGATGTTGCAAGGCATCGTCCAGGATGATCAGCTCTGTTTCAGGATGATCATGCAATAATTGTGCAACAGCTTCAATCCGATCTTCGCCAACGGCAACAGGTATTTCAGGAAATTTCAGATGAAACTGCATGGGCTCATCCCCAATTTCGAGTGCGGTCGTTTGCTCATTGGCCAGCGCATAGCCCCGCGTTTTACGTTTGTATCCCCTGCTGAGGGTGGCTACGCGAAAATGCGCACGTAAACTGCGAACTAAAAATTCTACCATCGGTGATTTACCTGTGCCGCCTACTGACAAGTTGCCCACGCAAATCATAGGAAGGCCGAATGAAGTGGATTTAAGGATGCCCCGGTCATACATCCAGTTTCGGATGCCTATTACCAGCCAGTAGACCAGGGAAAAAGGCAACAAAAGCAAACGGAAGGACTGTAAGAACCAATTAAAAAACATAGATAGTGCCGGGCGTAACGCTAAAGTTTAAAGGTACGTCAAATTCATCCCGGTCTTCGATTTTTTCAATGGGCTCAAAATAACTGAGACCTACCTTAATGCAATCAGGCCGACAACGAGCGAGGAAGCGATCGTACACGCCCTTTCCAAATCCGGCGCGATACCCCTCCCGGTCGCATGCCAGCATCGGGACTAACACCAGGTCGATGTTCTCGGGATTCACTATTTCCCCGCCAACTGGTTCCGGCAGATTGAAGCTGGCCAGCTCAAACTCGGTGTCGGGCCCAGTCAAAATGGCTTCCATGGTCCATGACGTAGTATTGGTTCGGGGATAGGCAATCTGAAGCCCGGGATGGCGAAACTCCAGAAAACGAACACAAAACGCGGTTTCCGGTTCGTGATGCAGTTCCAGGGGATGATAGCTAAATATCGTTTGCAGTGGCGGCAATACCAATTGCTGAAACTGGATCAGGATGAGATCATCCAATTTCAACCGCTCCGCCTTACTCAGCGATTTTCGTTTTTCGCGAAAATATTGCCGAACAGTTTTTTTGTCCATGATCGCCAATTATGGTTCGGGTTGATCAGCTACGGGCTGTTGAAAAAGACTGAAGATGGTTGTGCCGTAATTCTTTTCCTGTTTGTAATTCAGAAACTGTTTGTAATCGTTCCGGGGGGTATGTTCCAGTACGAACCATCCTCCAGGATTAAGCAGGTCTTTTTCAAACACGAGCCGCGGCAAATCGTCGATATGGGTGAGCGCATACGGAGGACCTGCAAAAATGAAATCAAACTTTTCTGTACACTGCTCCAGGAAACGAAAGACGTCCATTTTAACGGGCTTTAGCCCTGTTATTCGAAGTTCTTCCGCCGTTTTTTTTATAAACGTAAACATGGCATTGTCTTTCTCGACAATGGTCAGATCCTCTGCTCCGCGTGATGCAAGTTCGTAGCTAATGCTTCCTGTTCCCCCAAATAGATCAAGCGTTCGCAGTGTGGGTATATCGAGTTTATGCTGAAGCACATTGAAAAGCCCCTCCTTGGCAATGTCGGTGGTAGGACGGGTATAAGGCATTTTAGAAGGCGGATTGAATTTCCTGCCGCCATGTTCTCCTCCAATTATCCGCATTGTGCTAAATCGTAAAGTGCGGCGAAATAGTGCGGTGGCAAGAGTTCCGATGAATCCGGGAACTGCCAGGCCGCTTCGCGAAATCGCACATGAATAAAATATTGATACAACTCGCGGTAAAGCGAAGATTCCTTTTCAATCAGCCCCGAAAGATAAACACGCACCTCCTGTTGTGAAAACCCGAACTCCTGCGCCAGCCGGAGTAGGTAGTACAAAACATCTGCCGGATTTTCGTAAGGATAAGTTTGTGTCAGTAATAACTTATTAGATCGGGATGCGATTACCGTGAATTCCTCCGCTCTGAAATCCAGCGAAAGGGCTCCTTCAAAATCGGTTCCTTCTACCCTGCATAAATCGGCCGAATACCCCTGTGTGAAGAGGGCATTGGCAAAATGTGTCTGCAGCCAGTGTAGTATTCCAGCCGGCACTGCATAGTGATTATTGAGTTGCCAGCCGCGAATAGTTTCTGAGCGGTATTCTACCGGACCAGGCTGGCCATATTGTAATTCAATGGCCGCCCTTGCAGGGAAATTGGAAGTCTGCATGGCCGGCACCATCACCGATTCAGCAAAATCAAGTCCGATGCGAATGGTATCGAACTGGCGGCGCAGGGCATCTTCCTGCTGGTAAATCTGCATCAGGCTGTTTTCGTCCAGTGCCTCTGTTAAGGTGTAGTAACCCAATTCGTCTATTACCTTCCCTTCCCCGCTGCATACTGCATAACTGAAATGGCCGTTGCCCAACCGGACTACCAGCAAATTGCCAGCGGCCGCGTTCTCAGCTTTTATGGAAAATATCTTCTTCAATCATTTAATTTAATATCGTCTGCAACAATGAAGTACCGGCTATTTTTTTCGCAGCAACCTTACGGCGGCAGAGCCATTGAAACTATCAATAGGCGGGTTCAGTTTTTCAACTTCAATTTCAATCTCCTGCACTTCAGGATACATACGCTGAATATTCGAAGCCAGCTCCTGAGCAAGTGTTTCCAATAAATCAACCGGTTCCTTCATGGCTTCATTCAGTAAGGCAAACAGCTTTGCATAATCGATCGTGTCTTCCAGAGCAGTAATCGTGCCGGACTTTGGTGAATAACTCACCGACATATTCACCACAAAATCGTTTCCTTTTTGCCTTTCTTCCGGATACAGGCCATGAAAGGCCCTAAACCGGCAGTTACGAAGATAGATATGAAGAATGTCTGACAAGTTGTAGGTTTTGGGTTGGTTATTCCTGTGCCGCCAGGAAGCGTTCGGCGTCCAATGCCGCCATGCATCCGCTGCCTGCCGCCGTTACAGCCTGCCTATACACTTTGTCCTGTACATCTCCTGCAGCAAATACACCTTCCACATTCGTCTTGCTGGTACCCGGCACAGTCCTGATATATCCAGCCTCATCCATGTCAAGGAAGCCTTTAAAGATACCGGAATTCGGCTCGTGGCCAATGGCAACAAAGAACCCGTTTATCGGAATCTCCTGAGTTTCATTCGACAGGTTGTTTTTGATGCGCACCGCCGTTACTGTTTTGTCGCCGATGATTTCTTCTGTTTCAGAATTCCAGTACACTTTGATATTGGCTGTTTTCAAAACACGATCCTGCATTATTTTGCTGGCGCGCATTTCGCTGCGGCGAACCAGCATGTGTACGGTAGTGCAGAGTTTTGAAAGGTAAAGAGCCTCCTCGGCGGCCGTATCGCCGGCACCTACAATGGCCACTTCCTTTCCTCTGAAAAAGAAACCATCACATACCGCACAGGCACTTACTCCAAAGCCGTTCAAACGCTGCTCACTTTCCAGTCCCAGCCACTTGGCAGAAGCACCAGTCGCGATAATCACCGCTTCGGCTTCGAGCCATTGCTCCTCGTCGATTTGTACTTTAAACGGACGCTGGCTAAAGTCGACCTGCGTTGCCAGTCCAAATCGAATATCGGCGCCCATTCGCTTAGCCTGCTTTTCAAAATCAACCATCATATCGGGCCCCTGGATGCCATCGGGATATCCCGGATAATTTTCCACTTCCGTTGTAATTGTGAGCTGACCCCCGGGTTGAATTCCCTGATAAAGTACCGGTTTCAAACCGGCACGTGAAGCATATATTGCCGCCGTATAGCCGGCCGGACCACTTCCTATAATTAACACCTGCACTTTTTCCATACTAGCGATTAAATTCAGTTTTATGCAAAAAAAAGTCTATTTAAGCAAAACGCCAAAACCCGGAGAATGAGCCCGCTGCAGATGACAGAACGGTGCAATTCGAACTCAAGCCCGTCGGCAGGCCCCAATACCTGCTATTTTACTCCATCATTACAACAAGCAAAAGTACACAGCATTGCCAAAAGAGCAATCGTTGTTTTAAACGACATTATACGATAATGTGGGCAAGTGTGGAAGATGAAAGATCGCCATCTTTCGTGGCAACAAAAGTTGCACCGGCAAAAGTCGGGAAATCGGATGATCAGGGCAGGAATCGTTGCAAGACCGGGAAAGTAATAACACTTTTCGGCGGCAATAGTTCATTAAAAGAAACAGCTCCCGTCGTATCGACCGGAGCTGTTCATGTAAATAAACCCACCAATTTTCTTTTCCGCATTACACGAAAAAGAGCTGCTATTTTATCCCAGATAAGCTTTCAGTGCGCTGCTGTACCGGGCTTTTTGTAAACGTTTGATCGCTCTTTCCTTTATCTGGCGAATGCGCTCTTTGGTCAAATCATATTTCTGACCAATTTGTTCAATGGTTACACCCTGTTCACCGTCGAGGCCAAAGTAAGCGTTTACGATTTCGGCTTCACGGGGGCTGAGCGACTTCAGCACACGACGAATTTCGTTGCGAAGTGAATCTTTCATCACATCGTCGTCAGTATCGTCGCTACCTTCCAGCAAATCACCCATTGCCACATCTTCAGCTTCATGCACCGGTGCGTCCAGCGAAGTATGACGGGTATTGCTCTGGAAAATGTTATTGATTTCAGTCTCACTCATTTCAAGCAATTCGGCCAGCTCTTCGGTTGAAGGCTCACGCTCATGCTCCTGTTCGAAGGCCATATAGGCCTTATTGGCCTTATTGTAAGTACCGATTTTGTTCTGGGGCAGACGCACCAAACGTCCCTGCTCAGCCAAAGCCTGCAGGATCGACTGGCGAATCCACCAAACAGCGTATGAAATGAATTTAAAACCTTTTGTTTCGTCAAAGCGCTGCGCTGCTTTGATCAAACCCAGATTACCCTCATTGATCAGATCGCTGAGCGACAAGCCCTGGTGTTGATATTGTTTGGCTACAGAAACCACAAAACGGAGGTTGGCCTGCACCAGTTTGTCCAAGGCTTTTTGATCACCCATCTTGATTCGCTGCGCAAGCGTTGTCTCTTCTTCGGGAGTGATCATGGAAATCTTGGAAATTTCCTGCAGATACTTTTCGACTGCCTGGGAATCCCTGTTCGTGATCTGGGTAGCAATTTTTAGCTGCCTCATAATGATTCATCAATTTAATAAACTACAAATGGTAGACAGTCTTTGTTTGCAGAAAGTTGCAAAGGTGTAGATTGGTAAACCGTCCTCGTCCGTCTGCAAAAATACGTCACGATCCCTGAATCTCATAGTTTTTGGGCTGATTTATTGCCGGCGACACGTCCGCAAACCGTTGCGCTCGCCGCTGAGGATCGCCCGAAAACCGGCATGGCAGCGGATTTTAACAATTTTTACGCAATCCGGAAAGATATTCACAGCCTCAGCTGGGTGATGTGGATTTCTGCCCCTTTCGGCCAAGCCATACCCACAGAATGACTCCCGCCAGGAAAAGCAATGTTGAGATAACTTCTGCCTGAGTCGGTTCAAATCCGAATAGGCTGAGCCGGTTATTATGCCTGATCTTTTCAATCAAAAAACGCTCCAGTCCGTTCACCATCAGATATAGCGCAAAAATGCGGCCGGGAACCTTGATTTTTTTGCGAAGCGACCACAGCAGAGCGAAAAGCAGCAAAGCCATGATTACCTCATATAAGGGTGTAGGATAAACCGGTACTGGCAATTCATTGCAATACCTGCCGGTGCAGCCGGCAATTTTTTCGCCCACTTCATTTACGTTATGAGGATAAGTGTAGGACCATAGCCAGTCGGGTAACCAGGAATAAGGATTGGGCCTTGGATTTTCAATACCCCAATCACCGTCGCCAGCCACCTGGCAGCCAATTCGCCCTACTCCATATGCCAGCATAAGGGCCGGTGCTGCCGCGTCGTTCAGGTGCCAGAAACCAATTTTATGTTTGCGCGCATACCACCATATTGCGGCTGCGGCACAGATCAAGCCGCCGTAAAATGTTAATCCAGCTGGCGAAAACAAAAAGGAGGAAGGTTCATTTAAAAAGGCTGACCAGTTTTCAAAAATATCGAACATCTTGGCTCCTATCAGGCCAAACACCAGTGCCAGAATAGTCATTTCTCCTACCCTGTCCTGAGGCCATATGCGCACTTTGCGTTTTTCCGGCTTCGGTAATTTTTGCTTGTTCTTTTCATACCATTTCATGCCGGCAAAAAACAAGCCCAGTAGTATGCCTGCCGGCCAGCTGCCAATGCCGGAAAAAATGAAAGCCTGCGGATCTTCTGTTGCCGCTTCGTCCATGATGAAGAGCGCAATGATCTTATACCCCAACAAAAAACCTAACAAAAAATTGAGAAGCAAATCCACCGCGGTAGCCGGACGTCCCACCACAGTCTCCATTTCCGTAGGCTGTAACAGCCCCTCCCGGCTTTTGCGTTTCAACTCGGCTGCCAGTACAATAGCTGCCAGTATAAAGGCGATGGCTACAAAAAAACCAAATGAATTGACAAACCGTAAAAAAGACCATTCCACACCAAACAAATCCTTAAAAGCAAAGTACAGGTTGGGATACATTGTACACTATTGTTTAAGCAGGCAATATACGATTGAAATCTGACCCACCGGCCAGAAATGAAAAATGTGCTGTTTCGGTAATTGGATAATTTGATGGACGCAAACTCGCCCTGTCGTCAAATCATCCAAATCCCAAATCAGCACATTCAAAACTGGTACTCCAACCTTAGTTTGTGCAATGTTCCTCAAATGCAGCGATGAGGTTATGCGCAATCAGCTGCGCAGGACGTCCCTCAATCTGGTGCCGCTCAATAAAATGAACCAATTCACCATTCTTAAACAATGCGATCGCAGGTGATGAAGGTGGATAAGGCATCAGGTGCTGACGCAGGCGTTGAACTGCCATCACATCAAACCCGGCGAAAGTCGTCGTCAGAAAATCTGGCTTATGCTGTGAGTTGAAAACAGCCATCAAAACACCTGGCCGCGCTGAACCGGCTGAACAACCACAAACTGAATTGATCATCACCAGCGTGGTGCCGTCTTTTTTCAATTGTTCGTCCACTGCTTCGGGAGTCAGCAATTCCGTAAAACCATTGTCGGTCAGTTCCTCTTTCATGGGAACCACTATTTCGGAAGGATACATACTGTGAGTTTATAGTTTTTATTGAAACACAAAGTTAGTTAAAAAGTTGTCCGAAGCAGTAAGCGTCATTTTGACACAAAAACAATCCAACTACTGCCAATATAACAGCTAATGGCTGAAAACACCGACCACCTGGCAGCTTTGGCGAGTGAAAAATGGGCTGGTACAAGGTTTGAAAAATAACTGGCGTAATGGATCAGACAGATCAGTTACTAACTGAAAACTTTCTAAACATTAAAAATTAAAAAAAGCAATCGATATGACACATCTGAAATTAACCCCCCGCCCCATTGACGCCGGCTTTAACAATCTGTTAAACGACTTTTTCGGCAATTGGCCCGTCTATGGTATGAAAGACCCGAACGGAAAATGGAACAACGCGATTCCGGTAAACATTTGCGAAAATGAAAACGCTTACGAACTCGAATTAGTTGCTCCAGGTTTTGAAAAGTCGGATTTCGCCATCAATGTAGATGAGAATCTGTTGACAATTGAAGCCAAACACGAAGAGCAGCAGGTGAAACAGGAAGGCGAAAAAAATAACTGGGTTCGCCGCGAGTTTGTTAAGAAGTCTTTCAAAAGATCTTTTACAATCGACGACAAAGTTGAAACAGCCGACATTCAGGCGAAATATGAAAACGGTGTGCTGCAATTAAACCTTCCGAAGAAAGCAACAGTCAAACCTTCGGCAAAGCAAATCAGCATCCGGTAATCATCGCCGAATGTTTAAGATATTAAACTGCGACGCTTAAAAAAATGCGAAGCAATTTGTAGACTCTCTTTCTCATAAGCAGTTGGTTTTGGTTTACACCCTATCGTTTCCACGATGGGGTTTCTTTTTTTCAATCCAGTTGAGCCCTGCTTTTGCTGAAAATGAGGTAACTTAGCGCAATTTTACCAACGCATCGGACATGTTCAGAAAGACCCTAGTAGCAGTGACAGTCATCCTTTTAACCGGATTACTGTCAGTTGAGGCTCAAGTACAGCCCACCGGAAAGGACACGGTAATGCCCCATGCAACCGATACCATTCTTCCCGTATCACCCGTGGTGATTGATAGTACCCTTCGGATTGTGAACCTGAATCCGTTCTTTACTATTCATGTCGACTCGATGCTCACTTATCAACTGGCCATCAATCGGGAGGCTTCAAAATATTACTGGTATCTGAAGAATTCTCCTGTTGGATTAAAGATCAATAAAGACAATGGCACGCTGACCTTTAAAGCAGAGAAATCATTTTTTCTTTCAGGCAAACTGAAATATGATCAGGAATACACAGTCAGCATCGGCGTTCAGAACCTTTCTGACCCAAAAGACAAAGTAGACACCAGCTTTACTCTAGTATTCTACAACACAGATATTATACTTCCGAAGGTAAAACCCAGCGTTGCCAGCACTCTCACTGTTGAAGAGGGTGAACTGGTATCATTCAGGGTACAATGCGAAGATGGCAATTTCCCGATTGAAGATATTTTGTTCAGCAGCAATATTACCATTCACGATTTCAAACTGGTCAAATCCTGTAACGATGATTTTGTATGGACGCCACCTTTTGACTTCGTGAAAGAAACCGATTCCGCCCGCGTAAAAATATTGCTGTTGAGTTTCATTGGCTCCACCAAATTCAAGATAAAAGACACGGCAACGGTTCGCATTATCGTAAAGGATGCGCTCAACTATCCACAGGCGAAAAGAGAATACGAACAGGTTATCTCAAACGTCGATAAATATATTGTGGCGTTGAAATTCACTTTTCTTCAAATCGATAAGCGTTTGCGTAAAACGAAAAATACACGTACCACTTTCGATCTTACTTCTGCAACTACCGCGTTATCGGGCACTATACTTAATACCGCGGGTGGACAGAACGAGCAGACCGTTGGAAAAATTTTGCCCAGTGTAGGTGTTGCGCTGGTACCTGTAAAGGAAGCTACCGCTCCCAACAAAAATGTGGAACAAAACCAGGCCTCACTCATCCGCGCTTCCATCAAGCGTCTGGAATATATGAAGTTCGATTATGCCCTCGTGGGCGATCGCGATCCTCAAATCATGCAGAAAGTAAACAAGTTGAAAGACGAACTAAAGCAAAGTCAGATGCAATTGATCGACGTGCCTATGGATATCGTCAACAACATGTCGGAAGAAGAAATCAACAAATACTTCGAAAGCCCAAAAGTGCAGAAGAAGTACCGTTTGTCTAACAAGAAGTAAATATTGTTCAACTATTGTGTGCAACCGTCTCTTCGGCGGGTGTCAATCACATATTGAATTTTCCAACCATTATTCCATCGCACCAGTTGAAAGGAGTTAACGCCGCAATGGCTGAACTTCCCTTCGTAATAAAAATTATAGGGCGTCCATACGCTGGCCATTGGACCATCTATCAGCACCGACGAAAATGTAATTCTTTCATCAAGTGAACCGGATTTCGTCGCGCCGATGCTTTTCAGGAAACCAGCCAGTTTTTCATCCTGCACTTTCAGGGCCCCACTCTTGTCGCGGCCGATTGTCTGCAATACCGCGTTTTCTGCGAACACAGCTTTTATTGCAACAGTATCTGAACGATTCATGCCTGCAAAAAAGGATTCAATCACAGCTTTTACTGAATCTTCTGCCGTTTGAGCGCGAAGCGATGCGCCGATAAGCAAACATGTTAATAATAAATAAATCCGCATCATCTTAACAGAGTTTAAGTGTTTTTGGCGAGACCATTGCCGTCCTAAAATAAAATCATTTCGTATGAACCGGAACAAAATTGTACAGGCGGCTTTTTTGCTGGCTGCAGCGGTGATAGTCAGCAGCTGCGGCCCCGGCCGTAACTACCACAGGTACCCGCCTCCACCTGCGCGAACGTCCATTTCCCTGATCATACCCGGCGCGCCCGGACTGGTGGTCACCCGTTATCGCGACGGACGTTACTTCTATCGTAATCCGCAGGGCTATATCTATTGGCGGGGCCCCGGCAACAGGTACTATATTGATCGGCGCTACATGAAGCGATCCTGGCATCAACACCGGCAATACCAAAGCTGGCGACGAGGCTACCGTTGGCGTTAACAGGCATTAATAGGTTTTGAGCAGGCAAGCTATTGATTTTAAATAGCTTGCCTGCTTTTGCTTTCGTTAATAGATGTTAAAAAATCGTAAATAACCTTAACCGAAATCAATTATACGAAATTGGTCGTATATTCGTCCGGTAAAACCTTATAACATGACGCTGACTAAATCCATAAAGCCTACCGAAAGTGAGCTCGAGATATTGCAGATTCTTTGGAAACGTGGTATGGCAACTGTGCGGGAAGTTCATGAAGAACTGACGGCCACAAAAGACGTGGGCTATACCACCACCCTAAAGCTCATGCAGATCATGCACGAAAAAGGACTGGTAAAACGTGATGACAGTATGCGAACGCACGTGTACCAGGCAGCGGTAAATAAAGAAAAAACGCAGAAACATTTATTGGGAAAAATGATCGACAGCCTGTTTGGTGGCTCTCCTACCCAACTGGTTATTCAGGCGTTAGGCGAACACAAGGCCAGTCCTGATGAAATTGCCCGGATTCAGGCATTACTCGATGACATGAAAAATCAATAGTACGCTGAATTTTCCCAACCAACGCTGCCATGACTACAACAGAGTTTTTTCAATCGCTTGGACACGCCCTAATTAACAGCCTCTGGCAACTGGCCCTTCTATGGGTGGTATTTCAGGTATGGCTGGCCTGTTTTCCACATATCAGGGCAGCAACGCGTAGTAAAGTTGCCACCTGGATGCTCGTATCCGGTTTTGTTTGGTTCGTGTTGAGTATATTCAACGGTCCGGCAATTATCAAAAATTCCGATTTACTCAATACCGTTTTCTTTCAGGACTCATCTACCCACAACAAATTCTTTGAGCAGTTTTCACTGTATGCAGCGATTATCTATCTGTTGTTGTTTACAATACCCGTCATCAACTTCATTCGCAATGTTCGATATGTGAACTCGATTCGTAAAACAGGACTGCAAAAAGCAGATGTTCCCTGGCGGTTATTTGTGCAAAAGATTTCCGCCCGCATGGGCATCAAGCGGTCGGTGCAAATCTGGCTGTCAGAAATGGTACAGACTCCCGTTACTGTAGGTTTCTTACGCCCTGTTATTTTGCTTCCGATAGCTGCCGTTAATCAGCTTCAAACCGATCAGGTGGAAGCGATACTGCTACATGAACTAGCGCATATTCGTCGGTTTGATTACATGCTGAACTTTGTAGTACGCATCATTCAAACGATTTTATATTTCAATCCATTTGTAAGGGCTTTCGCGCAAATCATCGATACCGAGCGTGAGAAGAGTTGCGATGAAATGGTGATGCAGTTTCAGTACAATGCACACGATTATGCATCGGCACTATTAGTACTGGAGCGGTCTTCTGCACCCCGACTCGCAATGGCAGCTGCCGGTACGCAGCGCGGGCAGCAACTGATGGGCCGCGTGGAAAATATTCTGGGTATCCAACGTAAGACGCGCGTTTCGCTGCTGCGTCTTTCCGGAACGTTGGTAGCATTATGTATGCTTGCCGGACTTCATGTATTCCTGAATTCCGAAAAAAATGAAAGAGCGCTGGCGTATCAGGACATGACGGCGTTTATGGATTCACCGTTTATTATGTCGGCCGAAGCAACTAGTCCACAACAGACAGTGGCTCGGGAATCGGAAGCCGGAAATAATCAGGAATACCAGCCGGCATCAGATATACAGGTCCCGCTAGCCGTTGTGAAGCCGCACCTGCCGCCAAGAGCTCCTGCACCTCTTGAGCCTGCCGAAAATTACGGCCCTGCTGAATGGTACAAATTTGTTACCGATCGTGAGAATATTTTGAGCGAAGCAGAACAGCAGGAAATAGAGAAAGCGATTCAGTCATCACAACGTGTATTGGAAGAAATTCAGTGGAAAACGATAGAAAAAGAGATTGCTGACGCGCTTACAAGCGCGGAAAAAGAACTGGTGCGCGAAAAACTGAAGCAGGAATCGCGCGAAGCTGATTGGAAGCGCCTGGAGGAAAAAATGAAGCAGGCGTACGCCAATATAAATTGGTCTGCACTGAATGCCGAACTTTCATCGGCTGTAACCGATATACGTCTGGATAGCCTTCAACAGGTGGTAAACGAAGCTGTACTCGGCCTGGCTCAGTTAGGCAAAGAACTCGACAAAGCTAAGGTAGAGGGCATTCCCGATACAGATATTACCCGCGAGGCTGTAGAGGCCAAACGACTCAGCCTTGAACGCACGCTTGACACACTGAAAAAGGCTGACCGCATCCGCAGGGTGATCAAGCTTTAATCTCTACCAGACATTGCGTGGGCAGGTGTCCCCATAGCGATTACCAATCAGGAATCCGATCATCAGTTCATGTGTACCACGACTATAGGTTCGAATAGCCGTAGTGGTAAAATCGTAGGCATAGCCCACGTTAAATGTATTCCCGACCTGTAGTCCTGCCATTGCAGCAAATCCATCATATTGTCGTACGCTGCCACCGATCCAGAACTGATCGCGGTATTGCAGTTTCAGATTCAGTTCTCCCTGATAGTTATTCCTGAATGCTCCATTTATATATTTCAGCATTACAGAAGGAACCGCGTTCACATCGTCGCTAACCAGAAATCGGTAACCTGCTGTCACAAAAACATGTGGCACCAGCCTGCCTGTTTGCTGAAAATTAGCATCATCTACAAATGCAAGTTTTTGCGGTATCACCTGTTGAGCAGATGCACCTGCAAAAAAATTGGCACCATATAGCCACAGACCAATCGAAAGGTCAGGTTTTATTCTGCGAAGCTCTTCTGCATTGGCACCGCCTATAGCAGGATCGGCTGGATTGGGTCCAAAAAATGCTTTCCCATCGGCATTTAACCCAACGGTAGTAATGCCTGCCGAAAATCCACCCGCCAAATTGAGGCGTGGCGAAAGCCCGAGATGATATGCATAGCTAAGTGCCGCAGTAAAGCGGTTGAAATTGCCGGTCCGGTCATTTACCAGGCTCATACCAATACCGTGATGAGGCTCAGATGCAGTGTAATTTTCCCAGTACGCTTGTCCTCTTGGATTTTCACCCGGCACCTGAAAAGAAGTGGCAGTAGTCTTATAATCTGCCTTCCCTATCGGACCATGAATGGTCAGGTAGGTTGTACGTGGAGCTCCCGAAAAACCCGACCACTGATCACGAATACTCAGTTTTACATCGGTGTAATTCTCAATACCCGATAAAGCAGGGTTGAGCACATAGTTGTTCAGGATGTACTGAGTGTAATGTGGCCGTTGTTGTGCACATAGTACCAACCCGGTGGCCAGCAAAAGGATCGAAAATAATAACTTCTTCATGGCCTAACGAATTATATCAACAAAGCCCGTCATGGGTTTGCGTCCATTACGCGGATCAATTACATAATAATAAGTACCTACAGGCGCATCCCTGCCATTGATTCGTCCATCCCAGGGCGTGGTATAGTTCACCATACGATGAACGAGCTGCCCGTAACGGTTGAACAACTGAACAATGCAACCCGGATAACTTTCCAGGTGCTCAATTACCCATCTGTCGTTCACGCCATCACCATTCGGACTAAATATATTTGGTATAACAGGAGCCAGCAGTATTTTCACAAATACCTGATCTTTTCCAATACAACCCTGGTCGGAGGTAATAGTCAACTCATACATGATATCAGCCGTGGGTGATGCAACTGCGTTTGCCTGTGCAGGATCGTTGAGGGCTGTAGCTGGTGTCCACAAATAACTAACTGGGTAATCTGTGATAAGGGTAGGTGTAAGTGTTACCTGTCCACCTTCAAGAACCACTTTATCGGGGCCGGCATTAGCCATGGGCGTGGGATTAACTACAATGGTTTGGTCGGCTGTTGCCGTGCAGCCATTATTTGCCGTAAACAGGTACTGAATAGTATGCGTACCTGGGCCTGCTGTGGCAGGGTTAAATAAACCGGTACTATTGATGCCCGGGCCGCTAAACACACCCGAACCCGGAACAGTTGAAGCTCCCTGGGTAGAAAACTGAACGGCGGTTGCGTCAGAGCAAACAGGTGCTACTGCAGCAAGAGCCAATTGCGGACTCGCCAAAACAGTGATGTCCTGCTCATAGCTGTCGACGCAACTAATACCGGAATAAACCAGATAACGTACCCGATAGGTACGAGAAGCCGGGCTGCTGAATGCAGGATACCGGTGACTATATTCCTTGCCCGGAGTCGGCGAGTCATCGGTTGTTATCGCTGTGGGATCTGAAGGATCCCAAAGTATCACCACCCGAATGATGCTTCCCGCGTCAACCTGCGACGCATCTTTCAATTTCAACTCTTCGTTGCTACATACACTGGCACCATTCAGTACAGTGAAGGAAGGTGTTAGCACTGCACCGTTCACCGTAAAAATTCGAGTAGTGGTATCCCGACAACCTGCCGCAGACCCCGCTACCAGAGTGGCAGTATAGCTACCTGGTTGTTGATAGTGGTGTATGCTGTTCTGCAGGTTTGAAAAATTGGGGTTAGCAGCTGTGGCCAGTGGATCTCCAAAATTCCATTCCCAGTTGTTGATGGTGCCTGAGGAAATGGTCGACTCGTCAAAAAATGGTGCATTCACATCATTGATACAAACAACCGGCGCTTCAAATGACGCCACGGGGTTGGGATGCACGGTTACTGGTTCGCTATGGGCCACACTTTTACAACCTTTGTCTGTTTCAACCTGAAGAGTAATGGTATAGTCGCCGAGATTTGAATACACATGCGAAAAGGCCAGATTGTTGTCTTTGACAACAGATGTATTATCGCCCAGGTTCCATTGCCAGGTCCGGATGGTGCCATCTGCTGAACTACTCTGGTCCTGAATCGTGACAGCTTTGTTCTGGCAGGCTGCTGACAGCAAAGTGAAGTCTGCTGTCGGAAGAGCCAGTACCTGCACTTGTTGTTGAGCAAATTTGCCGACAGTAGTACAACCCTTATCCGTCGTTACATTCAGGGTGATGGTGTAGATGCCTGCTGCAGCATATGTTTTTACCGGGTTACGCTCGGTTGAACTTGTACCATCGCCAAAATCCCAATTCCATTGTGTAATTGTGGCTCCTGTGGCAGCGCTTTGATCAGTAAGAGTAAGACTGCCACCCAGACAAACTTCCGCCGCTGCCTGAAATGCTGCCTGCGGCTCTTCGAATATGGTTGTAAGTGTTTTACTATTGGAAGCCGCGCAGCCGTTACCAGAGGTTACCTGCAAACTTACCGTGAAAGGTCCTGCCTGGGTATAGGTGTGTGTTGGACTGGCACCTCCTGCGTTAGGTGAACCATCGCCGAAATTCCAACTGTAAACGAAAGAAGATTCGGTACCATCGCTGATGGTCGAAAGGCTGTTGAAAATAGCTTGTCCGGCAGGCAAACAAACGGACGGCAGGCTAAAGTCCACTGTTGGATTCGGAGTTACCGTTATGTTGCGCGTAAATAAAGTGCTCAAACAGCCTCCGGCGGTCTCTACTCTGAGCGACACTGTGAAAGTGCCCGTGCTGGCGAAACTATGAGTTTGCGCAGCATTGCTATTCACGGTAACCGGGCTCGTCCCATCGCCGAAATCCCATATCCATTTAACAATGGAAGCACCTGATGGCGCCGTCGATTGATCGGTAAATTGAACGTTTTGTCCTGCGCAATAAGGCCCTGCAACTGCGAAAGATGCGGTAGGAGGATCCGTCAATTGAACCGTCTTTACTGCTGTATCCGACTGGCAACCGATATCAGTAACAACTGAATATTTCACCGTATAGGCCCCTGCGGCGTTGTAGGTATGAGACACATTTGCGCCCGATTGATCTGTATTTCCATCGCCGAAGCTCCAGTACCAGGCATCAATGGGACGATTATTAGTCTGGGTGGCCGTGCCTGTAAAACTCACCGGCGCCGACACGCATCCGTTCGTACTGAAATCGATAGAAGTTTGTGGCTTGTCAAATATTTCTAGATCGTAGTCAATTTCCTGCACACCGTTACAACCGTCCGCCGTGGGATTTTGCGCAATAACTCTGATAGGATAAGTTCCCGGAGTGGCGGTATTGAAGTTACCGGGTAGTGTGTATTTGTAGAGTGTTCGTCCATTCACCACGCTAGTGCTTGATGGAACCGGCGCATTGTCCGTCACATCAGGAAAAAGCCCATTGAATCGCCATTCGATGCTTGTAGGTTGATAGGGAAATGTCATGGACAGGGCAAACGGCGCGTCTTTACAGGCGGCAGGGAAGTCAACCGATCCGTACGCATTCTGGACTGTTACAAACTGGTAGAGGTCTTTCACATTTGCTCCCGCATTATAGCCGTACGATTCAAAATCACCATAACCGTAAGCGACCGCGCTGAAGCCTGAATCAGATTCCAACACATGCTGACCCTGGATTACCGAAATGCGCGCATACGCATAAGCCGGATTCTGCGGGTGAGGTTGAAACCCTGTAACTGGCGTCCCGTCGAGGCGGAACGAACTGATGCCTGTACCTCCGGCCGGAATGGTGACATTGATAAAATGGTTAGAAATAGAAAAGTTCGGCGTTGAATTGAGAATAACCTTATTGATGGTTTGTTCCACCGGACTGAGGTAGATAACTTCCGGATCTCCGAGGTCGCCTGAGCGGATATTGCCGCAAAAGCGACCCGTAGATATGTACTGTGCTACCATCACCGGTTTATCCGCTTCAATTTTTGCCGGTGCACTGAGCGGTCCAACTTCGTAAAAGAAATTATCGCGCAATCCCGATTGAATTATTCCATTCACCCGAACAATGGTCGTGGGATCGTCGACCGCAATCCGAAACACATTGTTCTCCAGGATTTCTGTTGGGACCGTCAAATAGGTTTTACCCCAGGCCGTTTTGGGAAAGGCTTGCACCATATAGTTGTCTGACGACTTTTGGCCATTTCCAATACCGTCGCAAACCAGGGCGATCCGGCCGCTACCGCTGAAAACTGCCAAACGTTTACAACCTTCCGTGCCTGAACTAATCGAGCGAATTCTGGAGCCAGTCAAATCAGCTCCGCGATAGATATCGCCTGACTGGCCGGCCAATGCCCCCATTATGTTAATCACCTGTCCTTGCTGAAGGTTGACTGTGAATGGCACTCCGGCCGGCCGGGTCAATGTATTCTGCGAAGGCGTAATCTCAACGGTGGTGATGCCCGGGTCGACTGCGATGGCATAAAACCAGCAGTTGGCATTGTTGGTATTTGATATCTGCTCGTAGTTGATGGAATAATAATCCTTACCAAGTGTGCTGGTCGGGAAAAGTAATGTTGCCCCCGAAACGCTCATATTATATATATGTGCGTAAGCAACAATTGGTCTTGTGGCGGTGATATGGATACCCCGATTAGACACACCTTCCACATTTAAGCGAGCATCCTGTGTGCCTGTTTTTGGAATAGGGCTCGAGGTGTAGATGGTATTTGCCGGGATATTATAAGTCTGGCTATAGCCGGTGCCCGGAATTTCCACCACGACGGTTGTTGCCGCCTCGGTTGCAAAATAAAGCACCATTGTCTGGCTTCCTCCCCCTCCGGATGTCATCCGTTCGTGGTAGCCATAGCCCACCCAGAAGTCTTTTCCTTTATTGGAAAAATCCTGACCATATGTCAGCTGAAAGCAGCAGCAGAGTCCAATGAGGGTACTCGCCCATCTGAATTTTCTCATCGAGTAACAGTGTCCGGTTTAGAGAATGCAGGCCGATTCGTCAACCTGTGTGGCATTTCAGAAAAGGATGCTGGACCGGGATTTCATTGGAGAGGAAAGAAAAGTATATCAATATACAAACAAGTGGTTGAATTCCCAAAACCTGCCGGAGTAGTTGTGCAAAATGACTGAAAGGGCCGTTTAGTCTGATTAAACCGGCATTTTCATATATACGATTGCCTAAATATTTACTTTTAAATAATATAGAATTTTAAATAACTACCCAAAATAATTTAATATTCAACTTTTTAAATCAATAATAATAGAGACTGTTTAAGAATTTGCAAAATGCCGATATTTTGCGACTATTTAGGCGGATATTAATAGAATAAAAATATTAGTTAGTTGTTATAAAATATTTATTATCAATTTTGTAGTGAATTATAATACTACTAATAAAAATAGTAGATTTTGAATTATCTGGCCTGCCGCCAATTACTAAATAGATTTGATAAAAAATTATCTGAATTCGTCAGCAGTTTTCAGGTTTTAGATTTTACGAAGATTTCTGGCTTCTGCCGCTGCCCTACCCTTTCGGTGGTCGGGATATGTGGGTGCCTTGCGGCCTTGTGCGTTCATCCGGTAAACCGTTTTTAGAAATGATTTAAGAACAGGATTCAGATGGCTGAATGGATTGCGTAGTATCTTGTGTGTATGAAGAGTCTAATCTGGGCCAGTTTTTTGATAGTCAGTTTGTCAGCTTGCTCGAAGATGAAGGAGCCTGAGTTTCGAGGAATTGAGGCAGTGAAAATGGGTAAGCTTGGTCTGCAACAAACCAAAGTGAAGTTGCATCTGCGTTATTTTAACCCGAATAAGTTTAAAGGCACTTTGAAATGGGCCAAGGGTGAAGCCTGGGTTGACAGTAGTTATCTGGGGCCGTTTTCCGTTACTGAAAGCATCGTGGCGGCTGGTTCTTCCGAATTCACGGTTCCGGTAGAGTTGACTTTGGATATGAAGCAGGCTTTGAATTTTACCAGCGGAATTTTGTCTGGCAGGGAAATGAAAAAAGAGGTATGGATAAAGATTGACGGCGAAGCAAGGGCAGGAAGGCAGGGTCTTTTTAAGACTTTCTCATTGAAGTATGAGGGGCCGCAGATGTTAGACAGTCTGCTTGCCGGTATCAGCCAATAAAAAAGCCCCTTGTTGAAGGGGCTCAAAATTGTGAAGCATCGACTATTGCGCTGGTGCTGGTGTTCTGGGCTTGGGATGTTTTCCTCCATCTTCCGGCTTTTTACATGTTATTGGCAAACGGTTGTAAGATTCTTCATTTGCCGTTACATCGTCTGCGTCGTATCCCAGATTCGCAATGGCGGTCTTGATTTCTTCAATATTGGTCCGGTCTTTCCAGAACTTAACTAAGGTTTCTCCTTTACGAAAGTTCACCGTAACTACCTGTACGCCATCTATCCTTTTCACATAGGTTTCTATGCGGGTCTTGCAGGCCTCGCAAAGCGCGTTTGGCGTCTGGATTCTCGCTGTAATTACCGGCTTATTCTGAGCCGTTGCCGCGCCCGCCGCCATTGTGACGAGAAGAAATAGGGCCAATAAATGTTTCATATGCAGGATTTGCAGCCAAATTACAAAACTCCTGTCCATTGAGCCGGGTCTTCGCGCCATTTTAACAAAACTTCCTGTTCGGCAGTGTTGATCATTCCTTTCTCAACAGCCAGTTCCAGTAAGGCGGGATAACGCGTCAGCGAATGTAATGGCAGTCCTGCTGATTTAAATGCCATGTCGGCCTGTGCAAAGTCGTAGGTAAAGATCGACACCATGCCAATTACTTCCAGCCCCTGATTTCGGAGCAGGTCAACTACCTGCAGGCTGCTTTTACCTGTGGACACCAGATCCTCAATTACCACTGTTTTCTGGCCTTTTTCGTAATAGCCTTCAATCTGGTTGCCCAATCCATGTTCCTTTGGCTTAGGTCGTACGTAAACGTAGGGCAGTTTAAGTTGATCTGCTGCCATTGCGCCCCAGGCGATCCCCGCGGTAGCTACGCCAGCCAGCAGTTCGGCTTCAGGGTATTGTTCAAATATCACGTTACACATTTCTGATTTAACGAAATCGCGAATAAATGGGAAAGAAAGAACGCGGCGGTTATCGCAATAGATCGGGCTTTTCCATCCGCTTGCCCAGGTAAAGGGGTTGGTTGCGTTAAGTTTTACGGCCTGTGCCTGTAACAATTTTTCTGCAACAGCTTTTTCATTTGTCATGCCGCAAATGTAGGAAACCGCTGTTGTTTACCCTTGTTGTATAATGTCATCTTATCAAGAATCTGTCACTTTCGGATATGGTCGTGATTCGTGCGTTTGCTTAATGACTGTCGTTTGATGTGGGCTGTCTTTTCCAGGAAGAACAAAGCGCGATGGTTTCATATACGCCTCGGTCGGACCGGTCTTCCGACCGGGGTGCGCGGATTTCAAAATGAACAAGGACAGAGCAAGCTTGCTTCCAACCTCGGTCGGACCGGTCTTCCGACCGGGGTGTACGGATTTCGAGATGTACACTCGCAGCCTACTACTGCTAATGCCTCGGTCGGACCGGTCTTCCGACCGGGGTGTACGGATTTCGAGATGTACACTCGAAGCCCACTCCTACCAACGCCTCGGTCGGACCGGTCTTCCGACCGGGGTGTACGGATTTCGAGATGTACAATCGCAGCCCACTCCTGCCAAAGCCTCGGTCGGACGGGTCGTCCGACCGGCTTCCTGTTGGCGAATCGGAAGGCACCCGCGTGCCATCCACAAAAGCCTCGGTCGGACCGGTCTTCCGACCGGGGTGTATGGATTTCGAGATGTACAATCGCAGCCCACACCTGCTCAAGCCTCGGTCGGACCGGTCTTCCGACCGGCTTCCTGTTGGCGAATCGGAAGGCACCCGCGTGCCATCCACAAAAGCCTCGGTCGGACGGGCCTTCCGACCGGGTTGCAGCTGGCGAGGCGGAAAGCGCCTGCATGACCTCAGCAAAGCCTCGGTCGGACGGGTCGTCCGACCGGGGTGTACGGATTTCGAGATGTACAATCGCAGCCCACTCCTACACAAGCCTCGGTCGGACCGGTCTTCCGACCGGCTTCCTGTTGGCGAATCGGAAGGCACCCGCGTGCCATCCACAAAAGGCTCGGTCGGACGGGTCTTCCGACCGGGGTGCGCGGATTTCAAAATGGACAAGTACAGAGCAAGCTTGCTTCCAACCTCGGTCGGACCGGTCTTCCGACCGGGGTGCGCGGATTTCAAAATGGACAAGTACAGAACAAGCTTGCTTCCAACCTCGGTCGGACGGGTCTTCCGACCGGGGTGTATGGATTTCGAGATGTACAATCGCAGCCCACTCCTACTCAAGCCTCGGTCGGACGGGTCTTCCGACCGGGTTGCAGCTGGCGAGGCGGAAAGCGCAAGCATACATTCATCAAAGACTCGGTCGGACGGGTCGTCCGACCGGGTTGCAACTGGCGAGGCGCAAAGCGCATGCATGACTTCAGCAAAGCCTCGGTCGGACGGGCCTTCCGACCGAAGTAAACTTCGAAAGTAAAATAAACCGCCCTGCAATCACCAAAACCCGGTCGGACAAGTCTTCCAACCGGCGCCTCCACCGACATAAATTGATACAACAAATTCAACGAATAGAGATCAATCCAGCGAGCACAAAAGCTCCCGGCAAACGAAAAAACACTCCCGAACGCCTACACAAGAACAAAACAACTAAACAACTTAACAACTACACAACAAAACAATTCAACGACTCAACAATTCAACAATTCGTAATTTGCCTGCCAGGTTCAACAAAAAATCTCTATGCACCGCAAAATATATTTTGGCTCAAAACCGCTCTTTCTCTGCGATCGTATCGACGAGGAAATAGAACCGTATCTGCACCACGACGATGCAGTATTCATCGATGAACTCAATCTGCATACAGTCAAAACTATGCTGCACGAAATGCAACTGGAAAAAGTTCACGCAGGGGTATTCCTGCACCATGACCTTGCCGAACTGGAAAATGCATTTGCAAAAAAATGGACCCTGATACAGGCGGCCGGAGGACTGGTGAGAAATGAATCGGAAGAGAACCTCCTCATCTTTCGAAAAGGAAAATGGGATCTGCCAAAAGGTAAAATTGATGAAGGCGAAGAACTGGAAGCTTGTGCGTTGCGAGAAGTGAAAGAAGAAACCGGCTTAACAGGGATTACATTAGTCAAACCTTTGTTGGTAACCTGGCACACTTATCAACAGGGTACACATCTTATACTAAAGGAATCGCACTGGTACCTGATGACTTGTGAAGGCCCACAGAATTTGCAGCCACAACTGGAAGAAGATATCACGGAGGCACGCTGGGTTAGTGATCAACAACTGCCTGATTATTTTGAGAACGCTTTTTCTTCGGTGGTGGACGTACTAAAGACTTGGCTGGCGAAATGAAGCTTTCCGGGGAATAATGGCTACGGTCAGGCGACTTACACAAACCAGCCGGTTAGACTCATCGCTGATGCGGATATCCCAGACATGTGTGTTAGCACCTAAATGCAGAGGCTTGGCAACAGCTATCACAAATCCCTCCCGCGCACTTCGCACATGGTTGGCGTTTATTTCCAGACCAACACAGGCAAACCGTTCATGATCCACCACCATTGCCGAAGCCACACTTCCAACGGTTTCTGCGAGGGCACAGGATGCTCCTCCATGCAACAACCCGTATGGCTGACGGGTACGATTGTCCACGGGCATGCGCGCCGACATGAAATCGTCACCAATCTCTACCCATTCAATACCGAGGTTCTCACCCATGGTATTGGGCAGCAAAGATTGAAGCGATTGGAGAGCCAACTCTTTTTGAAACCAGATAGACATCATTGCGACTTTTGAAGTGAAGCCGAAACCACCTCGGGCAGGAAAGGACGAGCATTACCACCGTTCCGTATAATATCGCGTACGATAGTGCTGGCTACCGAGGTATACTTTGGTTCACCGGTGAGAAAAATTGTTTCGATAGACGGATCAAGTGTGCGATTAGCATCGGCAATTGTCTTTTCATACTCAAAATCGCTTACATACCTGATACCACGAAGAATAAAGCGGGCACCAATAGTCTTACAAAAATCCACAGTCAGCCCTTCATACACGGCACCCTCTACCTGTTCCACATCGCGGTAAATATCGTTGATCCATTGCAAACGCTGATCAGCGGAAAACATGGGCGCTTTCGATGCGTTCAATCCGACACCAATAATGATCTTATCGAACAAAGGCATCGCACGATTAACGATGTCAACGTGCCCCAATGTAACTGGATCAAAAGTCCCTGGAAACAGGCAAATTCTGGCCATAGTTGGTTTTTGATTGGTCAGGAGAAACCGGGTCAGGATTGCTGCCCCGAAAGCAGATAAAGCACGGCCATTCGCACAGCCACACCATTTTCTACCTGCTGCAAGATAATGGACTGTTTGCTATCAGCCACATCGCTATCCAATTCTACACCCCTGTTAATGGGTCCTGGGTGCATGATCACAATTTCCTTGTTTAAACTATCAAGTAGTTTTCGACTAATGCCGTAAGCGAGATTATACTCGCGCAAAGACGAAAACAGCACCTGATTCTGCCTTTCGAGCTGAATCCGCAACACGTTGGCTACATCGCACCACTCCAGCGTTTCACGGAGATTATAACTCACATCTATGCCGAGTGCTGCCGAAATATGCTTCGGAATAAGAGTGGGTGGACCACAAACAACCACTTCGGCACCCATTTTTTTCAGCAAATAGATATTCGACTGGGCTACGCGGCTATGCATGATATCGCCAATGATAGCCACTTTGCGGCCTTCGAGCGAACCTGTTTTTTCTTCAATGGAAAGTGCATCAAGCAAGCCCTGAGTGGGGTGTTCATTGATACCATCACCGGCATTAATGATTGCAGCGGGAATATGCTGAGCCAGAAAGTGGGGTGCCCCGCTGGCACTATGCCGCATAACCACCATATCCACTTTCATCGATAGAATATTGTTGACGGTATCGAGCAAGGTCTCCCCTTTCGACACCGAAGAAGCAGATGCGGTGAAATTAACAGTATCAGCCGAAAGACGTTTTTCAGCCAATTCAAACGAAATGCGTGTACGTGTAGAATTCTCGAAAAAAAGGTTTACCACAACCACATCGCGTAAGGATGGAACTTTTTTCACGGGCCTTTGAAGCACTTCCTTAAACTGTCTGGCGGTATCGAGAATCAGGGAAATATCGGCCTTTTCGAGGTCTTTAATGCCGAGCAGGTGTCGAGTAGATAGTCGCATTAAAAAGCGAAATTAGGGAAAAAGAAGATTGCAGCAACAAATGTGCAAATGGCGCCTTCGGCTAATGTGCAAATGTGAAAATGTGCAAATGTGCAAGTGTGGAAGTGGCAAATGAGCGAACGGGCAATTTTGCCAAGGGCGCCATTTGCACATTTTCACATTTGCACATTAGCCGAAGGCGTCATTCACTAATAACCACCTCCGAAGCACCATCTTTTTCCTGCCAGCGTACCTTCACTTTCTGCGTTTCAAACGCATCCACAATTCGTCCGGTATAATCAGCCTGTATCGGAAACTGCCGACTGAATCGACGATCAATTAACACACAGAGTTCCACCTTTTCAGGGCGACCGAAGTCGATGAGCGCGTCGAGGGCAGCGCGGATAGTACGGCCGGTGTAGAGTACATCGTCAATCAGCACCACTTTTTTGCCCTCAACCGAAAAAGGGATTTCAGTGCGATTGGGCATATGTAGCTCCTTGCGTATATCGTCGCGGTAAAACGTAATATCCAGCTTGCCGTAGGGAACAGTTGTACCAGGAAATTCCTGTTGAATGGCTCGCACTACCTGGTCAGACAAAAAAACACCACGTGGTTGCAGCCCGATCAATACGGTATTGTCAAGGCGGGGATGATTTTCCAGAATCTGGTGCGCGAGCCTTTTTATGGTAATTGATAACTGCTGATCGTTCAGGATGGATTTCAAGCTAGAAATTTTGGTAAAAATAACGATTTTGGCAGTTGCGGCCTTTTACATTAACAGAATCAGTCTATCCTTAAACGAAGAAGAGCAGCCTAAGGGCTGCTCTTCTAAATCATTGCGTGGTTACAATCGATCAACGATTGAAGGTATAAAATACACCTACGTGGAAACCGTTGTTGGTTACTTTCGCATCTTCATCGTCAATAATATTGGAGAGACCCAGCATGTAGCGAGCACCTATGCCAAAACCATTTTTCATCTTGAAGCCGGCACCAAGACCCCAAGAAAAGTTGAAGCCTTTAAAAGAATCTTTCACATCTTCGCTTTCCGAATCACCTCCTATTTCGAGTTTGGCTTTTGCACTTGCAAGAAAGCCGATTTCAGGACCAGTTTCAGCATAAAAACCTGAAGGATTGTTGTACTGTGCCATAATCGGAATGTTGATATAGTTCAAATTCCAGGTGTACTTTGTATCGCCTTCTTTTTGCATTGTACCTTGATTTGAATAGAGCAGCTCAGGCTGTACACTAAACATTTCAGAGATAGTGAGATTGGCGAATAGACCTACATTGAAACCAACCTTCATTTTTTGAGCTTCAAGATCGCTTCCATCTTCGCCGCCAAACTGGTAAAAGTTTGCACCTGCTTTAGCACCGAATTTTGTTTGCGCCTGAACAAGCGTACCCAGTGATACCAGGGCCGCAACTAAAAGTACTTTTTTCATAAAACTGTTTTGTGGTTTGTTGATTTTTGGAAATCGCCGTAAACATAATACCAAGGTTTTGAAGCACATAGCGTTATAAGTTAATAATTTCCAAAACAGCGTAAAACTACGCGAGTGCGGCTTGTAAAATACCATTAAGCGGGTATTGCCTTTGTTTTCAAAAGGTTGTAACTGGTCAGGGATACAAACGAAAAAGCCGCAGCCTTACGGGGCTGCAGCTTTTCATTACAATGGGGAAAGGGTTATTTTCCGCTCAATGAGAAAAGATATCCGACACGGATGCCGAAAAACGATTGCGATGTACCATCTTTTGTTGCACTTTGATAACGGGCGCTAAAATCAAGATTGTTGAAAACATAACCTGCTCCTACTGCCCAGGTGAACGCTCCTTCAGAATCACTTCCGTCAAACATTCCGCCTTTAATCTTCGCTCCATAAATTCCGTAACCAATTTGAGGCTCGGCATAAAATCCGTTGAAATTGTGACGGTAGCCAGCCAGGATGGGTATCATGGTGCTGGTGATTTTATCGGCGCCAAGCAAGTCTTCATATTCCGACTTGGTTGCGAACGACAAAAATCCGGCGCTCAACGTGATCTGACCGGCAGTACCGATACCATACAGTCCTTTGATGCTGCCACCAATACCGATGCTGCTGAGATCACCCAGATCGCCTGTAGGAATGGCGACATCAGCACCCACGCCTATCTGATTGTTTCCGGATTGAGCAAAGCTTACAGCAGAAATAAAACTAAGGCCAAGGGCAAAAATTACTTTCTTCATGACTAGTGATTAAATGGTTTGTTTTGATTTTTTGTTTTGATGGAGCAAACCTAAAATCAAAACCGTTTCAAACAACCAGGCAGTGTGTTAAACTGCTTTAAAAGTTGATTGAAACGGTAGAATCCGTGATTGAAACTATGCGTGAAGAAATTAAGCTTCCTGCATGAATGGATAACGATAGTCGGTTGGAGGATTAAATGTTTCCTTAATTGTACGGGCACTTAACCAGCGATACAAATTAAGAATTGATCCGGCCTTATCATTGGTACCGCTGGCGCGGGCTCCACCAAATGGCTGCTGCCCTACTACTGCCCCGGTAGGCTTATCGTTGATATAAAAATTGCCGGCAGCATTCCTCAGTACCGTCGTGGCTTTTTCTACTGCAGCCCGATCAGTTGAAATGATGGCTCCTGTAAGCGCGTAGGGCGAGGTTTCGTTGACCAAATCGAGCGTTGCGTCGAATTTTGAAGCGGGATAAATATAAACGGTCAAAACAGGTCCAAATATTTCCTCGCACATGGTAACATATTTGGGGTCCTTCGCTTCAATGATGGTCGGTTGAATAAAATAACCTTTTTTCTTGTCGCACTTACCTCCTACCCATATTTCTGCCTTTTTATCGATCTTTGCCTGATTAATATACGAACTGATTTTGTCAAACGATTTCTCGTCAATTACAGCATTTACAAAATTGGAAAAATCTTCCACCGATCCCATCTTGAAACTCTTCACGCCGGCAATCAATTTCTTTTTAACTTCTTCGGCAAGATTAGAAGGGATATAAGCGCGTGAAGCAGCAGAACATTTCTGACCCTGAAATTCAAACGCACCTCTCAGCAATGCTGTTACCACCACATCGGGATCGGCACTTGGGTGAGCAACGACAAAATCTTTACCTCCCGTTTCACCCACAATCCTCGGATAAGATCGATAACGATTCATGTTTTTGCCAATCGTTTCCCACATCTGATTGAACACGCCGGTGGAACCAGTAAAATGAACGCCGGCGAATTCGCGATGTTCAAAGCATACTTTCCCAAGTGTGGGACCATCAACATATATCAGGTTAATAACACCATCGGGCAAACCGGCTTCTTTAAGAATGCGCATGAACATGCTGGCCGAATACACTTGTGTGTTGGCGGGCTTCCACACTACCGTATTGCCACACATGGCGGCTGAAGTGGGAAGATTGCCACCGATTGCGGTAAAATTAAATGGCGTTACAGCCAGCACAAAACCCTCCAGCGGACGGTATTCCATCCGGTTATGCATGCCCGGCCCGCTAATGGGCTGCTGCTTATATATTTCCCCAAGGAAATGAACATTGAACCGTAGGAAGTCGATGATCTCACAGGCTGAATCGATCTCAGCCTGATAAGCGTTCTTGCTTTGCCCCAACATCGTTGTGCCGTTCATGTATGGGCGATATTTGGTAGCGATCAAATCGGCCGCCTTCAAAAAAATATTGGCGCGGTTTTCCCAGCTCATTTCGCTCCAGGCATCTTTGGCTGCCAACGCGGCATCTATGGCCTGCTGCACATGTTTTTCATCGCCAGCATGAAAATGCCCCAGAGTATGCGCAATTTCATGTGGTGGATGAATGCTGACCATTTTTTTGCTGCGAACTTCCCTGCCTCCAATATACATGGGTATATCAGCCTGCGCTTTTTTCAACTCTGCCAGCACTTCCTTCAACCGCGCGCGCTCGGGCGATTTCGGTGCGTAAGATAAAACCGGCTCATTGACCGGCAGGGGAAAAGTGAATGTACCTTGTTTCATCAAACTGAGTTTATATGCAAAATTCGGAATCTTATTTTTCTTCGGCATCTGCCATCAGGTAGGCTTTGATAAAGCCATCCAGATCGCCATCCATCACGGGTTGTATGTTAGCCGTTTCGAAATCGGTTCGGTGATCCTTAATCATTTTATAGGGGTGGAAAACGTAGGATCGAATCTGACTACCCCACTCAATTTTCTTCTTTTTGCTGTTCGTCGCATCCTTCAGCTCGTTGCGCTTGCGCAGTTCCTCTTCATACAAACGGCTACGGAGCATCGTCATCGCCTTCTCGCGGTTTCCCAACTGCGTACGCTCTGTCTGGCACACCACCACCATACCTGTTGGTATGTGCGTCAGCATCACTTTGGTCTCTACTTTGTTCACGTTCTGACCACCAGCACCTCCGCTTCGAGCCGTTTCCATCTTCACATCGGCGTCCTTTATTTCAATATTGATCGTATCGTCGACCAGAGGATACACGAATACCGAACAAAACGACGTGTGACGGCGGGCGTTGCTATCGAAGGGAGAAATGCGTACCAAACGGTGAACACCGGTTTCGGCTTTCAGGAATCCGTAGGCAAAGGGACCTTCAAATTGAAGCGTAGCGGTTTTGATCCCTGCTCCATCGCCCCAAACCCAGTCGAGCTCGGTTACTTTCCACCCCTGTTTTTCGCCGTACATGCGGTACATTCGTGCCAGCATCTCGGCCCAATCCTGGCTCTCTGTACCACCCGCGCCTGAATTAATCTGCAGCACGGCCGGCAATTCGTCTTCGGGTTCATTGAGGGTGGCCTTGAATTCGGCATCGTCTAACGCTTCCAGCGCCTTATCATAGGCTTCCTGTGTCTCCTCTTCGGTGGCATCCCCCGCTTTCCAAAATTCGTATAGTACTGCAAAATCTTCCACAGCGGTTTCCGTAGTCTCAAATATTCGTACCCAGTACTCATTGAGTTTGATCTCTTTCAGAATTTCCGTGGCGCGCTTGTTATCGTCCCAGAATCCGGGACTGAGCGAAAGTTGTTTGTCGGCTTCTACTTTTTCACGTCTGTTAGCGACGTCAAAGAAACCTCCTTATCCCGGCAATGCGGGACCGCATATCCTGTAATTTTTCGATTGTCATGCGGCAAAGATAGGTAAATCTCCGAATTCGCGATTTGGTTGAAATGGGCACAATTCGTTCAAGACTATACACGATTCATACACTTGTTGTTGGCAAAAGCAATAGTCCACATGCAGTTTTGCGCTTTAACGATTTAACCTTTTAACCTTATCAATCATGAGTCGATTTTTTACGTTTTTGCTAACGATGCTTTGCGTCACGGGATCATGGGCGAATGCGCCTACCCTTCCGGCCAGCAATCTTCAATACAATAACATCGAAGGCAACCGGATCCAGTTTAGTTTTAACATAGGCAATGGCAGTTCGCGGATTGTGGTGATGAAAATGGGCTCGCCCATAACTGGTCTCCCTGTAAATGGAATTAGCTATACCGCCAACAATGCGTTTGGTACCACGGGAACTGAATTTGGCCCCCAGGGGGAGTTTGTGGTGTATAAAGGCACGGGAAATGTATTTGCGGCGACTAATCTGCAGCCATATACCACCTATTATATCGCCATCTTTGAATTGAATGGTGCCGGTGCTTCGACCGAATACCTGACCATTCCCCTAAACGGCCAGCAGTCAACCGCTGTAGCTCCGGCCACGCAGGCTGGTCAACTGATCTTTAGCCAGATCGCCGGCAGTTCGGTGCGCCTTCAACTGACGGCCGGATCAGGAAGCGGACGGCTGGTGATGATCAGAAAGGGAGCACCAGTGAATGCCACGCCTTCGGATTTGCAGGCGTACAATCCGAGCACTGATTACGGGGCCGGTTCTGTCATTAATGGCGATAATTATGTACTGTTTAATGGCAACGGCACCGCTTTTATGGTCAACAATCTGGAGCCCAATACAACATATCATTTTGCCGTTTTTGAACGGAACGGAAGCTCGGCACCAGTTTATAAATCGCCGCCAGCAGTCGCTAGTCAAACTACGAATGCAGGCCCCACCCTGCCTACTACCAGCATCGTGTTTTCATTTGCCGAAGGCAACAGGCTCAACGTGTCGCTGGCTCGCGGAAACGGATCTCAACGTCTGCTGATTGGTCGAAAAGGTGCACCAGTTACAGCTACTGCCAGCAACGGCCAGGTTTACACCGGCAATGCTGCTTTTGGTAGCGGGCAGGAATTGGCACCGGGCGAATTTGTGCTTTACACCGGCGGCTTCACCGGAGGTGTTGTCAGCAATCTGGAGCCCAATACCACCTACCATTTCCGCGTGATCGAATATGACCAGGATGCCAATGGTAATACGTTCTATATGACCACCTGGAAAGACTCAAGTGGATCAACCGCCAGCACTCCTCCCGATCCGGGACCTATGCAAATCACCTCCATTTCCGGCAGCAGTGTGAATATCAGCTTTGCGCCCATGAATGGAAATTACCGGCTGGTGCTGGCCAAAGAAGGTGCGCCGGTGGATGTGGTGCCCGAAAATATGATACGGTATTCCGGAAATACCAGCTTTGGTTCCGGAGCCAATTTGGGAACAGGTAACTATGTATTGTCGGGTGGCACCAATGGAAATGGCATGCTGATTACCAATCTGCAACCCGGACACACGTATCATCTGGCTATGTATGAATTCGGCGGCAACAATTATCCGGTGTATTCGGCGAATGCCTCGAGGATTACTGTTAGCATTGCCAATGAACCAGTGACACCGGCAGCTAATTTCAACATAACAGGACGACAGGGTAATCAGTTCAGGGCCCAATGGACCAACGGAAATGGAGCACGCCGGTTGGTGCTGGCGCGCAAGGGTGCTGTTGTAACCGCATTGCCGAGCGACGGAAATACGTATGTTGCCAACAGCAACTTTGGTCAGGGTCAGGAGTTGTTGCCGGGGCAGTTTGTTGTTTATGACGGTACTAATCCTTCTGTGTTGATGGATCAATTAGAACCCGGCACTACTTATCATTTCGCCGTGTTTGAATACAATACCGTGAATGCAGCACCTGATTATTTGAGCAGTAGCTTTCTGGCTGGCTCCGCCAGTACCTGGGCAGCGCCAGATCAACAGGTTTCATCTATAACAACAACCAATATTCAATCCAATGCTGCAAGCTTCACGTACACGCCGGGTAATGGCGAATACCAGTTATTTGTAATGCGGCAGGGGCAGGCAGCAGATGCGGTGCCGACCGACCTGATGGCTTACTCAACCAATACCGTTTTCGGAAATTCCCCACTGGCGCCCGGCCAGTTTATGGTTCACAAAGGGCAAACCGGTGCGTCGTTCACAGTCACCAATTTGCAACCGGGTACCACCTATCATTTGACTGCTTTTGGATTCAATGGCAGCACCGGTCCCGTCTATGCCCGCCCGGGATACAGTATCCAGTTCACCACATCGGGTGATGCACCCGTTACAGCCCCCAGCACTCCGTCCAACGGAGGTGCACTCAGCCTGGTAGAAGGTAATTCTCTGAAGTTTGATTGGACCGCCGGCAACGGAGCCAGGCGACTAGTCGTGGCACGGGCAGGAGTTCCGGTCGACTTTATCCCGCAAGATGGCGTTGGCTATCCTGCTGATGCAGCATGGGGCGGTACCGACCTGGGTGAAGGACAATTTGCCGTTTATAACGGCAGCAGTACAACTGTTACATTGTCCGGCCTTCAGCCCGGCACGGTCTATCATTTTGCCGTGTTCGAATACAATGGCAATGGGAGCGCTATCAGATATCTTACACAACAACACCTTGTTTACAGTGCGTCTACGTCTGTCACACCCTCAGTACCAGCGGGCAATAGCCAACTCACCGTTCTCGAAAATAGCGCGCTGCTTCAGTGGCAAAATGGCAATGGGCAGCGCAGGCTTGTGGTTCTTCGGGCAGGCTCTGCGGTTTCCCAGCAACCGGTCAATTTGACTGCCTATCCGGCACAGGCCAGTTTTGGTAATGGGAGTCAGATTGGCGCTGGCGAATTTGTAGTGTTTGCCGGCACAGGCAATCAGGTCAACGTTACCGGTCTGTCTGCGGGCCAAACCTATTTCTATACGATCTTCGAATACAACGGATCTGCCGCCCCCGTATATCAAACATCCGGTGCTCTCAATGGCAGCTTTACTACCGGAGGCACATTGCCAGTTCGATGGCATTATTTTGAAGCTTCCCGTCAGAACAATCAGGTTTTGCTTAAATGGGGTACTGCCAGCGAATTCAATAACGCCTACTTTGCAATTGAGCGGGAAAATGGTCAGGGGAATTTTGAACCTCTGGATTCTGTTGCCAGCGCCGGCAATTCAGATCTGATACAACATTATCATTTTTCGGATGTTCGCGGCATTGATGGCACGCTGCGATATCGCATCCGCCAGGTGGATATCGACGGTAGATATAGTTACTCCGCAGTTCGTCGTGTTGCTGCTGGCGAACACACGAGTGGTCTCTTGCTTTATCCCAATCCTGTGGCGGATCTGTTAACAGTTTCCCTGCCCGGTCAGCAATTGTTGAATGTTGTTATATACGACATGTCTGGAAGAATTCAATTGCAGACGATTATTAGCAACGGGCATTTCGTTTCCACCCGTCAGTTGCGACCCGGCCAGTACCTGTTGGAGGTAACGAGTGCTGGAATTAAAAAAACGACGACATTTATCAAAATGTAGAGACGC
>JBKBHA010000015.1:0-90070 GCA_046297935.1 Chitinophagaceae bacterium
TTTGTCAACGGAGCAGCAGAGCACCACCGAATGCACCCCCGTAGAGACGCCATGCATGGCGTCTCTACGTATTTGTCAACGGTGCATTAGAGACGCCAGGCATGGCGTCTCTACGTATTTGTCAACGGTGCATCGGAGACGCGATGCATCGCGTCTCTACGATTCCAGAGGCATTTGAATTCTAAAATAACGGCGTTGTTCCTCGTCTATACCCTGTTCCACGGCTCCTTTCAAAAGATCGATCCGGCTGAGGACGGCATTTAACTGAACGGCATCGCTGATGCTTTTATCGTGTGTGCCGGAGAGCCGGTCGAAGATCTCGAGCAACAAATAATCATTCGTAGTAAATTGAATCCAAACATCCCCCTGAGTGCCGGTTGCCAGAATCGACGACAAATATCCATCCACAATGCGAAACAGATTAATCGCCAGGTCGCCTGAAATATCAAACAGGTTACCGGACCAGCCGAAGTGAAACGCTATGGCCGAATTTTCGCGTCGCTGATCCACCAGTTCACGTATCACTTCCTCCAAACTCATGACCGGTAGACTAACCGGATTATATGCCCGCGACAGACGCCGCATTTCCTGAAGCAGGGACCGGAGTTCCGCCTGTGTCCTCAGAAGCATCGAATCGCTCATTTCTGGATTTTCCCGGGCCAGATTGACATACATCAAACAGGCAGCCACCACCTGCGCAAAGTTCTCGTGCAACTCCACGGCCATAGTGCGTCGCTCAGTTTCCTGAGTCTGCAGTGCAAAAGCGATCGTTTTCCGCTCCAGATCCAGCATGCGGCCGGCGGTTTCCACTGTTTTCCGGTGCCTCAAGCGCAGTTCCAACAACTGAGTAACCTGCCTCGAAATGATCTCAATCGCCTTTTCCTGGGCTGATGTAAACTGGACGAGTGAGCTGTCAAATGCGCATACCGTGCCAATATTCCGACCACCAGATGAAACAATCGGCGCACCAGCATAAAAACGAATTTTTAAATTATCGGTCACAAGAGGATTATCAAAAAACCGTTCATCCTGCCAGGCATCCCGCACCACCAGCACATTTTTCTCTAAAATCGTATGAGAACAAAAAGAAATATCCCGGCCGTGTTCGGTTGAGTCAACACCCAGGCGCGCTTTATGCCACTGACGCGATTGATCAAGGAAGGAAATAGCTACATGCCTGCAACCGGTTACATGCTGCAACAGTTCGGCCAAATCGTCGAATTCCTTCTCTGGTTCGGAATTAATGATTTTATACGACTCGAGGTCGCTCAGGCGCAACGCCTCATCGAGGGGAAGTTTCGCTTTTATCAAGGGTACTGATTATACGTTGTCATCTACGTATATATAAGCAAATTAGATGCAAAAAAAGTGAATACTAAGCTCCACACGCGTTTTTTTAATGAATTTAGGAATTACACTTAGTCGGCGCAGTAGGAGCTTCTCCGCCGAACCCATCAGCCCACCCCTAAAATGTGACCGTTATTATTTATTTTTCAGTTTCTTTGTTTTAAACCAAAACCAACCGAACTATATGAAAGATGTCATCATTCCTGTTGATTTTTCTGAAACCAGTCTGCATGCCGCCCGTTATGCAGCCGATCTGCTTGCCGGTAAAAAAGACATAAGGGTGGTGCTTTACCACATGTCGGAAGAGGAAGACGAAAGCGAAACAGCGGCTACCTATCTTAATACGCTTAAAGCAGAAATGGAACAGAAAGGCATCGGCCAAATTGAATGCATCAATGAAGTTGGCGATGATCTCATTGATTCGCTGGGTCGGCTGGCTTACCAGAAAACTGCTGAGCTGATCATCATGGGTATCACCGAAAAGGACGACTGGCGTCAAATCTTCAGCGGCAGCAATTCATTGAAAATGGCAGCTGCTAATGTGTGCCCTGTCATGATTATTCCAAAAGATGCCAGCTACAAAGGCATGAACAATATTGCACTTACTTCCGATTTTCAGGATGTTGAAGCCAATACTCCCGCACTGGCCATCAAAACAGTGCTGGAATTGTTTCAGGCCAAACTGCATATCGTTAATGTCGACAACCAGCATTACGTCACCCTAACGGACGAATTCCTGCAGGAAAGGGCAAAGATGCTGGCCATGTTCTCAGAATTCAACCCTGAATTTTATTTTATAGGCATGAACGATTTCTTTGAAGCGATCGAGCAATTCTCTAACGATCACCAGATCGATTTGATCATCATCATTCCAAAGAATCATTCCTTTTTCAATAATTTGTTTAGCAGTAGCCATACCCGGAAGTTGGCCTATCAAAGCAAACTACCCCTTTTGGCGGCTCACCAGTAGATTCGCGCGAAATTCAGCGGCCAAGGCATCTGTCAGCCGTTTCCCGACCCGCTGGGAAGCGAGCAACAGATGCCTTATTTTTGCCTAACACTTGTTTGAAAAAACTCAATCCATGAGCCGAAAATCGAATCAAATACAGGTCTCTTCTGAAATAGGAACCCTTCGTCGTTTATTGGTGCACAGTCCCGACGCGGGGCTGGGAAAAGTAGTGCCCTCCAAGGCACAGGACTGGCTGTTTGAGGACATTGTACACCTCGAAACCATTCGCCGCAAAGAGTACGATTACTATACCAAAGTGCTCCTGTATTTCCTGGATCCGGACAAAATTCAGGGTCGCCTGCACCAAATTGATGATGAAAAGAACAATTTCAATTTCTACAAACCAGATCATGCCGATTTTCATTGCTCCGATAAGGTAATTGAACTGCAGTGGCTGCTGGGCGAAATACTTCAGGACCGGGAGTTGAAACTGCGGGTAGTGGCATCTGTTTGCGCATTAGAAAACTGCTCTTATGAGCTACAGGAGGAACTGGCCGAAGTGGATGGTCATCGGCTTGCGAAAGTGTTCATCAGCGGATCAATGAATGATCGGGAAATGCTTTTCCCTCCTATTCCCAACTTCATATTCACGCGCGACATAGGCATTACCATCAACGACCATATTTTACTTAACAAACCAGCCAAAAAGGCCAGAACCCGCGAGGCGTTGCTGGTTAAGTACATCGTTTATAACCATCCCATTTTTTCCGGCTATCGTGAAAAGATCATCGAACTGCCAAACACCTCGCACCATTTTTTAATGCCGCGAGATGGCGATGATAAAAAGGTAACGCTGGAGGGCGGCGATATTATGGTGATCAATCGGGATCACCTCCTGATAGGCGTAAGCGAACGCACCAGTATAGAAGCAGCTCATCAATGCATTAATCTTTTGTTCGAAAAAAACATCGTTCGTAAAATAACTGTGATAAAAATTCCGAAGAAAAGAGATTACATGCATATCGACACCATTTTCACCCAGATAAAACGAAATGTGTGGGTGTTGCTGGGCGCTTTCTCTAAAAAAGCGATCAAAATGGAAGATGCTGATCCTGTTCAACGGGTACTCGAAGGAAAATCAAAAGAAGATAAGATAAGGATTACCCAGTTTAGGAAAAAAGATCCGGCCAACCCGACCTACTTCGATAACCTGGAAGATCTGCTGTCAGATATCAGCCGCAACGATCTTGATTGCGAAGAGAAAGTAAGATTCATTTATTCCGGAAATAACGAATTTCCCTTCGATACACGTGAACAATGGACCGACTCCTGCAATTTGCTGGCGCTTCGGGAAGGTGTGGTGCTGGGCTACGACCGAAACGATAAAACGCTCGATGCGTTCCGTAATGCGGGCTTCACCATCGTTCACGTAGAAGAGTTAATTCGACAACTGGAAGCCGGCGAAACAAAAGTGAAGGATCTGGAAGACACATTAATCACAATGCCATCGGCCGAATTGAGCCGTGCTCGTGGCGGCTTTCATTGTATGAGTATGCCTCTATTACGCGATGAGCTTAACTGAAATGGAAACACCCACATGCAAACAACATCCCATTTGCTGATGATCCGACCCCTTAGGTTCGAATTCAATCAGGAGACAGCGATAAACAATAGCTTCCAATCTCAATCGATGGACGACAACACAGCCGAACTGGCCAGGGTCGAATTTGACCAGTTTGCAGAACTGCTTCGTTCGAAAGGGATCGACATTACCGTAGTGGAAGATACGGCCGATCCTCATACGCCCGACTCGGTTTTTCCCAACAACTGGATTTCATTCCACAGCGATGGAACAATTGTCCTCTATCCTATGTTTGCCGTCAACCGGCGGGCAGAAAGGAAACCACATGTACTGGCCAAACTGGCCGAAAAATTTCAGATACGCAACAGAATCGATTTCACTCCGTTGGAACAGGAATCCCGGTTCCTGGAAGGAACCGGAAGTTTAGTACTGGACCGACAAAATCTCATTGCGTATGCCTGCCTTTCGCCGCGTACAGACAAGTCTGCGCTCGATCAATTCAGCCGTAAAATGAATTTCAGGCCGATTGCTTTCGTTGCCGTAGACAGCAATGGCCTTCCTATTTACCATACCAACGTGATGATGTGCGTAGCCGATCGATATGCCGTTGTTTGTCTTGACTCAGTGAAAGATCCTGAACAGAAAATGACCCTGACGCGTGCACTGACAGATACAGGTAAAAAAATTATACCCATCAGCCTGGAACAGATGAACCATTTCGCGGGTAATATGCTTCAGGTGCAAAATGGTGAAGGACAATCGTTCCTGGTGATGAGTTCTCAGGCTTATAATAGTCTTGAAGAAAATCAGATCATGGAACTTGAAAAGTTTAATCCGATCTTACATAGTTCGCTCAACAGCATTGAGAAAAATGGCGGCGGCAGCGCGCGCTGCATGCTGGCGGAAGTATTTTTACCACTTCAGCAAACGGCCCTTCGAGACTAAGGAAAAACAAAACCGGACTTACAAAAATATTCTCATGGTGATCAAATTCCGGACATTTCTGATTGCTTTTATTATACTGTTACAATGCCAGCAACTGCTGGCCCAATCTGCCTATGTCGATAGCTTAAAAGCCTGGCGCCAGCGTTATATTAACAATCATGAAGTGGTGACTGGAAACAATAGGGAACATCTGCAGTTTTTTCCAGTGAACCCGGCAGCCCGAGTTCAGGCGCGGATAGAATATCCGACCAAGAGCCCCTGGTTTACCATGGAAACCAGTAGTGGTATGAAAAAGACCTTCCGCGTTTATGCTATCGCGCATTTTCAGTGGAGGGACAGTAGCTGCCAGCTATCCATCTATCAGTCACAAGGCTTGTTGGGAGACGTCAACTATCGCGACTATCTTTTTTTACCTTTTACTGATTTGACCAACGAAACTGCCACTTACGAAATGGGTCGTTATATTGACCTGAAGGTGCAGGATATTCAACAAAATCTATTGGAAATCGATTTCAATAAAGCATATAATCCTTATTGCGCTTATACCAGCGGCCAATACAATTGTCCGATTCCACCGGCAGAAAACAACCTGAATGTAAAGATAGAAGCGGGGGAAAAAAAGTTTCAAAAATTGAAATAGAGGGGTATCGTCATTTGTCCATTGCAAGTAATCCCTGTTCCAGATTACGTGGGGCAAAGCCCAGTTCCCGAACTGCTTTTTCAATGGACAATCCGGTTTTCATGGGCCTGGCAGCAGGATGCTGAAGATCGCTTGTGCTAACGCGTTGAATCAAATCTACCGGCAGCTTCCAAAAGCGGGCTGCCCTGCAGGCCATGTCGTAAGGCGTCATCAGTTCATTGCCGCAGATATGAAACAGGCCCTCTGATTTTTTTTCGATCATCTTCACGATGCCATCGACCAGGTCTCCTACATAGGTGGGTGTGCGAAACTGATCATCAACCACCCGATAGCCTTCGCCTTTCGATAATTTTTCGCGGAGAATGCTTAACAGGTTTGGTCGCCCTTCACGCGGAGAACCATATACCAGCACGGTGCGTACGATGCTCCATCTGCCAGCGAGTTCCTGCACCGCCAATTCGGCTTCCAGTTTTGTGCGGCCGTAAAAATTTACAGGTGCCAATGGATCAGATTCGGTATACATGCCGGTTTCGCCATCGAACACGAAGTCGGTGGAAAGGAATAGAAGCCGGGCCCCGATCTCTTTGGCATTTTGGGCAAGGTGTATGGTTCCTTCCACATTCACCTGGTGGGCTGCCCATTGGTTTGTCTCGCATTCGTCGGGCTTACCCATTGCGCCCGCATGAACAATGATGGATGGCTTCAGCTTTGCAACCAGATCGTGCACCGCAAAGGGATCAGTAAAGTCGAGCATTTCGTAATAAAGCTCTCTGCCATTTACCAACGTAGGCAACCTGCAATTGCCTTTGCCCGTGGCGCAAACGGGCCAACCCAGCTTCAAGAGTTGCTCTGTTAAATAGGAGCCAACAAATCCATTGGCGCCGGTAATCAAGATCATGTAAGTAGGTTCAGTTGTTTTCTGTTTCTCCAATCTGGCGGCAGTAATCAGGAGTTTTATGAAAATTAACGGTTCCCCTTTTTTTGCCCGGGATGTGGTTGCTTAGCTTGTTGTTGCTGCTGACTCTTGTTAGCAGGAGTAGTATTATTGGTGCTGCCAGGTTTGGATTCGACAGTGCTGCCGGTTTCTGTCGAAGCTTTACCGTCGGTTGTTTTCTCGGAGCCTCCGGTTTTTCCGCCAGCACCCGACTTGCTTGCGGCACCTTCCATATTGGCGTCTGGCATTTCAGGCTTTTTTGCATTGCCGCGACCTGAAGGATCAAAACTCATTCCAAGATGGTACATCGTGAAGCTCCAGATATCAGCCGCCTCATCGATCAATTTGCTGGTGGGCTTACCGGCGCCATGTCCTGCATTGGTTTCAATTCTGATCAGGAGCGGCAGGTCGTTGTCGCCACCGTTATACTCCTGCAAACGTGCGGCAAACTTAAATGAATGAGCAGGCACTACGCGGTCATCGTGGTCGCCGGTAGTGATCAGGGTTGCCGGATATTTCACTCCGGTGCGCAAATTGTGATAGGGAGAATATTTGTACAGGTAGGGAAACTGACGGGCAGAGTCGGCATTGCCATATTCTACCGCCCAGGCCACACCGATAGTGAACTTGTGATACCTAAGCATGTCTAATACGCCCACTGCCGGCAAGGCCACCCTAAACAATTCAGGACGCTGGGTCATGACGGCTCCAACCAGCAAACCGCCATTGCTTCCGCCACGAATGGCGATCTTGTTGGCGCTGGTATATTTTGCTTTGATTAGGTATTCTGCTGCACCGATAAAGTCGTCGAACACATTTTGCTTTTTTTCCAGCATGCCGGCCTTGTGCCAACGTTCGCCGTATTCGCTGCCTCCGCGAAGATTCACCACCGCATAAATGCCACCCTGCTCAATGAAAAATGCATTGCTGATACTAAAGCCGGGTGTCATTGGTATATTGAAACCACCGTAACCGTATAGTAAAACAGGATTGGTGCCGTCGAGTTGAATGCCCCTGCGGTAAGTGAGAAACATGGGTACACGAGTACCATCTTTACTGGTAAAGAAAATCTGTTCTGTTACAAAATCCCTGGTGTCCATAGCTATCCTGGTTTCTCTGAAAAGCGTCGACACACCGGATTCGATATCGTACTGATAGATGGCAGGTGGTACACTATAAGAACTGTAGGTGTAGAAGAAACTGCGGTAGCTGCGTTCGCCGCCAAAACCAGAGGCCGAGCCAATACCCGGAAGAGCAATATCCCGCAGCCATTTTCCCTTATAGTCGAACTGTTGTACGCGGGTAGAAGCATCTTTCAGATAGCTGGCAAATAAATAGCCACCGCCTGTTGTCACTGACTCCAGGGCCTCTTCTTTTTCAGCAATGAGCGTCTGCCAGTTTTCTTTACCGGGCTTCAGCGGATCAATCGAAACTAATTTGTAATTGGGTGCGTCGATGTTGGTATGCACCAGCAAACGTCCACCGTCGTTGTCAACCACCGTTGCCTCATTAGTGAAACCTTTTATCAGCAGTTTGAATTGCTTTTGCGCAATATTCTTCAGATCACGAAACCAGATTTCGGCTCCACTGGTTCCTTCTGAAATAGTAACGATCAGAAATCGTTCGTCTTCAGTTAGGCCGGCACTATGAAAACGTTTTGGACGCTGCCGGTCTTCATAAATCAATTCGTCTTTTTCCTGTGCAGTTCCCAGTTTATGATAGTAAACTTTATGAAATTCGTTCTGACCACTTTTTTGCGACCCTTCGGCCGGTTTGGGATAACGGCTATAATAGAATCCCTCCTCCCCTTTCCAACTGAACCCGCTAAATTTTACCCATCGGAGCGTATCACCAACCAGCGATTTTTTATCGGTATCCATCACGTACACTTCCTGCCAATCGCTTCCGGCCATAGAGATGGAATAGGCAAGATATTTTCCTGACTTGCTAAAACTGAGACCGCCCAGTGCTGCAATCCCCTCCCTGCTGAGCGTGTTGGGGTTCAGAAATTCTTCGGGCTCGCCCTGTAAGCCCTTTTGCCGGTACATGACCGCCTGGTTCTGCAGACCGTCGTTTTTGAAAAAATAGTACCACTCGCCCTTTTGAAAAGGCGATGAATACTTGGGATAGTTCCAAAGTTGCTCCAAACGGTTTCTCACCTGTTGACGGAAAGGAATTTTATTCAGGTAATCAAATGTGATTCGATTTTGAGCTTTCACCCATTCGGCCGTCCGTTCGCTGTTATCATCCTCCAGCCAGCGATACGGATCTTCCACTTTCACACCATGATAATCTTCCACCACCTGCTCGCGGTGGGTATTGGGATATTTAAACTGGGCAGACGCAGCCATCATTCCGGAAACAGTTATGGTAAGGAAAAACTTTTTCATAAGCCAAATGTAACTAAAGCTATACAAACGTCCATTCGCCTGAACATCAAATAACAATATGTAAGCAACACACACAATGACAACAAAACCTTATTTTTGAGCCGCTGAAGGGAACCCGGTTCCCCTGCCTGCCATATAACGAATCATATTCTTAAAAACCAGTTATTTATACTATTAATGGGAAAGAAAGTCTCAAAGATTGGCGTATTGACATCGGGAGGTGATGCTCCGGGAATGAATGCAGCGATTCGCGCTGTAGTTCGGACAGCCACCTACCACGGCATCGAAGTATATGGCATAATGCGGGGTTATCAGGGCATGATCGACGAGGACATCGTAAAGATGGATTCAAAGTCGGTTGCTAATATCATCCAGCGTGGCGGTACTATTTTGAAGACTGCTCGTTGCAAAGAGTTTTATGAAGAGGCCGGACGCAGGAAAGCCTATGCCAACCTGAAGAAGCATGGTATTAACGGACTGGTGATCATTGGCGGCGACGGTTCCTTTCGCGGAGCCGTTAAGCTGAGCCAGGAATGTGATATTCCCTGTGTAGGTTTGGCAGGAACCATTGACAAAGACATTCATGGTACAGATTTTACCATTGGTTTTGATACAGCCGTCAATACGGCAGTACGCGCCATCGACAAGATACGCGATACAATGGATGCTCACGACCGGATTTTTATAATCGAAGTAATGGGTCGGGACGCAGGCTATATTGCCCTGCATAGCGGTATTGCAACAGGTGCTGAAAACATCCTGATTCCCGAACAAAAGACCGACATCAACCAGATCATAGCCTCACTGAAAGAAAAAGAGCGTCGTAAAAAACTCGTTAACCTGATTGTAGTAGCCGAGGGTGATGAGTTTGGCGGTGCCAACGAAGTACAGAAAGCCTTACAGGCCAACCTGCCCAATGCAGAGATCAGGGTGGCCATACTGGGACATATTCAGCGTGGGGGCTCTCCTACCTGCATCGACCGGCTTATTGCCAGCCGCATGGGATACCATGCGGTAGAATGCCTGATGGAAGGCAAACACAATGTGTTTGTAGGCATTCAAAACAACAAGATGCATTATATCCCCCTGGAAAAAGCCGTCAAAAACAAAGGCCATATCAGCGATGAGTGGATGAAGATCGTAAAGATTCTCGCGTCCTGATGTTATAAACAACAAGCTGCTCCAGATCCATTATTCAGACCACATTATAACAACGAAACATGTCGACCAAAGCTCAAAAATATTTTCACACCGAAATGGACCGCACTGCTGGTCTGGCACACACTTTTCACAAAACAAAGATTGTGGCAACAGTAGGGCCGGCCTGCGATACCTACGAAAAGCTGTTGGAACTGGTAAAAGCCGGTGTGAATGTATTCCGTCTCAACTTTTCCCATGGTTCGCATGAAAACAAGGCAGAGATCATCAGCCATATCCGTAAAATAAATAAAACAGAGCCCTATAATATCTCTATCCTGGGCGATTTGCAGGGGCCCAAACTGCGAGTGGGTGAAATTGAAAATGGTTCGTTGAAAATTGACGCTGGTGATATCCTGACCTTCACTTCGCGTGAGAAAGTGGTGGGAACCAAAGAAAAAATCTATATCTCTTATCCTGACCTTCACCGCGACGTGAAGCCCGGTGAAAAAATTATGATCGATGATGGCAAGTTGGAAGTAGTAGTAGTAGAAATTACTGCGGCCGGCGATGTGAAAGTGCGAGTAACTTATGGAGGCCTCCTGTTGCCAAAAAAGGGTGTGAACTTGCCAGATACGGCTATTTCGCTTCCTGCCATGACTGAAAAAGATATTGAAGATTTCAATTTCATTATTGATCAGGAATTGGATTGGGTGGCGTTGTCATTTGTAAGAAAAGCGGAAGATATTATTGACCTCAAGCGACGCGTGGCCGAAAAAGGAAGTTCAATCAAGGTAATGGCTAAGATTGAAATGCCCTCGGCCCTTGTTGATCTACGTAATATTATAGTGGAATCGGATGCGGTGATGGTGGCAAGAGGTGACCTCGGGGTAGAACTGCCCGTTGAGAAAGTGCCGATGGCGCAGCGCGATATTATCCGCAAGTGTATTCACCGGGGTAAACCTGTGGTGGTGGCTACGCAAATGATGGAGAGTATGATGGACCGTGTGAAGCCTAACCGGAGTGAGATTACAGATGTGGCTAATGCTGTGCTGGAAGGTGCCGACGCGGTAATGCTGAGCGGTGAAACAGCTATGGGCATGCACCCTACGCTGGTGGTGGAAACCATGCGCAAAATCATTCTCGAAGTGGAACGTACCGAATATCGTTACGACCGGGAAGAAGACCTGAAAGCGATTGCACACTCTCCATCGTTCCTGAGCGATGCGATCTGTTATAACGCCTGTAAAATTGCGAGCGATATTACGGCGAATGCGTTGGTGGGCATGACACAAAGCGGATATACTGCCTTTATGCTAAGCAGCTACCGTCCTAAATCACCGCTCTATATCTTTACCAAGAAGCGTTCCCTGGTTAATCAATTGAGCTTAAGTTGGGGGGTACGTGCCTTTTTCTACGACGAAGAAGAAAGTCTTGACGATATTATTTACGATCAAATTACGATTCTCAAAGAAAGAGGATTCGTAAAACCCGGTGACACGATTGTCAATACAGGAAGCACGCCTATTCACCTGCACCTGCCCACGAATGTGTTGAAGATTACCAAGATCGAATAAGAAAAAAGCCAGACGGTTACCGTCTGGCTCAAGATTAAAATTCCCAAGTGAACGTCTAAAGTTTTCTGATCTTGATATTACGGAACCACACATTGTCGCCGTGATCCTGCAGACCTATGTGTCCCTTCTTATAAGTTCCAAAATCTTTCATGTCTTTAAACTTGCTTCCCGCAACGAGGGCTTTCCATGCATCGTCCCAAAGTGTTGTGCTCACCACATTTTCGCCATTCAGCAAAAGATCCAGTTTGCCGTTCTCTGATTTAATTTCCACCTGGTTCCATTCCAATGCAGGCTTCACAGTTTCTTTCGAACAGGAGATCAGGTCATAAAGATCGCCGGCGCGGTGCTTGATGATTTTTGCGTCGCCATGCCGTTCGTTATCGAGTACCTGCATTTCCGGGCCAGTTTCCCAGGGCCAGCGATACTTGGTACTGTCTTCGTGTACAAATAATATGATACCGCTATTACCGGCTGTATCCACCTTCCACTCAAGCTTCAAGTGAAAATTATCATACTCTTCATCAGTAACAATGTCGCCACCACCTTTGATCTGCCAGTTCTCTTTGTTCGATGCATCCAGATGGATGCTGTTATCGGCCACTTTCCAGGCTTCTCCGGCAGGTTGACCACCGTATTTGTGCCAGCCAGCCATCGTTTTACCGTCGAACAGCAATTGCCATCCCTCTTTTATTTCTGCATCGGTCAGTGTGTTATCGGCTGCCTGCTCAACGGGTTGAGGTGTTTCGGCAGGCGCATTTTCGTTGTTACAGGAAACAACGGCCAATGCAAGGGCAGCAATCAGCGTTTGCTTAATCATGCTTGTGTTCGTTTATTTTTTAAGTAAGAGAATGTATTTTACCATCGCTTCCGCATCTTCCTGGCTCAGGTTGGGATGGGCCAACATCGGAACAGAGCCCCATACGCCACTTCCACCTTTAATTATTTTTTCAGCAAGTTGCGGTATAATCGCTGGTGCCTGGTCGGCGTATTTCTCAGCCACCTGCCGGTAAGACGGGCCGTTGATCGCTTCATCTATCTTGTGGCAGGTCAGGCAATCACTCTGTCCAATCAGGGCCAGACCTTTTTTATAGTCAGGATTATCGGAAAGCGACTCAGTTTTGGGCGCCTCTGGTTTGGCAGCATCTTCGGCTGGCTTAGATGAGTCACCGTTGTTGCAGGCAACAATAAGGGCAATCACAGCGGCAGTAGCAAATATCTTCTTCATATTATTACGTTGATTGTTTCGTCAAATTTCAGTAAAATTTCAACTCAAGCCCAACAATGACCGAATAAATTGTGGATCGGTTTCCCGGCCGGCAAAGTCATCGAAGGCTTTTTCGGTAACACGAATTATATGATCCCGGATAAAAGCCGATCCTTCACGTGCTCCGTCTTCAGGGTGCTTGATGCAGCACTCCCACTCCATTACCGCCCAGCCCTGGTAACCATATTCAGTCAGTTTGCTGAAAATTGTTTTGAAATCCACCTGCCCATCGCCTGGTGAACGATAGCGGCCAGCTCTCTTCAACCAGCTTTGATACCCACCAAATGTACCCTGCTTACCCGATTTATTGAACTCGGCATCTTTTACGTGAAAAGCTTTTATACGGTCATGATAAAAGTCGATGTATTGTATATAGTCGAGCTGCTGCAACACAAAATGGGAGGGATCGTATAACAGACAGGCACGCGGATGCTGGTTAACTTCTTCCAGAAACATTTCATAGGTCACACCGTCAAACAAATCTTCTCCGGGATGGATTTCATAACATACATCCACGCCACATTCGTCAAAATAATTCAGTATCGGCGTCCAGCGGCGACCCAGTTCCCTGAAGCCTTCCTCTACCAGTCCCGCCGGTCGCTGAGGCCAGGGATGAAATGTATGCCAGAGTAGCGCGCCACTAAATGTGGGGTGCGCCGTCAATCCCATGTTCTGCGATGCCTTAGCTCCGTATTTTAATTGTTGAACCGCCCATTCGGTGCGGGCTTTTGGGTTTTTCTTTAAATGATCAGGAGCAAAATTGTCAAACAGATCGTCGTATGCCGGGTGCACCGCTACCAACTGGCCCTGAAGATGGGTTGACAGTTCGCTAATTTCAAGTCCGTATTCCGCGATCGTACCTTTCAACTCGTCTGCGTATGTCTTGCTTTCCGCTGCCTTCTGCAGGTCAATACAGCGTGCATCCCAGGTGGGAATCTGAACCGCTTTAAATCCTAATGACTGCGCCCACTGGCAAATCGTTCGCAGATTGTTAAACGGTGGCTGGTCGCCCATAAACTGCGCCAAAAAAATCCCGGGTCCTTTAATCGTGTTCATGTATAAAAAAATAGATTTAAAAAGTATAAGTTACAAAGTGATGTTCATGCATTCGCACACCTGCACATTTGTACACCTGCCTGCCGGCAGGCAGGCTTGCACATTTGCACATTAACTCAGATTTTCGTCCACTTAAGTTCACTCGCCGAACTCTCCAGCACTTTCACTACAAACTCCATTCCTCGCAGTCCGTCGTCCACACCTGGAAAATCGAGCCATTCAGGTTTTGCTTCAGTGCCGCTCATTTGCGCCTTCACGCAAAGTGCAAAATTGCGGTACAGGTTGGCAAAAGCTTCCAGATATCCTTCGGGATGACCTGGTGGCACACGCGTGTTATGGCTTGCAAAGCTGCTAAGGTAAGGATTGCCGGCCCGGTATATTTCTGCCGGTTTGTCGAGCCAGCGAACGAGCAGCGTATTTGGATCTTCCTGCTTCCATTCCACTCCCCCCAATTCACCATACACGCGAACTTTGGTATTATTCTCTTCCCCAGCCGCAATCTGTGTTGCATACATGAATCCACTTGCACCGTTTTCAAAGCGAAGCAATACGGCGCCGTCATCATCAAGTTTGCGACCATCTACCACTGTCCGAACATCGGCGCAAATATGTGATACACGCTCTCCACTTACATATTCAGCCAGATTAAAAGCGTGAGTACCGATATCGCCCATAGCACCAGCCATTCCGCTCTGAGCAGGGTCCGTACGCCAGGAAGCCTGTTTGAAGGATCGCGTATCGGCACTGGCACCCTCCAGGAAACGACTTAGCCAACCTTGCGGATAATCTACATACACTTTACGCACTTTGCCGATTTTGCCACTACGCACAAAGTTGCGTGCTTCTTTCACCATCGGATAACCGGTGTATGTATGCGTGAGGCAAAACTGAAGTTTGCTTTTTTTAGCAATTTCAGATAGTTTTTTAGCCTCTTCCAAATCAAAGGCCAGTGGCTTGTCAAGTATGACATGAAAACCATGTTCCAACGCCAGCTTTGCAGGTTCAAAGTGAACATGATTCGGGGTTACAATACTCACGATGTCCATTCGTTCATTTGGCGGCAATTCTGCTTCGGTACGGATCATTTCCCTGTATGATCCATATACCCGCTTATCTGGCAGATACAATTCTCTACCCGTGATTTTCGATTTCTCAGGATCACTGCTAAATGCACCACAAACCAATTCTATTTCTCCATCGATGGCAGCAGCAATCCGATGAACAGCACCAATGAATGCGCCCGGCCCTCCACCAATCATTCCCATTCTTAATTTCCGATTAACCATATCAAACAATTGTTAGCGTAGTTGTGAATAAATTCCGGAGCCTCAAAATAAATATGGTTCTAAAAATAGTACATTTAGGCTTTCCCATTTCAAAGGAACACGTTCAAAAAAATAAAACCACTAACGGTATGCAAGTCAACATCCAACGCAATCAGCTTTTTGTAGCAAGCTGTCTAGCCCTGTTGGTTACATCTCTTTCATTTGGTATTCGCGCCGGATTGCTCGATACCTGGAAATTCGAATTCGCACTTACACAGGAAGATGCCAGTATCATTACCAGCACGGCCTTCTGGGGATTCCCGCTGGCAGTGATAATTGGTGGCTTTCTGGTGGATATCATCGGAATGAAAAAGTTATTGGTGCTGGCGTTTTTTCTGCACCTCGCGGGAATTCTGCTTACGATTTTTGCAAATGGCTTCACCGCTTTATTCATTTCCACTTTGTTCATTGGTATGGGAAATGGCACAGTAGAAGCTGCCTGTAATCCATTGGTAACAGCCCTGTACCCTGAAAAGAAAACGACGAAACTGAACCACTTCCATCTCTGGTTCCCGGGCGGTATCGTAATTGGTACATTGGTAGTGTTCTTCCTTGGTCAGAAGATTGCCGATACGGCCTATCTTTCAAACTGGCAGATACTAGTGGGCCTGATGCTGATCCCGACATTGCTTTACGGGTTCCTATTTTTGAAATTGAAATTTCCTGTTACCGAGCGCGTGGCTGCCGGGGTGTCCACTGGCGAAATGTACCGTTCACTGGGTAACCCCCTTTTCCTGTTCATGATTATACTCATGTTTGGTACAGCCATTACCGAATTGTTTACCGGTCAGTGGATCGACGTGCTACTGAAAACAGTTACAGATAACGCTCTCTTGATCCTTACAATATCTACAGGCGTAATGGTCGTAGGCCGCGGATTGGCAGAGCCTATAGTACATCGATTTTCGGCCACAGGCGTCCTCCTGATTTCGGCAGTTCTGTCGGCCATCGGACTTTATATACTTGGACATAGCGCCGGCTCCATGCTTTATGTTGGTGCGCTTGTATTTGGATTAGGTGTTTGTTATTTCTGGCCAACCATGCTGGGCTTTGTGGCCGAAAATCTTCCAAAAACAGGTGCCGTGGGTCTGAATTTGATGGGAGGAGCAGGTATGTTTGCTGTGGCCATATACATGCTGTTCATGGGCAATTTCTACGACAGCAAAGTAGTATCGAAATTGCCAGCCGGAGCGGACCTCGCTGCTTACAGTGGACCAACAGCTTCACCGGAAATGCAGGCGGCGCTGAATGAAGCTAAAACGGCCGCGGGTCCGGAAATCATCAATGCCACTCTGGTGATTCCGATCATACTGGCATTTGCGTTTACTTTTCTATTTGTGTATATGCGTAATCGCAAAATGCCCACCCTGCAAACAGCGTAATAAGAATCAGCTATATGCTATCACCACGAATACGTTTTCAGCTTTCGCTGATGATGTTCCTCGAGTTCTTCATCTGGGGTGCCTGGTTTGTATCGCTGGGTACCTTCCTGTCGGCTGATCTGAAAGCAACCGGTGCTGAAAGTGCCAAAGTATTTTCAACTCAGTCCTGGGGAGCCATCATCGCTCCGTTTATTGTGGGACTGATTGCAGACCGTTATTTCAATGCAGAAAGGATATTGGCAGTGCTGCACCTGGCTGGTGCGGCGCTGCTGTATGGAATGTATCAGTCGGGAGCAGTACTCGAGTTTTACCTTTTCACGCTGGCTTACATGATACTATATATGCCCACCATTGCGTTGGCCAACTCTGTTGCTTTCAACCAACTCAAAAACCCCGACCAGCAGTTTTCGGGTATAAGAGTATTCGGAACATTAGGCTGGATTGTGGCGGGAGTTTTGATCAGCCTCGTATTCGGTTGGGATGCGGAAGCTTCGGTAGCCCAGGGACTATTACGAAACACTTTGTTGATGGCAGCTATCGCGTCTGCCCTCCTCGGCATTTTCAGTTTCACCCTGCCTGCTACACCTCCCAAAATTGGAAAAACTGAAAAGGTTAAGCTGACGGAAATTCTGGGTGTGAGTGCGCTAAAATTGCTAACCCGTCGCAATTACCTGATCTTCTTCATTGCTTCCATTTTGATTTGTATCCCCCTGGCATTTTACTATCAGCTGACACACGATTTTTTGACGAGCAAAGGGGTGCAGGATGTGACGGCGCTGATGTCGATCGGCCAGGGCACCGAAGTATTATTCCTTTTGCTGCTACCGTACTTTTTTAAACGCTTTGGTTTTAAAGCAACCATTTTGGCAGGTATGCTGGCCTGGACGGTCCGTTATCTCTGTTTCGCCTTTGGCGATGCGGGCAGTGGTTTCTTTTTACTAATCAGCGGTTTGGCCCTGCACGGCATTTGTTATGATTTCTTTTTTGTGTCAGGCTATATTTATACCAATCAGCAGGCCGGCGAAAAATACAAGAGCGCCGCACAGGGACTGGTAACGCTGGCCACTTATGGACTGGGAATGCTGATTGGTTTTGAAGTTGCCGGGGCGGTCAAAGACGCATTTCAATCCACAGCAAACGTTTTCGATTGGCAAAATATATGGCTAATCCCTTCAGGCATTGCTTTCGCAGTGTTCCTGTTCTTTATCTTGTTCTTTAAAAACGAATCAGATAAAGAAAAACAAAATACGTGAGCGGAGCCGACAAATAGTGAAACCTTAGTAAATTGTAGAGCTTGTACATTATGAATCAGAAAACCTCCCGTCGCAACTTACTCAAAAAACTGGCAGCAGGTTCCATCGCCACCGCCGCATTCGGCCCCATTAGTTGTATCGCATCGGACGACTCCAAAAAGGACCGGGCACTCAAGGGAAATATCCAGCATTCAGTTTGTCAGTGGACATACTCTGATCTTTCTATCGAAGAACTTTGCATAGAAGCAAAAAAGATTGGTATTAAGGCAATAGATCTGATCGCACCAAAAGACTGGCCAATATTAAAAAAGCACGGTTTACATTGTTCCATGTGTTATATCGCGGGTAAGGTTAGTTTGACCGATGGCTGGGGTGAAACGAAGTTTCATGAACAGTTGATTCGCGATTACCGGGAAGCCATACCATTGGTGGCTGAAGCCGGATATACCAACCTGATATGCTTCAGTGGGAACCGCCGCGGAATGGACGATCAAACCGGGCTCGACAATTGCGTGAAAGGTCTCAAAGAAATTTTGCCCCTTGCTGAAAAACACGGTGTAGTTATACAAATGGAGCTGTTAAACAGCAAGGTGGATCACAAAGATTATATGTGCGACCATACCGCCTGGGGTGTAGAATTGTGCAAACGACTGGGCTCAGACAACTTTAAGCTCCTGTACGACATATACCATATGCAGGTCGATGAAGGCGACGTCATTCACACCATTCGTACCTATCACTCGTATATCGGGCATTACCACACCGCAGGTGTTCCAGGCCGCAACGAGATCAACGATACTCAGGAATTGTATTATCCCGCCATCATGCGTGCGATTCTGGCGACCGGCTTTAAGGGACATGTGGCACAGGAATTTATGTCGACCGGCAAAACCAAAGAAGCAAGAATCGCCGCCCTGAAAGAAGCAGTAATGATTTGTGATGTCTGATTGAAAAAAAATAAAACCTAAGGAGTAAAAGGAAAAAACATCTCAACGACCCAACAACTAAACACCTAAACAACTCAACAACTAAACAACATATGGCTGACAACAACACATTTGACGCGATCGTAGTGGGCTCGGGCATTAGTGGTGGCTGGGCCGCAATGGAACTGACGAAGCTTGGTTTAAAGACCATCATGCTGGAGCGTGGGCGCGACATAAAGCACGTGAAGGATTATACCAATGCCAGCAAGGATGTGTGGGAGTTTCCACATAGAGGCCGTCGCACTCAGCAGATGATTGAAGACTATCCGGTACTGCGGCGCGATTATCCGCTGAGCGAAGAAACCCTGGACTATTGGGTAAAAGATAAAGAATGTCCTTATACAGAAACCAAGCCATTCTCCTGGTTTCGTGGTTACCATGTTGGTGGTCGTTCACTGATGTGGGGCCGACAAAGCTATCGCTTCAACAAATGGGATTTCGAAGCCAACATGAGGGATGGAATCGCAGTAGACTGGCCTATTCGATACGACGACATTGCACCGTGGTATAGCTATGCTGAGAAATTTGCAGGCATACAGGGCAGCAAAGAAGGCCTGGACGTACTGCCCGACGGCGACTTTCTTCCTGCGATGGAATTAAACATTGTAGAAAAAGATGTGGCTGCACGAATCAAGAAACATTACAATGGCAAACGACACCTCTTTATCGGCCGCTCAGCCAACATCACAGAACCCAAGCCCGAACTGAATCGGGTAAACTGTCAATACAGGAATCGTTGTTGGCGGGGCTGCCCGTTTGGTGCCTACTTCAGTACGCAGTCGGCAACATTGCCTGCTGCCATGGCAACTGGCAACCTTACGCTGCGTCCTTTCTCTATTGTAACAAAAGTGTTGTACGACAAAGACACTAAACGCGCCAAGGGTGTGGAAGTGCTGGATGCTGAGACCAACCAAACGGTAGAGTATTTTGCAAAAGTGATATTCCTTAATGCATCGGCTTTCAACAGCACCTGGGTGCTCATGAATTCGGCTACCGATATCTGGCCCGATGGGTTGGGTAGCAGTAGTGGTGAACTCGGACATAATGTAATGGATCACCATTTCCGTACAGGCGCCAGCGGACGCATTGAAGGTTATGAAGACAAATACATTTTTGGTCGCCGGCCTACCGGTTTCTATGTGCCCCGCTTCCGCAACATTTACGATGACAAACGCGATTACCTGCGCGGATTTGGCTATCAGGGTGGTTCCGGCCGCGATGGTTGGGATCGCGAAATTGCTGAAATGGGTGTTGGTGCCGCTTTAAAAGAGGCACTGGCAGAACCAGGCAGCTGGACCATTGGAATGACAGCTTTCGGTGAAATGCTTCCCTATCACGAAAATAAAATCACCCTCAACAAGAACGTGAAAGATAAGTGGGGACTGCCCGTGTTGGATATGGATGTGGAGATAAAAGATAATGAGAAAAAGATGCGGGTCGATATGATGAATGATGCCAAGGAAATATTTGAAGCCGCGGGCGTAAAAGACGTACACACTTACGATGGCGGATACGAAGTGGGAATGGGTATTCATGAAATGGGGACAGCCAGAATGGGTCGTGACCCCAAGACATCGGTACTGAACGGAAATAATCAGGTGTGGGACGCACCCAATGTGTTTGTGACTGATGGAGCCTGTATGACCTCCGCCTCCTGCGTTAATCCCTCGCTCACCTATATGGCGCTAACCGCGCGTGCAGCCCGCTTTGCGTTCGATGAACTGAAAAAAAATGGTAAAATCTGAGCATGAGCGATACTACGCGCGTCCATATCAACAATCGGGCAGAAGCTGCCAACACCTACGATGCCATAGTTGTCGGCTCCGGCATCAGTGGCGGCTGGGCGGCTAAAGAACTCACAGAACGAGGGCTTCGGGTGCTGATGCTGGAACGTGGCCGACCGCTTGAGCACGTTAAGGATTATCAGTCGGCTTCCAAAAACCAATGGGATCTGGAGCATCGAGGACGAACCACTGCGAAACAGCGGGAAAATTATCCTGTTATACACCGCGGATGGGCCGCCAGCGAAGTTGTAATGGACTACTGGGCCAACGAAAAGGACTCGCCTTACGTGGAAAAAAAACCGTTTACCTGGTGGCGAAGTTACCAGATGGGCGGAAGGTCGATCCTATGGGGGCGTCAAAGTTATCGCTGGAGCGAGCTCGATTTTGAAGCCAACGCAAAAGACGGCGTAGGTATTGACTGGCCCATTCGTTATCGTGATATCGCGCCCTGGTACGATCATGTGGAAAAATTCGCGGGCATCAGCGGATCACTCGAAGGATTGTCGCAATTACCCGATGGACAGTTCCTGCCTCCGTTTCCGCTAAATGTGGTAGAAAAGGACGTGGCAGCGCGTATCAGGCAACATTACAAAGGAGACAGACACCTGATCATTGGCCGGGTGGCCAATCTTACCGAAGCCATACCCGGGCGCACCGCCTGCCAGTATCGCAACCGTTGCTGGGAGGGCTGCCCTTTTGGTGGTTACTTTAGTACACAATCCTCCACCTTGCCGGCTGCAATGGCAACGGGTAAACTGACGGTTCGCCCATTTTCCATCGTTACTCAAGTGCTTTACGACCGCGATAAAAAGAAAGCTACCGGAGTGGAAGTACTGGATGCGGAAACGAATCAGACTTATACATTCAACAGCCAACTGGTATTTCTTTGCGCTTCGGCCCTCAATTCGGCCTGGATTCTGATGAATTCAGCTACGGATCTGTGGCCCGATGGTTTGGGCAGCAGCTCGGGCGAACTGGGACATAACGTAATGGACCATCACTACAACCTGGGCGCCAGCGGAACGGTTGAAGGCTTTGAAGATATGTATGTCTACGGCCGAAGGCCAACTGGTTTCTATATTCCCAGATTTGTCAATATCGGCAACGACAAGCGCAGTTACCTTCGGGGTTTTGGCTACCAGGGTGGTGCCAGCCGCAACGGCTGGTCGCGGGAAATTGCCGAATTGTCGGTGGGAGCTGAACTGAAGAATGCACTCGCCGAACCCGGCAGCTGGCAAATAGGAGCCACCGGATTTGGCGAAATACTCCCCTATCACGAAAACAGGATCAGTCTGTCGAAAACTGTAAAAGACAAATGGGGCCTTCCGGTGTTGGAAATGGATGCCGAACTTAAAGAAAACGAATTCGCCATGCGCGAGGACATCAAAGCAGAAATGAAAGCGATGCTGGAAGCCGCAGGTGTGAAAAATGTGCATACATACGACGGAGGGCACAATATGGGCCATGGCATTCATGAAATGGGAACAGCACGTATGGGTAAAGACCCTAAAACCTCAGTACTAAATGCCCATAATCAGGTTTGGGATGCGCAGAATGTATTCGTTACTGATGGAGCCTGTATGACCTCTTCAGCCTGTCAGAACCCTTCGTTAACGTATATGGCTCTCACCGCACGCGCGGCTGCCTATGCTGTTACAGACTTTGATAAATGGAAATAATTCATTGATATTGCTGACAACAACTTTGTTTATTTTTAAAAACTTAAATAATGGAACGTAGAGAACTTCTGAAAATGATCGCGCTGGCAACGGGCACCGTTTTTATTGGAGGCGAACTGCTCCTAAGCGGATGTAAAAACGCACCCAGCCTTGGCGGACCCAGTTTCACGGAAGACGATATCAGCTTCCTCGACGAAGTGGCCGAAACCATTTTACCACGTACCAGTACCCCCGGCGCGAAAGACGCAGGTGTGGGAAGGTTCATGACCGTGATGGTAAACGACTGCTACACCAAAGAAGATCAGGAAATTTTCCATAAAGGCATTGTACAACTGAACGATGCGAGCAAGGCTGAATTCAAAAAAGACTTTATGGATGCCAGTGCTGAAGAACGTACTCAGCTGCTGAACAAGCTGGATAAAGAAGCCAAAGACGATCAAAATAAAGACAAAGACGGTAAGAACAAGTATCGCTACTTCACTCAGATGAAACAACTGGTGCTGTTCTGCTTCTTTACCTCCAAGCAGGGGGCAACTGAGGTATTACGTCATGTGGCTATTCCAGGAAAATATGATGGCGCTTACCCTTATAAAAAAGGCGACAGGGCCTGGGCAGAGTGAGCACTCAAAATGTCGACATACAAAAGGCGAAACGAAAAAGTAAATACTAACTTAAAAAGTAAAAAGTGGATAGCAATCGTCGTTCGTTCATCAAATGGGGCGGCAGTCTGGCGGCTGGCCTTGCACTGGCACCTATGGCCTGCAAACTCATGAACAAAGAAGAAGAAAAAAAGGCAGAAGAACAGTCTAAGGCAGCAGATGCAGCGCGACTGGTAATTCCGGCATTTGGGTTACAACTGTACACGCTCCGCGACGATCTGCCGGCAGATCCGAAAGGCGTGTTGGCTAAAGTGGCCAGCTACGGATACAAACAGGTGGAGGGTTACGAAGGGAAAGACGGTATGTTCTGGGGCATGGGAAACAAAGATTTTAAGAAGTATATGGATGAGTTGGGGATGAGCTTTGTGGCCAGCCATTGCGATATAGAAAAAGATTTTGATCGTAAGGCTGCCGAAGCAGCCGAAATAGGTATGAAATACCTGATCTGCCCATGGAAAGGTCCGCAGGAAAAGCTTGACAACTTCAAAAAATTTGCGGAAGAATTCAACGCCAGGGGCGAGATATGTAAAAAGAACGGTATTCGCTTCGCCTACCACAACCACGACTATTCCTTTAAAGAACTGGAAGGAAAATTGCCGCAGGATGTAATGATGGAACTCACCGACCCTTCACTGGTCGACTTTGAAATGGATATTTACTGGGTAGTAACCGGCGGTCAGGACCCCGAAGCCTGGTTGAAAAAATACAAGGATCGTTTCCGCCTATGCCATGTGAAAGATCGTACTAAAGGGGCCACTGAGGCGGCTGATTCCTGTACACTCGGTCAGGGCAGCATCGATTATGCCAAAATACTACAGGTGGCTAAGGATAACGGTATGGAATACTACATTGTAGAACAGGAGAAGTATGCGGGTACCACGCCTTTGCAGGCAGTAGAAGCAAACGCCGCCTATATGAAAAAATTTGTAGCCTAGTCCGCCAGGAGTCGGTGAAGAGCGGCCAGAAAATGTGAACCATCAGAAATCCGCGTTGCCCAGGGTTGAAGTCGCAATCGCATTTCAGCAAAGCTTTCTTCGGAAAGCTTTTTTATTTGTCCTTCAATATCGCGCAATGAGTTAAAAACAATGCCTATTCCCTCGTTTTCAACCAATGCGGCTGCGCCCGCGGTCCTGGGCACCAGCAGTGGCAGGCCCGCCAGAATATAGAGCGATAATTTATGGTGACTGATATAGGCCATATAACGGCCTATTGATCCTTCTGCATGGTCCCATGCCTCTCCATCCCATAGCAGACCAAACCGACCTTCTACCCTCCCTGGCATGGCAGCTGGTGGAAATCTTCCTTTCCAAATCACATTCGAAGGCAATTCCATGGATGTGGGTAACCCGTCGCCATAGACATGAAAATGAATCGATGCCAACTCAGGCTGATCTAATTGAACCAGGAACTGGCTCTTGCCGAGGTTGCCGGCAAAGACAATAGCCTCACTGGCTGGTTGATCATTTGTAGCCGGCATGGCGAGAAACGGGAAAAAATCAATCGATTCAAGCCTGGCGTTCACGCCAACGGAATGCATCCAGGCTGCCATCGCTTCATTGTGGACGAGTATTCTTTTTTGTTCCCTGAAAAAATGAATATCCTTTTTTAACTGAACTGCATCATCGTCTTTTAAACCATCGATGTCGCCTATAATAACCAGTAGTTCCACTCCTTTTGCTTTAGCCGCACGCAAAAGCCAGTTGTACAATGTTGGATAAACGGGATAAACAAGCGCCAATAGATCGCCCGGCTGAAGCTTGCTACTCCAGCGAATAAGAGAGAACAAGCGGGCAAGGTATCCTTCCGGCGGAAATGAAATTGGAATAAATCCATCCCGCTCCAATAATTCCTCCACATGCGCATATCCAATGCCTCCATGCCAATATTCTGTTTGACTATACTGCTGCAGGTAATATCGTTTGCGATAACTCAAGTTGGACTTTTGACGTAGTCAGGTTTTTCTGCGCGCAAATTTAACCATTGTATGCCATCGATCGCGAAATGTTCCGGCAGGCATCCAAATATACATGACGGACAGATACAGCAATACACAGGCCGGAATACTCCACAACAATCGGAAAAACGGCAAGTCAGTTGCATTTCGTATCAACAGCACTGTTGGATAAAACAAAGCCGAAACCAGCGCTGCACGTAGTAACAAGGGCCAGTCCATTACGCGAAGCGCAGGCATCAGGCGATTAACAGATCCGTAATTCAGTACCACCAGTGCCATATCCGACAGCACCAGCGCTGCACAAATGCCTGGCCCGCCATACTGCCAGGCGGCTACCGTCGCCAGCAGTAGATAAATTGCTGTTGAAAACACCAGAGACCTCAGAAAAGATCGTTCAAAACCATGTCCAATCATAACCGGATTACTCAAAAACAAGCTAAAGCTCCGCAAAAGCGGATAGACAGAAAGGATCTGAATATTGAGTACCGCAGCTGCAAACTGAGGCCCGAAAAACAAATCGGTTATTTCTCCTGCCAACAGAAAAACACCGACCGACATGGGAACTGCCAGAAAAAAAACAAACTGCAAATTCTGATGAAGACGTTCCTGAACGCCCTCGGTGTCGTTTGCCGCATGAAGTGAAGCTACCCTTGGGAAGAACACTAAAAAACTATCAGAAATCAAACTGCCGCCAACTCGAAGCAGCCGAATAGCAAATGTATAATATCCAACTATGCTGGCTGTTGAGAGCAGACGCAATATCACGTGATCGAGATACAAGGGTACACTATATAGTAAACTTATTAAATAAGTGACCCATAGCTTTCGAAGATGCTTCCTCCATCCGCTATTGCGAAATTGAAATGGGTGCTCGCGAAATAACACCGAAACGTTCCAAATCAAGGTTACGATTGCCGATCCGGCAATGATGGCGTAATAAATGAAATAGTCGTCCGGCTGCTCGATCAAAAGCAACAAACTAACCAAGCCTGCCAGCCGAACGATTATAGAACGAAGAGCAATAAATCCGAAGCGTTCCTGACCGATGAAGTACCATTCGCAGGCCCAGGCGTTGGTGAGCAAAAAAGCAATCGAAAAGCTGACAAGCCGCCAGTCGCCGATCCGTGACCACATCAGCCAAACCCCAAGGGAATAGAGCAGGATGCTCAAAAGCGAAGTTCGCAGGTGAAGCGATATTAGTTCATTAACCAATACCTTTAAAGCAGAAGGATTATGACGCACGCGGGCTACTTCGCGAATACCATATACCATGATGCCCGCTTCAGCCAGCACTACAAAGTAATAGGTAAAGCCATCAATAAATCCAACCTTCCCTACCCCCTCCGGATCTAACATACGCGACACATAAGGAATGGATACCAATGGTACCAGCACCTGACTCAACGACAGTAAAAAATTGAAGAACAGATTTCGTTTTACGCCTTGCAATAGTTAAAAGGTAATAATTAGAAAGTAATACACCGTACGCACCACCCAGCCGAAAATACCAAATTCCCCGCTTTCGGATAGCATTTCCACCTCCCCACTTCCCTCCCAACGCATGCGTTGGGACTACGAATCACTCTCCACTCTCCATTCTCCACTCCCCACTTTCCACTCCCCGCTTTCCACTCCCCACTTTCCACTTCCCACTTTTTACCTAACTTCCCTCGTGCCTCAAATCGTCATCTACGAAACCACTCATTTCGAAAACATCCCCACGCTGGTCGAATTGTTCGGATTGCCGGGCAATCGCATTACCATTTTCTGTTCGCGTGAAGCCTGGCTGCAGTGTAAGCATTTGCAGCCGATAGTGCAGGTAAACCCCGAATGGCAGTTGCAGGACGCCGACATGTCGAGACGAGCTTTTTTGCAACAACTCTGGCGATGGTTGGAGCCTTCAAAAGTGGACCTGTTAATCGTGAACACCGCTTCTGATAATTTTTGGAAACTGGCCGCCATTTGTCGAAAAATGAGAAACAGACGGGTTCTATTGACGGTGCACGCTATACAAGCCTATTTTTCGCCTCAGCTCAATTTCAATTTTCGCCGTATTGTAAGAGTAACCGGCAAATGGATTCTTCGGCGAAACGTGAAAGAATATATTGTGCACTCGCGAGCTATGTTGCCGGCGATGCGTCGGAATTTGCCAGCTTCGGTGCCTGTACACTGGATACCTGGTGCAATAGGTGGAACAGCCACAAGAGCCATTCCATCGTTTCCACTGCATTTGGTCATTGCAGGGTCTGTAGATGCACGCAGGAGGCGATATGAAGAACTTTTTCAATGGCTGCCGCTTGTTGATTTTCCTTTGAAGATTACTTTGCTCGGGGGCAGCGACAATGAATACGCGAAAACGCTGATAGGCAAATTGGCGGCCGTCGCCAACAGCCAGGTGGGCATTGCCACTTACACCAAAGATGCTATCCCTCAGGAAGAATACGATGCTGTACTATCAGAAGCACACTTTATTTATCAGCCTTCGGTAGAGCAGACGATCCTGGAAGATGGCGCAGTGGAAACCTACGGTTTGACGGTCAATTCCGGCGTCTTTGGCGACGCATGCCGGCATCTTCTGCCAATAATCATTCCTTCCAGCCTTAATGTAGATCCCGTGTATGAGCATATGGCGTTTCGCTACCAGACTGTAGCCGAACTGGTCAGCTTCCTGCGCAACATCAGGGATGTGCAGGCTTACGAATGTTGGCAGCAAAAGGCTTTTGAACTTAAAACACACCTGAGCGCCGAAAAAATACGTGCTTATACTCCTGGCCTTTTTGGACTTCGCGGGGGATGATTGATCTGGCGAAGGCGAAGAAAATTTTTTCGGTTGAAGTAGTAAAGCAGCAGAGCCACTACAATGGGTACAACGCTTGCAATCTGAAAGAATAGATAGCCGGTAAGCAAGGCGCTCACAAAAAGCCAACACATCACAACCCCTCCTTTAAATAATCGCCAGTCGGTAAGAGGTGTTACAACTTCAAAACTGAAATAACCCGGACCATTAAAATGCAATTGCTGCGTGCTGGAAACATGAAACCCATCAGTTAGCACCAAAGCGGGGTGATCTTCGGTGAGCGGCAGAACCACCGGCTCATCCTTCGGTAGAGCCAGAATCAATTGATTGTTTACCACCACCCTCACCGGCAGCCATTTTAGTACCAGTTGCTTCTTCAGCTTAAAGATGATATAATAAGGAGCCTGGTTCAATCAGGGCAATGCCCGGATGATTTCTACGAAATCGGATGCAACCAGCGACGCACCTCCAACAAGGCCGCCATCCACATCTGGACAGGCAAAAAGCTCGCGGGCGTTGCCTGCTTTTACGCTGCCTCCGTAAAGAATGGATATATTGTCCGCAACCGCCGATCCGTATTGTCCGGCCAATATAGAACGCAAATGTGCGTGCATTTCTTGTGCCTGTTCGGTAGAAGCTGTCTTTCCCGTACCAATCGCCCAAATAGGCTCATAAGCGATGATCAAATTCTGCAATTGCTCTGCCGACAAATGAAACAGGGACTCCCTCAATTGAACAGCTACATAATCGTTTTGTGTTCCCGCATCGCGAATTTGTAACGGTTCCCCGCAACAGAATACCGGTGTTATTTTTGACTCCAGGCAAGCATTCACTTTTTCTGCCAGCATGGCGTTGGTTTCGCCAAAATACTCACGGCGTTCGCTATGTCCTACCAGGCAATATTGTAAACCGAGTGAGGACAGCATTTCCGTAGACACCTCACCGGTATAAGCGCCAGATTTTTTATGATGGCAGTTTTGAGCAGCCACCTGAAAATTGTTTTCATTCTCTACTTCGCTACGTGCCATCAGCAGATATGGATAGGGCACTGCAAACAGAACTAACTGATGAGCCGCCAATTCAATCCGGTTAACCAGAATATCATCCAACAACTGTTCGCCCTGTTGATAGGTTAAATTCATCTTCCAGTTAGCCGCTGCAATCTTTTTTCTCATCATTAGTGCCGATTTACATGGATAGCCTATCCACTTATTGAATTAATTAAAGATGGTCAAAGATATATCGTAGAATGGTTTTTTTCTCCGATAACAACGATTGCTTCTTGAGTTTTTTCCAGCCTTCAATATCCTGAAGTGCTTTTTCGAATTCATAACGGGTCACCCCATCACTTCCCCAGGAGAAATGCGGAATATATTTCGGCGTTAATCCAGGCCCCGCCACATGACAGCACACGCCGATCACCGTTCCGGTGTTGATCGACGTATTAATGGTTGTTCGGGAATAATCGCCCATCAACACGCCGCATTTCTGGCCGGCATCCATTTCACCCTGGGCAGTCCAGATGCGAACTGTGCCTGCATTGTTCTTTAGGTTCGAATTCGTTGTACCGGCACCCATATTGCACCATTCGCCAACCACCGAATCGCCCAGGTAACCATCGTGAGCCTTGTTGCTATAACCAAACATGACGGAATTTTTGATTTCTCCGCCAGCTACACAATAAGGACCAATGCTGGTAGCGCCATATACTTTGGCTCCCATTTTCAAACAGGAATTGTCGCCTAAAGCAAATGGCCCTCTAATGGCGCAGGCCTCCATGATTTCCGCGTCACGACCAATATAAACCGGGCCGTTTTGTGTATTGATGATACAGGGATGCAACAATGCCCCCTTTTCTAAAAAAACCGCCCCATCGCCCAACACGGTGCAATGTGCCGGAATTGGTTCAGACATTCGACCAGCCACAATCGATTCAAAGTCCTCACGAATGGCCCAGTCATTAAGCTGAAAAATATCCCAGGGGTATTGTATGCTGTGCAATTCACCGTCGTACGGTACAGCACGATTAACCTGAATTTGGTGAGGCCCCTTCAGTTCGCTCTTGCTGATACGAAAAGCAATACCTGAGTTGCCCGAGGCAGAAAGAAATTCTCCCGCCTTTAATGCCTTCACCGCACGAACCAATTTGGCATCAGGAAGTATGTTTCCATGTATCATTATACAGGTTCCCTCGCCAACTGCTTCGCTTACCGTTTTTGCATGCGACAAATCTTTATAGTCATCTTCTTTTCTGTCGAAAGACGGAAGTCCAAGGGCCCGTTCCCATTTTTCACGGATCGTCAATATGCCCACCCGAATATCCTGAATCTGACGGGTGAGTGTGAACGGATACAATTTCTCCGGCTGACAAAATTCTTCGGTGAATAATATGCAACTCATTAATTGTTGAATTGTTGAAGTGTTGAGTTGTTTAGTTGTTTAGGTGTTGAGGTGTTTAGTTGTTGGTTGGAAATTTTTTTGATTGGTGGGTGAACTCGTTTTCAAATTTACCATTTCAACCGCAAAAAAAACGACCCCCTGAAGAATCAGGAGGTCTTAAAGTATAGCCATGAAAAACAAAACTCTTTGCACTCGCTCAGAGTCTGGTCTTAAAACTAAGTAATTATTTTTTCTTCTCGTATTTCTTCTTGAACTTGTCAATACGGCCGGCTGTATCTACCAGTACATTCTTACCAGTGAAGAATGGGTGCGATGTGCTCGAAATCTCCAGCTTGATCAGCGGATATTCTTTGCCATCTTCCCACTGAACCGTTTCCTTGGTAGCAGCTGTGGAGCGGCTAAGGAAGGAATGACCATTGCTCATGTCCTTGAAAACGACCAGTCGGTAGGATTCAGGATGGATACCTTTTTTCATATTTTCCTGATTTTGAAGGTTGTACGGATTTTGCCGTACAGTTTGTTTTTAAATTTGAGTGGGCAAAGGTAGGGATTTATTAGAGAAAATAGAAGAAAAAGAGCTGATTTGAAAATACCACTCTCCACTCCCCACTCTCCACTTTCCATTCCCCACTCCCCACTTTCCATTCCCCACTTTCCATTCCCCACTCCCCACTCAGCATTCCTGTTCCCGCAGATTTCACCGCAAATGACGCAAATAATCGTCTCACCTTTCACGTTTCCCGTTTCACGTTTCACCTTTCACCTTTCACCTCTCACCTCTCACCTTTCACCTCTCACCTTTCACCTCTCTCAATCCCGAAAATTCTCATACTGCAACGGCAACCCCAATCCCCAGCTTTTGGAAGCCTGTATGATAGCCTGTAAATCGTCTATTTTTTTGCCCGTCACTCTTACCAGGTCATCGTTGATGCTGGCCTGTACTTTCAATCCCGATTCCTTGATGTTTTTTACGATCTTCTTGGCATCCTCCTGTTTCAGGCCGTTGCGCACGCTCACTTCCTTTTTCCAGTGCTTGCCGCTCTGACTGCCTTCTTTAGAGAGGTCAAACGCCTCAGGAGCAATTCCCTGCTTGTGAGCACGGTTGATCAACACATCCAGCAACTGGCGCATTTTCATGTCATCGTCGGTCTCGATATTGAGTTTAAATTCCTTTTTGTTCAAGTCTATCACCACATGGCTCCCCTTAAAATCGAAGCGGTTGCTGATTTCCTTGGTCGTTACATTCACCGCATTGTCGAGGGCTTGCGCGTCTACTTTGCTTACGAAGTCGAATGAAGGCATATGCTTTTATTTGAAGTGTAATTAATCGGCAACAGCTGGCCGTTGTGGCGAAAGTACAAAGCTTTGCCGGGCACGCAAAAAGCCCCGCCTGGAAAGGCGGGGCGACATTCACTGAGAAAGGCTTAAATAGGTACTGTCGGGTCACAAAACCGGGTAATCTCCGGCTGATGACCAGCTTAAATTAGTTTGATTTAACACGGCTGGCTTCATCATCGGCACTGCTGCTACGGCGGCGCTCAGGCTTGATATTAGCTTTGCCAAAACGGTAAGTAAAGCTGAGGTTCACCTGGCGGCTGTCGCGGTTGCCTGAAATATCCACATCCACATCACTATAACGGGCATAGCCATTCATTTTCTGTGTCCAGAATATATCGCGGATTCCCAATTTCAAGGTTCCCTTCTTCTGCAGCACCTGCTTAGAAATTCCGGCGTTCAGCGCGCCCATTGATTTAATTACCAGCAAACCCTCCAGACCAGCAGTGCGATACCATCCACTCAGCTCTGCATTCCAGCCCTTGCCGAGCGTGAATGTGTTGTTCATGTTGAATACAAACGTTTCGAATGAAATCTTTACCGGGTCGTTGTTGTACAGCCCTTTATAAAAATTGTGATAGCCATTCACATATACATTGCTGTTCCACCACTTTCTGACCGGTATATTGGCCATGATCGCAATTCCAAACTGACGCATATTGCTCAGGTTCTCGCGGGTCTGATAGGTTTCGTTCTTGGCTGTATTTTGCTTCAGCAATTCAGTAATGATATCATTGGTTTCAGTATAGTTAAGCGTTGTGGTCAGGAAGCGCTTGAACGTATGACTGACTTCGAAGTTGTGCGTAAACTGCGGCTGCAGATAAGGGTTACCCTGACCATAGGTCAATGAGTCAAGGAAGAAAATAAAAGGGTTCAGGTCGTCGTAGTCCGGACGGGTCAACCGACGGCTATAGCTGAAATTCCACTGATGATTGTCGCTGGCATTGTATCCCACCCCCACATTCGGAAACAGATTGGTATAGTTGCGTCGGAAGCTCGAATCATTGCTCAGCTGATGGCCTTTTGCGACTGTATTTTCCAAACGCAGACCGAGGTTCAGTTCCCATTTTTTAATACTGCGCGACATAATAGCATACGCAGCATTGATATTCTCTTCATAAACGAAGTGGTTGCTACGAGTATCCGGTACCCACACCGAACCACTATTGCGCAGGTATTCCACCTGATTATCGGTTTCTACGTAGCTCGACTTCAAACCAGCTTCCAGTTTCCAGCCTGAACGGAAAGGATGAATATAGTCTACTTTGCCGCTATAGATATTGATGAGCGAGGGGATCAGGCCCTTCAATACTGCATCATCGCCTGTTTTCACATCGTTGTGATCGCGACTCTCGGTAGTGAGCAAGGAGTTACTCCTGTTGTCGTAGCGGAGATAGTCAAAATCGGCAGTAATTTCCCGGCCGGTTGAGTCAAATGTATGCTTGTAGTTGAAATTGCTGGTCAGGTTTCGCGAGCGACGGTGATTGTCTGAATAGGTAAAGAGTTTCGATTGGATATTACCGTTTGCATCGCGAATATTGGTACGACTGTAAGGACCTTCGTCGGTGTTGTTAAAACCATAGTTAACTACCACACCTGCCACGTCTTTCTTGCTGAAGTAATAGTCGGTGCCAAGCTTGAAGTTGTGATAATCGCCCACGAAATAAGGCCGAGAGTACTGATCGATTGTGCGAACAAGGCTCATGTTGCCATCGTAAAGCTTGCGGTCAATGTTCAGGTTATTGAAACCTTCATAACGTCCACCGTTGTAGCCTCCAAATACGTTTAACTTGTCGTTGCGATAGTTCAGATTAATGCCACCATTAAAACGGGGATATTTACCTTGCGTATAGTTGGCATTGGCATTACCGTTCATGCCCTTCACTGTTCCTTTCTTAGTCTTAATGTTGATGATACCGCTGTTGCCGGCAGCATCGTACCGGGCGGGCGGATTGGTCATTACCTCAATCTGTTCCAGTTGAGTGCTCTGCATATTTTTCAACAGAGCGGCCAGGTCGGCACCACTGAGATACGAAGGCTTACCATCGATCAATACCAATACACCCTGTTTTCCCTTCACACTGATATTACCATCATTGTCCACTGTTACGCCGGGCGATTTTTCCAGCAGCTCAAGGGCGTTCAAACCAGCATTGGTCTGCGACGCATCCACATTGATCACCATTTTGCCAGCCTTTTGTTCAATCATCGGCTTGCGTGAGGTGATTACTACTCCACCAATGGCCTTCGAAACGGGTATCAACTGTAGCTCAGGTACCTGAACTACCGCACCTGCGCTAAGCGCTATCTTTTCGGAATACAACACTTCATGCCCCACGGCAGTCACCATTATCCGGTACTCGCCTGCAGGCACCGCATCAAACTCGTACTGGCCTTCTTTGCCGGCAACTCCCATTTTTACCAGCGACGAATCCGATGCTTTTATTAACTGAATGGTGGCAGACTCCACAACACGTGTCGTACCGTCTACTACTTTTCCCTGAATTTTTCCGCTGCTTTGGCGGGCGTTCGCCGAAACCAGAAAACTGGTCATCAACAACAGAAATAGAATCTTTCTCATATTTGGTTTTTTAATGTGTGCGTTCTCTGTTTATGAAACCTAAGACGCCAGTTGCGCCATCGGGTTACAGTTTTTGTTTTGCTTGGGAGGAACGGCAGTTAAGTGGTTTAAGCGGCAAAATCTTGCAATTCCATGACTGATTGCGACCTGCCTAATCATTCCATTCTGCCCAACCTCAAATTATCTAATTAACAATCAACATATTAAATCCAACCCAGTACCTGTTGTTGATTATTACAGTTCAAAATTAGGTACTTTGCATTGCATAGTTCATTGTTTTCAATTGAACGGCTGCATTTCTGGATGATCGGTAAAAGGGCTGAATAATTTTGGACGGTCAGTAAAGGCAAAGCGAAGCTAGTTCGCCTGCATAGCGCGGACAAGCAGAGACCGTTCAGTTGAGGAAATGAGTTGCTGAACTGTTTAGTAGAACGCGGGGACTGGTTTCAGAGACCGAAAGCAACACGAATATCGTCGTAGTAGGTACGACCAGAGGTGAGCCGTGTGCCGGCTTTATCCTCCATCACAAAAAGGAAGCGGCCGTTGAAATGACGATGCATTTCCCGAATCCGGTCTTTATTGATGATATAGGATTTTTGTATCCGGAAGAAATTCTCGGGAAGCTTTTCGGCCAACGTGGTCAATGTCTGATCGGTCAGGTATTTCTGACTTTCCTGTGTGTGAACGAATACATATTTGTCTTCGGCCTCCAGGTAAACAATTTGTTCAAACCGAACTAATGTGATCCGATCACCCGATCTAATAGGGAGGGCTGTCGCTTTGGGGGGTGCCTTCAGATGACGTATCAGGTCTTGCAGTTCAGAGGTTTTTACTTCTGCATTCAACTGGCCGAACCGGCGCAATTTCTCGATACTGCGTTCTAATCTCTCTTCCTTAATCGGCTTTAGCAGATAATCGATTGAAAAATTTTCAAAGGCTTTGATAGCGTATTGCTCGTATGCGGTTGTGAAAATAACATTGGGTTTATGACTAAGTCTCTCCAGCACTTCAAAACCGGTCAGGTCGGGCATTTGGATATCCAGAAAAACCAGATCAGGCTTCAGCGCTTCAATTTTTTCCAGGGCTTCCGCACCGGTGCCTGCCTCACCTATCAGTTCCACACTGTCCCGGTGGTCCTCCAGCAAACTTTTCATAAGCCGGCGGGCAGCAGGCTCATCATCAATTACCAGCGCTTTGAACGGGAGATTCATGTTTCATTTTTTTAAAAATATCAATGACTACCTGCTTCGCGGGTTCGTTTGAAAACCGGATTTCGTATGCGTCAGGAAATAGCAGATCCATTTTGTCAAAAACACTTTTCACACCATAACCAGGCACTAATTCATCAGGAAACAAAGGGCCATTGTCTGCTACAACAATACGTATGCCCTCTCCCAACGGCTGCACCCTGATCAAAATTTCGGTCATTTTACCAGTAACCTTTAGGCCATGTTTTACGGCATTTTCGGCAATAGGCTGCAGCAGAAAACGGGGTATCAGATAATGCCTCAGTTCTTCATCCACTTCTACCCGGTAATTCAACTGATCCTCAAAGCGGATCTTTTCAATCTGCAGATACACTTCTGTCATCTCCAGTTCATCTGCCACGGTAGAATAGTTGTTCTGGCTGTAGTTAATGCTATATCTGAAGAGATCGGCCAGCGCAATCGTCATTTTCCGTGCCTTTCGCCCATCCGTAATAGCAAGATCGGCGATGCTGTTGAGTGCATTGTACAAGAAATGAGGGTTCACTTTGGAATGCAGGGCATCCAGTTCCGCTTTGGTCTTTAATACCGAAAGCTGGGCCAGCTCCAGTTCCTTTTCATTCAGCTTACGCTTCCGCTCCAGATCAACATAGTTCACCGCCGTATAGATCAAGCCGGTAGCCAGGGCATTGTAAATAGCAAAGGTCAGCGTAAGCCGGAGATTGATCAGTTTAAAATCCTGAGAAAAATAATGTATAAGGGTATAGATGATACAGGCACTTACTATAATAGCTGACACAATTACGATATGTTTTGGCATAAATGCCATGCGCTTCACCGCCGATATCTGCAATACAACCCACACAAAATTGAAAACAAACAGGATGATGACGACAGATTGCAGCATTTGTATCAACAACGCATTCAACCAGCCCATTTGCGTGGCTTTCATGAATATCTCGGACGATACTGCAACCATCGACAGCATGAAGCAGCAGCCTACCACGAGTACTGCCAGGTTGCGCCGCAGCCAGATATTACGCACCCCCAGGAAGAGCCGGTTGAAAATAGATAGCAGATAAACGGCCAGCACCAGCATGATAGCCGAGCCTATTACTACTAATATTTGCGAAAGTGGGGTCATGGACTTGAAATCGCTGCAATATATTTATTGTGTGTGTATTCTGTTCTAATTCCATTCGTGAAGTGACCTAATTGAGGGGCGAACTGATTATCTTGCGGAAAAGAAATTCAGATGATCGATTTTCGCTCCGATACCGTAACCCGTCCTGTGCCCGGTATGCTGGAAGCCATGCGGGCCGCTCCGCTTGGCGATGATGTATTTGGTGAAGATCCAAGCATAAATGAACTGGAAGAAAAAACGGCTGCCATGTTTGGCATGGAAGCGGCCCTTTTCTGTCCCTCCGGCACCATGACTAACCAGATTGCAATCAAGTGCCATACCCAGCCCGGCGACGAGGTGATATGTGATGAATCCTCGCATGTATACCAGTACGAAGGCGGCGGCATCGCGTTCAACGCCGGCGCTTCGGTCCGGTTGCTACACGGCGACCGAGGACGAATCACTGCATCACAGGTAGCGGAAGCCATCAATCCCGACGATGTACACAAACCAGTCTCCCGCCTGGTGAGCCTTGAAAATACCTGCAACCGTGGCGGTGGAGCGTGTTATGATCTGAGCGAAATTGGTGCTATACAACAAGTCTGTATTCAAAACGGGCTGGCATTTCACCTCGACGGCGCCCGATTGTGGAATGCCATGGTGGCACGCAAGGAGTCGGCAAAACAATACGGTGAATTATTCCACAGCATTTCGGTTTGCCTAAGTAAAAGTCTCGGGTGCCCGGTTGGCAGCCTTTTGCTTGGCTCAAAAGAATTTATACGCAAAGCCCGCCGTATCCGCAAAGTATTTGGGGGAGGTATGCGCCAGGCTGGTATGCTGGCTGCTGCCGGCATCTATGCGTTGGACCATCATATTGACCGTTTGGCTGAAGACCATGAACATGCCGCCGTGCTGGCCGCTACACTCGAAAAGAAGGAATTTGTGAAAATGGTACTTCCGGTTGAAACCAATATTATCATTTTCGAGTTGCGTGATGGCCTGCCAGCTACTAAACTTGTGCAATCCTGGAAGGAAAAAGGAATATTATCATATGCCATCGCACCCAACCGCATACGACTGGTGGTGCATCACGATATTTCGGCTTCCATGATCGATCAAACCATCTCGATCATTCAAAACACGTAACTTTCAAACATGTTTCCATCCATCAGTCCGCTTGATACCAGTGCCTGGCAATTGCTGCGCGAAGAACAGACGATGTTGCAGGCAATCCCTGTAAAATCACTATTTGAAAAGGACCCCGATCGCTTTAAGAAATTCAGCCTCCGCCTGGGCGATATCATTTTTGATTACAGCAAGAATCGTATTAGCGATCACAGCATTAGTTTGTTACTGCAACTGGCAGAAGAATGCCGTGTAGAGGTAGCCCGCAAAGCTATGTTTGATGGCGAATTGATTAACCAGACCGAGAACCGGGCCGTATTACATACTGCCTTACGCAATTTTTCAAAAAAACCGGTTATTACCGGGGGTGAAGATGTGATGCCTGCTGTGCGTAAAGTGCTGCGGAAAATGAAAAAATTCTGTGAAGCCATACACGAGGGCACCCATCGTGGATATACCGGTAAGCGCATACGGTATGTGGTCAATATCGGCATTGGCGGCAGCGATCTCGGTCCATTAATGGTAACCGAAGCGCTCAAGCCCTACCAGGTTAAGGGAATCGAAACCTTTTTTGTATCGAATATCGATGGAACTCACCTGGCCGAGACCCTGAAGAAACTGGATCCTGAGCGAACCTTGTTTTTGATTGCATCGAAAACTTTCACTACCCAGGAAACCATGACCAATGCGCATTCGGCCCGGGCCTGGTTTTTGAAAAAAGCAAAAAACGAAGCTCATGTGGCCAAACATTTCGTAGCGCTTAGCACCAACGAAAAAGAAGTGGTCAGGTTTGGTATCGACAAAAAGAACATGTTCGAGTTCTGGGACTGGGTGGGAGGCCGCTATTCTCTTTGGAGCGCTATTGGACTCTCCATTGCGCTCAGCATTGGTTTTGATCATTTCGAAGAATTGTTGAAGGGAGCCCATGATGCAGACAAACATTTTGAGAGCGCAGCTCCGGAAAAGAATATACCGATACTAATGGCGCTGATCGGTATCTGGTATGTCAATTTCTGGGGAGCTCAATCAGAAACTATTCTTCCCTACGATCAGTATATGCACCGCTTTGCTGCTTATTTTCAACAGGGAAATATGGAAAGCAATGGTAAATCGGTAGATCGCGAGGGGCGCCCCGTGGTGTATTCTACCGGCCCTGTGATTTGGGGCGAGCCTGGAACCAATGGACAACATGCTTTCTATCAGTTGATCCATCAGGGCACGCCTTTGATTCCCTGCGACTTTCTGGCGCCTGCTATTTCGCATAATCCCACGGGCGATCACCATGCCAAGTTGCTGGCCAATTTTTTCGCCCAAACGGAGGCCCTGATGAATGGGAAAACCATCGAGGAAGTTAAAGCGGAACTGGCTGAACAGGGCCTCGCCAAAGAACGGATTGAACAATTGGCACCCTTTAAAGTATTCGAAGGCTCCCGGCCCAGTAATTCCTTTCTGATCAAAAAAATCACCCCGTTTACGCTGGGCCAGCTCATTGCGCTTTACGAACATAAAATTTTCGTGCAGGGTGTTATCTGGAATATATTCAGCTTTGATCAATGGGGCGTTGAACTGGGTAAACAACTGGCAGGTAAAGTGCTGCCCGAACTGATGAACGATGAGCCGGTGAGTTCGCATGACTCCAGCACCAACGGACTAATCAATGCCTGGAAGAAAATGAAAGATTAGCTGATCGAACTGTGAACCACTTGCTTCCGGGAATTTGCGCTTCACGACAAGTTGAGATTATTTTTCGTAACTTGACATATAAACCTTTTTTATGAGGACAGTTATGCTATTCCTGTTGCTGGTGCCAATATGTGGCTGGTCTCAACAATCACCAGGTACACCTGCATCTAAAAAATCGGTTCTGCCTCCATCCGAGCCGCAGGCGTCTCTAACGCATAGCCTGCCCAACGGCAGCAAAGTCTATGCACTTCCGCAGGATGGAATGCCCTGTGTTGTTCCTCCCAAACAATCGCAACCCGCCCTGGCCAGAACCCTGCCCGATTCGCCACCTGCAATCCCACAAATGCCCGTACAGGGTTTGCGCCGCACTCCCCTGATACCAGGTGCCCCGACCCCTTATTCGAGCCTATCCACACCTATCCACCGTTCACCTGTGGTCAAACAAAAAACCAGGGTAACGATACCAGTTCCTAACCCATCGGGAGCCACCTCACCAACAATGCTGCCCGACTGGAGAAAACAACTACCCCGTTTGCAAACAGAAAATGAATAAAAAAATCCCCGCCAGTGGCGGGGATTTCAATTAATTCGGGCAGTTAGTTTTGATGCGTTATGCTTATACTACCACTTGTCCACTTCTTCACCAGAACCATTGTCAGTACTGTCGGGAGTGCTAACGCTGGCTGCAACCACAGCTGGTGCTGGAGCTGGCGCAGGTGCAGCGGCCATAGTGCTTTCACCGCCATTGTCGCCTTCGCCATCAACATAGTCATCGTGATTGAACGCGTCGAAATCAAAGTCGGGCATTAATTCCGTTTTCACGTAGTCAACTGCCTCGTTCAATGCTTTAATGAATTTGTTGAAATCCTCTTTGTACAAAAAAACTTTGTGCCGATCGTACCCGTTGTCGTCAAAGCGCTTACGGCTCTCGGTAATAGTCAGGTAATAATCATTACCGCGGGTCGCCCTTACATCAAAGAAGTAAGTCCTTCTTTTGCCAGCTCGAATTCTCTTGCTGTAGATGCTCTCCATTTTCTTGTCATTGTTCTCGTACGCCACGTTCGTAATTTTTTCAGATTATTAAATAGCTTACTGTCTCGCGAGTTACAAATATATAGATGTTTTTGAAACAGCCAAATCAGGAATTTGCCTGTAAAAACAGCCATTTCCCTTAGAAATTGATGATTTTGAGTTTTTCAGTCGGATCCCGATGATTCACCTTCTTGCTGCCGGGTATAAAGAGTGGCATAATAGCCCCCTGAAGCCAGTAATTGCGCATGGGTACCCGACTCCACAATTTTTCCCTGATCGAGTACGATAATTCGGTCAAAGTCCATGAGCGCAAAAATGCGGTGAGTGATAATAATGGCCGTTTTATCCTGCAGAAATGTTCGAAGATTCGAAATGATGGCCTGTTCAGTACGTGCATCCACTGCGCTCAGGCAATCATCCAGGATCACCATCGCAGGATCTTTGATCAGGGCCCGCGCAATTGATATTCGTTGTTTCTGGCCGCCACTCAGGGTCACACCTCTTTCACCAATAGCCGTATCATAACCATTTGAGAATCCCAGAATATCGTCGTGTACCACTACCATCCGTGCTGCTGTTTCCACCCGTTCGCGACTGGCTTCCGACACACCAAACGAGATATTGTTTTGAACGCTATCGCTGAAGAGGAATACATCCTGTGGTACATAGCTGAATTGTTCCCGCAACGCCTCCAGGTCAATTTTCTTTAAATCCACGGAATCGATCAATATCGAGCCGCGAACAGGATCCATCATGCGTAATAATACCTGCGCCAGAGTTGTTTTACCACTTCCGGTCCTACCGACCAATGCTATTTTTTCGCCTTTCTTTATCTCCAAATTAAATTCATTCAATGCGCGGATGCCGGTATCGGGGTAAACAAGGTCAACCTGCCGGAATTCAATCTTATCTTCAAATCTGAACGGCAGCGGGTTCTCGGCATTGCGAATGGCAGGTTGGGTTTCAAGAAAAGCATTGATCCTTTTCTGTGAAGCTGCCGCCCGCTGAATCATGCTCGCAGTCAGTCCAATCGCACTTACGGGAAATGTCAGCATGTTTACATACATCACAAACTCAACGATCGTTTCCACACCTATCTGATGCTGCCCATTGATATAGTAAAGGCCGCCAATCATGATCGTCAGAAGCGTACTCAGTCCGATCAGCAAAGTGATAGACGGAAAGTAAATGGCTTCCACTTTTGCAAGACCAATGGCAGATTCCCGGTATCTTTCGCTGTTTTTTGTAAAATAATTGAGCATTGATTTTTCCTGCACAAATGACTTTATCACCCGAATACCCGCATAGCTTTCCTGTGCATTGGTTGTAAGATCACTCAATGCTTCCTGTATCTTTTCACTTTTTCGATGAATGCTGTTGTTTACAAAATAAATAGCTACTGCCAGTATGGGCAAAGGGGCCAGCACATAGATAGTAAGCATGGCATCGCGCATCAGCATGAAGTAGACAGACAATGAAATTACCGCAATCAGATTGGCCAGATACATAATAGCCGGACCGGTAAACATGCGCACCCGGCTCACGTCTTCCGCGATTCGGTTCATGAGGTCGCCGGTGCTGTTTCTTTTATAAAAAGGCAGATCAAGCCGTTGGTAGTGCTCGTATATTTCGTTCTTTTGGTCATACTCAATATGCCGGCTCATCACAATGATCGTCTGGCGCATCAGGAATAGAAAAAAGCCTCGCAACAGCGCCAATACCAGTATAACCGCTCCACAAATGGCTACCACTTCCTGCCAGCCAAAGCTGGTCTGATTGAGCCAGGCGGCGAGTTTACGAACAAGCAAATCGTAGCCGGCAGTAGCATTGGGCCTGCCCTGATAACCCGGAAGGTTCAGGTTGCGCTGCACAAAGTCGATCACATAGCCTGCAATCTGTGGAGTAAGTACACTGAAATAGTTGGAAATAAATACAAATAGCAACCCAATCGATAAACGAATACGATATTTCCAAAAATACTTATATACCGCGCGTAGTTGCTTCATACGGGGATGCAAGTTAAGTAAATGTGGAAACCTGCCTGCGGCAGGCCGGTCTGAGAATGGGGAAATGTGCTTGGCAGTTTGCGGGTTGGCATTCGGGCAATACCCCATTTTAGATTTCTGGTGCCGGCTGTAAAACTTCGGGTCGTCAGTCTGCACTGGCATCCACCTGCTTAGGGCGAAGAAATAAAAGTTGAATGATCAGCATTACTAAAACGATGACTGAGAGGTAAGCAAAATCACGCCCGAGGTTGCCGCCGTCGGTGGACTTGCCGAGCCAATCTGTAATCAACGCGCCGGAAAATACACCCCCCATATTCATTAGTCCATAGGCCGTAGCGCGGTAGCGGGGCGAAACAAACTGGCAAAGAATAGGCATGTTGTTGGCGTCAAACATGCCGAAGCCAAATCCGAAACAGAAAGCAGCGGATACAATGTGAAAAAGCGAATATCCAAATCCCACCAGCAGCAGGGCCGGTACAGTTAGCGCCAGTCCGATGGCGCTGGTGTAGATTCTGCCGCGCAGATTTCGTTGCACCCATCGATCTGATAGCATGCCCCCAAAAATTACACCTATGAAAGAAGAGGCTGCAATGGTGATCGTGGAAAGCGGACCAGCAGTAGCCATATCAATACCCAGCTTATTCGAAAAAAGAGTGGGCAACCAGTTCTTAACTCCCCAGCCTGGGACACTAGGTACCGCGAAATAAAATAGAATAATCCAGAAGGATATATTGCTAAGCAACAATCCCAGTCCCCTGAAAACAGTGCCGCCTGAAAACGCGCGGCCAGACTTAGCTTCCGGAGAGAGAAGGCTTTGCTTTTTTTCCCGAAGGAAAAATGCCAGTACCAGTGAATAGGCCATACCTACGAAACCAAAAAGCAAAAAGGCATGCTGCCAGGAGAATTGTTCAGCAATGGTAGCACCAAAACCGCCCAATGCCTGACCAAGATAAAGGCCTGTCATGTGAATCCCTACCGCCAGCGATCTCGTTTTGGACCCGTGATAATCCGCAATCAGCGCCAGGGCCGTCGGTATATAAATTGCTTCGCTGAATCCCATCACCGCCCGCAGCCAGTAGAGTTGTTCAAAATTTTCGGCATAACCCATGGCAAACGTAACGCCCGACCATACGAAGAGACTAAACACAATCAGCCATTTTCGATTTAACTTATCGGCCAGCATGCCGGCAAAAGGACTGACGATTCCATAAATCCATAGAAAAATGGCCATGAGGCGTCCAAAATTGGCGCCCGACTCCAGTTCGGCAATGTCCACCTGCATCGATGGCCGCATGGTGCTGAGCATTTGGCGATCCATATAATTGAGCAGGGCCACAAACCAGAGTAAGGCCACCACCAACCAGGGATAATAAGCGCGTTGGGTTCTCAAAGTGTTTTATTTTGAAGTGTTGGTTGAATCGATTGGACGGGCAAGCAGTACACGGGGGGTGCGGGTGCCCGGCCTTACTTCTCCCCCCGGGAAAACCAGTTGATTATTCCATACCGCCATTCCCGTGGTGACCGGCGCCCAGACACTATTGTTGGGAACAGCAACAGCATCTTTTTCGATCCGGGTGGGAATTGGTGCGGCAATTGACCAGCTATCCTGATCGGGCGAATAGGACAAAATATCGCTGCTGAATCCCGGGTGGCGCTCGCGAAGTTCTGAACTCCTTGCCGCCAATTGGCCGTCATCGCCCCCAAACAGGTATATGGCGCGCGAATTGCCTACCCAGCCCGGGCTGGGTGCGGCGACCGTTGCATGGGGCATCTCTGCCAGTTGCGACCATCCCCTGCCCGGCTGATACCGGTAAGCGTCTTTTAGATACAACCGTTGCCCGTTCACCAATTGGGCACCACTAAAAAGAAAAAAAGAATGATTGGCTGCAGCCGCTACCGACAACATGCGCGATGGTCCCGGCCAGGCCGGAAGGCTTCGCCAACCGCTGGAGATATCTGCCAGGTTAAGCGACAGAAACACGGAGCTCGTTTCTTTGTCATCGGGCGTTTTTAGCCCGCCGGCAATATAAACCGTTTGATCAACCAATGCCCCACAGGCATTAGCCAGCGGGAAAGGTAGCGAAGGCATGCTGTCGTAAACAACATATCCGTTCTGAAAACGGAGTCGCCATACCTTATTGCTATGGCCTTCTTCATTGCTACCGCCCATCAGCAACCATCCGTCAGATGTAGTAACGGATACCCCATAACCCAGTGGTATTGGCAGTTTTCCCGCCATTTTCCATTCGGAAGCGTTAGTATCCAACACATAAATATGGTCATACCATTTCTTGGTTCCGCCATTCCAGGGCGTACCGCCGTTCGGAAAGTTGGCTCCACCAGCCACCATTAGCGCACCCTCACTCACCCCTGTAAAGGAGCCGGCAAAGCCGATACTGTCTGGTATGGAACGAAGTTCACTCCATTCCCAACCTGTTGCCTGCGATGACCCTGTGTGGCCCTGATTACAATTCGTCATTGTACAAATGATTATACCAGCCAGAATTCCCTGTGTGGCTCCTTGGAGGAGATTCGTCCTTTGCCGGTGCAAACCGGGCTTCCTGATACCAACATGGAATGGCATGAATAGATCGATTTTAATGCACTTATGTAGTACATATCAAATGTACAGGAGAAAATTCAGGCAGCCAACGCTGCTTCCATTTTTTATTTGTCGCTGTCTTTGGCGCCGCGAATTTGTTGAAGGCGATCGAAGTGTGGGCGCAGGTGCTCAAGCATGCCCTGCCGAAAGGCTTCCTTATTTCCAGTTTTTAGCAATTCGACCAGACCACTATGAGAAATTTTTCCGCGAATGGGTTTCTCCTCCATCGACACCACGTAAGCGAAGATGGGCAACAACATGCTTTGAAACCGCTTCAGGGTATTGTTGCCAGTTATCTCATAAAGGCGGCCATGAAAAGCGATTTCATTCTGTATTCGAAAATTGTCAGATGTCTCTTCCTCACGTGCAATTTTTTCTAGCTCCAGCACATGTTCTGGTTGCAAATGTGGAAACAGCAAGTCGGGCAGCCCCATTTCCAGCACCAGGCGCAATTCAAATATATCACGCAGTGTAGCCTCATCAATCATGAACGGATCAAGGACCTTCTCGAAAGACCCGAGAATGTCAGGCTTTGCCATTACCATTCCCCTCTTTTTTCTGGTCTCCACGATACCGAGCATTCGAAGGCGACTCAACGCTTCGCGCACCACATTGCGACTAACACCCAGACTTTGCGCCATCTCCATTTCTGTCGGCAGTGCATCGCCAGGTTTATAGTTGCGCTTGCGAAAATTTTCTCGCAACCGGGCTTCAACAATATCGGCCATTGTCCTGCTCAAGATCGGTTCCAGCTCTTCGGCACTCGTCGGGGAAAGCATCATGTTGACTTTTGAGTTGGGAAAAATAATTTGTCATACAAAAAAATAAAAAAAATATCACATCACTGTTTTTTTTCCAACAACCACGGATACTCGAATGGTAATGATTTGTGCACCACTATTTTGGCTCGACTAAAACTAACCAAGCAACCCACATTGTTCAACAAGTTTTCAACAAAAAAGCCTAATTCGGATTTTTTAGGAGGCCAGAATGTGCTGGTAATTCAATAATCCCTTACATTTGTTATGTAGTACATATCTACAAGATTTTTCTAATCGAAACTTCAAATTACTGTTTATGCGATTAACGATTCGCTTTGCCATGGCCTGGATCGTACTGCTCGGGCTGCTGACTGCCCTGCCGGCATTTGCCCAAAACACAGAGACCCGCGTTAGCGGTCAGGTCAGCAACGCAGAAAGCGGCCTGCCGCTCGAAGGCGCCACCATCCAGGTGAAAGGGACAGACCAGTTTACGGTCACCGACAAAGAAGGAAAATTTAGCATTCTGATCAGTAATCCCGCAACGGCTGTCCTGCTGGTAACACACACCAGCTACGCGCCAAGTGAAATCCCGGTTAATGGGCAATCGGTTTTGAACCCGAAGCTTCAACCGGAAGCGAAAGGAATGGATGAAGTGGTGATCATCGGCTATGGCCGACAAAGTCGCGCCACGGTCACCAGTTCCATTTCCACGGTCAGCAATAAAGAACTGGAACATGCGCAGGGCGCCAACCCCTTGCAGCAGTTGCAGGGAAAAGTGGCAGGGCTGTCTCTTCAAATTTCTGACGGACAGCCTGGGGCTAATCCTCAAATTTTTATTCGGGGTGGTAGTTCCACCTCACCCGAAGGCGACGCACCGCTAATGGTCGTAGATGGCATCGTTGGCCAAATGCGGAATATCAGCGACCTTAACCCCGACGACATCGAATCGATACAAATATTAAAAGATGCTGCTTCTACGGCCATCTATGGAGCCCGCGCTGCCAACGGTGTTATCATCGTCAAAACCAAATCGGGCAAATCCGGCAAACCTGTGTTTAGTTTTAAGACAACACAGGGTCTGAACCAGCTGGGTAAAAAATACAATTTTACCAGTGCCCGCGACTATATCTATGTGAGTCGCAAAAACATCATGAACTATAATACGTCGAACCCCGACTTCTTCTTAACAGGCGGACGTTATGGCCTGTCCACGGGTAACCCTCGCAATAGCCGGAATACACTGGAGTTTCTCGACACTTATATCAGCCAATACGGAGCGGACTATGTAGCCAACCTGATTGATCAGGAAGGCTGGCAAACCATGGAGGATCCAGTAACGGGGCGAAAACTGATCTTTAAAGAAACCAACTACCAGGATGTTACTTTCCGCGACGCGCGAAAGTCGGAATACGACCTGAGCGTATCGGGCGGCACCGACCGTTTCACTTACTATCTGGGTCTGGGTAGCCTGGAACAGGGTGGAATTGTATTGGGTACCGATTTTAAGCAATACAGCGCCTTATTGAATACGACCTATAAGTTGAGTGATCGGCTGAGCATGAATACAAACATCAGCTATCAGTATCGAAAATCGAATGGTGCCTGGAACTATCAGAATGTATTGAGTCGCTCGGTCACCATGCCCTTCACCTATCGCCTCAATTATGAAGACGGGCTTCCGGCACCCGGGGAAGGTGTGTCGTCTTTCCGTAATCGGAATCACGAAGTTTATTACAAAGAAAAATACAACGATATTAATGTCTATCGCACCACCCTTAACCTTGGTCTGGACTGGAACATTATGCCGGGACTGACTTTTCAGCCCAAGTTTTATTATTTCACCACCGAAGGTGTGGAAAATTATTTCGAAGCGTTCAACGAAATCAACGTCAACCGCAATGCGTCGGCCGAACATAATTTTGACCGGCAGGTGCAGTTCGACGGGGTTTTCAACTATACAAAATCCATCCAGCAGCAACATAACATCAACGCGGTGCTGGGAGGCAGTTTTATTGAGCAATATGCATACCGCATGAGTGGAACAGGCCGCGGTGCACCCACAGATTATATTACAACACTGAATGCATCAGCCGACTCTACCAAACGCATTTCTACCACGCAGGTGACTGATAAGATCAGCAGTTTGTTTGGCCGCGTAGCTTATGACTACCGCCGTAAATACCTGATCGCTGCCAGCCTGCGCGTCGATGGTTCGTCACGGTTCGCCCAGGATAATTTGTATGGCTATTTCCCAGGTGTATCTGCAGGTTGGAACATTCACAGCGAACCCTTCTTTCAGCCACTTCGTCGCTACCTTAGCACATTGAAATTTCGTGCCAGTTGGGGTCAAACGGGAAACAATGAGCTGTCGGTGGCTGATACACGCGGCGCTTACAGCACGGGATATAATTATGGCGGCATGCCTGGCATCCTCAGCACCATCCTGCCCAATCGAAACCTCGTTTGGGAAACTACCTCTTCCTTTGATGTTGGGTTCGACATTGGACTGCTCAATAACCGCGTAAATGTGTTGCTAGATTATTATCGTAAACTCACTACCGACCGTCTATTTGCCAAACCCCTGGATGCTACTTCAGGCTTTTCATCGATCCGATCCAACTATGGTAGTATTCTAAATGAGGGTTTTGAAATTGAAATTTCGGCTACTCCCATTCGTACACGGGATATTAACTGGGAGGTCAATTTCAATTTCGCCTTTAATGCGGGTATCGCACAAAAACTGCCTGACAATGGCGAGTTGAAAAACCGGATTGGCGGTAATGTAGTGTACAACAAGACCACCAAGCAATATGAAAAAGTAGGCGGCACGGCCGAGGGAGAGCGATATGGTGAACGATGGGCTTATCACTTTATCGGGGTATATGCAACAGACGAAGATGCCGCAGGCGCTCCTTATGACACCGAGTCGAGCGGCCGGACTAAACTCGGAGGCGACGCCATTTTTGAGGATGTGGACGGCAATGGCATTCTCGACAACCGCGATATGGTGTTCATGGGCTATATCCGCCCGGATAAAACCGGTGGCTTTTCCACAACCTTTAGTTATAAGCGGCTTTCGCTGCGCTTTGTAGCCGATTTTGCTATGGGACATGTGATTGATAATTCCTTCCGCGGCCGGCTGATGGGCAGCGCCCGCAACAACAATATGACCCTCACCGACGTGCTCGGCGATGATATTTGGAAAGAACAGGGAGATATTGCCTCCATTCCCAAGTACACGGTACAAAGTGATGCTGATTATCGCTTCCGCAATCATCTTCGTAATTCAAACGGCCTTGGTTCAGGATCAGGCTATACTACCAACAATTCCCTCTATTATGAAAAAGGCGATTTTCTCGCCTTCCGCGAAGTATCGATCAGCTATCAGGTGCCATTGCCAGCTGTTTTCCGAAAAGCACATGTGGAAAGCATCAGTCTTTTTGCCGGAGTTTTCAACCTGGGTTATATCACCGCTTACAAGGGACTGATGCCCGAAATCTATACTGGAAATGACCAGGGCTCTTATGCCCGCCCACGTATGTATGACCTGGGAATTAAACTCAATTTCAAATAAGCATTGCATATGAAAACATTGAAAAATAAAATCATTTTGCTGGCAGCACTGGCATTCATGGCAGGCTGCAAGAAGATGCTCGATGTGGATACGGTATCCAGTATCGACTCCTCCAGCTACTGGCGTGCAGAAGGCGATGTAGAAGCCTACCTCACGGGCATCTATTCCGACCTTCGGGGACTACTCAACAGCACTTATCATTATGAAGACAGAAGCGACGCCTTTGTGGCAGGCCTTGAAGGATCGGTCACGCCTGCATGGGAACAGAATCTCAATCCGCAAAACGCGCCCAACTGGCTGGGGCACTACAACAGCATCTACCATTGCAATTTGTTGTTAAAAAATGCGCCGAATATCCCTTTTGTGCAGGAATCAAAACGTAACCGGTTGATGGCTGAAGCGCTTACCATCAGGGCCTATTTGTATTTCCTGCTCACAAAAAGCTGGAACAATGTTCCGATCGTACTAAGTCCGATTGAAAGCGATGACTATGAAATGCCCTCACGGCAGGAAGCGCCGGCCGTGATGCAACAAATAATAAGAGACCTGGACGAAGCAATCAGTCTTTTTCCGGAACCTGGCTTTACAAATAAAAATCGGGCTTCGCAGCCGCTGGCTTATGCGATTAAAGCAGACGCACTGATCTGGAAATTCAAAGTGCAGCAGGGAGACCAGGCCGATTTAACTGCTGCAATGGAAGCAGTGAATCAGCCGCTGGCTGCAACCAGCCTGCTCAATAATTTTGCGGACATTTTCAGTACGAGCAACAAACAAAACGCGGAAATAGTGGCCTCGCTTCGCTTTTTACGCGATGAAAAGAGCGACCATTACGGCAGCCGGATGAAGCCGCGCGATATATTTGTCGCTACTGCCACGAATAAAGCAGATTTGGCTTACGCAATCAACGGTGCAAGAAGTGTATACGCTCCCAGCCCCAAGATTGAGAACATCTTCAACGAAAATGCAACCGATCTGCGTAAGTCGGCAACCATCATTCGTGCGCTTAACCCGAACGGTTCCACGATCGGTGTTTTCGACAATAAATTTCGTGGCACTCAGTTCAGCGATGATCGCTTTTTTGACAACGATATCATTTTATACCGGCACGGTGGCCTCTTGTTGCTGAAAGCCGAAATCCTGGCGGCCATGAACCGGCCGGAAGACGCGGTTGCTGAACTCGACAAGGTTCGCCTGCGTGCCAATATCGGTGCCTACACAGGCTCTGTGAATCAGATGTCGGTAGAGCGAGAAATCCTGAAAGAGCGGTTTCGGGAACTATATTTTGAGTTCAAACGCTGGCACGATCTGTTGCGTTTTCATTTTGGCGGCACCATCAATATCTACCAGGAAGTGCCCAATCTGTCGGCCAGTACCGTACCCCTTTATTTTCCGATTCCGCAGGTACAGATCGATATCAATAAAAATCTGACTCAAACAGAAGGTTATTAATCGCAAAAAACGAATCATGCTTTCCATTTTTCATACTATTTCCCGAGCGGTGATTCCCTCACTGCTGGCCTCTGCGTTGATCTTTTTCAGCGCCTGTAATAAAGGTAAACGCAGCTGGGACCTTGAAGGTCCCCCACCCGATCCGGTCCTGGACCTCAATGAAGGTGACAGTACATTCAACTATATTTTCCGGCAACGTTACGAAGGATACGCCTGTTACCGTATACCGGCATTGATCCGGGCAAAAGACGGAACCCTGATAGCCTTTGCAGAAGCCCGCAAGAACAGTTGCAGCGATACCGGCGATATTGATCTCGTGATGAAGCGGTCTTCCGACAATGGACAAACCTGGGGACCACTGGAAAAAATCTGGGACGACGGTGCTAATACATGCGGCAATCCGGCTCCTGTGCTCGATGAAACCACCGGCACTATTCACTTGCTCCTCACCTGGAACCATGGTTCCGACGACATTGGTGAAATTAATGCCAACACTGGTATTGATACGCGTCGTGTTTATATTTCATCTTCTAACGATCATGGTGCCACCTGGTCAGCACCACAGGAAATTACCAGCAGCACCAAACGTCCCGAATGGGGGTGGTATGCCACAGGACCCTGTCATGGCATTCAGTTAAAATCCGGTCCTCAGGCGGGGCGTCTCCTGATTCCCTGCGACTATATCGAAATCGGTACGCGCCGTTCCTTTTCACATGTCATCTATTCAGATGATCATGGCGCAACCTGGCAAATTGGTGGCATTTCGCCGAGCGATGGAGCCAACGAGTCTACCATGGCGGAGCTATCAGATGGACGCCTGATGCTTAACATGCGAAACAGCGGTCCCGGCCGATACGTAGCCATTAGTACCGATGCGGGTCTTAGCTGGCAGAATATGCGCCGCGACGCCACACTCACTGAACCGGTTTGCCAGGCAAGCTTGTTGTCGGCAGCAATGTCCTCGCACAACCAGTTATTTTTCAGTAACCCGGCAAGTACCCGACGCGAAAAAATGACCATCCGCTGGAGCACAGATGACGGAACTACCTGGGCAAAAAAATATGAAGTATATGCAGGTCCTTCTGCCTATTCGGATCTGGTGCAAATTTCAGATACGGAGGTAGCCGTATTATTCGAGGGAGGAAAAACTTCGCCATATACCGGTCTTTCTTTTGAGATCGTTTCGCTGACCGAATTCAGATAACTACTTTAAAATAACGCTTGTTATGAAAAAATGGATTATTGCATGTGCCGGTCTGTTGTTGCTATTGCCGGCCTGTAAAAAAGATGATGAAAAAATTCCTCTACAGGCCGCTATTGATGGCGATGCTTTTGAAATACTTGCTGGCGACAGCATCCTTTTCAAAGACGTCAGCCAGGGTCAGGCCTCCCGCTGGAAATGGACCTTCGAAGGTGGTTCACCGGAAGTGTCTGAACTGTCTACGCCTACGGTTACCTATCTTAATCCCGGTACCTATAAGGTGACACTGGAAGTTAGTAATGCCAGCGAATCAAGCAGCATTACGAAAGAAGAATTCGTGACGGTAGGTTATAATCAGATTCAGCCCGCTTTCTCCGCCGACCGCCAATTAATCAGACAAGGCGAAACGGTTAGTTTTACCGACATGACCACCGGGATACCGGAAAGCTGGACCTGGGAATTTATCCACGAAACACAGGGTGTACTGTACACTTCAACGGAACAAAATCCCAGTATTACGTTTGATATTCCTGGAAAATATTCCGTAAAACTAACTGCAGCTAATCCGGCTTATCAGGGGGAGAAAACGGAAACAAATTTTTTGGAAGTGATTGATATCACTTTTGTATCAGCTGACTTTCGGGCCGCTTCCACCGCCACTTATGCCGGTGGAATAATCAACTTCGAAGACATTTCCCTCGGTAATGTCGAAAGCAGGACCTGGACCTTTGAAGGAGGAAGCCCATCCACCTCTTCCGATGCAAATCCAACGGTTAGCTATAGCAGCCCTGGCAGATACCGCGTGAAGCTTAGCGTCTCCAATCCCGCCCTCACTTCAGAAAAGGAAATTGAAAGTTATATCCTGGTGGTGCCCGGTGATCAGCTGGCTGCCTTCCTCCCCTTTAATCAGGAAGTGCGCGATCTGGGTCCCTCGGCCATCCCCGTCACCCTCGTAGGCACACCTGTGTTTACCCCGGTTGACCGTCGCAATGTGGAAGGAAACGCGGTTGCCTTCGATGGCGCAACGGGAGTTCTTCTGCAAAGTCAGTCGATACTGAATCTTGGAACAGGTGACTATAGCATAGCTGGCTGGGTCAAAGCCAGCAGCACGGCCCGAATGATGCTCTGGCAGGAAAGTGGTAAGAATGGCTCGGGCGACAATCAGTCCTGGCTCAGGATGGGTGACAACAGCACAGATCGGCAACTTCGGTTCAATACCGAAGAACCTGGCGGAAGTAGCATTCTGAACATGGGCAATGAAGGAAAGCTGAACAACGACCAGTGGAATCATTTTGTGTGTGTGCGTAGCGGCACCAAAATGATCGTGTATGTGAACGGCGCGAAAGCGAAAGAAATGAATACCCCGGCCGTCCGTAACGTTACCGGCAATCAGGCATTCAAGATCGCCCTTCAGGAAGGAGCCACCAGCTTTAGTAATTTCTATACCGGATGGATGGATGACCTTTTGATTTACCGAAAGGCCCTGACAGAAGCGGAAATCACCGCTCTTTATCAACTGTAAACGACATTATCTTATATGATATCCGTTCTTTTACGATCGTTCTTTTCTCTTCGAATCTGGTTGCCCTGCCTGCTCGTGCAGGCAGTCGGCAGCCTGTCATTGCAGGCACAGCAAATCACTGCATCCGTTCGCGGATACCAGGTGCCGGTGTTGAAAGAAAACGCATCGACCGCGGTCATGCGTGTTCAATTGACCGTGCCCGCTGGCCCGAAAGCGATGTGGCTCGAAGCAATGACGCTTGATTTCAGCGGTAGCAGCGACTTGAAGGATATCAATGGCATTAGTGTTTATTCAAGTCAGGCTGATTCGGGTTTTCTCACGGCGGAGAAAAAACTAAAGACAGCTCGTTTTGCCAGTTCAACCGCTGCCTCTGATGCGCTCCTGCTTCGTGGCAACATGCGACTGCAGCCCGGGCTTAATCAGCTTTGGATTGATCTGTCGGTCTGCCAATCCGTAAATCTTCTTCACCAGATAACAGTAAGAATAAAAGACCTGACGGTTGACGGAAAAAAAATAACAGTGCCGTCTACAACAGCACATGTACTTCGGTTGGGATCGGCCGTACGTTCGCTCTGGCAGGACAATGTACATACCTCGCGGATACCCGGTATGGCTACCGCGCCTAACGGCGACCTGCTGGTGATATTTGACGCCCGATACGAATCAGCGCGTGATCTGCAGGGCGATATTGACATCGGGCTCAACCGAAGCAGCGATCGAGGCGCGAGCTGGCAACCACTGCAGGTCGTGCTTGACAAGGGTACCTGGGGCCAGCTGCCTGAGAAATTTAACGGGGTATCCGATCCCTGCATTCTGGTTGATAAAAAATCAGGCTCCATATATGTGGCCGGACTTTGGATGCATGGTGTTTTGGACAGCAATGGCAGATGGACCGAAGGACTTACAGAAACCAGCAAAAATTGGAACCACCAATGGCGAGACAAAGGCTCGCAGCCGGGATTTGATCCAAAACAAACCGCTCAGTTCTTATTGACGAAAAGTACTGACAATGGAAAAACCTGGTCATCGCCCGTGAACCTTACTACACAATGCAAACGACCGGAATGGTGGCTGTGGGCGCCAGCGCCCGGCAGCGGTATCGTGCTGCGCGATGGTACGCTCATCTTCCCCACTCAGGGTCGCGACGCCACAGGAAAAGCATTTTCCAATATCACCTATAGCCGCGACGGCGGAAAAACATGGACCAGCAGCAATCCTGCCCTCACCGCCTCTACGACGGAATGTATGGCGGTGGAATTATCAGATGGATCTATTATGCTGAATATGCGCACTAATGCCAACCGTGGAGTTGTTGGCGAAGGCAATGGTCGCTCGGTAGCCGTTACACGAGATCTAGGCCAAACCTGGACGGAACACCCTACTTCCCGAAAAGCCCTCATCGAACCCGTGTGTATGGCCAGTCTGTTTCGGCACGACTATATGCGAAACGGTAAGAAGCAATCGGTACTCCTCTTTCTGAACCCCCATTCCTATACGAAGCGGGATCATATCACCCTTCAGGTGAGCACCGACGATGGAATGACATGGCCCTCTGAAAAGCACATCTTACTTGATGAACTAAGTGGGCGGGGCTATTCCTGCATCACTTCCATCGACGAAAATACCATAGGGGTGTTGTATGAGGGAAGTCAGGCGCAACTGATTTTTCAGCAACTATCAATCAAAGACATAATTGAATAATCGACGTATGAATAAAGTAGAAGGACTTATTGCAGCGAGTTTTTGTGGGTATCGGAAAGACGGATCGGTAGATCTCGATGTCATTCCGGTATTGGTAGAAAAGCTAATTGACGACGGTGTTAAAGGCATTTTCATCTGTGGCACTAATGGAGAAGGCCCCAACCTGACCATTAACGAGCGACAGCAGATTGCCGAAACCTATATAAAGGCCGTAGATAAGCGCGTACTCGCGTTTGTTCACGTGGGGCATAGTTCGATTAACGAATCGAAAAAGCTCGCTATCCATGCGGCACAGGCTGGCGCAGACGCTATTTCGTCTGTGGCGGCTTTCTACTTTAAACCTACCGGCGTGGATAATCTGGTGGAATGCATGGCCGAAATTGCCAATGCTGCTCCGGACCTTCCTTTTTATTACTATCATATTCCGGCACTAACAGGTATTGCCATCGACATGATTTCGTTTTTGTCGATCGCAGAGCAGCAAATTCCCAATCTGGCCGGCATCAAGTACACGTCGGCTACAATTCATGAATATCAATCCTGTCTTCACTATAAAAATGGGCGTTTCGATATTCTGTATGGTTATGACGAGTTGCTGTTACCCGCATTATCCGTTGGCGCCAAAGGTGCTATTGGAAGTACCTACACTTTCGCGGCACCACTTTATCAGCGCGTCATCGATGCCTATAGAAATGGTGACCAGGCCGAAGCGCAACACTGGCAGTACCAGGCGGTGGAAATGATTCGTTGCCTGGCTCATTTTCCACCTATTCCGGCGCAACGGGCCATCATGCGCATGCTCGGCATTGATCTGGGAAACTGTCGATTACCGCTTAAGCCATTGAACGACCAACAATATGAGGAACTGCAAACAATGCTTCAGCGAATCGATTTTTTTAATACAATAAATAAGATTGCGCCAAGGTCACCTGAAGTGAAGCAAAGATTATAAGAGACCAGGCAACCCGGACGGATCGCTTTTTTCCCTATTTTCATCCTCTACAAAGTAGAACCCATGAAAAAAGCGATTCTGTTCACTTTCTCCCTCCTAACAGTTGCGGTAATATTTGCCCAGGTAAAACCGGCATGGCAAAATATATTTCAGCAAATCAACACTGAAGTACAGAATAATTCGAAAGCTTATAGCACGTTGAAATATGCCACCAGCAGCATCGGGCATCGACTAACTGGCTCACCCAACGGCGAGAAGGCAGAAACTTATGCATACGACCTCTTGAAAAGCTATGGCTTTACCGATATCCGGTATCAGCCGTTTGAGGTGGAAAGCTGGTCGCGCGGTGAATTGCAGACCCAAGTTGGCGCCAGTTTCCAGATGCTTCAGCCGGTCAAATCGGTAGCACTCGCGCATTCTCCTGTTAAAGTTGACCTGAAGGCCGAGCTGGTGGATATGGGCAATGGACTCGAAAGCGACTATCTGGCCCGACCTGGTGTTGTTAAAAACAAGATCGCCCTGGTATATCTGGGCCTGCTGCCGGGCACTACAGGCCAAAGTCTGCACAGGTCTGAAAAAACCGCGCTTGCAATCAAGTACGGTGCCAGCGGAATTGTAGTGATCAATACGGTAGATGGCGGCACGCTTTTAACCGGTACCGCCTCTGTTACTGGCAAGCTGATTCCGATTCCGGCGATCTGTATTGGCAAAGAAGATGGTTTTCGGCTCAAGGAATCGCTCAAATCAGGTACACAATACATGCATATCAGCATGACTAATTTTTCGGGCCTCATCAAAGCCCGCAATGTAATTGCCACCATTAAAGGTCGCAGTAAGCCAAACGAAAAGGTAATAGTTGGCGGGCACCTTGACAGCTGGGATCTGGCCACTGGAGCGATCGATAATGGCATTGGTTCATTTTCGGTGCTGGATATGGCTCGCACCTTTCAGATATTAGAACTGCGGCCCGAACGAACCGTGGAGTTTGTGATGTTCATGGGTGAAGAACAGGGTCTGCTGGGCTCGAAAGCGTATGTAAAAGAAGCTATCAAAAACGGGACGATTGATCAGATCCGTTATATGCTGAACTACGATATGACCGGCGATGTGCGGGGCTATTCCTCGTCGATGCCCCAGGCCAAAGAATTATTTCAGGCGATTGGTCAGATGGCTCAGCAAATCGATACTGTTTTCAACAATAGCTTTGCCAGCAGGGCCGGGCTGCATAGCGACCATCAGCCTTTTATGCTGCAGGGTATACCAGTAGGTGGCGGCGGCGGCCGCGGGGCTGGCAACGGCCCGGCTGGCTGTTACCATGCCGACTGCGATGATTTTGAACTCGTCAACAGTGTACAGGGACTGAAGAATACTGTCCGTTTTTCGTCCATGCTTTTGTATGGCCTGGCCGATAGCGAGGAGCTGCCGGTGAAAAAGCTTTCAGATACCGAAACCCGCGACTTCCTGCTTAACCACAATCTCAAAGAACCACTCGTGCTGGAAGGTGAGTGGCGTTGGATTGACTAGCTGGCCGCTGGTTAATCGAAACGCCATTAAGGCCGATTTTGCAAACGCCAACGCCAAACTCAAGCAGTTCGCTGCCAGAGTCAATATTTACAAGGCCCTGGGTGGAGGATGGAAGTGAGGAGAGTTTAGTTGTTGAATTGTTGAATTGTTGAATTGTTGAGTTGTTGAGTTGTTGAGTTGTTCGGATGTTGAGTTGTTGAGTTGTTGGGTTGTTGATGTATTAATCTGCGAAAATCTGTGTAAAAATCTGTGTAAATCTGCGGGAACAGAAAAACATTTCGTGAAGGTAAATTGCATACAGGGCAACAGTTCTGTTCCCGCAGATTTACACAGATTTTTACACAGATTTTTGCACAGATTTTCGCAGAAATGCAACCCAACTTGCGAACAAAATTCAACGATTAGATGCTTCCCGTGCCCTCCTCTCCTGCTTTCTAAAATAGCCTCGCAGCAGGAAATTATGTTTAAGTGCTTCTATAACTTCATTGAAACCTTCGGTGCCCTGGCGAAGGTTTTCCATGGTCCTGGTCAGGTTATTGGCTAAAGCGGTATCGTTCAGAAGCGCATTGGCAGTGCCGGGGCCATGTTGCAGATCATCATCTACTTTTTGAGCTAACTGGCGCAATTGGTTCGCCAGTGAATCGGCATCCTCTCCTACCCGACCAATTTTATCTATAGCAGCCTGCAGCTCTATCGCTATCGTGCTGTCGGCAATGATGCGCCCCAGTGAGCCTTTGCCCTGTTTGATATCAGCAAGGATACCCTCAAGATAACCGACTCCGTCATTCGCTCGTGCAGTAGCCACGCGTATATTTTTGACCGACTGCTTTATATCAGGAGCCAGTTGTTCGTCGTCGAGTAGCTGCCAGAGCGCCTTGCTGTTGTTGATGCGGGTCACGGTTTGTTTAAGCTGATCGGCAATGAAGGCAATATCATTATTAGTTTTAGAAAGCGTTTGCCACATATCGTCCATTCCGGTCTTTTTATCAACCGGTAGCTCATCATTTTCTTCCACCAGCGGTGCGTCGCCCCGAACCGGGGATATGTTCAGCACTTTGTTTCCCATGATACCTTCTGTACCAATGGATGCAACCGCATTTTTCCGAATAACTTTGAGCATTCGGGTCTCAATATGCATGGTAACCTCAATGCTGGTGTCGTTCACGATACTGACTGATTTCACCGTTCCAACCTGTATGCCTGCATAGCGGACATTGTTTCCCGACGAAAGGCCCTGTACATTTTCAAACCTTACCCTCAATTTGAAATTGGATCCAAAAAGGCTGTCATTTCTGCCGATCATGTATAGCAGCAGAATCAGGAAAAGCAGTCCTGCCAGCACAAATACACCCAGTTTAACGTTTGAAATAGTTCTTTTGGCCATATATCTATTCAAAAAATTCGCGAATTCGTTTATCCGAAGATTTTTTCAATTCGTCAAAACTGCCTTCTGCGTAGCATCTTCCATCAATTAGCATCACGACCCTGTCGGCAGCCTCCCGCACACAGTTCATATCGTGTGAAATGATCAGCGCCGTAGCATTGTACTTCTGTTGTATTTCCAACATCAGGCCAATGATCTCACGGGCAGTTATTGGATCGAGTCCTGTGGTTGGTTCGTCATACAATATGATCTCGGGCCTTAAGATCAGGGTACGTGCAAGGGCAATGCGTTTCCGCATGCCGCCGGAGAGCTCCGCAGGCATCATTTCCAGGGTATGACTCAATCCCACATCGTCCAGGGCCTGCTTTACACGTTGATTCACTTCCTCCAATTCAAAAGCGATGGCATGACGCCGCAACGGAAATTCCAGATTCTCGCGCACCGTCATTGAGTCATACAAGGCATTGCTTTGAAAAAGAAAACCAACTCTCATCCGAAGTTCATCCAGTTCGTCCGGATTCAAATCGGGTATCGAGTGTCCCAACACTTTCACCAGTCCGCTGTCTGGATGCAAAAGTCCGATCAGACATTTGATCAGCACCGACTTGCCAGAGCCCGATTTACCCAACACCACCACTATTTCGCCCTTTTTTACTGAAAGACTAAAGTCATTCAGCACTTTATTGCTGCCAAAAGACTTAAACAGGTGTTCGATCTGTATTACAGCCGACTTATCTGACTCCACCGGTGTTGCCGCGGACAATATGTTGATCGATTCGTTCATTAATTTAATCCAAAAATATCGGTTACCTGTACAGCGATAAGGTCGATGATAAAAATCAAAATAGATGAAAGCACAACAGCCGAATTCGCAGATCGGCCAACTCCTTCAGTCCCTTTGCGCGAAGTATACCCCTTGTAAGTACCTACAATTCCTACGGCGAAGCCAAAAAAGAACGACTTTACAAAAGCGGGAATTACATCCCCAAAACCCAGGTTATCGAATACCTGGTTCCAGAAAAGCTCAAAGCTGGTGACGGCCCTGATATTCACACCGATCCAGGCCCCTAAAAGTGAAATAGCGTCGCCCAGCATCACCAGCACCGGCAGCATCAGTGTGGCTGCAAGTACCCTTGTAATCACCAGGTACTTGAACGGATTGGTTCCCGATACTTCCATCGCATCAATCTGTTCAGTCACGCGCATTGATCCAAGTTCGGCTCCAATGCTGCTGCCAATTTTACCAGCAAAGATCAAAGCCGTAATAACCGGGCCAATTTCCCGAACGATGGCAATCCCCACCATGGCCGGTAGCTGCGACTCCACGCCATAGTCTATCAGCGTGGGACGCAACTGCATGGTGAGAACAAGCCCCATGATAAAACCTGTTAGTGCTACGAGTGGCAGCGATTTGTAGCCGATCACAAAACACTGCCTGAAAAATTCAGCCGTCTCATAGCGAGGCCGGAACCAGTGGCTCAGAAATCGCCCGGTAAACCGGGCCATATCGCCAGCTTCAGCCAGCCAGCTCGAGGTTTTTTTAAGTTTAGCCATTTAAAACAGAATCCATTTTTCTGTTTCCGCGTACTTTCAGACAAGATTTTTACAATTCAACCTGCGCCGATTTCCCCCTTATTGGGGATTGTCACTCTTACAGCACCAAAATACGTACCGTTCACCTATGCCAAACTGAACCAGGTCACCTAATCACCTGAAGCTGGTCATAAGAATCCACTTTGTTCAGGTTCTGTATATTTAGGGGGCATTAAGGCCCTGTTCCTAAAACTACAAGATGAACCTCTTTTTCAAAAAAATTCTATTGTTTGCCTTTGCGTCCCTACTGATTGGTAGCTGCTTGGCGCAACGCAAAAAGGTCAGAAAGGAAATTCGGCAGCTAATGGAGAAATATGAGGCAGTAGGTCTGGGTGTAGCCGTGGTAAAAGATGGCAGGCTGAGTTTTACGGAATCTTTTGGATGGAAGGACCTCGACAAACGCGAAAAGCTGCATAAAGATGATATTTTCCGGATTGCCTCTATCTCTAAATCTTTTTCCGCCACGGCAATTCAACAACTGGCCGAAGCAGGCAAACTGTCGCTTGACGACGATATCAGCCGGCTGGTAGGATTTACCGTCAGAAACCCTTCCTTTCCTAACGATGTAATCACTTTGCGCATGTTGCTGTCGCATACATCCAGCATCAACGATAGCCAGGGCTATTTCAGTCTCGACTCAATTAATCCTGCCAAAACACCCAACTGGACCAGGTGTTACAATAATTATCGCCCGGGACAACAATATCAGTATTGTAATCTCAACTTTAACATGATTGGAGCAGTGATTGAACGTACCAGTGGTGAGCGGTTTGACATTTATATAAGGCACCATATCCTCGATCCTTTGCAGCTATATGGCGGCTATTGTATCGATTCGCTCGATGCCAGTCGTTTCGCCACTATCTATGAGTACAATGCTTCAGAAAAAAAATTTAACGCGGCACCAAATGCTTATCATCCCCGGCGCGACGAGCTTTCCAGCTATGTACGTGGGTACTCAACACCCGTCTTTTCCCCAACGGGTGGCATGAAAATATCTGCACCCGATCTGGCCAGGTACATGACCATGCATATGAATTTGGGAGCAGCTAATGGGGTACGCATCATCCAGGAAGAAAGCGCCCGACAAATGCAAAAACCGGTGTTGGAATCCGCTCAGTATGGACTCGCCCTCACGACAACGTCCGAGTTTATACCAGGCCAAAAGTTGATAGGTCATACCGGATCCGCCTATGGTCTGCATAGCGTCATGTTATTTAGTCCTGATGAAAAATGGGGAATGGTATTGATCTGCAATGGAAGTAAGGCTGGGTATAATAACGGCTTTCAGGAGTTGTTGAAAAAAGCTGGAGAAATTTTATATCGCCGTCTGATAGATCGCTAAACCAGAACTGACCGCAATAAATCAGGCAATATTCTCCGCTAAACCGATCAATAATCCTTCCGGCCCACGCATGTAACAAAGCCTGTAAATGTTCTCGTAGTTTACTACTTCAGCAACCAGGGTTGCACCCAAACGGCTCAAACGCTTAATTGTATCATCAAGGTCGGGCACATTAAACATCAACCGCAGGTACCCCAGTGAGTTAACAGGAGCCGTGCGATGGTCAACATCTGCCAGGGGTTCGATATAACGACAAATCTCTAACCGGTTATTGCCATCCGCAGTTGCCATCATTGCTATTTCAACACGTTGATTAGGCAGTCCGGTTACCCGCCCCGCCCACTCCTCTTCAATCATTCCCCGCCCTTCAAGCGTCAGCCCCAACTCTGCAAAAAAGGTAATCGCCGTGTCAAGTGAAGCCACCACGATGCCCATGTTATGAATCTTCGTCATAGAGTTTTTAAATAAATGAAATCGTTTAGTTCGTTTTCCTTCCTCATTGGTCTACTTTAAATTGCAACACCAGCATATCTACCAACTGAATCGACTTTTGAGCCTTTAAGCCATAACTATTGAGGCTCTTAAGCGTTGCAGACAGGCTGGATATATCAATTATAAAATCATAACTATCCTGGTTGTCTGAAGACAGTCGAAAAATCACTTTGTGTACCTTTTCCATTTCCTTCAGCACATCGGATATCGAAGTGTTAGTAAAAATCAATTTATCGCCTGCATCAGATTTTGATGAAAAGCTTTTGTCTGCTGCAGGTTCCAATAGCGATTCTTTCTCCACTTCCACATTGTACGTTTGCACCTCGCGTTTGGCAATTGATTTCTTCAGTTTAAGCTGATCTAGCATTTCCTGCTCCAATTTATCAAGTGAGGTCGCCGTCTGATTATTTCTGTATAAAAGATCGAATTTGGTTTGCTGCAACTCCATCGGCACCTCCACCCACACTTTGTTCAACACTTCCGCAAAAATTTCTGAAATGGTCATATACCCGATTCCATACATCCTTTTATTTAAGGCATTGAATGAACGTTCGGCAACTGTCGATTCTGTTAACTGGAAATAGTAACTGTTGCTTCTGTCCTTCAGCAGGTCGTTAAACGATTTGGCTTTTTTTGCTGAAGACGCTTTGGTTTCATTCAGAAAGCCAGATTCAACGGGCTCATTTTTCAAAAATTTTTCCATTATAGCCTCGTTGAGTGCCATTGGTTCGCCTATCCATTTTATAGTCCCTTTGTTATCAATCAGCACAGTGAGTGGGTATACATCGAGCCCGGTACTGCCGTTTCCAAATTGAATTTGAGTTTTTTTAGACAGATCTGTCGCTACGATCGACTTGAAATTAATTCGCTTTAGCGCCGTCTTGATTTTATCTTCCGACTCATCTGTTATTGAAATAAAACGCAGGTCGTCGCGTTTGAAACGATCTTGCAGTTCATTCATATGGGGTACTGCTGCAATACACGGACCACACCAGGTTGCCCAAAACTCAAGCACTATGAATTTGCCTTCCAGACTTTTGTTGTCGGGCACATTTGCAATCCAGTGAGATATGGTGATGGGCGGAGCCGGCTGATTTACCTTAATATTAGACTGGCTCCAGGCACAGCTCCAGCAAAAAAGTATCATAACAATGGAACTGAATGATCGGTGCAGATTCGCTTTATTCATCGCTGTGTTACTTTTTAAATTAACGTTCTTTGCTTGTCAGGAAGAATCACTTTTTTAATTTGGAAAACGTTTGCCCCTTAAAGCTGGAAGGCTTCTCCATGTCCCGAATGGCAAAATTGATCGCCTCTTTTATAAGCGCCTCAACCGCCGGATTTTTCACATCGCTGAGCTGATGCACATCTATATGGCGAATCAGGTTGCCTGTACCGGTCAACAGCCTATTCGGATCCTCTAGCAGGGTGCCTTTGTTAAAGCCCAGATTCAAATGGCTTTTGTAAATCGGCAACATACAAAATGCATCCGACAGCTTGTCGGATATGGAGAATACCGCCGTCAGCGCGTGCGTGTGATAAAGCAGTTCGTTGCTATTGGGATACAACGTAAGAATATAAGCACGCAACTCGCCAAAAAGTTTGATCAGCCCCCTGTCTTTCAGATCAAGCAATGCCTGAAAATCGGGATGAATTGGTCTTAGCTGTTTCATGACTAGGATTTTAGGATTTTAGGGATTTAGGGTTTTTTGATTTTGGGATTTGGGGATTACTGCTTTGCGTGAACTACGCTTACTTCACTGATTTGGATGACCGGCTGAATATTCGTATAGTTCTTAATATCGTTGACTATAGCCTCTCTGTTTTTTCCAATTGCAGCGTTATATTGGGCTACATCCTTTACAAAAAAATAACCTACAGCCACATAAGGTGCCTTGTCGTTGGCAGTACGACCGCCGACACCTTTGTCAATTTCGTAAAAAACTAAATTATCGCCCAGGTGTCCAGCCACCATCGGCATATGTTTTTTCTGGTAGTAGTCCATGTCAAAAGTCTTACCTTCTCCATCCGGATATAAAATGGATACTTTAAAAATACCTTCTTCAACAGTGTTTGAACTTTTTTGTTCGCTCGATGTGCAACTAAGCAGACAGATCGAAATAATACAACTCAATAATAGCTTTACAATTTTTAGCATAAGGTTGATTTTGTTAGCTTGAGTTCAAAGCCTAAAACATAAAATGAGGCTTCATTTTTTTAAAGTCACCGTATCCGCCGGCTCACAAATCAAAGAAAGTTAATTCCTCATTTGCAACTCTGCATTCTTTTTTATGTGCGACAATACGCGTTGATGAATTTTATGCACAATGCCCTCGCTCCAAATTTTCCAATAGAAGGCCGGCTTTATATTGTGATAATACCAGGTTGTGCCTTCAAGTAATGTGTTTCCGTTCGGTAAAGGGATCAACCTGAATTGTCCACGTTTCGAGACAAAATAGTCATGCAAATGTGGCGCGTCAATATCCCAAAAACTCAATTCTCGCAATGGCGCGGGCTGTTCCACCACATCAAATTTCAAAAGACGGCCCTCGTCCCACACGGTTATTGGTTCTACAAAGCTGCCCGTAGTAAAATTACAAAGTCTGACGGCCCCTACTCCATCGCCATCAATTGTGGCGCTTGTTGGGTATGCAATTCCGGTTTTGAAAATAAACTCATCCGGTTCATCGAGTTGTGGAAACTCTATTACATTTTTCCAAACCGTCGCTGCGTCTGCCCTGATCTCGATCGAAGTCACGACCGAAGTTAGCTCTGGCGAATGGTCGTCTTCAATAAACGCTACCGAAGGAATAGCAAGTACTGTCAACCAAAGCAATAAATGCGCTTTTGCAGGCTTCTTATCAACAGCGGCGCATCCAATTACTGAACCAAGCCACGTTAGTAAAATAGCAGGAGGTGCTGCCATCGCAATACAAATCAATCCCTCAAGGGCAAACAAAATTAGAATAGTCGTAAAAATGCCAAGTGTCAAAAATCCGAGTTCACGTGATCTTGCATAGCTGATTCCATGTTTGTGCCCGTACAAGATTGCGGGCGCCATGCCAATAAACAGCGGAGTTAGAATAAACAAAGCGAGGCCGTATTGACCGATCCCATAGATTCCCCAGATACTCAGCAAAGCTGCGAGCACAGTGGTAATGGAAATAGCAACCCATTTTCTGCGCTTGTTATCAACTGTTATTGAATTATTGTCCAAGAGAATGCACGAATTTTAATCAGGTCACTAAATACTAAACTTGTACCCTGCCTCTAATCCCAATGACAAATGCGTCGACACAATCAATTAAAAATACGAATACCCTTATCATATTATATCATTCGCCATTGGCATTCTGGCAGGGCCACATCGTTATTATGCGTTACCCGTTGTCAAACTCTTCGATATACCCCGGAAACATTTCCCGGATTTCATCCGGTTTACATGAAGGTATAATTCCTCAATCAGTGACGTTCGATGTTTCATCAGTTCTAAAGCTCAACACTGCACATGCCATCGCAAACAACTACGGCTATTTATTACTTCTGATCTTTTCAAACCAAAAACGAAATCGATCAATTGACCCGGTAAACTCAAAAATAGCATACAATCCAACCATCGCCCCCACAAATATGACCATAAACATACCCAGCGAATCTTCCAGTTCCCACTCGTCGTTTACTTGCTCCAATGTCATAAAAACGCTTCCATTTGATCGTATCTCATATGGCGAAATAAATGGATAATTCAAGATACGTTCGGAAGCTCGAAGATTTTTGAGCTTTTTGATCTTTGTCTCGTAATCATACGTTAATATCGCAAGAACAACCGAATCTCCAGGTTTCACCGATTCAATGAAGTCCCTGACCGACACAGCCCCTAAGCGTGCTCCACTAACCACAAATTTGAAATCATCAAATTCTTTCAGTTTGAACGAAATGCTTTTGCCCGATTTAGACACCACGAACCTTACGGGAAAGGAAAGAGTGCCTTGTATACTTGTGAGCTCCGACCGCTTGATTGGCCGATTATCGTTTCTTCCCCGGCTATTTTCGTAGATAAGAAAAAGGCCCAGCAGCGAAAAAAACACCAACCAGGCAGTTTCCCTTCTTGTGCCCTTTATGTTCCATTTATTTAGCAACATCGTTCTGTGAACGGCAAGCGGACTCTACTAGTTAAAAATTCAAAAATGCTGGAAGCATCCCGACCTGAAAGATATTAATAAGTTACCTTTTTATCCGGCATTTCCTAAAACATCCATAGACTAATGTCCTTCAAAAACGCACTCCGTGCACCTCAGTCACATCAACTTGACTGACCAGCAAGCCTGTCAACAACGACATTATTTCTTTATAAAACACAGAAATAAACCGTGCATGTGAGTACTCATTAAATATAAGAAATTTCTCTAAAACTGATGGCCGGTGAAAAGACCTTAGTGCGGTTAAAAACAACATATATCGAACCCTCGTACCGGCAAGCCGGCAAACGTTTTTCTCGCAGGATCCTGTAGACGGGACCCCGGCAATCGACTACTGACCAAATGATAAAACCCGATGCATGGCACCGGGTTTTGTTGGCGGAGAGAGAGGGATTCGAACCCTCGGTACAGTTGCCCATACAACGGTTTTCGAGACCGTCCCATTCGACCGCTCTGGCATCTCTCCTGAGGGCGGCAAAAATAAGAAAGTCCGGCAAAAATTGACCTGAGTGCGGGAAGGTATCGGTAAATTTGAATCTTCATCCTCAAAAATTCGTCCTATGCCCGGTATTTTTACCATCACCCTCAATCCCGCTATCGATAAAAGCACCAGTGTGGAAGGCTTGGGTCCCGACAAAAAAATGCGCTGCTCCGCACCACATTTTGAGCCAGGTGGCGGTGGGGTGAATGTGAGCCGCGCACTCAGGCGGCTGGGCATGTCGTCTACAGCAATATATTTTGCCGGAGGGCATTCGGGCCGGTTTTATCGACAATTGCTCGACCAACAGCAGATACAGTCGCATGAGCTGCCGATAAAAGACCATACAAGAGAAAACCTGATAGTACTCGACACGCTTGATAATAAACAATACCGGTTTGGCATGCCAGGTCCAACAGTTCAGCCTGGCGAATGGCAGGCACTGATCGCGGCTTTTTCCGAATACGAAGGTCCCGATTTTCTCGTCTGTAGTGGCAGCCTGCCGCCCGGTCTGCCTGTAGATTGTTATGCCGAACTGGGTAATCTTGCGCGCGAAAAAGGTGCCAGGTTCGTATTAGATACGTCGGGCGAAGCTTTAAAAGCCGGCCTCGTGCCCGGTACCTTCCTAATCAAGCCGAATATTGGCGAACTGAGTCGCCTGGCCGGCAAAAAATGGATCGAAGATTCAGAACTGCAGCAAACCGCAACACGCGTACTAACTGACTACGAAATACAGGCCATGGTTGTCTCGCGAGGTAAAGCGGGTGCAGTCCTCGTTACTTCCAGCGACTATTTTGAAATTAAACCGCCATCGGTAGAAAAGAAAAGCACCGTAGGTGCCGGCGACAGCATGGTAGCGGGAATCATTTACGTTTTGCAAAGCGGAGGTTCGATGCGCGATGCAGCCTGCTATGGAGTGGCTTGTGGCACGGCAGCCACACTTAATCCCGGTACCGAATTATGCGCCCGCAAAGATGCCGATCGCATTCTGCAACAATTGAGCTTTTGAAAAATGCTTAAGCCATACATTCGTCGGCCAGTCGCATGATGGAATGGTAATTTTTTCCAACTGCTTCGCTTAACGCCATCTCGCAGGTGCGACTGGTTGAATAGTATCCATCGCAGGATTTACCGGCCAACTCGGCGGCGGCGTCGGCACAGGCCGATTGTGTAAGCTCCGGAAAAAGAAATCCCCGATCGCCAGCCATACCACAACAGCCTCCATTTGCAGGCAGCAATACCTCATCAGCAAATTGAGCGGCCACCTTGGTCAGTGTGGATTGAATGCCCATTTTTTCAAGAGAACAAACGGAATGAAGGGCAATTGATTTTTTTCTGACGATCACCGGCATTTGTGGTAATACATATTCGTCGAGGAACTGAATCGTTTCCATGAGCCTTATCTTCTTCAGGCGTTGTTGATTGATGCTGTTCAACTGACTGGAAGACTGTATTGCCGTATACAAGCACGATGAAAAATCGATCACAACAGGTCTTCGTCCTTCCAGACTCCAATTCCAAAGCTTGTCTACAAACTCATTGGCTTTAAAAGCGAAAGCATCCGCAAACCCCTTCGAAGAAAAAATCTGCCCGCAGCAACTGCCGCTCAGGTCCGGAGGAATAAATAATCCGATTCCTGCTTTTCTGGCTACATTGCTGAAGTGAGTAATCACCGAAACCCCTCCTTCTGCTTCACCCATTGTTCGGTTGATACAGGCAGGAAAATAAACAATGCTGTTGTCGCCGGAAGCATTATTCACTTTCTGAATTTTGCGGTATGACCCGGCTGGCGCGAGCTGATCGGTCCATCGTGGAAAAGATGGAATTATTTTTCGCATGAACTTTGTAAAACGGCTCATCGTCTTACGCCCCAAAACAGTGTTCAGCGTCGAACCGGTCTGTAGCGCTTTTCTAACCGTCCATTCCGTAAAGCGAAAATTCCTTGCAACACGGTTGGCTACAAAATTGCTGAACCTACCATGATTTTCCTGTCGTAACCTTTTGACCAGTTTTCCCGTGTCAATATCCACGGGGCAGGCAGTGGCACATAGTCCGTCGACCGCACAGGTATCGAGGCCATCGTACTGATATTCGGATAATAGTTGATCGTATTGCTGACCTGCATTTTCCTTCTTCAGCAATTGAAGCGCACGCCGTACCACAATGCGGCGACGGGGAGTAAGCGTCAGGTCGCGGCTCGGACATTTATGTTCACAAAAGCCACATTCAATACAGCGATCAACCTCTTCTTCCACCTGTGGCATTTTTTTGAGGTGTTGTATATGGGCATTGGAGTCGGGATGAATAATGACGCCCGGATTGAGCAGGTTGTGTGGATCTGCTTTTTCTTTAATCGACTTCATGATCGCATACAGCTCAGGCCCCCACTCGGTTTCCACAAACGGTGCCATATTGCGACCCGTGCCATGCTCTGCCTTTAATGATCCCTGGTATTTACCGGCTATCATTGTGACCACCTCCCGAATAAATTGATCATACCGAACAATTTCCGCCTCCGTGTCAAAGCTTTGAGTCACTACAAAGTGTATGTTCCCATCTTTTGCATGGCCAAAAATGATGGCATTATCGTACTGGTATTTGACAAACAAAGCCTGTAAGTCGCTGATTGCTTTACCTAAAAATGGCACTGGCACCGCCACGTCTTCCAAAATGACTGTTGTACCTCTGGCACGAACGGCACCAACTGAAGGAAACAGTCCTTTTCTTACTTTCCAGTACAGTGCCTGTATTGCTGGTTCCGTTGAAAACTCCGGTTCTTCCAATAACGGAAACTGCCTGATAAGCGAAACGACCGATTGAAGTTGGGCTTTTATTGAGTCGCTATCGCCCGCCTGAAATTCTACCAGCAATGCAGCAGCAGTTTCGGGCAGCTCGCGAATTATAGCGGGTACCCCCTTAATATGTTCCACGCTGCGCAATGAAGCTCGGTCCATGAGTTCAATTGCCTGTGCCCCCGCGCTGGTAAATGCTTCCAGTGAAGCGCAGGCAGCAAAAATATCCGGGAAAAAAAGTAGTGCTGTGGCTTTGTAGGGATAATCCGGAACTGTCTTCAAAACAGCTTCGGCCACAAAGGCAAGTGTACCTTCGGCGCCCACCAGCAGATGCGCAAAAATGTCCAGTGCCTGCTCAAAATCGAGCAACGCATTAATAGCGTAACCGACTGTATTTTTTATCTGGTATTTGTGGCGAATCTTATCAAGTAGTACAGGACTAGTCAACAGTTGTTGTCGTAAACGCAACAACTCGGCAGCCAGTTCAGGGCAGTCCTTTTCAAAACGTTGGTAGTCGGCCGCTATTTCCGTGGAAAATTCCATTCCATTCGGCAGAATGAAACGAATGGCCTCCAATGTATGGTAGGAATTCTGTTTTACACCGCAGCACATGCCGCTCGCATTGTTGGAGATAATTCCGCCCATCATGGCAGAATTAATACTGGCTGGATCGGGCCCCATTTTGCGTGAAAAAGGTCGGAGCCTGGCATTTACGTGGGAACCGATCACAGCCGGCTGCACACGAACCGTTTCGCCGTTGGCCCCCACTTCTATTTTTCGCCAGTGCTGGCTGATGTCGACCAGTATACCGTCGGTTACCGCCTGTCCCGAGAGACTGGTGCCACCGGCCCGAAAAGTCACTGGTACACCCCATTTTTCAGCTATCCGAAAAATGGCTTTTATCTCATCTTCTGTAGTCGGTTGCACCACTGCTTTCGGCACCAGCTGATAGAATCCGGCATCAGGAGCATAGGAAAGCAGGTCGATCAGGCGGGTTTTGACACGGTTGGCAGACAGTACGGATTCGAGTTCATTGATTAAGGATGCGCCGGCGGCGCGATCATTGGGGGGGGTCATCCTGCGATTATTAGATAGGCTTGCCGACATGGCCCCGTAAAGTTAGGTAAACTTGGCGCTGAACTGTCAAAAAGCCGCTTTTTGCACCGCCCGTTGACCCGGCCCGATCACCTGATTTTTAAGGAAATGGGAAGAAAAATGCTTCGGCATTTTGCCATCAACTTTCGCACTCGTACATTTGCGCCGGAGAGATGGCAGAGTGGTCGATTGCGGCGGTCTTGAAAACCGTTGACTGTAACAGGTCCGGGGGTTCGAATCCCTCTCTCTCCGCCAACAAAACCCGATGCCATGCATCGGGTTTTATGATTTATTCGGGTGGTTAATTGCGGCGGTCTTGTCCACAGGATCCTGCGGAAAAACCGTTGACTGTAACAGGTCCGGGGGTCCCACCCTCGCAGCCTTCTCTTGCCAAAGTCGCAAACGAGATTTTCGCCGGCTGACGCCCCTGTATGCCGGGCGATGCTGGTTTTGTTGTTTACTAACGATATGAACTTACCGGTTAATAATTGAAAACAATTGAAATGTTTGTGAATTATATCTTGCGGAGTGAGAAAGACGGAGGCTATTATTTTGGCCACTGCAGCGATTTAGGGAAACGTCTGCAACAGCACAACAATGGGAAAGTGCGTAGTACTAAATCCAAAGTTCGTCTGGTTGTCCATTGCCAACGAACTCCGGTTACAGGCCCACGAGCTACAAACAGCACAAAGGAGTGAACCCATTGCCAGTCTCAATGATGACAGTCAGACAAGAAAATGATCGCTGTCATTGATAATTTATCATTTTGATCCGAAGTTCGATTGTATAAAACAAAAAAGGTGAAAAACCTGTTCGCACCAATAGCTTCCCCACCCAGCGAAAATAATGTCAACCACTTTGTTCCCGACCCAACGAGTGTAGTTCCTTTCGAAATACATGGCTTCGTTTGCCCCGGCATACCAGGGCAATATCACAGCATATCAATAGGTCGCCAACAAATTAAAACATCCCTGATGTACTGAGGTCTGGAAAGGCCAAAGCCAGGTCAAAACAGGCATAATAAACACAGAATGCGTTTTAATTTATGAAGACGCTCTTACTAGCAACAACCGTAATCCTCATTTCCTGCAGGTCAAACAACGAACAGGCCGTTAAGCCGGTTGTTCAAAACATTACGCAATCCGTTTATGCTTCCGGCATTATCAAAAGCCGGAACCAATATCAGGTTTTCTCTACCGTGAATGGCATTGTTTCTCAGAAGTTGGTTGCCGAAGGAGATATCGTACATAAAGGAGATGTGATCATTACACTGGCCAACGAAACACCAATGCTGAACACCGAAAATGCCCGGCTTACGGCCACTTATTCCTCCATCCCTTTCAACATCGATAAAATAAATGAGTTGAAAATAAATATTGACCTGGCCCGTTCCAAGATGCTGAATGACTCATCACTGTTTCAACGCCGACAAAATCTGTGGAAGGAAGGGATAGGAACCAGGAATGATCTGGAGCAAAGTGAACTTGCATGGAAAAACTCTCTGACAGCATACCAATCGGCTCTATTGCAATATAACAACCTCAAGCAGCAGATAGACTTCACAGCACAACAGTCTTTAAAAAATTTACAGATATCTAACTCAGAAAATAGTAACTATACAATTAAAGCCAGACAGGACGGAAAAATATACAAAATTCTCAGAGAGCCCGGCGAAATGATTAATACACAAACTCCGATTGCTGTTATTGGTGATGAAAATGAATTTGTGTTGTCGCTGGAAGTAGACGAATACGACATCAGCAAAATCAAGCCTGGGCAGAAGATATTTGTAAGCATGGATAGCTATGAGGGCCAGACATTTGATGCCACAGTCACAAAGATTCAACCAATAATGGATGAAAGATCCAGATCCTTTGAAATAGAAGCAGTTTTCACTTCCCATCCAAAACATCTGTTTCCAAATTTAACCGTAGAAGCGAATATACTAATCAGCACCAAGGAAAATGCGCTAACAATTCCCCGTTCGTATCTGATTGGCGACAACATCGTGTTGCTAAAAAATGGCGAAAAAAGGAAAGTGGTTATCGGATTAAAAGACTACCAACGAGTTGAAATAATCAGTGGATTAAGTGCAGACGATCTTATAAAAAAACCCTCAGAATGAACCATGCGTTGAACATAGAAATTGCAAGAACTCTATTACTGGCGAGGTGGAGGCAGACACTGGTGGCGGCCATAGGAGTTACTTTTAGCATTACTATGTTTATAGCTTTGCTCAGCTTCATGACCGGGTTAAATAAGCTCCTGGACGGCTTGATTTTAAACCGTACTCCTCATATTCGGTTGTATAATGAAATAGAAAAAAACCCGCATCAACCAATTTCCAATACAGACGAGTATAAGAATTTCTATCATTTTATTTCTTCAATAAAAGCTACCAACAGCCGTGAAGAAATCTACAACAGCGAAGCAATTATCAACACTATTCGTCTTGACGAAAGGGTACTCGGTATTGCACCGAAAGTTCATACACCCGCCTTTTTTAACGAAGGTAATATTCGAATTGCCGGAGTAATTGATGGCATAAATGCTCAGGAAGAAAACAAATTATTCAACTTTTACGACTATGCCAGTAGCGGCTCCGCGAATGATTTAAACACAATACCGAATAGCATCATTCTCGGCAAATCCCTGGCAGAACAATTGTTGGTAAACATTGGCGATCTGGTTTATATTACCACACCAACAGGCGAAGTATTTCCCCTCAAACTGATAGCTTATTACGAGTCTGGCATTAGAGACGTGGACAAGATACAGGCATATACTTCTATCACTACCGCGCAAAAAATTTTAGGCAAACCAGCCAATTATCTTACTGACATACAGGTGAAGCTGCTTAACCTTGATGAAGCGCCAGCGGTGGCAAAGGAGTATAAGTCCTTATTCAAGTTGCAAGCCATTGACATACAAACCGCTAACAGCGAGTTTGAAACCGGAAGCTCCATACGAACAATAATCTCGTATGTTGTAGGTATCACGCTTCTGATTGTAGCGGGGTTTGGCATCTACAATATCCTGAACATGATGATCTACGAAAAAATGGATTCAATTGCTATCCTGAAAGCCACGGGCTTTTCGGGCAGGGATGTGAAAGGCATTTTCCTGAAGATCGCCTTAAGCATCGGCTTTTTTGGCGGAATAATGGGTCTGCTATTGGGAAACTTCCTATCGCTTATCATTGATGCAATACCTTTCCGATTTCAATCACTCCCAACCATCACTACATATCCGGTTGATTACAATCCTGTTTTTTACATTATTGGAATGTCATTTTCGCTGATTACAACTTACCTCGCAGGAATATTCCCTGCAGCCAAAGCAAGCAAAGTCGATCCAGTCATCATCATAAGAGGCAAATAATATGAGCCATCATCTCATTGAAGCAAAGCATATCAACAAAACTTTCCATGATCATATTGAATCCCCTGTTTTAAAAGATGTAAATCTTCAGGTTGAGAGAGGTGAATTTGTCGCCGTGATGGGTAAATCCGGTTGTGGAAAATCCACTTTATTATACATTTTGTCCACTATGGATACAGATTATGAAGGAAGCTTATTGATTGACGGAGAACTGATGACCGGCAAACCGAAGTCACGCTTAGCTGAAGTTCGGAATGAAAAAATCGGTTTTGTATTTCAGTTTCATTATCTGCTAAATGAATTCACCGTTCTAAAGAATGTGATGTTGCCAGGATTGAAGTTAAACAGGCACAAACAAGAAGAAATTGAACACAATGCTTTGAAATGGCTAACGGTTTTGGGGATAGATCGATTGACAAATCAAAAACCGAATCTTCTTTCAGGTGGAGAAAAACAGCGGGTGGCTATTGCGAGGGCCTTAATCAATGATCCGTTGATCATTATGGGCGATGAACCGACAGGGAACCTCGACAAAAAGAATAGCCAGGTTGTACTGGATATTTTTAAAGAACTAAGTAACCAGTTCAAAAAAACACTCCTGATAGTGACTCACGATCCCGAGTTTGCCACGCAAACAAACAGAATAATAGAGATGGAGGACGGAAGAATCATACGACAGTGAAATTCCCGATTTGTCCGTTAACCATTACAATATCAGAGACGGGTAAATTTACAACACAACACCCCTTTTTCGCTGGTCGCAAAAAAAAAATTGCGAAACCGAAAAGTTGCATATATATTTGCAACCAATCGGTTTCTAATTGAAATATTACACTCAGTTATGCGAAGAGATATTTTTCAGGCAATAGCAGATCCTACCAGACGGGCGATCATCACGCTGATCGCTACACATGCCATGACGCCCAACGCCATTGCAGACAATTTCAACAGCACCAGACAGTCGGTGTCTAAACACCTCCGCATACTAACTGAATGCGAACTGGTAAAACAGACGAAAAAGGGGCGGGAAGTGTACTATACACTGGAAATTGAAAAGATGAAAGAAATTGACAACTGGCTGGATAAATTCAGGCGAATCTGGCAAACCCAGTTTAACCAGTTGGACAATGTATTATCAACAATGAAAAAACAAAAAAAATGAATGATCAGCTATTTTTTGATCTGACGATAGACAAGGAAACCAAAACCGTCGTCATCACCAGAGAATTTGACGCCGACATTTCGCTTGTTTGGGATGCATTCACCAAAGCAGAAATTCTTGATCAATGGGTAGCACCCAAACCATGGGTATCCAGGACGAAATTCATGGACTTTAAAGTAGGTGGACGCCGATTTTACGCCATGGTAAGTCCTGAAGGTCATGAACGTTGGGCAATTCAAAAATACATTTCGATCAGCCCAAAGACGCATTTCAAAATGTTTAATGCTTTTGCCGACAAGGACGAAAACCCGGAACTGCCGGGGTCTGAATGGGATTATCAATTCAGCGAGCAAAATGGCAGAACGATCGTTCGAATCAGCATCTATAACGAATCACTTGCCCGACTCGAGAAAATGATTGAAATGGGCTTTACGGAAGGATTCAAAATGTCGATGAAAAACCTCGAATACTTGCTGGCAACCTTGTCCAAAAAATAAAAATCAAACCTCATAAACAGCTTAACCATGGCAAGCATTAACCCCCACATCAACTTCAATGGCAATGCCGAAGAAGCTTTTAATTTCTACAAATCAGTATTCGGCGGCGAATTTACAAAGCTGGTCCGGTTCAAAGATCTGGCAGGGCCGGACTTCCGAATTGCCGAACATGAAGAAAATAAAATCATGCACATCACTTTGCAATTTGGCAAGGGCAATCTGTTAATGGCTAACGATGTTCCGGAAATCCTCGGAACTACCAACGAAAACGAAAACAGAAGTAAGATCGTAGTCATTGCAGACAGCAGAGAAGAAGCTGACAACATATTCAACGAACTTTCGCCAGGAGGCCAGGTTGAAGCTCCAATTGGCGATAGTCCCTGGGGCACCTATTTTGGATGCCTCAGAGACAAATACGGCATCGAGTGGATCGTGGAATTTAATTCAGGACAGCAGTAGAGAAATGATCTTATGTCGCTTTGTTCCGTTATGTCCATCCCAAACTATCTCGAGCCGCGTATACCCACCAGCAAGACACCCTACCCCTCAGACAAATAATCGATGCGAAGCGTCGATTAATTGTTGGGCAGGTTCCACTTTCGAATCAATTCTTCATTTAAACCACCATCGAGGGGATTGGGTCTACCCTTTCCTGTTCGAATCAATTCACTCAAACTTCCTTTTATATAACCCGTCCATGCATCGTGACATACATTGTAACATTCACAGTCCGCATTAAGCCCCTGCTGAGTAAACGTTAGTTTAGTGCCATTATCTTCCTCTTCAATTTCAAACACAATCCTGTCGCCCTTCCATTCGGAATGATTGGAGGTAAACTTGAAATGGTTGTTCAGCACCAGCCATACCACTTTTTTATTTGGTTGCATTTCCAGAATCTTCATCTGACAGGTATGAACATCTTTATAGTGGTAAAGAAATTCTTCGCCAGCACGATCGGTAATGCCGTCGATGCTTTCTGACCACCATTTATTCACCTGATTGATCGACTCGTACACCTGGGCGGGACTCTCACTGAAATGTGCAGTGACACTAAAATCTTTTTTCTCCATGATGCTTATTTAATAAGTTTTTTGATTCGCCAGCACATCTGTCAAACGCTCCTGTATATAACGGGTCCATGCGGGTGAGCAGGAATTGTAGCATTCAAATTCCGGAACCAGGCCCTCATGTGTAAACCGAATTTCCGTTCCGTCGGGCTGTTCTTCGATAGTAAATTCAATCCGTGTTCCCACCCATTCGTCGGTTTTTTCGACAAAATTCAGGTTGGCATCAACCACCTGCCACAGCACTTTCTTGTCAGGAACCATTTCAATCAATCTTTGTCGGCTGTAATGCGCGCCGTCTCCTGCCCGAAAACTAAATTCATCGCCCAGATTGGCTGAATTTCCTTCAAATGATTCATCATACAGGCCCGACCACCAGGATCGTACGTCCAGCACTGCCTGAAATACTTCGGATGCTGAATTTGAAACGCGAATGCTTGTTGTGAAATGTTGATTCTTCATGTTCATGCAATTACATAGTTGATAAATTGAAATAATATCGGGCGGGTAGATTGCCGCTTAAAGCATTGAAATCGATGCAGTACAAAACTAGCCCGCCGAAAGGACTTCGATGGGCGGCAAAATGGACTTTCTAACGGGTTGATTAGGACAGCCTGCATGTCTAACTTTGATTGAAATTCCCTGAATGAAACAGATCAGCCTGCTTTATCCTGAAGGTCAGTGTAATCTCAGCACGGTAGCCTGCATTATCGGTACGGTTGAAATATTTACGAGGGCAGAGGCCTATTGGCAACAGTTGGGAAACAAGCCGGCCTACCGGATTCAGGTAGCAGGCACCACGCCCAAGACTGAGTACATCAACAACCTGGTGAACCTGAAGCCTGATCTGTATATCCAGGACATCGACCAAACTGATCTGATCATTATACCATCGGCCATGCCCGACGAAAACAATCCCAGGCAAAAGGACATGCTCGACTGGATTGAGAAACAGTATCGGTCTGGCGCTGAGATTGCCAGTATGTGTTCAGGCGCTTTTATTCTGGCTGCAACCGGTATTCTCGACGGAAAAAACTGTTCCACCCACTGGTCCTTTGTCGGAAGATTTAAAGAAATGTATCCCGCTGTGCATATCCATTCCGACTACCTGATTACAGACGAAAATGGTTTGTATACCAACGGGGGTGCTTATTCGTTCCTAAATCTTGTTATATACCTTATTGAAAAATACTACGACAGGAACACAGCCATTTATTGTTCAAAGGTTTTTCAGATCGAGATCGAAAGGAACAGCCAGTCAGCTTTCTCGATCTTTACAGGGCAAAAGGTTCATGGCGACGAGCTAGTGAAGGAGGCACAGCGTTATATTGAGGCAAACGTTGAAGAAAAAATTTCCGTTCAGGTCCTTTCTGAAAAATTCGCTCTTGGTCGCCGCAGTTTCGACAGACGCTTTGTACGCGCTACCGGTAACACGCCGTTAGAGTATGCTCAACGAGTGAAAATGGAATCCGCCAAAAAATCGCTTGAGAGCACCCGCAAAACGGTTCAGGAAATTATGTATGAAGTAGGTTATTCCGACCTCAAGGCTTTCCGGGAAGTTTTTCGCCGGGTAACTGGTCTGTCGCCACTAGAGTACAAAAAAAAATACAACAAAGAAGCCAACGAATCCGCACACTGATCAGTCTTATACTTTGTAGTTCCTATTCCTGATCGACCAAAACCGTATATGAAGAAGTTTAAGTTCGTTTCGCCTGTTCTATTTGCCTCCTTGCTATTCATCATAAATGCCAGTTCGGCTCAACAAGTGAAGGAACCCAAAGGACCTGCACAATGGTCTGCACCACATGAACCTTTTCGCATTGCAGGCAATTTGTATTATGTGGGTACCCAGGATCTGGCGGTATACCTGATTGCAACCGAGCAAGGTCATATTCTGATCAACACCGGTTTGGCCAATTCAGCCGAACAGATTCGCCATAATCTTCAGAAATTAGGATTTGATTTTACAAAGATCCGAATCCTCCTGACCACTCAGGCGCACTATGATCATATGGGTGCAATGGCAGCCATTCAAAAACAGACAGGCGCCCGGTTCCTGGTCAATTCACCTGATTCATCCGTTGCAGCAGATGGCGGTGCCAGCGACTATGCATTTGGCAAAGGTGTAGCCAGTTTCTCACCAGTGCGTGTGGACGCTGTACTCACTGACGGCGACAGTATACAATTAGGTAGTACCAGTTTGCAAATGCTTTCCCACCCCGGGCACACTAAAGGATCCTGTAGCTACCTGGTCGACCTGAAAGATGAGCACCGGACCTATCGCGTGCTGATCGCCAACATGCCTTCCATCGTCGTGGAAGAACCTTTTGATCAAATCAGCAGCTATCCCGGCATTGCCAAAGATTACGCATACACGTTGGAGCAAATGCCAAAGATCAAATTTGATCTTTGGGTGGCTTCTCATGCAAGTCAGTTTGGGCTCAGCAAAAAATATATAAAAGCAAATGGCTACCAGCCTGCTTCCTTTGCCGACGCCAAGGGTTATCTGGAAGCGCTGCGTGAATTACAAGAAGATTTTGATAAACACATGAAGAAGTAGTTCGGTAGCCAATTCAAAAGCTGCATTAATAAGGCCAACTCCGGAATCATCCTACCTTTCGAATTGCAGTAGAATGGTTTCACCAGCCCTGGTGTTGATATCCAGATCAATCCATTCGAACCCCTTGTCGGGCAAATCATCAGCAGCCTTTCTTGCAAGACTGCTATCGATTGAAATGACCTGGTAAAATGGGTTTGGGTTGTTGTCTACTGCTACACTTATCCTGCCGCTTGATTTAACGCGCATCGCCCGGTTGACCCTTATGCGCAAATTACCTCCGAGTGAAGAAATGATCTGTGCTGATGATGGCTGACCTTCTTTCCACGCTAATGAAACTGTGAAGCCACCGCGCGCGCGAAGTCCGGAAACCACCCCCTGCTTCCAGGAACCGGGCAATGCAGGAAGTAATTCCACTACTCCGTCGTGGCTTTGCAATAGCATTTCGGCTATGCCAGCTGTGCAGCCCAGATTACCGTCGATTTGAAAGGGAGGATGTGCGTCGAGCAGATTAGGATAGGTACCGCCCTGCTGGCCAGACATCACAGTTGCCGGAACCATTGTTAACTGGTCGGTGATCAACTTCAGAGCGTGGTCGCCATCCTTCATACGCGCCCAAAAATTCACTTTCCATCCCATACTCCATCCAGTAGAAGCATCCCCTCGCTCCTCGAGGGTCTTACGTGCTGCAGCAAACAATGGAGGAGTAAACACCGGCGAAATCTGGTTGGATGGATACAAACCGAAGAGATGGGAAATATGACGGTGCTGATCACCTGGGCGGTCCCAGTCTTTGATCCATTCCTGCAATTGTCCAAAACGGCCAATTTGCATTGGGGGTAGCCGCTTCTGAAGATCCCTGAGAGTATCGGCAAATGCTGCATCGCGGTTCAACAGAACAGCGGCCCGCCGGGTATTATAAAAAAGCTCGTTCAAAATCTGATTGTCCATTGTTGTCCCATACGACAACCCGATTCCTCTTCCCTGTTTATCAGTGGCATAACTATTTTCCGGACTCATGGATGGCAGCATCACCATCCAGCCGCTATCAGGTTCGGGCTCCAGAGCATCTACGTAAAAAATGGAAGCCGACTTCAGTACAGGATAGTATTCGCGCAGAAAATCCAGGTCGCCGGTATACAGGTAGTGCTCCCAGATGTGCCTACAAAGCCAGGCGCCACCCATGGGCCACATGCCGTAAAACCCGCCGTCAACAGGTCCGGTGATCCTCCACAAATCGGTATTGTGGTGGGTTACCCAGCCGCGGGCATTATATAGTTTTCGCGCAGCCTCCTGTCCGGTGACCGACAGATCGCGAATCATCCGAAATAATGGCTCACTCAGATCTGACAGACCCGTAATCTCAGCGGGCCAATAGTTCATTTCAGTATTGATATTGATGGTGTACTTACTATCCCAGGGCGGCGAAGTATCATCGTTCCATTTGCCCTGCAGGTTGGCGGGTTGCCCACCGGGTTGGGAACTACAGATCAGCAGGTATCGGCCAAACTGAAAATAGAGTTCCACCAGCTGTGGATCGCGGCTTTGCTGAAACTGTTTTAGTCGTTCATTGGTGGGCAGATGGCCGGTAGTAGCGGGGCCGAGATCAAGTGTGACCTCCGAAAAAAATCGCCGGTACCTATCGATATGATCGGTTTCCAGACGTTCAAAATTTTTGGTAATAGCCTGAGCAATATAGTTGGTCGCCCGGGAATGAGCGTTGGCTGATGTATTTTGGTAGTCGACAAAATTACTGGCTATAGAAACCAGAATCAATACATCGGAGGCATCTTTTACCTGTAGACTTGAATCGGTCGCACTAATCGAACCGTCGAAGGATACTATTTTCGCCAACGATTCAAACTGGATAGCGGGCTGCAAATTTTCCTGAACAGCCGGCTGCGCGCTAAGTGAGAGCAGACCCCTGGTTGAACGAATCCTGGTATTGGTATGCGGACTTGAATATTTCAAAACAAAATTCAACGCCGCCTTTCTACTGGCGTGGCAACGAATCACCAACAAGTTGTGGGCAAGAGATACAAAAGCTGTGCGGGTAAATTCAACGCCGTTCTGTTGGTACTTAACGGTGGAGATAGCGCGGCTGATGTCCAGTTCGCGCCGATAGTCCTGCACGTTTTCATGCCCGGCAAAATAAAGCAACAGATCGGCGGCCGGCTGATAACTCATACCATTAGCTGGTACGTTCATTTCGCGTCGTGACAGTTCCTGCGCTTCCTCATATTTGCCCTGTAGCAACAAGCTGCGCAATTGCGTAATGACGTCACCTTGCGCAGCTACCACGTTATTGTGAGGTCCTCCTGTCCAGATGCTTTCTTCATTTAACTGAAAACGTTCTGTGGCTGTGCCGCCAAAATGCATGGCAGCCACTCTCCCATTTCCGATTGGAAGTGCTTCGTTCCAATGTGATGCTGGCTGGCGATACCATAACAGAAGCGGATCATCGCCTAATTGAGCAGATACATTTGCGACACCCGAAAAAGCAATTAATACAACGAGAATACAACGTAGACATTTATGGATGAGAACTCTCATAGCGGTTGCCCGGTACCACTGTTTTCGTTGACAATGACCTGGCTTTGCATGACCAGTTTTTTTTCAGGAATCTGGTCGGCCTTATTCTGAATTAGTAAGAGCAACATTTCAGCTGCACGCGATGCCTGTTCGTAAGGGAATTGCTCAACAGAAGCTACCGGCGGTTCATCGAGATAACTGGTAACGGGCAGGTTTGCATAGCTTACAAAACAAATATCCTTATTGATACGAAGACCTTTTTGTCGGGTGTATTTGATGGCGTCCAGAGCCACATAATCATTAAATGCGATGATGGCTGTAGGTTTAGATTTTGCAGCAAAGAGTTGATCCATTGCAGCCCATGTCTGCTCGCGGCTAAGGTCTGTTTGCGCGATCCAGGCCGGATCCGCTTTGATTTTATTTTTCTTTAGTCCTTCAAAGTATCCACTCATCCTCTCTTCAGAAGGAATCATTTTTTCGGGGCCTTTAATTATGCCGATCGTTTTATTTCCCTTATTTACCAACCAGTCAACCAATTGAACAGAACTACTTTTTAAATCGCAGCTGACCGAATAACAGTCTGCATCAGCAGGCACGCGGTCGAAAAACACAACGGGGATATTATATTTTTCCAGCTGTTTAAAAGCAGTCAGATCATCAGTGTTTTTGGAAAGAGATACCAAAATGCCGTCCACGCGATGCCTTCGCATGGTGTCAAGCAATTGTTTTTCTCGTTCGGCATCGTCGTGTGATTGACCAATGAGCACGGTATAGTTGTTGCGGATAGCAACCTCTTCTATGCCATTGATCGCAATCGAAAAAAATTCTTCCCCGAGGTTGGGTAAAATGAGTCCGATGGTCAGCGTCTTGCCCTGTTTGAAGCTGATCGCTGCCTGATTGGGTTCATAGTTAAGCTCCTGAGCCAGCTTCTGCACCTGCATTTTCGTCCGCAATCCAATGCTCGGATGATTGTGCAGTGCACGGGAAACCGTGGATACCGACACATTCAGTCGACGCGCAATCTCTTTGATTGTGGCAGGCTTCTGGCTCATAGCGTCGTAAATATAGACAAATGTTGAAATTAATCTGGGAAATTGACGATTTGAACCTCATCGTTAGCCTGCGAAGCTGGTTCTGCGTTCTGCGTTCTGCGTTCTGTGTTTCTGTTTCCTTATTCAGGTTTGTATTGCCTGCTTTGTTCAATGGCATCCATCAGCTGATCGAGTATGTCGGCCAGGGATGCATCGTAGTCGATCACGAGTGGCTCTTTAAAACGAACGGTAAGTGCAGTGCCGCGGCGACGCAACTTGAGTCCTTTTTTTCCAAAAGCCCGTCCAAAGCCATTGATCACTACCGGTACAACTATTGGCTTGTTTTGCTTGATGATGAGTGCTGTTCCCTTACGGCCGGGGGCGAAAGGCTGAGTAGTGCCCTGTGGGAAAGTGATCACCCAGTTTTCGGCCAGTGCCCTTGTGATTTTTCTGGTATCGGAGGGATCCAGCCCCTTCCTTGTTTCGTTGGCCGACTGATTCCAGGTTCGCTTCACGGTTACTGCACCTGCGAGCGTGAACAATCGGCTTAGGAAACTGCCTTTCATCGTTTGCTCGGCAGCTACGTATTTGACGCGGGTAAATGGATTAAGCAAATAATAGGGAACGCCTAACCTGTCTACTTTGCCCCATTTTACGGCACTGAAGATATGGAGGAAGGTGATGACGTCGGCGAAATAGGTTTGGTGATTACTTACAAACAGCACATTTTCTTTCGGCAGTTTCTTGAGAATATCTGTTCCCGATATCCGAAGTTTGTTTACAATTGCCAGGCCCGGATAAGATGCGATACCTACAATAAAATGCACCAGTTTTCTGAGCGGATGAATTTTTTTCAATCGATCCGAAAATGATCCCATAGAGGTTGGTTGAAGTCCTGTGATCGTAAAATTACATTTTCCCTCCGAACCCGCACACGCAAAAAAAAATGTGCTGATTTGAAAATTTGAAAATTTGTAAAACAAATTGTCAAACCAACAAATCAGCACATTGTTATGAGCCAGACTTAAGTTTACTCAGCTTTTTCGCCCTCAGTGGTATCACCACCTTCCAGCTTTTTCTTCAGGTCGGCCAGCACTCCGAGATCACCCAGAGTTGCTTTTTCAACCTTGTTCTGAATATTCTTAACGGCTTTCTTGGTCTTTTCAGCTTCAGTGCGAGCTTCCTTACGTACCGCTTCTTTTTCTTCAATTTGGCCTTGTTCCCAAATGCGGCTATGCGAAAGGACGATACGTTTTTCATTACGATCGAATTCGATCACCATGAATTGAGCCGTTTCATCAGCGCCGATGCTCTTACCATCTTCCTTGTTCAGGTGACGGTTGGGGGCAAAACCTTCCAGGCCGTAAGGCAACTGAACAATTGCACCTTTGTCATCGCGGCGAATTACCAGACCTTCATGGATACTGCCTATAGCAAAAGTATCCTGAAGGGTATTCCAGGGATCTTCTTCCAGTTGTTTGTGACCCAGCTGCAGCTTACGATTCTCTTTATCGATACCCATGATAACCACGTCGATGTTCGCTCCCACTTTCGTGTACTCGCTGGGGTGATTGAAACGCTTCAACCAGCTGAGGTCGCTGATGTGAATCATGCCACCGATGCCGGGGGCCAGTTCCACAAACACGCCGTAGTTGGTGATGTTTTTCACCAGACCGGTGTGACGGCTTCCTTCTGCAAATTTGGTTTCAATTTCATTCCAGGGATCAGGCGAAAGCTGCTTGATCGAAAGACTCATCTTGCGGCTGCCTTTATCGAGCGTTACGATTTTTGCCTCATGCTCGTCGCCGAGTTTGAAGAATTCTTTAGCGTTGATGGGTGTATTTGCCCAGGTAATTTCGCTTACGTGAACCAGACCTTCCACACCGGGCATGATTTCAAGGAATGCACCGTAATCTTCAATGTTTACCACGCGACCTTTCACCACATTACCTTCACCGATTGTTTCAGGCAGCACATCCCAAGGATGCGGAGTCAGTTGCTTCAGGCCAAGGCTGATACGCTTTTTCTCGTCGTCGAAATCGAGTACCACCACGTTCACCTTCTGATCCATCTTCAGCACCTCGCTCGGGTGTGAAATACGACCCCAGCTGATATCAGTGATATAAAGCAGACCGTCCAGACCACCGAGGTCCATGAATGCACCAAAGTCGGTGATGTTCTTCACAGTACCTTCCAGTACCTGACCTTTTTCAAGTTTGCTCATGATCTCAGCACGCTGAGCTTCAATATCGCTTTCGATCAGTGCCTTGTGTGATACAACCGCGTTCTTAATGGTTTCGTTGATCTTCACCACTTTGAACTCCATTGTTTTGTTTACAAACTGATCGTAATCAGTTACGGGCTTAACGTCGATCTGTGAACCTGGCAGGAAGGTTTCCATACCAAACACGTCCACAATCAGACCGCCTTTAGTTTTTGAAGTAACAGTACCGGTAATAACTTCGCCGGTTTTGTGTACTTCAACAATGCGTTCCCAGGCGCGGGTAATTCGTGCTTGTTTACGGCTCAGGTTCAAGTGACCATCGCGGTCTTCTTTTTCAACAACCATTACTTCCACTTCATCTCCCACTTTCAATCCCTGCAGGTCGCGGAATTCGTTGAGTGAAATCAAACCATCGCTCTTAAAACCGATGTTCAAAACAACATCTGTTTTGGTCAAACCCACTACAGTACCAAACATCAATTGGCCGTCGTTGAGTTGTACGAAAGTGCTGTCGTACACTTTGTCGTACTTTTCTTTCTCTTCTTTGGTGTAACTAGCCACATTGCGTTTGTCTACACTCCAGTCGAAATCGTCGTGTGCAGTTGCAACAGGCTCCACAGGTGCAGTTGTTGTCGCTGTAGCCGGGGCCGCGTTTTCAGCAGCACCAGACTCCTGTGCATCAGCGTTTAAGTGTTTTTTAATCAAATTTTCAAACATGATATAAATCCCGAAGGTTTTATTTCGGGGCAGCAAAGATACAAAAAAACAGCCCTTGCGGACAGATTTGCACGGAATATTTGGACCAAAAACAGCGAAATGCACATTGATTATGAATTAATTACGACCAGGCTGAGCTGTTAACCAGCTGTCTCGCCCGCCAAAGCCATTTAATTTCCAGTCTTTTTCTCCCTACTTTCACGAAAAAGCAGCATTTGTTTTATCGTTTTCTTCAGGTTGTCGTCCGGTTTGCATTGAAATTCTTCTTCAGGCGTATTGTCATTAATCGCCCGGAATACCTGAAATGTGAAGGACCGATTTTGCTGGCGGCCAATCATCCCAATTCTTTTCTCGATGCCATCATTCTGGACGCGCTTTTTGAACAACCGATCTGGTCGCTGGCAAGAGGGGATGCATTTCGAAACAGGTTTATTCGAAAAATACTACACCAACTTTGTATACTTCCAGTGTATAGGGATTCTGAAGGCACTGAGAACCTTAGCATCAATTATACAACATTCGCTACTTGTCAGTCAATATTCAGGCAAAATGGCCTTGTACTGATATTTAGCGAGGGTCGATGCATCAACGAATGGAAATTGCGCCCGCTAAAAAAAGGTACTGCAAGACTGGCTATACAGTGTTGGCAAAATGGGATTCCGCTGAAAGTACTACCCATCGGTATCAACTACAGTTCTTTTCGAAGCTTCGGTAAGGACGTTCATTTGAATTTGGGAGATTTTATAGACGTCCAAATTATTGCAGATCAGCCAACAGATGGAGCAAAAATACGTGCTTTCAATTCCCGTCTGGAAGAACAGCTTCTTGAGTTAGTGCTGCAAAACGAACGAACTGTTCAACCATCCCGGACGTCACTGCCGTCATTGCTATCAGTAAGAGGCTGGCTACTGGCATTAATATTTCCGGCCATTTCGGGATGGATCCTGCATGCACCGCTTCATCTGCCTGTCCGAAAATTGTTGCAATGGAAATTTAGGGATAGCGACCATTACGACTCATTGCTGTTTGCCTTGCTCCTAATGCTGTACCCAGCATACCTCTTGTTGATTATCGGGTTAATGTTGTTGTTTTCGGCACCAATATGGTCATGGTGGTTGCTTCCGATTTTTCCCCTTACCGCCTGGTGCTGGTTGCAATGGAAAGTGGAGGATTCCGTAAGGGCGGATCAGGATTTTTCGATAGCAGCTTAGGATGCAGCTGCGTCGGCCATACTGCTCGCTGCCAGCCAGGCGCTGGTCCAGGCGTGCTGAAAATTAAAGCCGCCGGTAATACCATCCACATCCATTATCTCACCTGCAAAATACAATCCCGGATACCTTTTTGCCTGCATAGAGCGGTGATCAATTTCTGAAAGATCTATTCCACCTGCGGTCACAAATTCTTCTTTGAAACTGGTTTTCCCTTTTACTGCCCACTCTGTGAGCAATAACACCCGTATAAGTTGATTGGTCTCTTTTTGCGAAAGATCTGTCCACCGCTTGTCGGGAGCAACATGGGCTTCCTTAAGCAACAGGTATTCCCATAGGCGCTGGGGAAGAGCAAAGGGACATCGTGAAACGATTGTTTGTCGGGCCAATTGATGACGAAACTGTTGCAGCAAATCGCGAAGAGTGTCTTCCCTATGCTCTGGCAGCCATGAAATGCGGACCTTAAATTGGTATTGCCGTTCCGCCAATTCGCGCGCTCCCCATGCGCTAAGGCGAAGAACTGCCGGGCCACTCAATCCCCAATGTGTAACAAGCAAAGGACCTTCAGCTTCCAGTTTGGTTTCCAGAATACGAAGCTTTGTATGTGGCACGCTTACCCCCATCAGTTTAGTGACGGGGTGCGCCGGCATGTTGAATGTAAAAAGGGAAGGGACCGGAGGAACGATCTTTAAATGGAGCGATTGAAAAAGTGATTCCATACCAGCTTTGTTCATCCCGCCTATAGCCACGCATACATTGGATGTTACCAATTCATGGCCATTCTTCATCGTCACAATCCAATACTGATGGCCCTGATGGATAGATTTGGCTTCCTGTGTCAGTTTGATCTCTATGCGGTACTTCGATGCTTCCTGTAGCAGACAGTTGACGATAGTGGCTGAGTCGTCGGAACTGGGGAACATGCGGCCATCCTTTTCCGTCTTAAGCGTTACTCCACGCTCACGAAACCAGTCGACGGTGTTGGCGGGTGAAAAATGATGAAATGCTTTTTTGACAAAATTTGCGCCACGCGGATAGTGGCGGCTGAGCTCGTCCACATCGAAACAGGCGTGTGTAACATTGCACCGACCTCCCCCGCTTACCGATACTTTTGTAAGCAGTTTGCTGGTTTTTTCGATCAGGCAAATCCGCCAGGCCGGTTGTAATCTGGCCGCGTTCACCGCGCAGAAGAACCCCGCGGCGCCGCCGCCCAAAACAATCAGATCCCAGTTGGCGTTGTTGTTCATGGCAACAGTTAACCCCTCAGGCGAGGGGTTGTGAAACAACTTTATCTGCCATGATCAGATGGGGGTTTGCGGCCTCCGCATCTTCGATGGGTTTATAACTGGACAGAATATCGGCCTTATCTTTTTTAACTGCTACGTCATGCTCGAAATGCACCGATGGCTTTCGGTCGCGCGTACGAACCGTCCATCGATCGCTTTCCGTGAACACGTCTCTGCTTCCCAGGTTAATCATTGGCTCTATGGCTAGAACCATGCCTTCCTTCAATTTGGCTCCTGTACCACGCTTGCCGTAATTGGGCACCTGCGGATCTTCATGGAGGTTTTCACCCAGTCCATGCCCCACCAGTTCCCTCACCACCCCGTAGCCGTGTTTTTTTTCTGTATGTTCCTGAATAGCGAAGCCAATATCGTTCACCCGGTTTCCTGCAACAGCTTTTTCGATGCCTTTGTAGAGCGACTCTTTTGTAACCCGGATCAACTGAAGCACTTCCGGACCAGGATCTCCAATTGCGAACGTATAAGCGTGGTCGCCATGCCAGCCGTCGAGAATAACCCCAACGTCGACCGTTACGATATCGCCCTCTTTCAGTTCGTTCTTATTAGGAAAGCCATGCACCACTACATCATTTACCGAGATGCATGAGTTAAACGGGTAGCCGTTGTAGTTAAGAAAAGACGGAATGGCCCGATGATCGCGGATATAATTTCCAATGAATAAGTCCAATTCAAGGGTTGTAAGTCCTGGCCGCAGCATTTTAGCCACTTCTGACAGCGTCTGGCTCACCAGAAGTGCGCTCGAGCGCATTTTTTCGATTTGGGCCGGCGTTTTAATGATTGCCATAATCTACAAAAATACAGAATTTTTTGCCGACCGCCTATCGCGACAGGGCCGTCCACTTTGGAAGCTGTCGGCATTGTTGACAAATAAGGTTGACTGTTAGGCCTTTGAGATAAAATCGCAGTCTGGATATCAAGCCCGGCAGGTCTGAATGACAGTGATCTCGCCAGAGCATCAAGCGTGTGTAGTCCCGTCGGACCATCCTTCCGACCGGGGCAAACCCTGAACGCAGCAACCCTCGTTCGGACCAGCCTTCCGACCGAGGTATACCCTGAAACGAAACAGCGTCCCGGTCGGACCGCTGGTCCGACCGGGGTAGAACCTGGATCGAAGGTGCAGATCGGTCCGATCGCTATTGTCGCCGAAACAATGCACTCAAAACAAACTTCGGTCGGACCGCCCTGCCGACCGGGGTGTGACCTGCATCGGAACAACTCCCCCGTCGGACCACCTTTCCGACCGGGGTAAATCCTGAATCGCAACAACTGGTCCTTCTGGCCATTTCCGTCGAAACCATACACTCAAAAACAAACCTCGGTCGGACCATCCTTCCGACCGGGGTAAATCCTGAATCGCAACAACTGGTCCTTCTGGCCATTTCCGCCGAAACCATACACACAAAAACAAACCTCGGTCGGACCACCCTTCCGACCGGGGTATTTTTAATCGAAGGTGCCGGTCCGTCCGACCGCCATTATCGCCGAAACAATGCACTCAAAACAACCCTCGGTCGGACCGCACTTCCGACCGGGGTACAACCTGAATCGAAGGTGCAGATCGGTCCGACCGCTATTGTCGCCGAAACAATGCACTCAAAA
>JBKBHA010000016.1:0-89503 GCA_046297935.1 Chitinophagaceae bacterium
CAAATTCGGAATTCAATCTGCGTCATCTGCGTAAAAATCTGTGTAAATCTGTGGGAACAGAACTGCTGCCGAAATGGTAACCCTACAAACAATGCAGGCTTTCTTTTCCCGCAGATTGCGCAGATTGGAACGCAGATTGCGCGGACTTTCGTTCTTAATTCCGGGCGTTTGGTAACTGATATCACAACCTCCTATCTGTGTCATCAGCGCTCAAATCGGCGTCATCTGCGGGAACAGAAAAGCTTTGGCTGGCGAACTATAGCCTGGGGAAGTTGAATTGTTGAATTGTTGAAACGTTGAGTTGTTGGGTTGTTTAGTTGTTTAGTCGTTTTCTACTTTCAATATTCAATCTTGTTGTTTTTGAAAATTGGCAATTTGAATTGATTTTGGCTTGCTTCTAATCGCTTGATCTTCCTGCATAAAGCATTAATTTTCAATACTCCGAAAGCCTGGAAGCTATCTGAAACCCATCCCGCTATTTCCATTTTCCAGAAAAAAGGCTATTTTGGCAGTCGCACTTCTTCCAACAATCCTTTGCTGAATACCTGCTCATCCGCCATCCTGATGATGAAAAAGAACCTGTACTGGCGTTATGAAACGAATACTAATTGCTTTATCCATGTTATTCAGCACGGCTCATGCTCAGGAATGGCAGGCCGAAGTAATGCTGGGTGGCGCTACCTATAATGGCGATCTGACACAAAAAGCGCTCAACTTTCGTACTATCCGACCCACTGTCAATGTCAATCTGAAATACGAATTCTATTACCTCGTCCTTCGCGCGGGAATTACGTATGCACACCTGATGGGGCACGACAAATACAACAAAGACATTTACCTGAGAAATCGCAATTTGAGTTTCAGAACCAATGTATGGGATTTCAGTGTAGTGGCGGAGTATAACCTGGTTGAACCCGATCTTTTCTATGCATATCCATACCTTTTTGCAGGAGTGAGTTTGTTTCGCTTTGATCCGTTTGCTTTTGATAGCACTGGCAAAAAAGTAAAGTTGCAGCCACTTCGTACCGAAGGTCAGGGGCTATCGCAGTATCCTGGCCGAAAGCCCTATTCGTTGCTTCAGGCTTCTATACCAGTGGGACTTGGATGGAAATGGAAAGTGAACGAACGTTTTGACCTCGCCTACGAAATGACTTACCGAATTCTTTTCACCGATTATCTGGATGATGTGAGCACCACTTATCCCAATCGGGCAATCTTAGCCAACGAAATTAGTCCTAAATCGGCTGAGATGTCGAATCGGGCCAAGCCCGTGCCAGGCAACAATTATGTACCAGGCACAGGCGATATGCGTGGTAACCCCGATGTGAAAGATCACATGCTGTCGATGGGGATCAAGTTGATCATGCATCTGGAAAAGCGAAAAAACTGATCGCTTGCTTTCTTTGATTACTTGAGTTTGTTGCGCGAAAACGGATATCACTCTTCAACAGGCGCTTCGCAGGGATGTTTTACCATCTCTACAGGCATCGTTTCCCGATACATTTCTGCATTCTGCCGGACCGACAGCTCTGTTTCTGTTTCCTTCTCAGGCGCGGGTGCACCGGTTGGTCCACCGTTGGAAGTGGCCAGTCCCTGCAATAAAATATTGTGACGGCTTACCCATTCGCCTAATTCCTGCTGATAGGTTTTGCGTTCTGATTTTGTAAGAATGGTAAGACCACCTTTGCCTTCAAAATAATAGTGAACAGCAATAAAACGCTTCACGTGGCCCCTCGTTTCTGCCGGCAGGTAGGACTGTAGTTTCCAGAAGTTGCGGCTTCCGCTAAGGCGAATCGCTTTCAATACAGGGCCGGGACCGCTGTTGTAGGCAGCAATTGTCAGTAGCCAGTCGTCGAACATACGGTAAAGATCGCGCAGATATTTAGCCGCAGCTACAGTACTCTTATACAGATGGGTCCGTTCGTCGTATTGATCGTTCACCGTCAGTTTGAGCGTGCGGGCAGTTTCCGGCATCAATTGCCAGGTGCCGCGGGCGCCCACAGCCGACAAAGCATGTGTATTTAGCTCAGATTCAACGACAGCCAGGTATTTTAATTCGCGTGGCAGATTGTATCGGGAAAAAACCGAGTCCATTATCGGAAAAAAGCGTTCGCGGCGGCGCGCTATTGAAGCCAGGTAATCGTTGTACCTGTTCAAATAACGGGTTACATATTCCTCGCGTGCCTTATTGATGGGCAACTGGGGTAAACGCCAGTAATAGCCAGCCGCAAAGCGGGCAGGATTGAGGCGGACCAGGTCAAATCGAAGAACAATGTTGTTTTCAACAACAATAGTATTCTTTTTGCTTTTCAGAGGTTTAGCTTCTATCGGCTGCAAACCTGTTACGGTAAACAGAGCAGCAGCGAAAAAATAATAAACCAGCTTTTTGTTCAACATCGTTTTCATTTTAGTGAAACAATGCCGACCCCAGGTGTTGGATCACTGGTTTTCACAGGGGGAGTGGATCGATGTCTTACATAGAATACTGGTATTGCGGAAGAATGTAACCGGTGGGTACGGCTTGTGGCTTTTCATTTAACGGTTACTCCGCATAGAATCGGTAATGCATCGCAAAGATACCGCTGCTTTACACCGTAACCTAGCTTTTAAGAGTGGGTAAATCTACGATCGATGCATATCGTTGTGGTTACCACCAATCTAACAACAAAAAAAGTTGACTGGAAATTTGGCAGACAAAATTGGCAGTCTAACACGTTTTGGCAGAGAAAAGTGTTATCGGTTGCAAATCAGGAGACAAGGCGCCTGTGGCGAATGTGCAAATGTGCAAATGTGCAAATGTGCAATTTAAGAATTGTCAATGGGGTGATTTGAACCTGAATGCAAAGAACAAATCATTCAATTAATCAAAGACCAAATTGATCATTTGCACATTTGCACATTTGCACATTTTTCACTTGTATTTGTCGAGAACAGCAAAGAATACCTGATCGGTGAGGCGGCGAAATATTTCTCCGTTTATTCGGCGATGGGTTTTTAGATCATCGCGATCGAGCAATCGACCTTTTTTGTCAAATAGTTGCGGACGATCAAAAAAGGCGAGCGTGAAATAGCGTTCGGGCTGCAGCAATTTTTTAAGTGATTGGTGCCTTACGCTGAGAAATATCAGGTAACGCTTTTCCCGCTGTACATAATAATCAAGTTTGCTGATCCAGGTGGCCTGTACCGTTTGCATATCCCTGATCAGGTAGCTCACCTCCAGCAGGTCGAGACCATATTTGTTAAGTGTGTCAGGGAAACTGCGATCGCTCAACTGGAAATTATAAACAAAGCGCATCGTATCAGTATTGATTTCAAGACCAATTCTGCTTAGTTCTTTGTTAGGAAGGTCAAGCGAGAAGGGTTGTATCTGGTTCAGTCTTTCATAGCGGGTTCGTATCGCCTGCAGAGTCGAATCGTATTGCTCATAGTATCGCTCTGTAAATTTAATCGAATACGAACAGGATAGGCAACTGAGGGTGCCTGCCAATGCGAAAGCCATGATCAACACATTAACGGTTTTCATTCGGATAATAGAGCGTAATGCCATAAACTATCTTTTTCAATAACCGAGGTGTAACCTGCTGCAGTGTTTTTCGGCCATAATCCCAGTAAACGATATTAACCAAGCCCTGCGGTGTTTTGTAAATATCCAATAGCAACACGTAGTGAGTGGGTATGCCCAATTTGGTGGTGGTATGCCGTTTTTTATAAAGCAATCTGTTGTTCAGATAAAGAAATATAGGACCGGCATTGATCCTTTCACGCAGGTAGCCATACACATCTTTTATCCATGGCCTCAGCAGGTCAGAACCCTTTGCTTTTACCTTGTAAGGAAAAAGACGGCGCAGCATTCGGTTGAACTTGGCGAAATTGGTTGAAGCCCACAAGGTGTTTTCATCGCCTTTTTGATAGCGACGATTGAAAATATTGATATAACCTTTGAAATGGTCGGCGAGACTAAGGAACCAGATCTGACCCGCATGGTTGATGTCGAGTGCACCTTTATACTTGATTAAACCTGCTTCTTTGCGAACAGCTTTCCCGGGTTTGATATGGGCTTTGCCCATGTCTGCTTCTCCGTCCAAATACAATTTCACCATGAAACGGGCGAAACCAAGGGGATCATGTTGCAACGGGAGATAGGTGATGCCGGAGTAGGCGCAAAAATTGGTGCCTTTTCCCTCGTAAAACTGGAGCGGAAACTGCGTAAATGCACGCAGGTTCAACATTAGTAATGCGGGGTCTACATTGGGCCAGTACTTGCTTTTGGGTAAGCTTTGAATGCTATCAAGAAACGACAATGCATTCAGTCGTTCGGACTCAATAAAACGGTCGGCATGTACAGCCACCATTGATTGGCGGCTATACGCCCGACCGACACTGAACATGACGATCAGCAAAAACAAGCTATGCCCAATATTCAGCCTTCTACTCGCCATCGATTGAAGCACATTATTATTTCATCGTTTGTTGTAACGCACCACTCCACCTTTACGGCTGTCTACTGTAATGGTGTAATTGTTGTTGCCGGAAACAATCCAGCGTACCTGAATCTGGTCCAAACCAGGTATGTTATCAATTTCGATAGTTTCCGGGTTATTTTTTTGTTCGATGCTGATATCCAGATCGGGATTGCTAACGATCATACCTGCAATTACTTTTGCTCCCGACAGTTTAATAAGATCGGGCCGCTCAATTTTATGTTTCAGGTCGTGGCTGGAGTGAGTGGGCATTAGTCGGGTATTGCTGATGGTGGCGGTAATTTGTTTGAGACCATTACCCAGACTTTTCTCTACCACCGTATCAATAACCAGTTTTGGCGTATGGTATGCATGATATGCTGTAAACGACATATTCCTGTGTGCGTCGCTTTCGAGCAGGAAGCCGGGGTGTGCTCTTCCAAAATTCTTCCGGAAGCCTCCAATCTCGATTTTTCCGTACTGTGGGTGATCAAATTCATGCCAGTCTACAAAAGCGTCCTGAAACAGCAGCCAGCGATCAAATTGAAAAGATGTTTCGTCCTGCGCCCCTCGGGTTGCGGCTTTGTTGAAGAATAAATAGGGAGTCCATAACTCGTTAGAGTAAGTGTATACGCCCCGTCCTCCGTAGAACCAGTCCAACTCACCGCCATATGCCGGGTACAGATCTTTATGTACAACCAGGTAGCGGTAGCCGGGTATTAATTCTTCGCCTTTTCGCGCAATAGCGTCATAAACTCGTACGTCGGCCGCGTTATAGGTTACCTGATCGGTCGGGTCCCCCGGCCCGCGCAGGATCATGCCTCCGGCGTTGTGATAGGATTGCGCGGCAGCAATATTGGGATGTGCCATCACAAATTCCATCACCGCTCTGTTTTCCGGTAGCGAAAAGGGATACTTGTAGGCGCCGTTCTGTATATAGTTCGGTTGCCATCCCCATCCCCAGTCGCGGTTGGGATCGTATTGAAAAGTGTAACCATCTTCGTTCACCAACCCATCTCCATCATTATCTTTCCCTTCCAGACCCAGCAGTTCGTACTCGCCCGTTTCGTCGGGACCTACCTGTATCATTCGTCGCGGTTCGGCTGGATCAATTCTGTAACGTCCGCGGGGATTCTTGCGGCGCATCAAAAGTATTTCGTTGTCACCATCCAGGTCATCATAACCATCTTCATCAATTTCACCGTCGCGGTCGTTGTCGAAGGGAATTACACCCGATCTCGGTGTGCTGCCGGTGTTGGGCGCATGAAAATAACTGTCGCGACCGTCGGGGTTGATGCTGGGCACGATATAGAATACCTTGTCGGCGAGCAGCTCCTGTACAAATTTTGTGTCGGCAAAACTCTCTGTTAAATACCAGGCTGCATAAAGCGCAAATTCGGCACCCTGTACTTCGTTGCTGTGAATATTTCCATCAATATACATACCCGGTTTTTCCTCGGGCTTTCCGGTTTTAAAATCGGTAATGGTCAAACACCAGAGGTCGCGACCCTGGTACGATTTACCAATGCTTTCCAGCTTTGCCAGTTGGGGATGTGCCTTGGCGATCTTCTTGCAGATTTCAGTTATCCCTGCATGATCATTGTATCGGTTCCAGCTTAATACCACTTTAGGGTTTACCGGACTTCCCGCTGCTTTGAAAATCTGGTCGGCGTTCTGAGCCTGCACGAAAGAGGGGATTGTCAGCAGACTAATATTTATAAGGAGCAATATTTTTTTCATGTTGATCGGTTTCGGTTGTTAGAGCGTGATGCTGAGTTTACGAGTTCCTGTGGCTGGACTTCCGGCTTCAATTTCAAACTGGCCAGTTCCACTTACCAGCCATGAAATGGTTTGTGTTGCCTGTCCATCGAGCGAGCCAATGGTTTGTCGCGCGCGGCCAGTCAACAGCGTCTGTCCTTTTGAAAGTGTTGTTTTTACCAGAATTCGCTTAACCCAGGCAGATCGTTCACCCAACTCGGTGGTACTGGGTAACTGGCCTCTGTTGATAAGATCAACCGTGATACGTGTAAGACCATTTCCCATTTTTTCTGTGCGAAGGTTTACCAGGTCGGTTTCTGGTTGCAGGGCAGCCAATTCTACTATGAAACGGGTATGTTTTTCCACCAAGCCGTTTACCAGTCGGTAGGGAGGCGTATGCAAAACAAATGGATCCACACCTCCCACTTCAACCAACTGTCCCGGAAAGTCCGGATGTTCAATTTTTTTCCAAGGCGTAAAGTTGTTATTGATGCCCTGCTGTTCAGCCCAGCGTAAATAGTTGGCAACTGCATCTTCGCGGCTGAATGCTTTTTCTTTTCGGCTGCTATCGGGTCTTGTTTTTGGTACCCACCATCCGGGGGTGCCGAAGCTGAAACGACCGTAATGGTAGTATGCCCAGGAAAGAAAATCACCACCGGGAGTTGCCGATTTGGGCGCATCCTTCATACCAACAGTCTTGTTGTAGATATCGGAGACCTTGCTATTTATTTTCACGTCGTTTTCCTGCCAGCCCGTGGTGATGGTTGCTTTGGCCTGTGCCGCTGAATAGGTGTAGGGCTGGCTCAAATTGTTTTGTGAACTGAAGCAAACAACTCCATACACGTTGAATCGGTCGAATAGGAAATCGAGCAACGCGCGATTTTCTTTTTCCGAAACCGGAAACTCGCCAGCTCCTGCGGTGAAGGAGGGATGACGAAAGCTCATGTTTCGATTGATTGCCACACCGCCTTCCCCATCTTCATTCCATTTACCATCTTTATCGTTGTCTACTCCTTCGGTCTCTATGCGATACATTCCTTTTTCGGGCTTTGCCGGATCAACTTTAATCATCACTCTGGGATCCTCCGGATGAGGCATATACTCACCAGTTTCAGAGCTGATCCGCATCCAGCTGATTTTTCCGTTGCCGTCCAAATCTTCGTAACCATCTTCACCATTTTTCCCATCACGGTCATCGTCGGTAGCCTTGGCATTCCCATTCCGCTCATAACGCACCGAAGCGAAATACTGCTCCATGGCATCAGGGCTTAAATTGGGCACTACGTAAAAGCTGGTTCGCTCCAGCAGTTTACGTATACTGTCGCTTCCTGAAGATTTCAGGAGGTTTTCAGCGAAACCTATGGCCAGTTCTGTGCTCAGCGGAGCCTGACCTTCTACTCCTCCCACTACCAGCAGGGCCGGTTTTTCGTCGGCTTTGCCGGCACCAATCGTCAGGAGCCATATGGAGCGTCCGCCATCGGTTTGTACGAGTGACCGAAGTTTTGCCAGGTTGCCATGGTCCTTTGCGAGCCGCTGCAGTCGCTCGCTTTGTTGTTGGTAGTTGGAATAATCTTGCTGCCCGGATCCCCAAAATGGTAGCAGGGTACCGGCAAGCAGAAAGGACAGGAATCGCTTCATATTTGAATTTTAATGCCCGAATATACTGGATTTGAGATGGCATTGGGTCTGGGAAGGCTTGAAATTGCTCCATGACCGAATGCCGATAGTTTTTGTTATATTCGGTTACACAAAACGAACTTGCCATGATCAAAATCGGAGATCTCAAACCCGGCGACAACATTCGTGTCAATGACGAAGGCATTGAGCGCGACGGCACAGTGGTTAGGGTTAGTCATGAGGACCATCAGGCCCTTGTAGACAACGGTGTTCAGGAGTTTTGGTATAACCCTGAAGACATGACACCCATTGCCCTTGATGAAGCCCAGTTGGAGCAGTTTGGCTTTCAAAAAGAGGCTCTTGGAAATGGAATGAAGTACAAAAAGGACAGCTTCCGCATGGTTGTGCCGCGAGCAGGCGATTTCAGCGAAATCGAAATGTGGTGGCGGGAGGATCGTAGGCACTTCAATTTTCCATTGGCAGTGCATCAGTTGCAGAACCTGCATCTCGACATGACCAAAGTACCGCTGGAAAAGCCGGCCCACGTTTAACGAGGGTCGGGCGTACCGACCAGACAAGAACGGGCTGACCGTGGCTGAATGGAGTTTTACTGCCCTGAAATGCAGGGGAGTAGACTTTTTATGGCCTATTTAACAAATTGAAAATTAGTAAATTAGCAAATTGGCCTTCGCCACCCGGCGATGGCCTTTAAATTTTATACTGCTTTTTTCTTTTTTCGGGTGGATCCTCCTATCTTTGCACCCCTAAATTTTGTATGTCGAAACAACCCCTTATTAAGCAGGACGGAGTGATTTTGGAGGCCCTGTCAAACGCCATGTTCCGCGTAAAGCTGGAGAACGGGCACGAGATACTGGCAACCATCTCCGGAAAGATGCGGATGCACTATATCCGTATTCTGCCTGGTGACAAGGTGGGAGTGGAGTTGTCGCCTTACGACTTGTCGCGGGGAAGGATCAATTTCCGGTACAAATAAATTAACAGGGTGGGAGCGGGGCTTCTGCCAAAAAGGAAACGATTATGAAAGTTAGAGCATCCATTAAGAAGAGAAGTGCAGATTGCAAGATTGTACGTCGCAAGGGCAAGCTGTACGTTATCAACAAGAAGAATCCCCGCTTCAAGCAGCGTCAGGGATAAGAGGAGCGCCAGTAATGGCATCTCCTGATAATCAGTAATTCATTCAAAATTTAGTTTTTATATGGCTCGTATTGCCGGTGTTGACTTACCAAAAAACAAAAGAGGCGAAATAGGTCTTACCTATATCTATGGTATTGGACCTTCTACCGCTCGTTATATTCTCGACAAGAGTAATATCGATCGTAACAAGAAGGTACATGAGTGGAATGATGATGAGTTGAACGCCATCCGTAACACCATTACGGAAGAGTTCAAGGTGGAAGGTCAACTGCGTTCTGAAGTGCAGATGAGCATTAAGCGTTTGCTTGATATTGCCTGCTATCGCGGTCTTCGTCATCGGAAAGGATTGCCGGTGCGTGGTCAGCGTACTAAAACCAATAGCCGTACACGTAAAGGAAAACGTAAAACGGTTGCTGGTAAGAAGAAGGCAGCTAAGAAATAATTTGAACATCGTGCTGCTGTAATAGCGGCACGATGTTTAATGCACCTTCATTTTGAATCAACTGCGGATACCACGGTGCAGGAGGAGGGTTGATTCACACCGCCAGTCGGTGAATTTTTAAAGAAGATTACCTCAAAAAGAACATGGCAAAAGCACAAAATCAGGGCGGCAAAACAGCTGCCAAAAAGCGGATTGTAAAAGTAGACGCCTACGGCGATGCACATATCTCCGCAACCTTCAACAACATCATTGTGAGCCTGACCAACAAAACAGGTCAGGTAATTTCCTGGAGCAGTGCCGGTAAAATGGGCTTCCGTGGATCCAAGAAAAACACGCCCTACGCAGCTCAGATGGCAGCAGCAGATGCAGCCAAAACCGCACTGGACGCCGGCTTGAAAAGAGTAGATGTGTTTGTAAAGGGACCCGGTTCGGGTCGTGAGGGCGCAATTCGCTCCCTGTCACAATCAGGTATTGAGATCGTAATGATCAAGGACGTTACTCCGCTGCCACACAACGGATGCCGCCCTCCGAAGAAAAGAAGAGTTTAAGAAGTTAACAATACAGGACGAAGCATTAAGCTCCGTCCTGCACTGTTTATCAGGCATAATTGCTTTCATTTTTATTAAAGGGCGCTCGATTTATTTTTTTCAAGACTTTTTACCGATCGACGCGCCGGTTCCTAAAAAAGTCTAAATGAAGAACAAATTATGGCACGTTACAATGGTCCAAAGACCAAAATCTCCCGCATTTTTGGGGAGCCTATCTTAGGCAATGGTAAATGGCTGGGTAAGAATAGCAACCCTCCCGGTCAGCATGGAGAAAAAAGAAAGCGTAAAACTCTCGGCGAATACGCCCTGCAGTTGCGCGAAAAACAGAAGGCCAAGTATACCTACGGCATTTTGGAAAAACAATTCCGCAAAACTTTCGAAGAAGCTTCACGTCGTAAAGGCGTAACTGGTGAAAACCTGATCAAATTGCTGGAAGCTCGTTTGGATAATACCGTGTTCCGCATGGGTATTGCTCCCTCACGTCCTGCAGCACGTCAGCTCGTTAGCCACAAGCATATCGAAGTTAATGGCCAGGTGGTAAACATTCCTTCTTTCCAGCTGAAACCAGGCGATGTGGTTACGATTAAAGAATCCAGCAGAGGAAGAACTTCCATTACCAGTGTAGTACGCGCCAAGAATCCAAAATTCAGCTGGCTCGACTGGAATGAAACTGAGTTCACAGGTACTTTTATCACATGGCCCGAAAGGGAAAGTGTTCCTGAAAACATCAAGGAACAACTGATTGTGGAATTGTACTCGAAATAATGATGGTTAGTGGAGAATGGTAAGTGGAAAATGGAGAGTGGAAAATGGAGGGTAGAAAGTGGTAAGTGGAGAGAGGTGACTGGAAATATGATACGGCAAATAAGTCCGTTTCTGATTTCACTCACCACTTTCTACTCCCCACTTCCCAATCTCCACTCCCCACTCCCCACTTTCCAATCTCCACTCCCCGCTCTCCTCACCCATTTACCGAAAAATTAAAGTCTAAAATATGGCAATCCTGAATTTCCAGAAACCGGATAAGATCATTCTGCAAAAGGCTACGGATTTTGAAGCACAATTTGAGTTTCGTCCGCTGGAGCCGGGCTATGGTGTTACAATTGGTAATGCCCTTCGCCGGGTCCTGCTTAACTCACTCGAAGGTTTTGCAATTGTAGGTGTGAAAATCGACGGTGTAGACCATGAATTTGCTACCATGAAAGGTGTAAGCGAAGACGTGGTGGAAATTTTCCTGAACCTGAAGCAGGTTCGGTTTAAGAAAATTGTAGATCACGATGTGGCCAGCGAGAAAATTTTGCTGTCCCTTAAGAATAAAACGGAATTCACAGCCGGCATGATCGGTGAAGGAACACATTCTTTCCAGATCATGAACCCTGATCTGCTGATCTGTACACTCGACTCTTCTGCCAAAATGGACATTGAACTGACCATTGGCAAAGGACGTGGTTATGTACCTGCCGAAGATAATAAGCCGAAGGACGCACCTATGGGCTATATCGCGATTGACTCTATCTTCACTCCCATCAAAAACGTGAAGTATTCAATCGAGAACACCCGGGTAGAACAGCGTACTGACTTCGAAAAGCTGATCATGGAAGTGAGCACCGACGGTACTATTCATCCGGAAGAAGCTGTAAAACAGGCATCACGTATCCTGATCCAGCACCTGATGATCATTACCGACGAAAACATCACATTCGACAACAAAGAAGAGAAGAAAGAGGACCTGGTAGACGAGCAAACGCTGCAATTGCGCAAAGTGCTGAAAACGCCGCTCGAAGACCTCGATCTGTCTGTACGCGCTTTCAACTGTTTGAAAGCGGCAAAGATCAATTCGCTGAGCGAATTGGTTCAGTACGAACAGGAAGACCTGATGAAGTTCCGCAACTTTGGTCAGAAATCGCTGGCTGAAATTGAGCAGGTACTTACCGAGCGTGGTCTTTCCTTCGGTATGGATCTGGCAAAAATGGGCGTCGACAAAGACGAACTATAAACGAATAAATCGAATTAGCTGGTTAGCCAATTGGCCGATTAGCTGGTAGGCTGCAATTCCTGACACGGTGCGGCCGAATATTTAATAACGTCAAATTTTGAACAATGCGTCACGGAGACAAAATCAAAAACCTGAGTCGCACCAAGGCACATCGCGATGCCCTGTTGAGCAACCTCGCTGTCCAGTTGATTCGCCACAAGCGGATCGTAACCACACTCGCCAAGGCTAAAGCCCTGCGCGTATATGTGGAGCCCCTGATCACAAAAGGCAAAACCAACACAACGCATCAGCGTCGTGTGGTGTTCAGCTACCTGCAGGACAAAGAAGCAATCACTGAACTGTTTGGTACTGTTGCTGAAAAAGTAGCCGGCCGTCCGGGTGGTTATACCCGCGTTATCAAACTGGGCACACGTCCGGGCGATAATGCAGAACGTGCCATGATTGAACTGGTTGATTTCAACGAAGTGTATGGTAAAGGCAAGGGCGAACAGAAAGAAGCTGGTCGCAAAACACGCCGTAGCCGTAGTACAGCTAAAAAAGCTGATACTGCCACAACGGAAGCCCCTCAGGCAGAAGGAACAACTGAAGAAGCTAAAGCTGAATAAATTGTTTCAAACCGATAGAAAGGCCTTCCGCTTGCGGAAGGCTTTTTTTTGCTCGCTTACTATTGCATTGAAAACTGCGGGGCTGGCAAAAATTAAGTATCTTCCCTACACGGTCATGGAATTCCGCCTGCTGAGGTCAACAGCCTGCACATGATCCCCCGGGCATTGCCCGCCTTACGATTGACTGCCAGCGTTTGAAACATACAAAACTGATTTTCCATGAAACAGGCATCCAGCAGAGCCCTGCAACAATTTCGCAATGAAGTAGGTATCCGATTCCAACTCTACAACAGCCTTTTTACCTCACTCCCGTTTCACCGGATTGAAAAAACGGGTATACTGTTGTCGCTTTTATCAAATAATTGCGAAGAAGGGTACAAGAAGAATCTGAGCCCGATCCGCATCATTGACGAATTTTTCGCCAAGCATACCACTTATGCCAATGAACAGGAAAAAACAGATCTGCTTTTCCGTTTCGTGCAGTATGTGGAGCGTCAGGTTGTTTTGTTTGATGCACTGGAAGATGCCGCATTCCGCGAAGTACACGATCTAAATGGTGTCGGCACGCTTAAGCACCTCGAATCGGAAGTGATTCAGGAGGCAAAGCAGGAACAGCTTGCCGAAAAGTTGAAAGACTTTTCGATACGCCTGGTGCTCACAGCTCATCCAACTCAGTTTTATCCGGGCTCAGTGCTCGGCATCATCAATGATCTGGCACGTGCGCTGCGCGACAATAACACGAGTGTGGTAAACACCTATTTGCAACAACTTGGTAAAACCCCCTTTTTCAAAAAGCAAAAGCCAACTCCCTACGATGAGGCGGTGAGCCTGATCTGGTATCTGGAAAATGTATTTTATCCGGCGGCTGGCTCGATCCTTTCCTCATTAAAATCGCATTTTGCTGATGCTGTTCACAGCAATAACCCCATCATACGGATGGGCTTCTGGCCGGGAGGTGATCGCGACGGAAATCCTTTCGTTACGGCTGATATAACGTTGCAGGTAGCCGATGCCCTTCGGAGCAGCATTATCAAGTGCTATTATATGGATGTGCGGCGGCTGAAGCGGCGCCTCACGTTTGCGGGAGTGGAGACGATGCTGACCGAACTGGAAAACAAACTGTATAACAACCTTTTTATTCCCGGATTCAAGACACAGATCACCAGCGAAGAAATACTGGCAACGCTCACGGAAATCCGAGAAATTATCATTTATCAGCACAATGGATTGTTCCTTCATCTTGTAACGCATCTGATCGACAAGATTGAAGTGTTCGGTTTGCATTTTGCTTCTCTGGATGTACGCCAGGATAGTTCTGTGCATGGCCGATTGCTCGATTCGCTGGCAGGCAGCCTGCTGCCCGCCGACTATCCAACGATGGATGAGGACAGTAAGCTGAATGTGCTGACTAAGATAGGCGACAATATCGATGCAGCTACACTGTCAGATCCCCTCTTTCAGGATACTATCCGGTCCATTCAGGCTGTTAAGTCTATTCAACAATACAATGGTCCCGAAGGCTGTAACCGGTATATTATCAGCCATTGCTGCAGCGCCTTGAATGCGTTGGAAGTGTTCGGACTCTTTTTAGCCAGCGGCTGGAAGGAAGAGGAAATGAATGTTGACATTGTACCTCTGTTTGAAACCATCGACGATTTGAAGGAAGCTGGTGCCATTATGCAACGGTTATATGAAAACCCTGTATATCGCCGGCATATCGGCCGCCGCCACCATACGCAAACGATCATGCTTGGTTTTTCGGACGGTACTAAAGACGGTGGCTATCTGATGGCGAACTGGAGTATTTACAAGGCCAAAGAAGAACTGACTGCCATATCGAGAAAATATGATGTAGATGTGGTTTTCTTTGATGGAAGAGGTGGTCCGCCCAGCCGGGGCGGGGGCAAGACTCATAAGTTTTATGCTTCCATGGGTCAGAATATTTCTAATAAAGAAATTCAGCTAACGATACAGGGGCAGACGGTGAGTTCCAATTTTGGTACCACGGAATCTGCACGGTTTAACATGGAGCAGTTGCTGAATGCCGGAATTTCGAACAGTCTTTTCGCATCACGCATCCACACGCTTGATGCGGAGGAGGAGAAGTTGCTGGAAGAACTGGCCACGGCTGGTTACGATGCTTATAAGCAGCTACGCGATCATCCCTACCTGGCCGATTACCTGTTGAATGCCAGTCCGCTTCGCTTTTATAGCGAAACGAATATCGGCAGCCGGCCAGCCAAACGAGGTTCTTCTTCGGGTCTGTCGCTAAAGGATCTTCGGGCTATTCCATTTGCCGGATCCTGGAGTCAGTTGAAACAAAACGTAACCGGATTTTATGGAGTAGGCTCCGCACTCCGACAAATGGAGGCAGCCGGAAAGTTTCAGTCGCTTCAAAAGCTATACAGGGACTCGTTGTTTTTTAAAACATTGCTCGATAACTGCGAAATGGCCATGATGAAGTCATTCTTTCCACTGACATCGTATCTTGCCCGCCATAAGCAGTATGGTGAAATATGGCAAAAGATTTATGAGGAGTACGAGCTTACCCGTCAATACCTGTTTAAACTTTCTGGTCATCATGAACTGATGGCTGATTATCCGGTTGAGCAATTGTCGATACAAATGCGTGAGCGTATTGTTTTGCCACTGGTGACTATTCAGCAATATGCGTTGACCAAAATACGCGAGTTTGATGAGCAACTGATTCAGTCGCCCACGAAAGAGATTTATGAAAAGCTGGCGATGCGTTGTTCGTTCGGCATTATCAATGCTGGTCGAAACTCGGCATAGGTGGCGACAAAATAAAAAAGCCGCACGCGTTCAGGACGCGGCGGCTTTTTTCATGGGCCAGCCGGACTGGTTGCTGTTTCCCTTTAGAATGTCAGCACCGCGGCCAGTAATGCGGATACTGTAGACTTTGTGCCAGCGAGATCTTTGTCGGCATAGATTTCATCTTTGGCCGACTCAAAGCGTAGCTCGGGGATGATGGTCAGTGGGCCAACACGGTAGTTGAGTGAAAGCGTATTGGCAAAAATGTTTTCCGTTCCGAAATACACTCCTTTTTTATCACCGATGTATTCAGAGCGCAGCGTCAATCCTATTTTTTCCGAGGGATCGTAGTTGAAGTACAGGGCGCTTCCCCACCAGGCTCCGTCGGGTGTAGACGAACCATCAATTTGCTTACGCGACTGAACGGTGCCGTTGTAGCCGATATTGAATTTTTCTGAAATGGTTCCCAACAACACCAGGTCGATCTGATTTAATGACTTCAGGCCGCTCGGATTCACACCATCCGACGAACCGCCGAAGCCAACATAGTTCAGGAAGAACTTCAGTTTTGAATCGGCAAAACTGCCACTCACCTGTGCCAGCGCAGTTTTTACTGAATTGGTCGACGTAGATTCATCGGTATAGTTGGCAACACCCAGCATGATGCCCAGCGGCCCCGCGGTGATATCCGCTTTTAGCCCTGTATGGAAGAAAGGTCCGTTGGTGAACATATAGCTCATGCTATAGTTACGGTTAAGCGGTGCATCGAGCAGCTCATAGCCCACATGGGTGCCAAATTTTCCCATCGTGAACTTCAATTTTTCTGAAGGCGAGTAGGTGATAAATGCCTGCTTCAGATTGGAAAGGGAAATGAAGCCGTTTTTGCCGCTATTACCTTCCCCGTCATTGTAATTAAATTCTTCAACTCGCCGACCAAAGCCTATGTCGACCGTACCACCCACTTTGCCCGAAAGGGCAGTGAAGTCGGCACGAAGTGTAGCCATTCCGATTTCGAATGAACTCTGTGAATTAGTAAAACTCGTGAAGTTGTTGTTGAAGCTGCGGCTTCCGGCGAAATTGTACCTGTAGTAAGCGTCGGCATTTCCCGAAATGGTCAGCGATTTAGTGGAATCGTCCTGAGCCTGGGCACAAAAGAGTACCAGGCTGGCAGATGCAGCCAGCAGAATTTTTTGTAACATTGTAGTAGCATTTTTAATGTTAAGGAAAGGGCACAGCGGTACAAACTTTTGCGAGAAGTCTGCACCACCTACTGTGCCTTTTCTATTTAATTTAGGTTTTGAGCCGTCAGAGTGTGAATCAGTGGTTGACCATTTTCTCTTCTACCTGCCCATTGTTATGCACGAGTAAAGTACCCTGAACGTACTTTTCGTTGTGCTGCGAAGCATCCAGACCTTCTGCTTCTTCAGCCTGCGTAACACGCATGGGGAGAATGAAATTGATCACTTTGAAAATGATGAAGGAAACCACGAAACTGTAAGTAACGGCAAGCAGCATACCTTTCAACTGGATCAGGAATTGTCCGTCGGCAACCACTGAATTTACAGTAGAGCTGCCTACAGCGCCTGTGAGGAGCATACCCGTGATACCGCCGAGGCCATGACAGGCAAATACATCGAGCGGATCGTCGAGTTTGGTTTTATGTTTGAGGAATTCGGCAACCACATTTGATACAATGGCCGCAGCGAAACCGATGAACAGAGCTTGAGGAACACCTACGAAGCCGGCTGCAGGCGTAATGGCTACCAGGCCAACTACTGCACCAATGCAAAAGCCAAGTACCGAAGGCTTTTTGCCTCTGATCACATCCAGGAACATCCAGGCCAAACCGGCAGCAGCTGCCGCTGTATTGGTAGTAGCGAACGCATATACGGCCAGCGAGTTCGATGCAACAGCGCTACCCGCATTGAAGCCAAACCATCCAAACCAGAGCAAACCCGTTCCGATGAGCACGTAGGGAATATTGGCAGGCGATGCAACGCCTTCTTTGCTCCTTGGCTTCAGTACAATGGCACCTGCTAATGCAGCCATACCAGCTGAAATATGCACCACGGTACCACCGGCAAAATCAAGCACTCCCCATTTGGCCATCAAACCTTCCGGATGCCAGGCCATATGAGCTAACGGTGCATAAACAAGTATTCCAAATAAAACGATGAACAGGGTATAGGAGCTGAAGCGAATTCTTTCGGCCACCGCACCTACTACCAGACCCGGGGTGATAATGGCAAACATGAGCTGGAAGAACGCAAACAATGGAAGCGGGATGGTTGAAGCCAGCGGCCAGGGTTCACCATTCATTACATTTTTGAAAAACAGAAATGTTTCTGGACTTCCGATAAAGCCGCCAATTGAATCGCCAAAGCAAAGGCTGAATTGCACCACTACCCAAAGCACCGAGATGATACCAGCAGAAACCGTGCTTTTGATCATGGTCGACAACACATTTTTCCGTCCAACCATGCCGCCATAAAAAAAGGCCAGCGCGGGCGTCATCAGAAACACAAAGGCGCAGGATACGAGCATCCAGGCAATATCACCGGTGTCGTACACATACTTTGGCGTGCCGTCTTCATTCGTCACCGTCGACGGATCGAAGGAGGCCGCAGGGGAGACAAACAATGCAGCAATTGCTACTCCCACCAGAATCAGGAAAGGGGCTACCTGTTTTACAGTTGTCTTGCTCATAAACAGAACGTGTTTTAAATATTAAATAAAAAGGCAATGCTGCAATCGTATACGTAAATTATATTTTATTAATCATAACACGTGTTAGTATTATATAATTATTAATGAAATGTTGAAAAATCGTGAGTTTATTCACATAAATAGATGCATAGTTAAATATATAATATGTAAATAGTTGAAAAAAACCTTCTTTTATCGGCGGCTATAGTTGAAAATAAAAACGACAGCCAAAGGCTGTCGTTTCAAAAGGGAGCTAAAGTTGTATAAATCAGGCAAAAGCCTGCAGAATGGTGGCATCTCTATTTTCCAGCACGGAACTGCCGTTATTGAGGAATTCGTCTACCCGGCGTGCACATTCACGGCCTTCGCTGATGGCCCAAACTACCAGGGACTGACCACGTCGGGCGTCTCCTGCGGCAAAAATCTTGGGTAAACTGGTCTGGTATTGCTTTTCGGAAGCCCGGATATTGCCACGATCATCGCGTTCTATTTCCAGTTGTTCCAGCAGTCCCTCGAACTGCGGATGAACAAAACCCATTGCCAGCAGTGCCAGCTCGCAGGGTATTTCGCGTTCTGAACCGGCCTTTTCAACAAATGACGCCGGCCTTCCGTCGGCACCAGCTTTCCATTCAAGGTCCACGATTCTGATCGCTTTCAGTTGGCCGTTTTCATCTTTCAGAAATGCTTTGGTGCCAATGGCCCACTGGCGTTCACAACCTTCCTCATGCGAAGTGGTTGTTTTCAGCAACATCGGATAACTGGGCCAGGGCATCGCTCGCGTACGCTGCTCCGGCGGCTGGGGTAGCAGTTCAAACTGGGTTACCGACCGGGCACCCTGGCGGTTGGATGTACCTACACAATCTGAACCGGTATCTCCACCTCCAATTACCACAACGTGCTTGCCGGTGGCGGATATGTTTTCCGATAGTATATTACTTTCCACCTCGCCATAAGCCAAAGGATCGCGGCCATCGACCCGCTTGTTCTGCTGTTTTAAAAAATTCATGGCATAATGAACTCCATTTGCATCTCGCCCTTCAATGTTCAGATTGCGGGGTACGGTAGAGCCGGTAGCAATCACAATAGCATTGTATTCGCGTAGCAGATCATTGATCTGTATATTCACACCCACATTGGCATGGCATTGTAACTGCACGCCTTCTTCTTCCATTACCGCCAGACGCCGATCAACGACCCATTTTTCCAGTTTGAAATCTGGTATGCCATAGCGGAGCAATCCTCCCGGCTTTTCATCGCGCTCAAACACCGTTACCTGGTGACCCGCATAATTGAGTTGCGCTGCTGCGGCCAGTCCGGCAGGACCGGAACCAATAACCGCCACTTTTTTACCCGAGCGCAAATTCGGACGGCGTGGTTGAACAAAACCTTTTTCAAAAGCTATTTCAATAATGTTCTTTTCAATTTCTTCGATCGCTACGGGTGGTTGATTGATGCCAAGCACGCAGGCGCTTTCGCAGGGCGCCGGACAAATACGTCCGGTAAATTCAGGAAAGTTATTGGTGGATACCAATACATCGTATGCTTCCTGCCAATCCTGGCGGTACACGGCATCATTGAATTCAGGAATTACGTTGCCAAGAGGACATCCATTATGGCAAAATGGTACGCCGCAGTTCATACAACGCGCTGCCTGCTGATTCAGTTTTTCTTCGCCAAGCGGCAATACAAATTCCTTATAATGCTGTAGCCTGTCAGTTACAGCCTGCTTGCCCGGCAACTCACGTGTAAACTCTTTAAATCCAGTTGGCTTACCCATATAATTTCAATTAAGGATTCTTTTTTATTTTATCTTTTGACTTTGAATTGGTTTCAACGCATCCGTGGCATCAACGCATGCGTTGATGCTACTTCCCACTCACGGCTATCCGCTTTCCGGCCAGTGCCCGCTTATAATCGCGCGGGAATACTTTTACAAAATGCGGTAATTGATTTTCAAAGTCATCGAGTATAAACCGAGCCACTGTACTTCCGGTAAATTCATAGTGGCGTTGTATCATGGTGAAAAGATCGTTTTTGTCGTCGAGCTGGCAGGGATCCAGATCTACCATTTCGTGGTTACAGTTTTCACGGAAGTTGCCACGCACATCGTATACATACGCTATGCCTCCGCTCATGCCGGCTGCAAAATTTCTTCCGGTGGCTCCTAATATTACTACTGTGCCACCAGTCATGTATTCGCAACCATGATCGCCCACCGCTTCCACTACTACCTGTGCGCCGGAGTTACGCACGCCGAATCTTTCGCCTGCTTTACCTCTGATGAATGCTTCGCCGCTGGTAGCGCCATAAAAGGCCACGTTGCCGATGATGCTGTTGTCTTCAGGAACAAAGCTGGCTGCCCGGTCGGGATAGATGATGAGGCGCGCACCACTTAAACCCTTACCAAAATAATCGTTGGCATCACCTTCCAGCTCCATCGTTACACCGCGGGTATTGAAGGCGCCAAAACTTTGTCCGGCCGTGCCTCTGAATTTGAAATGGATAGTATTGTCGGGTAAACCTGCGCCACGGTATCGCCTGGTTATTTCATTCGACAATACGGTACCGGTGCTTCGGTCAGTATTGACTACCGGGAAGCTGGCCTGAACAGGTTCTTTGCGTTCCAATGCAGGACGAGCTGCTTCGAGCAGTTTCCAATCAAGGATATTGCTGAGGCCATGATCCTGTGTTTCGGTGCAATAAAGGCCGGTATACGGCGAAGCAGGCTCACGATACAGAATAGGTGAAAGATCAAGCTTACTGTATTTCCAGTGAGTAATATCGTCTCGAACTTCCAGACTGTCGACCTGTCCCACCATTTCATTAATAGTCCTGTACCCGAGTTCTGCCATGATCTCGCGTAGTTCCTGCACCATGAACCGGAAGAAATTGACCACGTGATCGGCGGCTCCTGAGAATCGTTTGCGAAGGTCAGGGTCTTGCGTGGCAACACCCACGGGACAGGTATTCAAATGGCATTTGCGCATCAGTATGCAACCCTCTACAACCAGTGCGGCAGTTGCTATTCCCCATTCTTCAGCGCCCAGCAAGGCAGCAATGGCAATATCACGACCAGTTTTCATTTGACCGTCGGCCTGCAGTACTACACGGCTGCGAAGCTTGTTTCGTACCAGCGTTTGGTGTGATTCGGCGAGTCCAAGTTCCCAGGGTAATCCGGCGTGTCGGATGGAAGAGAGGGGTGAAGCACCCGTGCCGCCATCGTGTCCGCTGATCAAAACCACATCGGCCTTGGCTTTGGCCACCCCAGCTGCGATTGTTCCTACGCCGGCTTTGCTAACCAGTTTAACGCTGATCCTGGCCTGGCGGTTGGCGTTCTTCAAATCAAAAATCAATTGTGCCAGATCCTCAATCGAATAAATATCGTGGTGAGGTGGGGGAGAAATCAATCCAACACCCGGAGTGGAGTGACGGGTACGCCCAATCCATTCGTCTACTTTATGACCTGGTAGTTGCCCCCCTTCACCGGGCTTGGCACCCTGTGCCATTTTGATCTGCAATTCATCCGCTTCAGTTAAATAGAGACTGGTAACCCCAAAGCGGCCACTGGCCACCTGCTTGATCGCGCTACGCATGGAGTCGCCATTTGGCAGCGGGTCATATCGGGTTTCATCTTCACCACCTTCGCCGGTGTTGCTTTTGCCGCCAAGGCGGTTCATGGCAATGGCAAGTGTAGTATGGGCTTCCCAGCTGATGGAGCCAAAGCTCATGGCTCCGGTAGCAAAACGGCGATACATATTTTCGGCCGGCTCTACTTCGTCGATGGGAATGGAAGGACGATTTTTCCGGAATCGAAACAGACTGCGGAGGGTGCAGGCTTTTTCACTTTGTTCATTGACCAGCTTCGTATATTTTTTAAATACAGCGTAGTCGTTGCTGCTGGTAGCATGTTGCAACAGGTGAATCGTTTGGGGATTGAACAAATGGAATTCACCCTTTCTTTTCCATTGGTAATTACCACCCACTGGTAAGCGGTCTACGGGCAAATCTTTCCGGCTGAAAGCAAAATAGTGTTTCGCCAGCGTTTCGCGCGCAATTTCATCGAGCCCCAATCCTTCAATACGTGAAGTAGCCCCGGTGAAATATTTATCAACCACTTCGTGATTGATACCAAGTATCTCGAATATCTGTGCACCCTGATACGACTGTAATGTGGAGATGCCCATTTTTGAAAACACTTTCAGCAATCCCTCGTTTACAGCTTTGATATAGTTTCTCTTCAATTCATCTTCACTCAGTGCAGTTTTCAATTTACCTGTTTCCTTCATATCGCGGATCGAGGAAAGTGCGAGATAAGGATTTACTGCCGTGGCACCAAAGGCAATCAGGCAGGCGAAATGGTGTACCTCCCAGGCGTCGCCGGCTTCTACTATAATTCCTACCTGGCCACGCATACCCTTTCGGATCAGGTGGTGATGAATGGCTGCCACGGCCAACAGCGAAGGAATAGGGGCGTGGTCTGAATCAATTGCACGGTCCTGTAATATCAACACCTTGAAGCCATCGTCTACTGCATCTACGGCATAACGGCAAATTCGGTCAAGCGCTGCTTTCAACGCGCCGGGCTTGCCGTTGGCACGGAAATAACATTGCAGGGTTTTGGCCTGGAACAGACCGGTATCGATGCTTCGAATTTTTTCCAGCTCGTGATTGGTCAGAATGGGTTGCTTAAGTGCTACACTATGGCAGGTAAGTGGATCTTCAATCAGCAGGTTGCCATTGTTGCCGGCAAAACTCGCAAGCGACATCACCAGGCGCTCACGTATGGGGTCAATTGGCGGATTGGTAACCTGTGCAAAAAGTTGTTTGAAATAAGAGCTGAGGTGTTGGGGCTGATCGCTTAGTACTGCCAGGGGAGTATCAGTTCCCATGGAGCCCACCGGCTCTTTGCCATCGAGTGCCATTGGCGCTACGATCTGATCCAGATCTTCGGTTGAATATCCAAAAGCTTTCTGGTATTTGAAAACCTGGTCATGTCCCAGGTGGGTAAACGTAATGCGCGGCTCTGGCAATTCTTCCAGACGGATCTTGTATTTGTTCAGCCATTCACCATAAGGTTTCTGTGCACAAATGGATGCTTTTAATTCTTCATCGCTTATGATGCGTCCCTGTTCCATGTCTACCACAAACATTTTACCAGGCTGCAGGCGGCCTTTTTCAATCACCATTGACTGATCTACAGGAAGCGCGCCGGTTTCGGAGGCCATTATTACCCTGTCGTCTTTTGTAACACAATAACGGGAGGGGCGCAGACCGTTGCGATCGAGGGTAGCACCAATAATTTTTCCGTCGGTGAAGGATATGGAGGCCGGCCCATCCCATGGTTCCATGAACGCGGAGTGAAACTCATAGAAGGCTTTCTTCACCGGATCCATATGTTCGTTACCATCCCAGGCTTCGGGTATCAGCATCATCATCACATGTGGCAGCGAGCGGCCGGTCATGGTAAGCAGTTCGATCATATTGTCGAGACAGGCTGAATCCGACTGACCATTGCTCACAATTGGCAGCAGCATCTCCATTTCTTCTTTTGAAAACAGTGGAGAAGTAAAATTTTTTTCACTTGTCTTCAACCAGTTCAGGTTGCCTTGCAGCGTATTTATTTCTCCGTTGTGGGCAATAAACCGGAATGGCTGTGCCAGTTTCCAGGATGGAAATGTATTGGTAGCAAAACGGGAATGTACCAGACCAAAGGCACTCACCATTCGCTTGTTGTTGAGGTCGGGGAAGTATCGCCTTACCTGCTTGCTGGTAAGCTGCCCTTTATACACAATTGTTTTATACGACAAGGATGCGATGTAGAAACCGATCTCGTCTTTCCGAACAGTATTTTGAATAGTGTGGCTGGCAAAATTGCGCAATACAAACAATTTTCGTTCAAACTCGTCGGAACTGGAGATATGATCGGGGCAGGCAATGAACACATGTTCCATTTCAGGCTCAACGCTGAGGGCAGTTGGACCAATGTCTTCTGTGTTGACCGGCACTTTGCGATAAGCAAGTATTTCAAGTCCGAGCCGCTCGGCAGTGCGGTTAAAGATATCGCGACACTCTTCGCGCAAGCGTATTTCCCTGGGGAAGAAAATCACGCCAACACCATAACGGCCAAAGGGCGGAAGGTGTACACCCAGTTTGATGCATTCATCAAAGAAAAACTCGTGAGGTACCTGAACCATGATGCCGGCGCCATCGCCGGTATTTTCTTCACATCCGCAGGCTCCGCGGTGCTCCATATTTTCCAGTACCGTGAGGGCATCGGAAATATTTTGATGCGATTTTCCTCCTTTAATGTTCGCTACAAAGCCGATACCGCAGGCATCGTGTTCAAAGGAAGGATGGTACAAACCGGAATTGCTTGCCATGGGCAGTAGTAATTAATCGTTGTTTTAGAGAAAATATTATAAAGTTCAGTCCGCACTGAACGAATAGCAAGCAATCAGTGAAAATTACTGAATATTCTTCAGAGAATACGGGATTGAGAGGCAGTTTTTTCCACAGAATAATCCACCTTACTATCGTTAGTATCTTCTATACGAGATAACCGAAAAGTGTATCGTTCTTATTGAGCTCTGTGAAACGGATCTGGTATGCGTGCAAACGGTCAAGAAGGCGTTCGTAGTCGTCGGAGGATCGCAGTTCGATTCCTACCAGTGCAGGGCCATTTTCTTTGTTTGTTTTCTGCATGTATTCAAAGCGGGTAATGTCATCGGTTGGCCCCAGCACATTATTTACAAATTCTTTCAAAGCGCCCGGACGTTGGGCAAAGCTGATCAGGAAATAATGCTTGAGTCCTTCGTACTGAAGGCTACGTTCCTTGATTTCCTGCATGCGGTCAATATCGTTGTTGCTGCCACTAACAATACAAGCCACGTTTTTTCCGCGGATCGCATCTGCATATTCGTCCAATGCTGCAATCGACATGGCACCTGCGGGTTCAACTACGATAGCATCTTCATTGTATAGCCGCAATATGCTGGTACAGATTTTTCCTTCAGGTACAAGCGAAATATCATCGAGCACCTGCTGGCAAATGGCAAAGGTGAGGTCGCCCACGCGTTTTACCGCAGCGCCATCTACAAAACGATCAATTTCCGGAAGGGTTACCGGATGACCGGCTTCAAGTGCCGATTTCATGGAAGGAGCTCCTTCTGGCTCCAGGCCCACAATACGGGTATGGGGGGATGTCTTTTTGAAATAACTGCCTACTCCGGCACAGAGCCCACCACCACCAATGGGAACAAAAAGAAAATCCACATCGGGCTTATCCTGCAAAATTTCTATGCCAACGGTAGCCTGGCCTTCAATAATGCGGTAATCATCAAATGGAGGAATAAAAGTCATGCCATGGTCAGCGGTAAATTCTTTTGCTGCAGTGGCACAATCGTCGAAGGTGTCGCCAACCAGGTGTATGTCGATGAACGTCTCTCCAAACATTTTCGTCTGATGAATTTTTTGTTTGGGAGTAATAACGGGCATGAAGACCACACCTTTGATGCCCAGTTTGCGACAGCTGAAAGCAAATCCCTGTGCATGATTCCCGGCGCTTGCACAAACCACGCCTCGCTGCAGCTGGTCGGCAGGCAGCGAGCTGATCATGTTGTAGGCGCCACGCAGTTTGTATGATCTTACAACCTGAAGATCCTCTCGCTTCAGGTACACGTTACACTGATACTTGCGGGAGAGATTGGCATTCCATTGCAATGGCGTCCGGTTCACTACAGGCAACAACCGGCGAGCCGCTTCTTCATAATGAAGAACGGGCATCGCCTGCTCAGGTGAAAGAGATGTATTCTTCCTGAAGGCTGCTTCTGTAGTGACCGGCTGTTCCATTGCTTCTATCTAATTTAAAGATGGCCTTTGCTTATCCGACTGATTCGCTCTTCAACGCCTGTTCGCGAAATACGTTCTTGGTAGACGATTCCTCGAAGGGGTTTTCAATGGGCTGCTGATTTTCCGGACGCAGACTGCGTACTGTTTTACCAGCCTGCCACATTTCACTTTCACGCAGCTCTTTTAATTCTGCTTCCAGCTTTTCGCGATAGTCGGGTTGTGAGTTGCTATCGATTGAGCGTTGCGATTCCTTACCAGCAGCTACGCTTTCGTACAATTCTTTAAATACCGGAGCGGTAGCATCACGGAATTTTTTCCACCAGTCCAGCGCACCGCGCTGAGCGGTAGTTGAACAGTTGGCATACATCCAGTCCATTCCATTCTCTGCTACAAGTGGCATCAACGACTGTGTCAATTCTTCCACTGTTTCATTAAATGCCTCACTGGGAGTATGTCCCTTATCACGCAATACCTGGTATTGAGCGGCAAAAATTCCCTGGATCGCTCCCATCAGTGTGCCACGCTCGCCGGTAAGATCAGAGAATACTTCTTTCTTGAAGTCGGTTTCAAACAGATAACCGCTACCTACGGCAATACCGAGGGCTACCACGCGCTCCTGAGCACGACCAGTTGCATCCTGATAAATAGCGAAGGAGCTATTCAAACCGCGACCCTGCAAAAACATGCGACGCAGCGAAGTACCGCTGCCTTTCGGGGCAACCAGAAACACATCCACATCTTTCGGAGGTACAATACCAGTCTGCTCATTGAAGGTGATGCCGAATCCATGAGAGAAGTACAGTGCCTTGCCTGGAGTGAGGTGCTTTTTAACGGTAGGCCACAGTTCGATCTGGGCCGCATCACTCAGCAGGTAGCAGATGATAGTACCGCGCTGCAATGCTTCTTCAATTTCAAAAAGCGTCTCACCAGGTACAAAGCCGTCACGTACGGCCTTATCCCATGTTTTAGAGTTTTTACGCTGGCCAACGATCACGTTGATGCCATTGTCTTTCTGGTTCAATGCCTGACCGGGACCCTGTACTCCATAACCGATCACTGCCACTGTTTCATTTGCCAGAACCTGCTGAGCTTTGCTCAACGGAAATTCCTCACGCGTGACGACGTTTTCTACTACACCGCCGAAATTTAGTTTTGCCATCTTTATTTATTTTGGTAAAAATTTAATGTTGGGGAGAGGAGAGTGGGGAGTGGGGAGTGGAAAGCTGTTTGCAAAATTTCCTCCGCCAGCTAACCGGTTCTCCACTTACCACTTCACTACATTGTAAATACTTTTTCGTGTTGATTCAAAAATTCGTTTTCAATTGCTTCTTCACCTGGTTCGCGGTATTCGAATTCTTTTAATTTTTCGTGGAAGCCTTCGCTGGCTTTAATGATCGCCACGCGGCCGCTTCGCACAAATTCGATCAGTCCGTAAGGCTCAAGTACCTGTATCAGCTTGTCCGTTTCTTCCCGATGCCCTGCCACTTCAAATACCGTATAGTCGCGACGGATCACCACGGCTTTGGCTCCATGCTCACGCAAAAGGCGCTCTACTTTTACTTCAGCCGCAATTACCTCGGTGGGTACTTTATAAAGGGCCAGCTCCTGCCACACAATTTCATCCTGCGTGTTGTAATAGGCTTTCAACACTTCTACCTGCTTTTCAATTTGCCGACAGAGCTTACGAACCACTTCTTCGGTTTCGTTGATCACGATGGTGAAACGATGTACACTGTCTACCTCAGACGGAGAAGTATTCAAACTGTCGATATTGATCTTTCTCCGAGAGAAGATAATCGCAATCCGGTTCAGCAAACCGATCTGATTTTCCGTATAGACCGTTATCGTAAATTCCTGTTTCGACATAACATATAGTTAATAGCGTTATTTATATAGATTTCCAACAGCACCCGAAATACCAGTCAAAATCTTTAAATCCCTCAATCTCCAAAACTCCAAAACTCCAAATCTCTAAATCCCTAAATCCCCCAATCCCCCAATCCTCCCATCCTAAAATCCTAGTCAGACTTCCTCACTCGACAACACAATCTCCGCAACACCTCTGCCCTGGGGCACCATGGGGAATACATTGTTCTCTTTTCCTACCATTACTTCCAGCAGGTAGCTTCCCTTTGTGTCGAGCATGGTTTTGAGTGCGTCGCCTAGCTGATTGCGTTCGCTGATGCTTTGTCCGGGAATTCCAAAGCCTTTCGCTACCTGTACAAAGTCGGGACTGGTGATATCAACAAACGAGTATCTTTTCTGGTGAAATAGTTGCTGCCACTGCCGCACCATGCCCAGAAACTGATTATTCAGTATCAAAATTTTTACGGGAGCACCAAACTGCATGATGGTGCCCAGTTCCTGTAAGGTCATTTGAAAGCCTCCATCGCCAATGATGGCAACGGTGGTACGACTTGGATCGCCGTATGCCGCGCCAATGGCAGCAGGCAGGGCGTAGCCCATTGTACCAAGTCCGCCGCTGGTAATATTGCTACGGCTATTGTTCAATTTTGCGTACCGGCAGGCAACCATCTGGTGCTGTCCCACGTCGGTAACCACAATGGCATTGCCTTCAGTGAGTTCGTTGAGATGACGGATCACTTCACCCATGGTCATAACGTCACCAGTTGGATTAAGTTCCTGCTTCACTACTTTTTCATCTTCTTTAGCCTGGCAATCCTTGAAGCGCTGTAGCCATTGCGGATGTACCCTTGTTTCAATCAGGTCGGTCAGCAGAGGCAGCGTTTCTTTACAATCGCCCCAAACCGGTACAGTTGCCTTTACATTCTTATCTATCTCAGCGGGGTCGATGTCGAGATGAACAACCTGGGCCTGTTTGGCATATTTGTCGAGCCTTCCGGTAACCCGGTCGTCGAAGCGCATGCCGATGGCAATCAACACATCGCATTCATTGGTCAATACATTGGGGCCGTAGTTGCCATGCATGCCCAACATGCCAACGCCCAATGGGTGGTCTGTTGGTATGGCACTCATACCCATGATGGTCCATGCGGCTGGTATGCCCGATTTTTCAAGAAACCGCAGAAATTCCTGTTCGGCATTACCCAGTATCACGCCCTGACCAAATACCACAAAGGGGCGCTCGGCTTTGTTGATCAGATCGGCGGCCTGTTGAATATATTCCTTTCTTACAATCGGCTTCGGGCGGTAGCTGCGAATATGATTGCAACGTTCGTATCCCGCGTAATCAAAAAGCTGAAGCTGTGCGTTTTTGGTAATGTCGATTACAACAGGTCCGGGGCGACCGCTGCGCGCGATATAAAATGCCTTTGCCAGTACAGCCGGAATTTCGTTGGCATCTGTTACCTGGTAATTCCATTTGGTTACTGGTGTAGTGATATTGATCACATCTGTTTCCTGGAACGCATCGGTACCAAGCAAATGAGCAAACACCTGGCCGGTAACGCACACAACCGGGGTGGAATCGATCATGGCATCGGCCAGACCGGTAACGAGGTTGGTAGCTCCGGGGCCACTGGTTGCAAATACCACACCCACGCGGCCGGAGCTGCGGGCGTATCCCTGCGCCGCATGAATAGCACCCTGCTCATGCCGAACCAGGATATGACGTAGCTGATCGTTGTAGTCGAACAGCGCATCATAAATTGGCATAATGGCACCACCGGGATAGCCAAATATGGTATCTACTTTTTCAGCCAGCAATGCTTTCAATACAGCTTCGCTTCCCGAAATGGACGTGGTTGCGGGGGCTTTTGCCGGGGTTTGCTGTAATTCCAGAGTTTCCATAATTGTTGTTTTTCAGGCTCAGGCTTCATCGGTTACACAACCCTGCGAAGCATCTTTAACCTGTTTAGCATATTTAAATAGGATTCCATTCTTTACTTTCAGTACCGGCTGCTGCCAGGCTGCCCTACGGGCGGCAATTTCGTTTTCCTCTACCTTCAGTTCCAGCTTGTTGTTTACAACATCTATCAGAATGGTGTCATTGTCGCGTACCAGCGCCAGCAGACCACCTTCAAAGGCTTCGGGTGTGATATGGCCTACTACAAACCCATGGGTACCGCCGCTGAAGCGACCGTCGGTAATCAGGGCAACTGATTTACCCAGTCCCGCACCGATGATGGCAGAGGTTGGCTTCAACATTTCTGGCATGCCGGGTGCACCCTTTGGACCTACGTTGCGGATCACCACCACATCGCCGGGTTGGATTTTGCCGGAGTTGATGCCATGTATCAGTTCAAACTCACCATCGAACACTCTGGCAGGACCTTCAAAACGCTCACCCTCTTTTCCGCTGATCTTGGCCACACTTCCTTTCTCTGCCAGGTTGCCGTAAAGTATTTGTAAATGGCCGGTGGCTTTTATCGGGTTCTCGGCAGGGCGAATGATATCCTGTTTGTCGAAGTCAAGATCAGGAGCCAGTTCCAGATTTTCGGCTACCGTTTTTCCTGTTACGGTCAGGCATTGTCCGTGCAGCCATCCCTTTTTGAGCATGTATTTCATTACTGCCGGCACACCGCCAAATTGATGCAGATCCTGCATCAGGTATTTACCCGATGGTTTGAAGTCGGCGAGCACAGGAATCCGATTGCCGATAGCCTGAAAATCATCCTGTGTTAACGGAACACCCACGCTCCGCGCCATGGCAATCAGATGCAACACGGCATTAGTGCTGCCTCCCAGGACCATGATCACCGCAATAGCATTTTCAAATGCTTCACGGGTCATGATGTCGGTTGGTTTAATATCTTTTTCGAGCAGGATGCGGATGGCTTTGCCGGCATCTCTGCATTCTTTCTGTTTCGCTTCGCTCAGGGCCGGATTAGATGACGAATAGGGCAGGCTCATGCCAAGCGCTTCAATAGCGGAAGCCATCGTATTGGCCGTGTACATACCGCCACAGGCTCCGGCACCGGGGCAACTGTGCTTCACAATTGCCTTGAAATCGGCTTCATCCAATTGTCCGGCCAGCTTTTGACCCAAAGCCTCGAAAGCGCTCACAATATTCAGATCCTGACCGTTGTAATGCCCTGGCGCTATGGTACCACCATACAGCATAATGGCCGGTCGGTTTAGTCTTCCCATGGCGATCAATGATCCGGGCATGTTCTTGTCGCAACCAGGAATCGCAATCAGGCCATCGTAATACTGCGCTCCACACACGGCTTCGATGCTGTCGGCAATAACATCACGACTTACCAGCGAATAACGCATGCCTTCCGTTCCGTTACTGATCCCATCGCTTACGCCGATGGTGTTGAAAATTAGGCCCACCAGATCCTGATCCCATACGGAACTCTTCACCACCCGCGCCAAATCGTTGAGATGCATATTGCAGGTATTGCCATCATAGCCCATGCTCACAATGCCAACCTGTGCCTTGTTCATGTCTTCGTCGGTAAGACCAATGCCATATAGCATGGCCTGGGCTGCGGGTTGTGTAGGATCCTGAGTAATCGTCTTGCTGTATTTATTCAATTCCATTTTATTCTTCGGGTCTGGTTAGTTCGGGTAGTTGAATAGGTCGGGGCACAAAACAAAAAAGCCCGCCTTTTTGGGAGGCGGGCTTTGCTATTTAAAATAATTTTTTACAAAACAATTCCACCTCCATGCAATGCAGGAATAATAATCACGACCACAATAATGAGTGAACTCAGTATCGGGAGATAATTGTTGTATGTGCTGCCTTGCTGCATGAGGATGTATAAGTAAATATACATCCTTTATCTTAAAAGAACTTTGGCGGGTGGATTTTTTTTATTTCAATGCAAACAATCGTACGGAAACAACATCAGATAATGGTCGACTTTCTGAGTTCAATGTTTTCCTGTTTTACCGAACCCGGAATCTTTCCACTCACATAATCGCTGATCAGTTCGCCGAGCGTATTGGTAAAATAAAAATTAACGGGGTCTATATCTTTTGTTACAAATCCGTTTTGAAGTGTCCAGTTCACTGCTTCACGAACCAGCGTGGCTTCTTCATTCAAACCAAAATGATCGAGCATCATGGCTGCGCTCAGAATAGAGCCCAGCGGGTTGGCAATATCCTTGCCCGCTGCCTGAGGGTAGGAGCCATGTATGGGTTCAAACAAAGCAGAGCCATTACCGATACTGGCCGATGGTAATAATCCAAGTGAACCACTGATCACACTGGCTTCATCGCTGATGATATCGCCGAACATATTTTCGGTAAGCACTACATCAAATTGTGCAGGGTTCAGGATTATCTGCATGGCCGCGTTATCAACAAAGAGGTAATCAACGGCAATATCTTCGTATTGAGTAGCCATATCTTTTACAACTTTTCTCCAAAGACGCGAGGTTTCCAGCACATTGGCCTTGTCTACCAATGTCAGTTTCTTGCGACGTTTTCTGGCAGCTTCGAAGGCAAGCTGTGCAATTCGTTCTATTTCGGAAATACTGTAGCTGCATTCGTCGATGGCCGATTGCCCATCAGCTGCCAGTTCTTTTTTACCAAAGTAAATGCCGCCAGTCAGTTCGCGGTAGATAACAAAGTCAACGCCCTCGAGGTTTTTGGCTTTGAGAGGACTCAGATGCTGTAGCGCAGGGTAGGTGGTAACTGGGCGGATATTGGCAAACAGTTGCAATGATTTGCGCAGCTTGAGCAGACCTTGCTCTGGACGTACTTTTGCGTTAGGATCATTGTCGTATTTCGGATGCCCGATAGCGCCGAACAGAATCGCATCACTGTTCAAACAGATCTCGATTGTTTCATCGGGCAATGGGTTGCCTGTTTTATCAATGGCATCGGCACCCATCAAACAGTACTGATAAGTAAACTCGTGGTTGAAAGATTCAGCAATGGTGTTCAATACGCGGATCGACTGTCGGGTTACTTCCGGACCAATTCCATCGCCTTCAATAATTGCAATAGTTTTCTTCATATATCATAGCCGGATCAGGCCGGCTTACCTTGTTTTTCGAATTCTTCTATTTCCGTTTGCATGCTAAGCAGGTAATCTATATCGTCGTAGCCGTTCAGCAGGCAGGTTTTTTTATAGCTGTTTATATCAAACGACTCTCTCTTATTGCTGCCGGCAATGGCGATGTATTGTTCGGGCAGGTTCACTTCAATTTCGGTGTCGGGATTTTGATGGATAGCATCAAAAATTTGTGCCAGAAATTCGTCGGTAACCGTTACAGGCAACAGGAAATTGTTAAGTGCGTTGTTTTTGAAAATATCAGCAAAAAAGCTGCTCACTACTACATCAAATCCCGCATCTTTAATAGCCCAGGCGGCGTGTTCTCTGCTCGATCCGCAGCCAAAGTTTTTTGCAGCTACCAGAATTTTTCCATGGTATTGTGGCTGATTCAACACAAAATCAGGTTTGGGTTGATTTTCGTCGTCGTTGTTATAGCGCCAGTCGCGAAACAAATTTTTTCCAAAGCCCTCCCGGCTTGTCGCCTTCAGAAAGCGCGCAGGAATAATCTGATCCGTATCAACATTTTCAATGTTCACCGGAACCGCTGTGGAGAGAATGGTATTGATGGATTTACCCATGATCAATTTGGTAATTTGTTAATTTGATAATTTCATTTGCACACCTGCTCATTTTCACACCTGCCTGCCGCAGGCAGGTTTACACATTCGCATAGTACTCTCTCACATCCCCCACTTCGCCGGTGATTGCTGCCAGGGCTGCGGTTAGCGGACTGGCGAGAAAGGTGCGGGCATTGGGTCCCTGGCGTCCTTCAAAATTCCGGTTGGAGGTAGAGATGCAATATTTGCCTGCTGGTATTTTGTCTTCATTCATGCCGAGGCAGGCGGAGCAACCGGGCTGGCGAAGCTGAAAGCCGGCTTCTTCAAATATTCGATCAATTCCTTCTTCACGGGCCTGTTTTTCCACCTGCTTGCTGCCGGGAACAATCCATACTTCCACATCGGATGCTTTCTGTTTGCCTTTTACAAAGCTGGCTACCATGCGCAGGTCTTCTATTCTTGAATTGGTACAGCTGCCAATGAATACATAATCCACTTTTTGGCCCTTGATAGGTGTACCGGCTTCCAGACCCATATAGCTGAGCGATTTCTGGAACGATGGTCGTTCCTTTTCGTCAATCTCATTGAGGGCAGGAATCTGATCGCCTACACTCATACCCATGCCGGGGTTGGTGCCATAGGTGATCATTGGATCGATATCAGCCGCCTGCAGGTGAATCTCTTTGTCGAAAACAGCATCGGCATCACTGTACAGGGTTTTCCAGTATTTCAACTTTTCATTCCACTCTTCGCCTGCCGGAGCAAACTGCCGACCTTTCATATAGTCCAATGTTGTGGTATCGGGTGCAATCATGCCACAACGCGCCCCCATTTCAATGCTCATGTTGCAGATGGTCATCCGGGCTTCCATGCTCAGGGCACGAATGGCGCTGCCGGCGAATTCAACTGCATACCCGGTGGCTCCGCTTGCAGTAATACGGGAAAGTATGTAAAGCACAATGTCTTTGCTGACAACCCCTGGGTTGAGCTCACCTTCAATATTAATGCGCATCAGTTTGGGCTTACTCTGCATCAGGCACTGGGTTGCCAATACCATTTCCACTTCGCTGGTGCCAATGCCGAAAGCAATGCTGCCAAAGGCGCCGTGTGTGCTGGTATGACTGTCGCCACACACTATCGTCATACCCGGTTGGGTAATGCCCAGTTCAGGTCCAATTACATGTACAATACCCTGATAGGGGTGCCCTAATCCATATAGTTCAATGCCATGTTCGGCACAGTTTTTCTGCAAGGCTTCCACCTGTTTCCGCGATAGTTCTTCGCGAATGGGCAGGTGTTGGTTCAGTGTAGGTACATTATGGTCGGCTGTGGCAACAACCTGCTGTGGACGAAATACCCGGATGCCTCGTTTGTTCAAACCGTTGAAGGCCTGAGGACTGGTTACTTCGTGTATGAAATGCCGGTCGATATAGAGCACAGAGGGACCGCCTTCGATGGTCTTAACAACATGCTTGTCCCAGATTTTTTCAAAAAGTGTCTTGCCAGCCATTTTGTTGTTTAGTCGTTTTGTTGTTTAGTTGTTTAGTTGTGTTGTTATACGGTTACGGTTTGATACTGCTGGGCCATTTCGTTCAGATCGCTGTCTTCCACTTCCTTTTTGCTATCGGCAATGACCAGAAAGCTTGCGTAGAGCGAATCCACATCGTTGCGGTTGAACTGATAACCCAATTTGTGGAGACGATGTGCAAGGGCTGAGCGGCCGCTACGGGCAGTGAGAACAATTTTTGAGCCATCTGCGCCTACTTCTTCCGGTGCAATGATTTCGTAGGTCTGTGCATTTTTTAAAAATCCGTCCTGGTGGATACCGGATGAATGAGAGAATGCATTGCTGCCCACAATGGCCTTATTGGCCTGAACCGGCATACGCATGGTATCGGCCACCAGTCGGCTCATGGGATTCAGTTGACGGGTGTTGATATCGGTATAGTAGCCAAGTCCGGCATGTTGCTTCAATATCATCACTACTTCTTCGAGCGAGGTATTGCCTGCGCGCTCGCCCAGGCCGTTGATGGTACATTCAATTTGCCTTGCGCCACTCAGCACGCCAGCTATTGAGTTAGCCGTGGCCAGTCCCAGATCGTTGTGGCAGTGGCAGGAAATGATGGCTTTGTCGATGTTCGGCACATGATTGACCAGGTAAGCAATTTTTTCACCGTACTGATGCGGCAGACAATAGCCGGTGGTGTCGGGAATATTCACTACCGTGGCGCCGGCGGCAATCACCGCTTCAATTACGCGAGCCAGGTATTCGTTGTCGGTGCGACCGGCATCTTCGGCGTAAAACTCCACATCGCCAACCAGGTTGCGAGCCCATTTGACACATTGCACGGCTCTTTCAAGAATTTCATCGCGGTTTGAGTTGAACTTTGACTTGATATGGAAGTCACTGGTGCCAATGCCCGTGTGTATTCTGGGTCGGCGTGCCGGTTTAAGCGCCTCAGCAGCCGTTTCAATGTCTTTTTGAACCGCCCGGCTTAACCCACAAACGGTTGTATCTTTTATAACTTTGGAGATCTCTGATACCGATTCAAAATCGCCGGGAGAGGAAATGGGAAATCCGGCTTCAATGATGTCGACGCCCAATGCTTCCAGTGCCAGTGCCAGTTCAATTTTTTCGCGGGTATTGAGTTTGCAACCCGGCACTTGTTCGCCGTCACGCAGGGTGGTGTCGAAGATGTGAATTTTACCGTCGGCCATAACTATTCAAAATATTGGGTGTTAAAAAATTGCGGCTGCTTAAATTTGCCTGCCTGCTTTCTGAAATGCCTTTTCAGCCTTCGCAACTAAGTTAACCCGGGTCAGTGGGCAGGTAAAACCAAAATTGTCCTGTTTTTACAAGGTTAAAAATGACTTAAATTGCCCGAAACCCGCCACAGTAGAGGGTTTCAAAACATCTGAATTACGATGCCCAACCGTTCGAACGATGCCCTGTTTCAACTCATAAAGTCGCTTGAAAAGAGCGAAAAGCGCAATTTTAAGCTCTTTGTAAAGCGAAACTCAGCAAGCGAAGACCTGAAGATCATCCAGTTATTTGACGCGCTCGACAAAATGAATGAGTACGACGAAGCGTCCATTTTGCGGAAAAACAAGTCGATCCGCAAGCAGCAGCTTTCGAATATGAAAGCTCATTTGTACCGGCAAATATTATCGAGCCTTCGGATTATTCGAGATGAAGAAAACATCGATATACGTTTGCATGAATTGATGGACCATGCGCGCATTTTGTACAACAAGGGTCTTTATTTGCAGACGTTGAAACAACTAAAGCAGTTCAAGGATCTGGCGCGTGAATACAATCAGGTCAGCTTTTTGCAGCAGGCACTTTTTTTCGAGAAAAAAATTGAAGCGCTTTATATCACCAGAAGCATGCAGGACCGGGCCGATCTGTTGAGTAGTGAAGCGGATAGCGTCAACGAAGCCCTCAGTCTGATCAACCGCCTTTCCAATCTTTCGTTGCAGCTATATGGCTGGTATATTCAGCATGGACATGCCCGCAATGAAAAGGATATTCGCAGCATTCAGGCCTATTTTTCGGTGAGTCTGCCTGCGGGTGCTGATTCGGTTACCGGATTTTACGAGCAACTTTACCTGTATCAAAGTTATTGCTGGTATGCGTTTATCCGACTCGACTTTTTGCAGTACTACAGGTATGCTCAGAAATGGGTTGATCTTTTTACCCGCTACCCTCAAATGCTGGCGGTGGAAACGGCCAGCTATATCAAAGGCATGCATAATTTGATGGGTGCCCATTTCGATTTAATGAATCACCGGAAACTGGCAGAGGATATCCGCCGGTTTGAACAGTTTGCGCGGCATAAGCTGGTTACCCAAAACGACAACAATCGCATACTAACCTATCAATACCTGTACACGGCGCGGATTAATTTGTATTTCCTTCAGGGCACTTTTGAAAAGGGATTGAAGATGGTGCCTTTTCTGGAAGAAATGCTGCAGGAATACGGCATCTACCTCGATACGCATCGGGTAATGGTGTTCTATTATAAGATTGCCTGTTTGTATTTTGGAAGTGGTGATAATGAAAAGGCGATTGATTATCTGAATCGGATTATCAATCAGAAAGCTGATCTGCGGACCGATCTGCAATGTTATGCCCGCCTTTTGCACCTTATTGCGCACTATGAACTTGGCAATTTCGATTTGCTGGAATACCTGATCAAGTCGGTGTACCGCTACATGGCAAGGATGGAGAATTTGTCGAAGGTTGAGGAAGAAATGTTTGCCTTTCTTCGGCGATCTTTTCATGTGGGGGCACATGCGCTGGCGCCGGAGTTTGAGAAGCTACTGACCAAGCTCAAGAAATACGAGGGTAACCCGTTGGAGACCAGGGCTTTTGCTTACCTGGATGTTATTTCCTGGCTCGAAAGCAAAATTCACAATGTAAATGTGCAGGACGTGATCCGCGAGAAATATTCACGTCGCAGACAGCCCGAAAAAGAAACCGGAAAAAAATAATCAGCTTTCGTAGGGGTAATTCTTTTCTGTGTTGTAGAAAAGTAAATAAGCTTTTTCTATAACCTGAAAAATTGAAACACATGAATTATCTCCGTTTGCTGGCGCTGGCACTCACGGTCGCGCTCGTATCTTGCAACAAGGAATCAATTGTAAGTGAAGACGACCTGCCGGCAGATGCTGCCGCATTTGTATCTACTCATTTTCCCTCACAGGAAATCATACGGGTAATAAAGGAGCGTGATGACCTGAAGAACTCTTATTACGTTTACCTCGACGATGGCACCAAGATAGAGTTTACCCGCAGTGGCAAATTGAAAGAAATAGAAAGTCACGGACCGCTGCCTGAGAGCATTTTTCCTGTTAAAGTGCTCGATTATGTAGCAGCGAATTATCCCGGCACTTATATCCGGAAATGGGATGTGGAAGGATCTACGCATGAAGCCCGTTTATCGAACGATCTGGAGCTGGTATTCGACGAGCTCGGAAACTTTCTGCGTGTGGAGGACTAGGAGCGTTGTGGATAATCTTTGCCGCTTTGTGAAATATTTTGGGCCGGTATGAACTTTTTCCGCCTTAATTTTGCGCAATTTGTTCAACCGGCCCAACAATAGCGGGCCACAACCCTTCGATCTGGAATGACTGAAAAAAAATTACCTGCTGTACTGGTTCTGGCCGATGGCACTGTAGCTCATGGGCAATCATTTGGCGCCATTGGCACTACCACTGGCGAAATATGTTTCAACACCGGTATGACCGGTTATCAGGAAGTATTTACCGATCCCAGTTATTTTGGTCAGATTTTGATCATGAACTCTGTGCATGTGGGGAACTATGGAGTGATGGACGCCGATGTGGAATCAGATTCAGTAAAGATCAGAGGTTTGATTGGCCGCAACCTGGAAGAGGGTTATTCTCGTAAACTGGCACAGGGCAATCTCGACGAATATCTTAAAGCCAACCATATCGTATCGATTGAGGGAGTGGATACCCGCGCGCTGGTGGCCCATATTCGTACAAGCGGTGCCATGAACTGCATTATTTCCTCAGAAACCACTGATGTAGACGCGCTGAAAAAGCAATTGGCGGCAGTGCCTGATATGAATGGCCTTGAACTGGCCTCGCAGGTCAGCACCAAAGAGGCATACGAAATGGGCGATCCCAACTCTTCTCTTCGGATAGCCGTGATGGACTATGGAGTGAAACAACATATACTTCATTGCATGGTTGATCGCGGTGCCTTTGTAAAAGTGTTCCCCGCTAAAACCAGTCTGGAACAGGTAAATCAATTTAACCCCAGGGGATATTTTATATCGAATGGTCCCGGCGATCCTGCTGCAATGGACTATGCCATCGACACTGTGAAAGCGATCATGAAGGAAGACAAGCCGGTGTTTGGCATTTGCCTGGGTCATCAGTTGCTGGCATTGGCAAATGGTATTCCCACTTTCAAAATGCACCATGGACATCGCGGACTAAATCATCCGGTGAAAAATCTGGTGACCGGTCGTTCCGAAATTACCACACAGAATCATGGATTCGGAGTGGATCCGGAGGCGGTGAAAAAGGCTGATCATATCGAAGTCACTCACGTCAATCTGAATGATCAGTCCATTGAAGGTATTCGCGTAAAAGGAAAGAAAGCATTTTCGGTTCAATATCACCCCGAAAGCACCCCTGGTCCACACGACAGCCGTTATCTGTTTGATGAGTTTTTGTCGATGGTAGGAGGGGGCTGACCTCTTTATGCAAGAACCGCCTATACTACAAACGATAAGATACGAGCTGCTTCCAATTGTTGCCGGTGATCAGCCATTTATATATGAAGGACTTGGCGATCCCCTGGTTACGGAATTTTATGCCGTTTCCTATAACAGCCTTGAAGCTACTGCTTCGCAAATGGAATTTTACGCGAGAGTTTGGCGGGAACAGACCGGATGTTACTGGAAAATTGTTGAGAAGAAAACCGGCGAAGCGAAGGGCGTAGTTGGCATGAGCAGTTATAACCAGGCATTTGAGAAAGCAGAGTTAGGTGCCTGGCTTTTACCAAAATACTGGCGGCAGGGAATTATGAAGGAGGCAATGCCGGCAATGATTGACTGGTTGTTTCAAAACTGGCGACTGCATCGACTGGAGGGGGTGGTAGAAACAGGCAATGCCGCAAGTTCAGCATTAGTGAAAAGTCTCGGATTTCATTTCGAAGGTATTTTACGCGATGCGGAACTGAAGAACGGTCGCCGAATCTCGCTTGCAATGTATAGTTTGCTAAAACCCGAGTGGCTCCATAGGCAAGGCGCGTCCACACGCTGAGCGTTGTGCCACAATCCCCAATTTATCGTATTAACTAATTGAAATTGTACTTTCGTGGATATGAAAGTCGCCATCATCAACGGTCCAAATCTGAACCTGCTCGGTAAACGCGAAATCGATGTTTACGGTAGCGGCGATTTTAGTTCTTTTCTTGCTGCGTTAAAGCAGCGCTTTCCCTCAGTAGAGATCAGCTACTTTCAATCGAACGTAGAAGGCGAACTGGTGAATTTTATTCAGGATGCCGGTTTTAGCCTGGATGGCATTATTTTAAATCCGGCTGCATACACGCACACCTCTGTGGCCATTGGAGATGCTATTGCTGCGGTTCCGGCTCCGGTAGTGGAGGTACATATTTCAAATGTACATGCACGCGAAGAGTTCAGAAAAATTTCGCATGTGAGCGCAAAGGTAAAGGGTACCATTACCGGCCTGGGATTGCGTGGCTACGAACTGGCCCTGCATTGGCTGCTGGCCGAAAAGAATGGTTAACAGAACAGTGCGTGTCTGGCCGGGATTTTGCAGCTTGCGTGGCAACAAACACCGGGTTACCGCGTTTTATCACTGTAATTGGCTCCCTATGCGTACTTTATTTTCCCTGCTTTTTGTGTTATTTGGCCTTGCTGCTACTGCGCAGCCATGGAAATCGTATATCATCAGCGTTCGTGGCGATACGCTGAACAGAGTGGATATGAATGGAAAAAAACAGGGACCCTGGGTTAACAAGGTAGAGTCAGTACGGGGTGAACCCGGATATGAAGAACAGGGCTACTATATCGACGATTTTAAAGATGGTCACTGGGTTCGTTTTTCCCTGATGGGTGATAAAATTGCCGATGAAAATTATCGTTGGGGACAACTGGACGGCAAGAGCCGTTATTATACGCGCCTCGGCGGACTGGAACGCGAAGAGACCTGGCGGGCTGTAGAACCCGGAAAGAAATTTGACACAGTTGATGTGGTTGACCCCATCGACCCCAATCGTGTAAAAGAACGCGTAGTGGTTCCCGTGGAAGGCGCTTCTTTTCGGCATGGTACCTGGACTTATTATGATCCTGAATGGGGTACCGTACTGAAAACAGAAGAGTGGTTCATGAACAAAAACAAGGCAGAAGAGGCCAGAGAAGCCGCTGCCAGCGATCTTCAGCCGCTCGATATAACAGCCAACGGCCAGCAGGAGAAAAAAGTGGTGCCCAAACCTCAGGCCGTTCAGGACTTTGAGAAAAAGAATTCAGGCAAAAAGAAAACAAAAGTGCGCGATGGCCGAACAGGCGGAGGATGACGCGGTGTTAATGTGGAAATGTGCAAATGTGCAAATGTGGAAATGTGCAAATGAATTTTGAAAATTGATCATTTGCACATTTGGCGAAGCCGCCATTTGCATATTTGGCGTAGCTATCATCTTCTGAATTGATTGGCAAAAAACAACAACTGGTATTGTACCGCATTTCCCCAATAGGCCCAGTTGTGCTGGCCCGGGCGTTCTATGTAGTCGTGTGGTATTTCCAACGACAATAGATGCCTGTGCAGCGCAGCGTTGATATCGTAGAAAAAGTCGCTGGTGCCGCAGTCGATAATCATGGCAGGCACTTCTTCCGGCTTTAGTGTAGCCACAATTGAATGAATGGAATATTGGTCCCAATTAGCTGCGTGCGACAAGGTGTCGCCGATACGTTTTGAAACATCGAAGCGGGTGCGGCAACAGTTGAGATCTACGCCACCGCTCATGCTGCCGCAGGCGCCAAAGCGGTCGCGAAATGTGAGACCCAGATATAACCCCCCAAAACCTCCCATACTCAGGCCTGTAATTGCCCTGCCTCCTGCGTCGCGGCGGGTAGGATAGTGGCTGTCGATATAGTCGGGCACTTCTTTGGCGATATACGTTGCGTAGCGCATGCTGCTGTCTACCGGACTGTCCACATACCAGCTGCTATAGTCGCCATCGGGGCATACAATCATCAGCCGAAAATCGCTGGCATACTGAACAATCGCGGGCACCAACTGAATCCAGTTGCGATAGTTTCCGCTATAGCCGTGCAAAAGGTACACCACCGGCCAACCGTTTTCAGGAGCGGTGCCTTCGGGGGTAATTACCACGCAACGAGCCGTTTTTTTCATAGCCTTACTATACACTTCCACCGTGTCTACCCCCGCCGCGTAAGTCGCCAGGCCACTAGTTGTCAATAGAATTAATAATAGTACTATCCGGTTCATAGCCTTAAAGATACGGCCTGCGATTTTTTTGCACAGATTAGAACTAAATCATATCTTTGATATTAAAATGATATCAAAACAAATAATATATGGAAAAGACCTTTAAGCCGGTTTCGGGTTTCCTTGCCCTCTTGCTGGCGCTTATGAGTTTTGTTGGCGGCATTGTAATGATGGCCAACGGAGTAGTGGATGATCAGCCCACGCTGATTTTCTGGATAGGCATTTTGCTATTGTTGATTGCCATATTTCTTTTTAAAGGTGTAACAATCATCAACCCCAATCATTCACGGGTTTGTGTGTTTTTTGGAAAGTATGTGGGTACGGTTAAGGAGAATGGGTTGAAGTTCATGAATCCACTTTATCGACGCATCAATATATCGTTGCGGGCACAGAATCTGGAGAGTTCAAAACTGAAAGTGAACGACAAAATGGGTAATCCCATAGAAATCGGCGCCGTAATAGTATGGCAGGTGCGAGACACTTATAAGGCAGCGTTTGAAGTGGCCAATTACGATCAGTATGTGAAAGTTCAGAGCGAAGCGGCGGTGCGCCACCTGGCTAACAGTTTTCCTTATGATAATCTGGAAGACGAAACGGCTGACATTACCTTGCGCGATGGTGCCGACAAAGTGAATGAGATTCTCGAAAAAGAATTGAACGAGCGCCTGGCACCTGCTGGCTTATTCATCATTGAAGCGCGTATCAGTCACCTGGCCTATGCGGCGGAGATTGCGGGCGCCATGTTGCAGCGGCAACAGGCTACTGCCATTGTAGCCGCAAGGACCAAGATAGTAGAAGGTGCTGTTGGCATGGTTGAAATGGCGCTGGAAATGCTGGCAGCAAAACAGGTGGTGGAGCTTGACGACGAAAAAAAGGCAGCAATGGTTAGTAACCTGATGGTAGTGCTTTGTGGTGAGCGAGGCGCATCGCCTGTGTTGAATACGGGTACCCTTTATCAATAAACTGACAGCGAATGGCTGAAAAAAAGACTTTCGTGTTGCGGCTGGATCCGGAGATGTACAGGATGCTGGAGAAATGGGCTGCGGATGAGTTTCGGAGCGTGAATGGACAGATTGAGTGGATCATTGCGCAAAAAATGAAGGAAGCCGGTCGGGTAAAGGAGGGTGCAACAAAACCAAAAAAAAGCAGTGAATAATCTGTGCAATCTGTGAAAAGAGTCTGCGTCATCTGCGTCAAAAATCTGTGTTAATCTGTGGGAACAGAAAACCATTTACTGTTTGTAGGTACTGAATAGTACGGGTAGTTCTGTTCTCACAGATTGACACAGATCTTTACACAGATAGACACAGATGAATGCATAGAAAAGGGCCGGGGTTTGACCCGGCCCTTTTTTATTTTAGTGAATGTAGCTTCTTAAAAGCCTTTTTTCTCCATTGCTTTTTGCATGGGATTGATGCCCGGAGGCTGCACTACATTTTGTTTTTGTTTGAACAACTGGAATTTGCTGGGCGCTGCAATAGTATTCCAGCTATTATTGCTTTCGTCGATATCGGCTGTTTCCTTATATGGATCGAGTTTGATCGATGCCACTTCTTTATCTTTCATGAAAGTCTTGATCACTTTCTGTTCGTTCTGACGCCATACCTGTACCGGTATACGCTCAACTTCCTTGGTACCGTCTTTATAAGTCCATTCAATAATGATAGGCATTACCAGGCCGCCTTTGTTGCTAAAGGTCAGTTCGTAAAAATGCTTGTCGGCATATTTTTTCTGACCGGCTGCATCCAGTTCTTCTGTTGTATTTACAAAGCTCACCGGATAGGAAGCGGTGTCGTATTTCTCGATTCCGCGATCATATTTCCAGTAAAAATCACGGAGTGTGGTATCGCGATCCGTTTCGAAAACAATGCGCTTGTCTTCGCGATTGCGGCGTTTCGACAGGTCATCAAATTCGTTCACCAATGGCTTAGGCAATTTGCGCATTACAGTCGTATCGCGGAATGCAGGTTTTGCGGTCACATCGGGCTTCGCGTATTTCACCGTGTCGAGCGAAATATCTACTGGGTCAGTACCAAAGAACCAGCCACGCCAGAACCAGTCGAGGTCCTCGCCAGTGGCATCTTCAATGGTGCGGAAAAGGTCGGCCGGTGCTGGCGATTTAAAGGCCCAGCGGCGGGCATATTCGCGGAAAGCATAATCAAACAGCTCACGGCCCACGATTGTTTCGCGCAGGATGTTGAGGGCTGTTGCGGGTTTGTCGTAAGCGTTAGCACCAAAATTGGCGATGTTCTCCGAATTGGTCATGATAGGCTCCAATTGATCCTTGGGCAATTTCATGTAATTGGTAATTGTCCAGGGAGCGCCTTCGGAACTGGGGAAGGTGTTATCCCACAATTCCTGTGTCAGGTATTGAAGATAAGAATTGAGGCCCTCGTCCATCCAGGTCCACTGACGCTCATCACTGTTTACAATCATGGGGAAGAAATTATGTCCCACTTCGTGAATGATCACAAAGATGGCGGCGTTGCGGGAGCCCTCTGTGTAAGAACCGTCTTTTTGCGCACGACCGGGGTTGAAGCAGATCATGGGATATTCCATACCCTGGTTACCTTCTACCGATTGAGCAGTAGGATAGGGATAAGGAATGGAAAACTTGGAATAAGTCTTGATAGTATGTGCTACTGCCTTGGTAGAGTAACGATTGTAGATGGGATAAGCTTCTTTCCCATAAAAGCTCATGCACATTACTTTCTTTCCTTCCACAGTCACCGGGAGTGCATCCCATACAAAACGACGGCTGCTGGTCCATGCAAAATCGCGCACGTTGTCGGCTTTGAATATCCAGGTTTTTTTACCGGTTGCTTTTTTGGCTGCTGCCGCTTCGGCTTCTTCAAGCGTAACAATTTCTACTGGTTCTTTCGCTGTTTGCGCTTTAGCCCAACGGGCTTTTTGAGTAGCGTTGAGATTTTGTGCATAGTTCAGACACTCGCCGGTAGAACCCACTACGTGGTCAGCAGGCACCGTCATCTGCACTTTGAAATTGCCGAATGTCAGAGCGAATTCGCCACGTCCGGTGAACTGATGATTCTGCCATCCCTGGTCGTCGCTGTATTTACAGAGGCGGGGATACCATTGCGTAATGGTGTAGGCGTTGTTGCCATCGTCGAATGACTCATAACCACCACGGGCGCCACCAAAGCGTACGAAATCGCCGCGGTTAGCAATTTTATAGCTCCAGTCGATGCGGAACTGAAATTTTTGACCGGGCTTCAACGGTGTTGGCAGTTCTACCCTCATCATGGTTTTGTTCAGCACATGCTGGAGAGGCTTACCCAGCATATCGGTGAGGCGCGAGATTTTGAAACCGTAACCATTGTCGCTATTGCGTTCCTCCATGGCATCGAGCATATTGTCAGTCGCCTGCTTAGGCATTGTATTGCTCGATTGATAGTTGGCGTTATTAACAGTGCTGTGCTGGTTTTCGTCGAGCTGTAGCCACAGGTAAGTCAATACGTCGGGCGAGTTGTTGAAATAGGTGATTGTTTCGGAACCCGTCAATTTGTTGTTGGGTTCATCCAGCTCGCATTTGATGTCGTAGTCTACCCGCTGCTGCCAGTACTTGGGACCTGGGGCACCGCTGGCAGTACGATACTCATTGGGCGTGGGAAGAATGGTGCCCAGTTGCTCGAACTTGTTGCCATGGTTGCTGCCGGGATTGTTCTGGATATTTTGTGCCCATCCATACAACCCAATGGCCAGCATCAGCAGAAATAGTGCTGCCTTTTTCATGTTTGTTTGTTTTTTTATAATGCTCAAATCAGGGAATTCTTTCCAATGCAATTAAAAACGAAATTCCAAAAACGGCCGCCGACAGGAACAAAACCCAATCGCGGCGCTGAACCCGGAACAGCTGTACCAGTTGTGCCAGCACCAGTAGAGCCAGTACTACCACAATCTGTCCTACTTCCAAACCTACGTTAAATCCGAATAGGCTCCAGCCCAGACTTTGATCGGAAGCCAGCACCATTCTGATGGTATTGGCAAACCCCATCCCATGTATTAATCCGAAAAACAGGGCTAAGAAATAATTGATGCGCATAGCCTGCGGGCTAAATTTCAGCTGTCGCAAATTGCTCAGGGCGGTGACTACAATGGTAACTGGAATCAGAAACTCGACCCAGTTACTGGGAAATCGTACATAGTCGAGCACACTTAGCGCCAGGGTAAGGGAATGACCAATGGTGAAGGCAGTGACGAGTATCAGTACCTTTTTCCAGTCTTTCAGGAGGTACACGGCCGCCAGTGCTGCGATGAATAGCTGGTGGTCCAGCGCATCCCTGCTGATGATATGCTCCCAACCCAGTTTGAAATAAAAACCAAAATCTCCCATGTTTGTAGAAATATGAACGGTAACCAACTGTACCGTCAAATTTACCGTCTTTACTAGCAGGTTGGTAAAATAAGCCAGAGTTTTGTATCGTTGAAATAAATTTGCCCAATGGTAGTATGGTTCAATAAATGGCTGCTGGCCACGCTGTTTGCCTTTCCTTTATTAGCCGGTCAGGCTCCAAAGTCGCCACACCCCCTTCATCTGGGCATGGTGGAAATAGAGCATAATCGCGAGGCTGGCACCCTGGAGGTAAGCTGTAAGCTTTTTACCGACGACTTCGAAAATATTCTGGAAAGGACCTACAATGTCAACATTGACCTGATCAACCCGCCCGATAGGGCATTTGTGCAGAAGTATGTGAACGAATACGTGAAAAAGCATCTGCAGATAAAGGTCGATGGAAAGCAGGCAGAATTTTCCTGTATCGGATTTGAACGTGATCATGAAGCTACTTTCAGCTACTTCGAGGCCCAGGGCATAAAGACTGCCAACAGTTTTGAGATCACCGTCGATCTCATGTATGATCTTTTCGACGATCAGTCAAATATCATTCACCTCATTAAAGACGGGAAACGCAAGAGTAGCAAGCTGAATTATCCGGCGAAAATGGTGAAGCAACTGTGAAAACCTGCCTGCGGCAGGCAAGTTTGCACATTTCCACATTTGCCCCCGGCATCACTCCTCCATTTCCTCCCGTATCTTATCACTGATCGTTACGAGTATTTTATCAATGCGGTGGCCGTCCATGTCTACGATTTCGATGGTAAAGCCTTTCCATTCCAGCTTGTCGCCGGTATGGGGTATGCGTTCAAGCTGGTGAAGGATAAATCCGGCCAGGGTATCGAATTCCTGTTCACCTTCGTTCATCCATTCGGTTTTTTCAAACTTCACCAGGAAGTCATAGAAGGGAATCTGTGCATCTACAAGATAGCTGCCATCCTCGCGTTCATTGATCTCGTATTCGGGAATATCGGGTTGGGGCATATCGCCGATGATGGCCTCCAGAATGTCATTTAGCGTTATCATGCCAAGGATGGAGCCATATTCATCTACTATAAAGCAGGAGTGAAGCTTCGACTCTTTAAATTTCTCCATCACCTGAAATGCTGTATTGTTCTCAGGTACAAACAGGGCGGGAAGCATCAGGTCTTTGAAGGCGATATTGTCGGGTGAAATATAGAGATCCTTGATAGACACCACCCCTTTGATATTGTCGATATTGTTGTCGCAAATCGGATAAAGCGAGTGCGGTTCGCGCATGATCTTTTCCTTGATCATTTCTTCGGTATCGTCGAGGCTGAACCAGATGATATCGCTTCGGTGGGTCATGAGCGAAGTGATATTACGATCACTCAGGTGAAAGACCCGTTCTATAATTTCCTGTTCAGTTTCTTCAATGGCGCCCTGCTCGGTGCCTTCGCTGATAATGGCCTTGATCTCATCTTCCGTTACAAAATTGTCGTTGGGTTTTAGCCCCAGCACTCGTACCACGATGTTGCTGCTTTTGCTTAGCAACCAGATAAATGGATGTGTAATCAGGCTGAGAATACGCATGGGCCGGGCCGCAATTTTGGCGATACCTTCAGGCCGGGCGAGCCCCAAACGTTTTGGAACCAGTTCGCCAAAAATGATGGTGAAATAGGTAACGATGATGACCACGATGGCTGTGGCAATACCATAGCTGTATGGTGCCAGTGAAGGCCACTTTTGCAGGTACACGGCAAAATCATCCGTAATTTTTTCGCCGGAATACAGACCAGTCATAATCCCTACCACCGTAATCCCCATCTGAACTGTAGAGAGAAAATTTTCCGGTTTGTTGGCCAGGTTCAACGCTTCTCTTGCATCCCGGTCGCCTTTGTTGGCTTGCGCTTCGAGGCGGGCTTTCCGGGCCGACACCAACGCAATTTCTGCCATCGAAAAAAGGCCATTCAGCAGGATCAGACCCGCCAATATGAGTATTTCCATTAAGAAGCCACAGTTGATTGTTGATCGAAGATAACGATTCCGTGGCGCTTGATGTAGAGGCGGGCAGTTAAACTACCGATCAGCGCGCCGATGGCCAGTCCGACGAGCACATCAAATGGGTAATGTACACCTACATAGATTTGGGCATAGCCGATCAGTGCTGCCCAGGCAAAACCAATCATAGCCCAGCGACCCAGCCAGGCACGGGTCGTGAAATAGAAAAAAGTTGCCATACCCATATGGTTGGCGGCATGGTTGGAAGTGAAGCTATGACCGCTGGAACAGTAGTTCACCAGCAGCCGCACATAACTAAACAGATCAGGGTCCCCACAGGGTCGGACCCTTTCAAAATTATGTTTGAATAAATAGGTACCGGTCATATCGGTAAGTGCAACTGTACATAACAGAAATACCACCCACCAACCACCACGGGCCTTGAAGTTGAGCAGTGCAAAAGCAATCAGGAAGATATAAAGGGGTGCCCAGTTCAGCGCCTCCCGCATGAAGGGCATCACGGCGTCAAAAAAGCTATTGGTCCACTGCCCGTTCACCTTCACAAACATCGCCCGGTCCCAGCGTTCCAGCAACTGCAAAAGATTGTTTTGAAGCAAAGACATACGCAAAATTACGAATACCTGTGCACACTGGGCAGGCTGCCGGCAAGTGCTATATTTGCTGCATGCTTCGCCGGTATAAAGTACCAAAGACCATCCTTTGGGTCGTCAACCTGTTTTTTATTTTCCTGCTGTTATTCACCAGTTTCCGGGTGGCTACTTTTTTTGCATTTCACCCCCCGGACCTCGATTTTGGTGATGTGCTGCCGGCTTTTTACCTGGGTGTGCAGTACGATTTGCGCTGGATTTCCCTGCTACTGCTGCCTATTGTGCTGCTGAGCATGAGCCCAAGGCTGTCGCCCTTCTACTCGGCTCGCAACAAGCAATGGTGGACCTGGTACCTGGCATTGGTGACCTTTATTGTGTTTTTCTTTTTTGCGGCAGATATGGGCAGTTTTTCTTATAACCAGACCCGCCTCGACGCTGGAGCCATGAACTTTGTGGAAGATCCCGGCATTTCTTTCCGGATGATGTGGCAAACCTACCCGCTGTTCTGGATGATTCTTGGCCTGTTGATCACCGTGGTTATTTTCCGATGGATGTACCACAAAAGCCACTGGCGGGTGATAAGTCAAACCGATGGATTAAAAATTCCCTACCGGCGAAAATTTTTTATCGTTACCGCACTGTTGTTTGCTGCACTTATATACGGCAAGCTATCTACAAAACCTCTCACCTGGAAGGAATGTTTTGTATTTCAGGATAATTTCAAATCCTACCTCGCGCTGAATCCACTTCAAAACTTTTTCACCACACTAAAATTCCGCAGACCCGTTTTCAACGAGCAGAAAGCGCGGGAAGCGTTTCCGCTGGTAGCAAAATGGATGCAACTGCCCGATCCGGATCGATTTGGCTTTCGCAGACTGGTGATGCCATCCGGGAGCGCCATCGAAAGCAGGCCGAATATTGTACTGGTCATGTGCGAGTCGTACAGCATGTACAAGAGCAGCATGAGCGGTAACCCCTTAAACAGTACACCATTTTTTGACTCGCTTAGTCAACAGGGTATTTTTTTCGAACGCTGTTTTACACCTCATTTTTCTACAGCACGCGGTTTGTTTGCTTTGATCACCGGCATACCAGATGCACAACTGTTCAAATTTTCAACGCGTAATCCGCAGGCCAAAAAGCAGCGCACGATCATCAACGATTTCAAAGGCTATAGCAAACATTATTTTCTCGGCGGCGATCCCGACTTTAATAATTTCAGGGGGCTGCTGGAAAACATCGAGGGGTTGAAGCTGCATACCGAGGCCGACTTTTCGGCTCCAAGACTAAATGTTTGGGGTATCAGCGATAAAGACCTGTTTCTGGAAGCCAACAAAGTATTCCGCGCTCAGGATAGTTCTTTCTTCGCCATCATTCAAACCTCCATGAATCACCGTCCTTACATGGCTCCGGAGGAAGACGGTGATTTTCGGAAAGAGCATCCCAGCGAAGATGATTTACAACGATACGGATTTCAATCGGAGGACGAATACAATTGTTTTCGCTATGCCGACTACAGCATCCGCAAGTTTATTGAAGCCGCCAGTCAGGAAGAATATTTTCACAACACTATTTTTGTGTTTGTAGGCGATCATGGCGTTGCCGGCAACGCCAGCGCTGTATATCCACGTGCATGGACTGATCAGCGCTTGACCGACGAGCATGTGCCCCTGCTTTTCTACGCTCCATTTTTGCTGCCACCGCAACGCAGGAACGAGGTGGTTTCGCAAATCGACGTACTGCCTACCATCGCCGGCATGTTGCAGCAGCCCTATGTAAACAGCACTCTGGGGCGCGATCTTTTACATCCGCAAAAGGAACATAACTTTGCTTTTATTACGAATACAGCCGGGCAGATTGGTTTGGTTACAGATGATTATTATTTTACGAGCAATCTCAATTTTCCGGATGAAGAGATGGTGAGTATCCGTAACAACCCTTTGCGCCATAGTCCGGCTGAGCGCGATTCGATTCAAAAGGAGTTATCAACATTTACGAATGCATTTTTCGAAACGGCGCGATATCTGATAATGAATAATAAAGGTGAGAGGTGAGAGGTGAGAGGTGAGAGGTGAGAGGTGAAAGGTGAGAGGTGAAAGGTGAGAGGTGAAAGGTGAGAGGTGAGTGGTGAGACGATAATCTGCGTAAATCTGTGTAAAAATCTGCGTAAATCTGCGGGAACAGAAAACTATTTACTGTTCGCGTGTTTCAAAGCAGTGCAGCAGTTCTGTTCCCGCAGATTTACGCAGATTTTTGCACAGATTTACGCAGATCTTTTCAAACGCGAAACAACAACACCAAAACATTTGAACAACCAAACAACCAAACAACCAAACAACCAAACAACCAAACAACCAAACACCTAAACACCTAAACAACTAAACAACCCAACAACTCAACAACTCAACAACTCAACATGTCCTACGAACCCATATCCGTATTTGATATTTTCAAAATAGGCATTGGTCCTTCCAGCAGCCATACGCTGGGTCCATGGAGGGCGGCGCAGCAATTTTTGCAGGAACTGGAAGACCGGCAGCAGTTGCAGGATGTGCTGGGTGTAAGAGTTTTGTTGTTTGGTTCGCTTGCTAAAACAGGAGTTGGACACGGTACTGATGTGGCGGTGCAAATGGGACTGATGGGTGCAGACCCTGTGACCATACCGGTGGAAGATATACCTGCACGGTTAAAAGATGTGATGTCGAAGAAGCGGTTGTTGCTGGAAGGTCGGCATGAAATTGAATTTGATCCCCGCGAGGACATTGTGTTTCTGGTTTCAGAAACCCTGCCGTTCCACAGCAATGCCCTCCAGTTTCAGGCGCGCATGCGAACGGGTGAGGACCAGGCGGCTACTTACTATTCGGTGGGTGGCGGATTTGTAGTGCGCGAGGGCGAGCAGGCGGGCAGCAAACAATCGGTGCAGGTTCCTTTTCCTATCAACAATGCCGCCGACCTGTTGCACTGGTGCATCAAAACAGGCATGTCGATACATGAAGTAGTTTGGGAAAATGAAACGGCCTGGAGGCCGGAAGCGAAAACCCGCGAGGGTCTGCTGCGTATATGGAATGTGATGCTGGATTGCATTTATCGCGGTTGCCATACTGAAGGCTTTCTGCCGGGCGGACTGAATGTAAAAAGGCGTGCCGCCGCGTTAAACAAGCGCTTGATGAAAAATGCTGTTTACGACAATACGTCTGATTGGATGAATGCTATTCGAAGCGGCGGCAATCAGTTTCCCTATATCCTGGACTGGGTGAGCTGTTTTGCGCTGGCTGTTAATGAAGAGAACGCTTCATTTGGACGTGTAGTTACGGCACCTACCAATGGTGCTGCCGGTGTTATACCCGCCGTGCTTTTCTATTACCTGGTCTTTGTACAACCCGCCAGCACGGCGGTGGAGCAGGAAGATCAGGTGTTGAGGTTCCTGAGCACGGCAGCAGAAATCGGGAGTATCTTCAAAAAAGGAGCGACCATTTCTGCTGCCATGGGTGGCTGCCAGGCAGAGATAGGCGTGTCGAGCGCCATGGCCGCAGCCGCATTAACCGAAGGTATGGGTGGAAGTCAGCGGCAGGCCATGATGGCATCCGAAATAGCCATGGAACACCATCTGGGCATGACCTGCGACCCTATAGCCGGATTAGTACAGGTGCCCTGCATCGAAAGAAATACCATGGGTGCCATCAAAGCAATTACTGCTGCACAACTGGCTATGCAAAGCACGCCCGACTATGCCAAAGTATCGCTTGATGCGGTGATCAAAACCATGTGGGATACGGCGCAGGACATGAATCATAAATACAAAGAAACTGCCGACGGAGGATTAGCGGTGCATGTGCCGTTGAGCTTACCAGAATGCTGAACTGATTAATAGTTAGTAACTATTAATCATCAATCAGGCTTGCCCGTGTATATAATTCTCCAACTGACTAATGGTTTCTTTCTGTGCCAGGATGGTTTCTTTTACGATATCGCTCATGGATATAATTCCTGCCAGTTGGTCGTTCTGGAAAACGGGTAGGTAGCGTAGATTCTGCGCCGACATCAGCGACATGCAATGCTCAATACTATCGTCGGGTTTTAAAGAAGGCAACTCGGTGCTCATGATTTCCGACACTTTTGTGTCGCTGGAATGTTTGCCTTTCAAAATGACTTTGCGGGAATAGTCGCGTTCCGACACGATACCCATATACTGCCCCTGACGGGCAACCACTACAGAGCCGATGTTTTTTTCAGCCATCAGTTTGATGGCATCCAGCACGGTGGTATCGGGAGCAACGGTAATAACAGAAGCGCCTTTGCGTTGCAGGATGGCATTGATTTTCTTCATGCGGCAGCGTTTATTAATGGAATTTACGAAAAAAAAGAGCCGGAAAAAAATCCGGCTCTGTTATCGTTGAAAAAGCATTAGTTAAGTAGGGCAGGGTCCTGCAGATCACTGTCGCTGATGCCCGAGTAGTCGCGAATTTCATTGTAAAGCGTATCGCGTTCCACCGGCCGGCGACGAGTCTGACGGATCAGATTCACCAGCTCTCCGGTGCTCATGGAAGGTGATTGCTCTTCGGAACCTGCCATGGAATAGATCTTCGTGCTGTCGTCGATAGTGCCGTCAATATCGTTTACGCCGAAGGAAAGACTCAGTTGCGCGTTCTGGCGACCCAGCATGGGCCAATATGCTTTGAGATGCGGGAAATTATCGAGGTAGATTCGGGCAATGGCATACATGCGCATATCTTCTACCAGGCTGGTTTCGGGGAGGTGGCTCATATCGTTGTCCTGATTCCGAAACTTCAGCGGGATGAAAGTATTGAAACCGCCGGTGCGATCCTGTAATTCACGGAGCTGGCGCATATGGTCGATGCGGTGATGATAGTTTTCAACATGGCCATAAAGCATGGTGGCGTTGGTATGCATACCCAGTTGGTGGGCTGTTTCATGAATCTTGAGCCAGCCGGCACCATCTACTTTATCCGCGCAAATTTGTTCTCTTACTTCGGGATGAAATATTTCGGCACCACCGCCGGGCAGCGATTGTAGTCCAGCCTCTTTCAGGTATTTCAATCCGTCTTCTACCGACAGTTTTGCTTTGCGAAACATGTAATCGAGTTCAACCGCTGTAAATCCTTTAATGTGCAGGTCGGGCCGGTGAGCATGGATATTGCGAAGCAGTTCACCAAAGAATTCGAGATTCATTTTGGGGTGTACCCCGCCTACAATATGTACTTCTGTAACCGGTTTGCCATCGTAGCCTTTTACGATGTCGAGCATTTGTTGAAGGCTCATTTCCCAACCCTCGTTGCGGTGCGCATATACCCGGCTATAAGAACAGAAATGACAGGAATAAACGCATACATTGGTGGGTTCAATATGGAAATTGCGATTAAAATAAGTAGTGTGGCCGTGTAGTCGCTCACGTATATGGTTGGCCAGGGCTCCCACAAAAGCCAGGCTGCCTTTTTCGAACAGGAGTAGGGCATCTTCGTCGGTAATCCGGACCTTATTCTTCACTTTTTCCGCTATTGCAGCCAGTTCGGGGTCGGTAGTCAGATTGGCCAGCAGGGGAGTCGTCAACACATCAGCCATAGTTCGAAATTTTGGCAAAGGTACGATGGAAAATCAGATTGCCCGAAAGCAGCGGCAATAAGGAAAATATGTATCTTTCTTTTTAATATTCAAACTAATACGGTTTTGCATGGGACTGAAGATCCGCCTCACTATACTCAGTTTTCTGGAGTTTTTTATTTGGGGATCATGGCTGATTACAATTGGTGCCTACTGGTTTCAAAACAAGCAATGGGACGGGCAGGATTTCGGTGCCATATTTTCCACGATGGGCCTTTCTGCCATTTTTATGCCGGCATTGATGGGCATTATTGCCGACCGCTATATAAATGCGGAACGGCTGCTGGGTATTTGCCATTTAGCGGGGGCAATGGTGCTGGCGTACCTGCCGCAGGTGAATGATCCACATAGTTTTTATTATGTGTTGCTGCTTTATATGGTTTTTTACATGCCTACGCTGGCTTTGGCCAACACAGTTTCCTATTACGCGCTTTCCAGATCGGGGTTGGATATCGTAAAGTCCTTTCCGCCCATTCGCGTTTTCGGTACCATCGGTTTTATTGTGGCCATGTGGATCGTTAGTTTAATGAAACTGGAGACTTCGGCGGGACAGTTTTACGTAGCAGCTTCTGCATCTGCCTTGCTGGGCCTTTATTCTTTCACATTGCCACCCTGTATACCTCGTGGAAAGCTTGAAGGCAACAGGTCCGTGTCGGAAATATTGGGATTAAAAGCATTTACACTTTTCCGAATTCCCAAAATGGCCATTTTCTTTTTGTTTGCAATGCTGCTGGGAGCAGCTCTGCAACTCACCAATGCCTATGGGGACACTTTCTTACATGATTTTGGAAAAATAGATGCGTATAAAGACACTTTACTGGTGGAGTATCCTGCTATCATCATGTCTATATCCCAGATGTCGGAGACGCTATTCATTCTTGCCATTCCTTTTTTCCTTCGCCGGTTTGGAATAAAGCAGGTAATGTTATTTAGTATGATTGCCTGGGTGCTGCGCTTCGGGCTTTTCGCTTACGGAGATCCGGCAGGCGGACTTTGGATGATCATCCTATCTTGTATTGTATACGGTATGGCCTTCGATTTCTTCAATATATCAGGCTCATTGTTTGTAGATACACAAGTAGAGCCCGGCATACGTGCCAGCGCCCAGGGTATTTTCATGATGATGACAAATGGCATTGGCGCCTGGTTGGGAAGCATGATCAGCGGCATTGTAATCGCCCGGTATTTTACAAATGCAGATAAAAGCCTCGATTGGCAGGGAATCTGGACCAGTTTTGCGGCTTATGCAGCTGTAGTGGCGCTGCTGTTCGTCGTTTTATTCCGACATAAACATGAACCTGCGGAGGTCAAAATTTCACATTGAATTGTAGAGACGCGATGCATCGCGTCTCGCAAAGGGCATTCATCGTAGAAACGCGACGCATCGAATTGTGGAAACGCGACGCATCGAATTGTAGAGACGCGATGCGTCGCGTCTCTACGTACGCATCGCGTGTCCACGAACAGGCAAAAAAATCCCCGGCATCGCCGGGGATTTTTTTTGCTTAGATATGCGCCTCAATCTTTTTCACAAAATTGCTTTTTGGCTGCGCGCCCACCAGTTTGTCTACCACCTGGCCACCCTTGATAAACAGGATAGCAGGAATAGAAGTAATGCCATAGTTCATCGACACCTGAGGGTTATTGTCCACATTCACTTTACCTACATTCACTTTGCCATCATACTCTTTTGCCAACTCTTCAATAACAGGTCCGATTGCGCGACAGGGACCGCACCATTCTGCCCAAAAATCTACCACAGTAAGTTTATCCGACGCCAGTACATCCGACTGGAAATTGGAGTCATTGAATTCTTTTGCCATTGTATCTATTTTAAGTTTTAATGTTTACAGAAACAGGTTGCAAATTTAAGTCCGCAAATACTAACAGTCCAAGTTGGCAGAAAGTTGTGCATAACTTGCCAGCCAGTCAGCGGGCCACAGTCTTATTGACAGCACTATAACAAATTCTATAGTTTTCTTTTTCAGTGTTTTAACATTGGTTGTTGTCAGTTCAACTGCACCTGCACTTCCCAATCGGGATTTGCTTCCAGGTAACGAATCAGGTCATCGTTCATCCGAAAGCTGTTGGTGCCGGTGGCAAGACTGATCCGCATGTTCTGCCGGGGGTCTTTAACCACAAGGCGAAGCGTGGTACTACCGTTGCGATACATTTTCAGATTGCCAGAGAGAAAACGGATCAATTCCTCCGACACATCAGCAGGATGCAATTCGATCTGTAACTGCTTGGTCTGACTTTCTTTGATATTTTCTGCCAGCGACACACTACTCATCTTGAATTCATATTCGTCGCGCCCAAAGCGGGCTTTGAGGTAGCCGGTGATATAGAGTGCCGTTCCCGGTGCCAGCAGTGGAGAAAAACGGAGGTAATCTTCTTTGAATAAGGTCACTTCCACTTTTCCGGAATAATCTTCCAGCATGAAGCGACCGAACTTGTTGCCGTTTTGTGCGGTACGGTGATCGGCAGACGATACCAATGCCACCAGCCTGAACAAGCGCCCCGGATTAGGTTGAAGCTTAATGGTGTCGCGGAATTCCAAAAACTCGGCGATGGAGGTAATGCCGTAATGTTTGAATTCAAACTTATAATGATCGAGCGGATGTCCGCTCAGGAACATGCCGGTTACATCCTTTTCGAAGTTGAGCTGTTCGGTGAGCGGCCAGGGCTCGCAGTCGGGAATTCGCGGAGGCGGTATCTCCATATCAATGGCCATGTCGCCAAACAGGGTAGCAGAAGAGGTAACCTGTTGGGCCGTGACCACCTGTCCGTACTTGATAATTTTCTCAAGTCCGGTAACGGTGTCGCCTTCGCCAACATTGAAATATTGCCGCCGATGAAGAGCGGTAAAGCAATCGAAGGCACCTGCATAAGCCAGGCTTTCCAGTGTCTTCTTATTGACCGTGCGTTGATTGATTCTTTTGATGAAATCGAATATATCGAGATAGGAACCATCCTTACCTCTTTCTTCGATGATGCTCTCCACTGCCGCTTCGCCCACACCTTTCAATCCACCAAGTCCAAAACGGATTTCGCCGGCTTTGTTTACGGCAAAGCCCTTTAGCGATTCATTGATATCGGGCCCCAGTACTTTAATGCCCATTCGCTTACACTCTTCCATGAAGAAGGTGATTTTATCAATGCTGCCGGCGTTGTTTAAGACGGCCGACATATATTCTCCCGGATAATGCGCTTTGAGGTAAGCCGTCTGATAGGCTACAAAAGCATAACAGGTGGAGTGCGATTTGTTGAACGCGTATTGCGCAAATGCTTCCCAGTCGGTCCAGATTTTTTCCAGTTTATCGGCCGGATAATTTTTTTCGGTAGCACCCTTTACAAACTGCGCCTTCATTTTATCAAGCACCGCCTTCTGCTTTTTACCCATCGCTTTTCTAAGCACATCCGCATCGCCCTTGCTGAAACCGGCCAGGCTTTGCGCCAGCAACATTACCTGTTCCTGATAAACGGTAATGCCATAGGTTTCTTCCAGGTATTCTGCCATTTCCGGCAGGTCGTAGGTAATAGGCTCCCGGCCATGTTTTCGCTCGATATAATTGGGGATATAGGCAATTGGACCGGGGCGATAAAGCGCGTTCATGGCGATAAGGTCGCCAAACTTATCCGGCTTTAGTTCGCGTAGGTATTTTTGCATACCCGGACTTTCAAACTGGAAGGTACCGATGGTAGCGCCATGCTGATAGAGCTCGAAGGTTTTGGAATCGTCGAGGGGAATATTGTCGATGTCGATTTCGACATTATGGTTTTGTTTGATCAGTTGAAGCGCATTCTTTATAATGGTGAGGGTTTTCAAACCCAGGAAGTCCATTTTTATTACACCGGCTTCTTCAATTACATTTCCTTCAATTTGCGTAACCCAGAGCGGCGAATCTTTCGCTACCGCTACCGGCAATAGTTCGGTAAGGTCTTTAGGGGCAATGATGATGCCGGCCGCATGAATACCGGTATTGCGTACTGAACCTTCCAGGCGTTCGGCTTCATGAAGTACTTTGCTGGCGGGCGTATCGGTTTGGTCGTATATTTCCCGAATTCGGCGCACCAGTTCAAGATCTTCCGCTCCCAGTCCATCTTTTTCCTCCAGTGATTTTTCACCGTCTTTACTGCGCATGGGCGCGTGTAATACGCGCCGAAGTTCGATACCGGGTCGTTCCGGCACCAGTTTGGCAAGCGCATTCGATTCGGCCAAAGGCAGGTCCATTACACGGGCCACGTCCTTGATACTCATTTTGGCAGCCATAGTGCCGTAGGTAATGATCTGGGCCACCTGGTTCTGCCCATATTTTCCTACAACATAGTCGATCACTTTCTGCCGCCCTTCATCATCGAAGTCGGTATCGATATCGGGCATCGACTTACGGTCGGGGTTAAGAAACCTTTCGAACAGCAAATTGTACTTGATGGGATCAATATTGGTGATGCCGGTACAATAGGCTACTACCGAGCCGGCAGCCGAACCACGACCTGGACCAATGAATACGCCAATGTCACGACCAGCCTTGATGAAATCGCTTACGATCAAAAAGTAGCCGGCGAATCCCATCGTTTTAATAGTGTATAACTCAAAACGGATGCGCTCGTCAATTTCGGGAGTAATTTCGCTGTACCGTTCATGCGCACCCTTCCAGGTCAGATGTTCGAGGTATTCGTCCTGGCTGGCAAACTCTTTTGGTACCTGGAAAAAGGGAAGAAGAATGTCCCGCTTCAGATTGAGCAGGTCTACCTTGCCCACGATTTCGTTGGTATTGTCAATGGCTTCCGGCAGATCGTGGAACACCGATTGCATCTCGGCCGTTTTTTTGAAATAGAACTGATCGTTGGGAAAAGCAAATCGCTTGCCTTTCACATTGATGTCGTCGTCGGCAAAATCGCGCATGGCCGGCGTGCTGATTTTTTCGCCGGTATTGATGCAAAGCAGGATGTCGTGCGCGTTGAAATCGCTTTGTTCTACGTAATGCGAATCGTTGCTGGCAATGATCTTTACATTGTATTTACGGGCCAGCCTGACCAGTACTTCATTTACCCGATCCTGCTCCGCCATGCCATGCCGCTGCAGCTCCACATAAAAATCGTCCTGGAAAATATTGAGCCACCATTTGAATTCATTTTCACCTGCTTCTTCACCCTGCCTCAAAATTGCCTGCGGCACCGAGGCGCCAAGGCAGCAGGTGGTGGCAATAAGACCTTCATGATGTTTTAAGATTAACTCCTTGTCAATACGGGGATACTTGCTATACAGACCCTCAATATACCCTAGCGAAGTCAGCTTAACCAGATTGCGATAACCCTGTTCATTTTTTGCCAGCAGAATCTGATGGTTGCGTTGATCCTTTTGTTCTTTGGTGAAAGTTTTTTGATGCCGGTTGGCCGTGATGTAAAATTCACAACCTACAATGGGTTTCACTTTTACCTGGCCGTTTTCATCTTTATGTTTGTAAGCTTCCGACACAAACTCAAAAACGCCGAACATATTTCCATGATCACTGATCGCCAAAGCGGGCATGCCATCGGCCATGGCCTTTTTGTATAGATCCTTGATGGAGGCAGCTCCATCCAATAGCGAAAACTGGGTATGTACGTGCAGGTGACTAAACTTCATGATCTACTGGTTTTCCGGCCGGAGTGGAGTCCGTTCCTTCACTGAAATCAATACATGGCCGGACAGCAAATTTCCTGAATTCGGCATGAAAGGCCTTTTAATTTAATCCACATTCCAGTTAGCATGGAAATAGAAACTTTAGCTGCTATTTCAATGCTTAAGCTACTTGCTTTCAGTGAGTTGTGCGCTGCGCAATTTTTGCAGGACCAATTCGTTCTGTAACAGCCGCTTATTCAGCGAAATATCCTATATTTTTGCCGATGCCTGCAGGCAGCTCTAAAAGAAAGATACAATGCTGAGAATTCTTATTACTGCTTTGGGGATCGTCTTTTTGATGTCCAGTTGTTCAAGCCTTCGGCCGGTAAGTAAAGCACCGGTAGCTTCTTCAACTGCCTCTACCACAAAGGCTCGCACGGGTCAATCGGATCCGAAGTTTCTGGATGAAATCAGTGTGGAGCCGGAAGGATCGGTGGTAAAGGTTAAAAAAGAAAATAATACTAACTCGCGCAAGGCCTCAGGTCAGGCTGCGGCAGGATCCGATGTGAACCGCTATCTCAACCGCTCTTCGGCTGCCGAAACTGCTTCACCTGTTCAATTAAAATATGCAGTACTGTTAAATACCGAGGTGGAACACCTGGTTGATCAACGCCTGCTGGAACATGTGGACGAGTGGTATGGCACGCCTTACCGCCTGGGTGGCAGTACAAAGAAGGGAATCGACTGTTCTGCCTTTGTGCAGGCTGTATACCTTTCCGCTTTCGCAGTAAATGTACCGCGCACCGCGCGCGAGCAGTATAAATCTGCCCGCATAGTGTCGGCCACCGAACTTCGCGAAGGCGATCTCGTTTTCTTCAATACCACAGGTGGCGTATCGCATGTGGGAATCTATCTGCAGAACAACAAATTCATACACGCCTCCTCCTCTCAGGGTGTTACGGTCAGCGATTTGTTTGACCCATACTACCTCAAACGCTATATCGGCGCAGGACGAATTGAACGTCCACAGGCAGTGAATCAGGCTCCGTGACCTTATTCAACGAAAGTTGTTGAGTGAGTGAATTCGCCCCGATTGTAATCAACTTCTTAAATTCCCAATTATCAAATGGCTTTATCAGCCTTTGAAGTTGATTCGTTTACGAATGGCGGCAACCACCGGCTCAGCGTCAGGAGTAATTCGGAAAAAGATAGTACCGCCTGCGTAGAGTGCGCAAAACACGATGCTTCTGACGACAAGTCCCACAAATCCGTTCATATTTTGGAACAGCAGATAGCTGACCAGGAAAGCCAGTCCTGCCAATAGTAGCGCCTGCAGCGTGCCGCGATTAAAGGGCATAAGCTGGAATTTTTTCCAGAGAAAAATAAAACGGATCAGATTGTAAAGGCCAATGGCCACGAGGTTGGCAATGGCTGGGCCAATGATATCAAATTGTCGGGCCAGCAAAATTGAAAGTGGAAGCATGATCAATAGCAGGATCACACCACTGATCAGTTCGAATCGCCAGTAAGTGGAAGTGCCAATGATTTCGGCATTAAGACCGGTGCCCATTTCCACCACTCTGGTGGCTCCCAAAATCAGAAAGGCAGAAAATCCCAGGAGAAAATCGTTCTTTAGGTGAAATGTAATAATGGCGTCCTGATAGTTTAATGCTATCAGTAAAAACAGGCCGAGCGAAAAAATGAGCTGGTTGAGTGAGGAACGTTGATAAATGCGTTGCAGTTTCTCCCGGTCTTTATCTTTCCAGCCCCGGGAAAGGGCAGGGATGGCGGCGGCAACAATTGCCCGCTTGGGTGCCAGGATAACACCAGCCATCAACTGTGCTAAACCGAAAATGCCGGCTTTCGCCAATCCGTCGTCGAGAATAGATGCAATGACCAGCTGGTCAAATACCTGCGCAATGGTGAAAATCAGGAATCCGGAATAGAGAAATATGGAGAACGAGGCAATTTTTCGAAATAAGCGCCGCGATACTTTACTAACGGTACTGGTAAAATGAATCCGTTTGGTCCATATTAAATAAACCAACAGCGTAAGCGCAATGGCAGGATAGGTAAACGAATAGAGTTTGATGAACAGATCAAAATCAGGAATTACGTTGAAAATAAACAACACGATCAACAGGGTAATGATGAGTCGCCATTGCACTTCCTTTAAGAAATTGGTCAGGACCGGTTTGCCTACATTCCAGGTAAACACTTCCAAAATGCTGAAAATAGTGAGGCCAAAACCTAAAGGGAAAATCCAGAAATAATAGTTTACCAGGTCGGGTGCATTCTCTGAATATTTTCGAATAACCAGATCTCTGAATGCCCAGCCGCCGATGCAAACAAGCGCAAACCCGATCAGTCCCGCCAAAAGGGCAAAACTGATCAGGTCATTTTGTTTGTCGGGCAAATGATCTTTATAGTAAGGAAAAAATTTCGCAATAACCGAAGGCATGGCAAAATTGGCAATGGCGGCCATCATTTGCGCAATGGCTACAAATATGCTGGTCAAACCATACTGGGCAGTGCTGAAATACTCCTCTACACCAAAGAAAAATGTATTAAGCAAACCCACGCCGAACCCCAGGTAAATAACAAGGGATGCAATGATGCTTTGCCGGCGGATTTGACTCATCGGATAGTGGTTAGTGGTGAGTGGGAGGGGTTAGTTTTTTTGGGTGTTGATATAAAAGTTGGGATCGGCTTTGATCTCGGTGGGCATTTTGCCATTGACAGTCATGGTCTGCATTTTTTCGGTGGGTTTGATCCACACGTATTTTCCATTGATCCATATTTTCACCGGCATATCGAAGCCCTCCACTACCTGGCTCCAGCGGTATTTGAGTTGATAGCTGTTGGTAGTACCAGCGCGGGTAGCCAGCTCGTATTCCAGAACAGGTATTCGCGTATCGCGCAGGTATTGATCAAATATCTTATTAAGCTTTTTACCCGACTGCTGAATGAAATAGCTTTCCACTTCTTTTGTGTTGGTGATGCTGTGGTAGAATTTTTCATTGAGACCGCGCAGGATCTGTTTGAATTTGCTGTCGTTGTCGATAACCTGCCGGATAGTATGCAGCAGGTTGGCCCCTTTGAAATACATATCGCCGCTACCTTCCTTGTTCACACCATAGGGGCCGATAATGGTTTCTTTGTTTTCAATATTTTCCCGAAGACCGCGACAGTATTCATCGGCCGCCTTTTTACCATATTCGCATTCTACAAATAATACTTCTGAATAGGTGGTAAAACCTTCATGCACCCACATATCGGCAATATCGCGCGTAGTGATATTATTGGCAAACCATTCGTGGCCTGTTTCATGAATGATGATATAGTCCCATTTGGTTCCCCAGCCGCTGCCCGACAAATCGGAGCCGAGGTAGCCATCGCGATATTGATTGCCGTAGGCAACGGCGCTCTGGTGTTCCATACCCAGGTGAGGTGTTTCAATCATTTTATAACTGTCTTCATAAAATGGATATGGACCAAACCAGTTTTCGAAGCAGGCAAACATGCGTTTCACATCGCGGCCGAAATGTTGTTTTGATTTTTCGAGGTGATAATCGAGCACCCAATAGCTGGCATCGAGCTCGCCTTTGGCTCCGGCTATTTTTTCTTCCCAATTCACATAGTGGCCGATATAGGGAATGATATTATAGTTGTTGATGGGCTGTGTAACTTTCCAATGCCAGGTGCTGCTGCCATTATTATTTTCCTGTTTCCGAACTAATCTGCCATTGCCCACTGCCACCAGTGAGTCGGGGACTGTGATAGACAGGCTGGCGCCCCGGTCGGGTTCGTCGCCCTGAAAATCTTTGCAGGGGTACCATACGCTGGCACCCAGTCCCTGGCAGGCTACCGTGATCCAGTCGCGCTTCAGCGAATCTTTGGCCCATACCCAGCCACCATCCCAGGGTGCTCGTACAGCCTGGCGGGGTGTGCCACTAAAATGTACTACCAGTGTATGCTCGGTACCGGCTTTGAATTCGCGATCAGCAAAATCGACCCAGCAAATATTGCCCTCGCGCACAAAGTTCAGGGCTCCATATTTCATTTGAGCATATTCTATCCGATCGATGCGCATGGGCATTTGCATATCGATCTGCAGTTTATGCGGTGTACCGTCTTTAGTAACCTTGAAGGTGATCCTGTTGCTTCCTTTGATTGATTTAGTTGGAATGTCGACTGCAACAGCCAACTGGTATTCCTGTACATCCCACCAGTTGCGGCCGGTGCCTTCGCTTCCACGCAGGGTATCCTGTTGGGTAAATGTTTGTTGCGATTGGGCCTGCAGCGTCAGCACAATCAAAACCGATAACGGAAGTAATTTCAAGTATTTCACTGTGTTAGACATTTGAATTGTAAATTTAATCGTTCAATGGTTAAATGACGGGGAAAATGAAAAAATGGATGGCAGGATGGGCGATAGGTATCCTGATAACGGGTTTAATTTCCTGTGGGCGGTCGCAGCGTTCGGACCACAAAGTATTTCATTATAATGAACATACCGGTATTGCCTCCCTCGATCCGGCGTTTGCCAAAAATCAGTCGATCATGTGGCCGGTTCACCAGCTGTACAACACGCTGGTGGAGGTAAATGAACAGCTCGAGTTGGTGCCTTCACTTGCACGAAGTTGGGATTTGTCGGATGACAAAACCGTTTACACCTTTCATCTGAGATCGGATGTCTGGTTTCACGATGATCCCTGTTTTCCGGAAGGTAAGGGCAGGCGAATGAAAGCTTCAGATGTGTTGTTCAGCTTCTCCCGTCTTATGGACCCGGCTACGGCAAGTCCGGGTGCATGGATATTCAACAACAAGCTTGACTCGCTGCAGCCTTTTCTGGCGCTGGATGACAGCACTTTTCAACTCCGGCTGCTTCGGCCCTATCAGCCCATACTGGGCATATTATCCATGCAGTATTGTTCGGTCGTTGCGCCCGAGGCCGCGAAGAAATATGGCCGCGAATTCAGGCGTCATCCCGTGGGTACTGGTCCATTTAAATTCACCGCATGGGAAGAAGGCCAGGCGCTGATCCTGGGTCGCAATCCGCGTTATTTTGAAAAAGACAGTGCTGGTCGTTCGCTTCCTTATCTGGATGGCATTAAAGTTAGTTTCAACGACAGCAAGGCCACCGAGTTTTTGTTGTTTCGACAGGGTCAGCTTGATTTCATAAACGATATTGAATCGTCATTTAAAGATGAAGTGTTGACCAAGCAGGGGCTGTTGAGGCCGGAATGGGAGGGCAAGATCAATTTGCAGGTACATCCTTACCTGAATATCGAGTACCTGGGCATACTGGTAGACAGCTCCAACCCTATGGTAAAGAACTCTCCACTTCGAATGAAAAAAATCAGGCAGGCCATCAATTATGGATTTGATAGGAGAAAGATGATCCTGTATCTCCGCAATTCGTTGGGTACTCCCGCTGAATCGGGATTTGTGCCTGTTGGACTGCCTTCGTATAACGACAGCATCGTGAAAGGTTATCACTACGATCCCGCACGTAGCCGGCAATTGCTGGCCGAAGCGGGTTTCCCCGATGGAAAAGGTTTGCCCGTCATCCGTTTGCAGACCATTGCACTCTATGCTGATATGGCCGATTTTATTGCCAAGCAGTTGGGCGAAGTGGGTATTCCTGTTCAGGTGGAAACGGTTCAGAAAGCTTTTCTGCTCGAGCTGACGGCATCTTCGCAAGCGTTGTTTTTCCGCGGCAGTTGGATTGCCGACTATCCGGATGCCGAGAACTATCTCGCAGTATTTTACTCCGGTAATCCTGCACCACCCAATTATACCCGATTCCGCAACGCCGAGTTTGACCGTTATTTTGAAAAAGCCATTCGCGAAGAAGTGGATTCCCTTCGGTATGCTCTCTATCGCGCTGCCGACCAGGTGGTGTTGGAAGAAGCACCCGTTGTACCCCTTTGGTACGACAAAGCCGTTCGCCTGGTACAGCCGACGCTGACCGGATTTACCCCCAACGGTCTGAATTTGCTGGAACTTCGATACACCGACTTCAAGCCCTGATCGGTATTTTCCACGTAATAATTCGCGTGTTTTTACGTGCCTTTTCGAGCAGTTAAGCCGTAATTTCCGAATTTATTTTGCACTCCAATCGGCTGGTTTGCATGTATTTGCAATTTGTATAATCTGTCAAAACCCGCCACAGGCTTGCATTTCCGAAAAACCCTGTCTACTTTCACATCGTCAAGCAGGTTGTTTTACGACGCTAAGTTGCGAATGCCGAGCGAAGTTTTCCGACAGGCTTTTCCGAAACCAGAGTCCGACCTATCAAGAGCCGATAACCGTAACCTTTTAATCGTACTTATGAAAGCGAATTCTATCCTCGAGATGCTGTATGGCCGTTTGTGCCCCCTTCTCATTGTGCTGATGCTGACAGGTTCAGTTTTTGCTCAGGCTCCCATTTACCGTTTCCAAAGTCCCGCACTAATGTCCGGCACCGATCGTCAGGTAGGCGCCAGGTATCGTTTTTCGAATGTTATCACCGGAGTTGACGCACATGTTACCATCGATTCAATTGTTGGTGGCATATCGTTGCGTAATATCGATCGCACCGCTGATGGATATGCCGAAGCTTTCCAGCCTGAATATCGAATTGATGCAAATAGAAGCGGATATATTTTATTTACCATTACATTCATGGTGGGTAGCACTTCCACTCCCATGCTGCAACCCAGCGTTGATTTGAGTGGTTTGGATATTGATGGCAGCACCAGCAATGGCGATAGCCTGATGGAGATGAATGGAATTGATATGGGCGGTGGTGTTTGCAGTTTTGATGCCAGTGGCAGCCATATCGTACTATCGCAGGTGGGTACCGAATATGTTGGTCGCAATATCACCGGCTTCCTGTATGGGGCGTTGGTTGATACCTCTGCGTCGCAGGTTATGTTTACCGTAACCCATGGCGGCATCAGTTCGTTCAAATATCGCGTGGGCGCGACTAATGGAATGAGCAACAACAGTACCCGCTATGCAAGTTTATATTTCAAGCGCTTTCCTTTCCCCGATATGGGTGTGTTGAGCGCTCCCATGCTGGAAAGCTTTAGAGGTGTGGCGCAAACCGATCGCACCCAATTGAGCTGGTCGCTAACTGAAGGCAACGATGCCGGCACAGTGTTGTTGGAGCGTTCACAGTCGGGCGGTGCCGACTATCAGCCCATTGCAGAATACTGGGTTAATATGGAAGGAAATAACCAGCGTACTTTCACCTATAGCGATGCTTCGTACAACAAGGACGCCCGGGCTTTACTATATCGTTTGAAGATTACCGCCCGCAACGGCAAAGTGCAATACAGCCAGGTGGTTCGTTTTAATCTGGGCAATACTGCCAACAACAAGTTGTCTGTGTATCCCACTCAGGTACAGAGCAGCCTCAACCTGCAAATGAGTACGGCCCGTAGCGAAAAAGCCAATTTTGAAGTGTACGACCTGGCGGGTCGGTTGGTTCATCAGCAGGGCATTGCGCTACAATCAGGAAACAACACTATTCAAATAACTACCCTGGACGGTATACCCCGCGGTCACTTTGTGTCTGTGGTTCGAACATCGGAAGGATTGTATTCTGCACGGTTTTCCAAGCTTTAGATACAGCCACCATCCTTTCGTGATCCGAGCCCCGGCGGAATATCCGGGGCCTATTTTAAAAAATCATCTTAACCATAAACTACGTCCGTTTTGATCATTCGTTTGTCCTGACCAAAAATCCTGTTGCTGGTACCGGTACCGTCATACCGCCAACAGGTTCGTTCGCCCGAACGAGTTTCCATTTCTTCAACAAACCATCGAACATGAATGGAACTGTACCCTTGCAAGTCCCGCTGATGCGGGACTTGCTATTTATGTGCCCAGTTTGACGGGGCAGACTAGTTGGAAACACTTAGTTGTTGTTCAGGGCAACCTATATGCGATCCTTCAATTTGTATGATTTTATGGTTAACTGATAATTATTTTTCTTCCGGTCGATTGTTGGTATCTTATTTCTCCTTAATTTTCGTTATTGCTTTAAAAAACACCACAGATTTACTGTTATTGTAGAAGACATTGTTACGATAAGAAAGAGCAGTAAATAGCGAATACCCTCGAAGACTTTTCTGGTCATAACCAAAACCTTATCTGCCACCATGAGAATTCTCTTTTTATGGGTCCTGGCATCCATTTGCCTGAACCTTTCTGCCCAGGAGTCGCAAGACTCATCAGCTTTCCGCCCGGAAGCATATGTAAAGGCAGTTTCGCAGCAGGTGGAAAAACTGGAAGGTAAAGTTTCAAAAGAAAATCAACGCGTTTTACGGAAATGGCAGCGGCAACAGGCTAAGCTGCTTCGTCAGATCAGCCGGGTTGATTCGGCGGCGGCTCAACGTTTACAACAACAATTTGATCTGCAGGCAGCTAAATTGCAACACTCTCTTCAACAGCCCGCCGAAAAACTGGGCCAGTACTTGCCCAGTTTCGACAGCCTGCAATCTTCCTTTAAATTTCTGGAGTCGGACCAAATGGCATCCGTGAAAGATCGACTCGATCCTAAGCTGTTAGGCGCTGCGAGTGAACAATTACAATCGCTCAAAAACCGGTTAGCCGGCGCGCATTCCATTGAGCAACTGTTGAAGGAGCAACAGCAACTATTACGCGGCAAATTGGAATCGCTTGGTATGCTTCGGTCGCTGAAGGCGATGAACAAGACCGTTTACTATTATCAGGCACAGATCAGTGAATACAAAACATTGCTGAAGGATCATAAAAAGGCTGCCCGCAAGGGACTGGCCGTTTTACAAAAGACCAGGCTGTTTCAGGATTTCATGCGTCGCAATAGCGAGCTGGCTTCGCTCTTTCGCCTGCCGGGCGATCCCAACGATCCCAATGCGGCCGCCAGTCTGGCCGGGCTGCAAACCCGCGCCCAGGTGAATGGATTGATCCAGCAGCAAATTGCGAGCGGTGGTCCCAATGCAGCGGCGCAGCTTAGAAGTAATATTTCGCAAGCGCAGAGCCAGTTGAGTACACTGAAAGATAAAGTGCTGAAGCTCGGTGGCGGCAGTAGTGATATGGCCATGCCCGATGGATTTCGACCGAATCCGCTTAAGACTAAATCGTTCCTGCAGCGAATCGAGCTGGGTGCTAATATTCAGTCCCAACGAGCCAGGGGCTGGCTGCCTACGCGCAGTGATATCGGGCTCAGCATCGGCTATCGATTCCGTCCAACGATTATCGCTGGTCTTGGCGGCAGTTACCGCGTAGGTTGGGGCAGCGATATCCGCCATATCAGCATCAGCCACCAGGGGATTTCACTAAGAAGTTTTGTGGATGTAAAACTGAAAGGCTCGTTTTGGTTAACCGGTGGCTACGAACAGAACCAGGTGGAAGAAGTTGATGCGAGTGGCAACTTGAAAGGCAGCTGGGTCTGGCAGCCAAGTGGGTTGGTTGGCGTGAGTAAAGTGATATCGCTGCGAAGTAAGTTATTGAAGAAAACAAAGTTGATCCTGCTCTGGGATTTTTTGCGTCATCAACAAAAGGCACCCGGCCAGGCCATTGTGTTTCGGGTGGGGTATGGGTTTTAGCAGTCAAAATTCCATTTGTATAGTATAAACGGCACTCTCGATGTGTAAAAGAATTTTTTATTGGGCTTTTTTAGCGTCATGTTGTATGTTTCGGCCAACATTAGTGATAGGTCAGAATTGGGAGAATAAGGTTAAAAATTATAATCCGGTTGCACCGACAGCACACGAGTTTAAGAAGAACCTGGACATCCCCGTTTCCGAGTATAATGGATTGGCAAATATTTCAGTGCCATTATACTCAGTAGACCTTGATGGAGTTAGTGTACCAATTTCCCTGAGCTATCATTCGGCAGGAATAGGGGTATCACAGGAAGCAAGCTGGGTTGGATTAGGCTGGGATATGCAATTCGGGAAAATTGTACAGGAGATAAATGATCGAGATGACTACGGACAGGGGAACGTGTTTTTGCGACCTGACTGGAACGAAAGCCCGGTACCTTCCAATTACTCTCAAAAGTTTAGTAACATGTGGATTGGTATCTTGAATCCTGGGTACAATGACATTGTTCCAGTTGAAACACCTAAGCCCTTCCATTCCTACCGCATTTATTCGGCATATCCTTTATCAGTTACGGTCCCTGGCTCGTACTTCTTTCAAGGGGTGGTTGATCACCAATACTACATCCCAATTAACGGTAATCGAGACTTGCAGCCGCAGGCGACATATATGGTTAATGATCTAAACTATGACTCAGAGCCGGACATTTTTACTGCGAGTTTTTTGGGTCACAATTTGAAGTTTATTAAGAATCCAGCCAACAGTTCTTTCATTGTGTTGAATCGAAAAGGTTATAAGATTTCCCGGGCTGGCGAGACTTTTTTAGTGGTGGATCCTTCGGGTGTTGAGTACCATTTCGCAACCAATATTCCTGTGGAAAGTTATTCCGTTTCAATTGGAGGTTTAGGAAATGCAGGCCCCAGCTCGACGCAAGCTGAAGTCTCGTCACGTGAATGGGTTTTGACAAAGGTAGTGACTGCGAATAAACGTGAAATAGTGTTTAATTATCAAATCTCAGCAGCACAATTTGACAATTATCCCTCCTACTCGGAGAAGGCTATTTATATTCTTAGTTCTTCCAGTCAGCAAATTTCGACGGGCGAACATATTGGATTTCCTTATCAGGCGACGGCTGGAATTGGGCAAAACTTTAATTACTCAAAATCAAAACGTGCCTATCTGTCCTCCATCAGCTTTCCCGGAGGCGTTGTGGAGTTTACCCTGGCAGACAGGGATGATATGTTGGGGGCTAAGAAATTGGAGCTGATTCAAGTGAAGTATGGAACCGAGATCATTTATTCGTTTGATCTTGACTTCAGTTATTTTGATGCAGCAACAATTGGGGGAAATGGGTTTACACCTGCCAATGCGAGTGCTTTGGGAAATACCCGGAATCTTAGGCTGAAGCTATTGTCGGTCAAGAATCAGGCGAATGAGAAACACCAGTTTTACTACAATGCTGCGAATTTGCCAGGTAAAAATTCGTTTGCGCAAGACTACTGGGGGTTCTATAACGGACAATTGGCGAACTCTTCGCTAATTCCGAATCCTGGCAGGTTGAACAGTAGCCAGTTGGGTAATGCCACGGGATTGCCGAGTAATGGCAATAACCATTCTGCGAATCTCGAGTACACAAAGGCAGGTGTTCTGGAGTCAGTGCAATTTCCTACCGGAGGGAAAGTAGTTCTGGAATATGAACTGAATCAGTTCGATAACTATTGGGCACCGGATTTCACGTCCACATCGAATACGATTACCAACGGGAATGGGCTGCGGGTCAAATCGCTAACCTACTACGCCAACTCGACCGAGTTCTCCAAGAAAACTGCGTTTGAGTATTCAGGTGGCATCGCAGCAAGCAATTTGAAATTCTGTCGGACGTATTTGTTTAACTCATTGCAGTTGGGTTCAATTCCCTCGATCACTTACCGGGATATTGCTGAGATCAGTGCTAAAGGGTACTATGTTAGTAATTCCTTAGGAAGCGGAAATGGAGTGGGCTACGCAACTGTAGTGCGGAAGGAAGTTAATCAGAGTGGAGCCAGTCTGGGGAGAATAGAATCAGACTATCAGAATATACAGGACATTTCCAGTACCGGCGCAACAACGGCGTTTCTCAACGTTTCGCTTCCTTCCCGAAAATATATTAACAACTACCTTCCAGGTACGTATAGCAATATGCCGGGCAACGGCAGTCTTTTAGAGCAGCGGGTTTATAATAACCTTTCTGGTACTCCGATCAAGAAAAGTGAGTATACCTACCTAACAGACCTTTCAGAAATTCATTATGGCGCTAGGATATTTAACTATTCGCTTGTGTATTGGAATGGTCCAAATGGATGGGTAAGTTCTCCTAAAAGCCTTGTTGGCTATTATCCCATTTATGATTTGGATAGCCGCGTCAGCACTGTTAAAGTTACGGATGTCGACCAGAATTCGATCGCTCATATCAATGAGACAACTTACTATTATGACTCATACGGATTGTTGAAGGAAGAATTGAAAAAGTACTCTACCAACCTGGAACAGATTAGATACTATCGGCCACACGATGATCTATCTCTCCCCGCTCACTTGGCGATGTTTAATGCGAATCGACTAATGGATATCGTCAAAGTAGAGAGATATAAACGCGACCTTGACTTCAATTTTCCCCGCCGGCTGAATCTGCTGGAACGAGAATATATCGTACAGGGTAATCTGATTCTGGAGAAAAAAGTGACAACACAGGCAAGCCAGAACGACATTAGTCAACCAATGTTGACGGAGTTCATTTCTTTCGATTTGTTTGGCAATCCGAGAGAAGTGAACCATACCGGCATTGTAAGTAGCATGATTTGGGATTATGATGGACGATTTGTGACGGCTAGTGTTCGCAATGCTTCGGCTTCGGAAATCGCCTATACTTCTTTCGAATCTTCGGGCACGGGTAATTGGTCGATTAACGGATCTGCCACCGACGATCCATCGGCGATTACCGGGAAAAAGGTCTTAATCCTGAACGGGGGAAACAGTATTTCACGATCGGGTCTTGCCTCCAACAAAGAGTATTTATTGAGTTACTGGACAAAAAACGTAACGCCCTATGCTATTACCGGAACGATGGCAGGTTATCCCAGAGCCGGACGAACGGAAGGGGCCTGGCGATATTTCGAACACAAAGTATCTGGTCAGACTTCGGTAACAATCGCAGGTACGGGAGTAGTTGATGAGGTTAGGTTATATCCCTTTGGCGCCATGATGAATACAGCCACATTCGATCCATTAGTCGGGCTGTTGGATCAATGCGATCAGAACAATCGGATAGTTTACTATGAATATTATAATGATAAACGATTGAAGCTAATTCGCGATCAGAATAGAAATATTCTCAAAATGTACTGCTATAATCTTTGGGGTGAACAGGACAATTGCCCTGCGCAATGTACAAATACCACAGCAGACTGGCAGAATACGAGCACGCCACTTCGTTGTCAGGTAAATGGCTCACAAGAGAATACTGGATATCAGGAACAAGAGGAGCGAGACACTAATCCCTGCAGCCCGACTTACAATCAGCTTCAATGGGTCGTAACAGGGTACAACACGTCGGCATGTCCTTTGCCAAGCAATTGTAATTCTCAAAACTGTACAGGTAATAACAAAAAATGTATCAATGGTGTTTGTGAGACTGGAACGCTTGTGGTGGTTTCATCAGAATTGATCGGAAAAGGTCAGTGGCTATGCACGAAGCGCTACTGTTTCAGTGACGGATCATACAGCATATACTATGAGACAACGTCGGGTTCGTCCCCATGTCTGGTATTAATTTGCGGAAACTAAAATTAATTTGATTGTATGGAAAGAATGTTATTCTTCATAATCACATACGTGGTTAGTATCTATAGCTTTAATATTCAGTCAGCGGGAGGAGGTCCCATTAGCTTTAACCAGTATGCTGGTAAAAAGATTCTATTGGTAAATATTGCTTCTGCAAGCTCAAAAGTTGACCAACTTGCAGAGTTGCAACAGCTGCACTCGACTTTCGGAGACACCTTGTCAATCGTAGTGTTTCCTTCCAATAGTTTTGGCAATGAGCCGTTGTCTAATGAGGCCATAGTCAATTTTTGTCAGCAAAATTATGGGGTGACTTTTCCAATTGCATCGAAGTCTGATTTGATAGGTACTTCGAAGCATCCCATTTACGAATGGCTAAATAAAGCGGATCTAAATGGATCGGCAAACTGGGAAGTCCGGGGAGACTTTACCAAGTTTCTAGTTGATGAGCAGGGCGAAGTTGTAGGTGTATTCGCGCCCAATATTCATGTGACTGATTCAACCTTTCAGTCAGCGATTCGGAAAAATTATAACTTTTAAAGTATCGACATGAGGACTGCATTCGGCAAAAATATGGCTCTGTTGTGTATTTTCGGCTCGGTTGTAACGGCGGCGGCTGGGCGCCAAAATCCCACAGCACCATATGGCCCAGGAATGGTCAAAAATTACGTCCGTAGTTGGGAACTGAAAGCCCCAATTCAGGATCCGGCTCAGGTAATGATGGCAAATACTCAACAGGCAATGCAAACCACTGTTTATATTGATGGACTTGGGAGACCCATTCAAACCGTCCAGAAACAAGGCTCTTTGGACTCAGACCTGCCCGCCACTGACCTTATAAGTTCTCAATTTTACGATGAATATGGCAGGGTTCAATATCAGTATCTTCCTTTTGGAGCAAATGCTATTGGGGGTTATCCGACAGCCGATGGAAAATTAAAGTTAAACCCATTCCAACAACAACAGGAATTTTACCGGACGGACAATCCCACTTCACCGCTGTACAAGCAGCCAGAGTCTAGTTTCTTCAGCAAATCCGTTTTCGAAGCGTCGCCTTTGGGCAGAATTGAAAAGTCTTTAGCGCCTGGTGCAAACTGGGTAGGAAGTGGACGAGGAGTCGAGCAAGCGTACTGGTTCAATACCACTCTGGATGATGTAAAAATTTTGAGTATACCGATTTTGCGTGCTGGTGTAACTTCTACATCAGGCGGAAATCAGACAGTTACCTATCATTGGGGGACACTTCCAGCAAATATTTCAACAGTAGCGCTCATGTATAGAACCAGTGGGAGTACAAGTTGGAACAAGTTTCACGGTAGCCCAGTTAGTCCTCGAACATATACAATGCCTTTGGGACAATATGAGTTTGGAATTGAGATTTACCCAAGTGGCGGATATCCCACGACAATCGTGTTAAATGGTCAGCCTGTTTCAAGCAATTCGATCGAAATGACAGGAACATATGCGGCGGGTGAATTGATAAAGAATGTAACAAAAGACGAACAAGGTAAGCAAGTAATTGAGTTCATCGATAAAGAGGGTAGGTTGGTGTTAAAGAAGGTGCAGTTAACCGCTGGAGAGGATATGGGGACTGGCTCTGGCCTGGCGGGATGGTTGTGCACGCAGTACATTTATGACGAGACAGGGAATCTCCGCTGTGTTATTCAGCCCGAGGGGATAAAGGCTTTAGCGGCCCAGGGATGGATATTAGATGATGTTATTCGAAACGAGCAGTGTTTCTTTTATGATTACGATAATAGAAACAGAATGATTCGGAAGAAAGTCCCGGGAGCCGGGGAAGTTTGGATGGTTTATGATTCCAAAAATAGAATGGTCCTTACGCAAGATGCAAACTTGCGCCAACCCTCGAAAAAGAAATGGCAGTATACCACCTATGATGATTTGGACCGGGTCGAATCAACCGGTTTGTTGACAGATCCCAGCAACTTCAACAACCAACGATATCACTTGGAGCAGGCGGCTCAGATGTCCAGCTACCCCAATCTAACAATCTACTCCATAGAGGAACAGACCAGGACTTTCTATGACAACTACAACTGGCTCGGCAGTTATTCTAATCCATTGACCGGTATCTACGACGTTACACATGACAGCCATTTGTTGCCTGCTTCTGGCAGTTGGCCTTATGCCATGGCATCTGTTCAGTCCTCCGATGTCAGGAACCTTGTTACCGGTACCAGAATCAATATCTTGGGAACTTCACAATTCCTGTACACAGTCAATATTTATGACCTGCAAGGACGACTGATACAACAAAAAAGTAAGAACATTACAGGCGGTATTGACCTTGCAACCACGCAGTTTACTTGGGCCGGGGTTCCTTTATTGACCATACAAAAGCAGGAACGCGCCGGTTCGGCGGCCCAGACAACCGTATCAGTTATTAAAAGCATATTGGACGATTTGAACAGGATTATAAAGATTGAACGGAGAATAGCTTTTACTGGTGTCAATGGGAATACGATGTCCGACTTTCATCCAATGGTTGAGATCGCCTTTGACGCATTGGGGAGGGTAAAGCGGAAAAAGCTGGCTCCGACATTTAATAATAATGAGGGACTGGAAATTCAGGAATTTGCGTACAATATAAGGGGATGGAGTTTAGGGATGAACCGGGAATATGCCACAGGTGGCGATCCTGACCAGCGTTTCTTTGGGTATGGTCTCGCATATGACAACTCCTTGATTGTAGCGGGAGATCTAATAGTTGGCGATTTCGATCGGCAATTTTACAATGGCAACATTGCCGGAATGATATGGAAGAGCCAGGGAGACGGTATGCGCAGAAAGTATGACTTTGACTATGACGCGGCAAACAGGCTATTAAAGGCAGATTTCAGTGAATATGTGTCAGGTAGCCTTTGGAATAATGCCAATATGGATTTTTCCATTACCATGGGCGACGGGATATCAGCATCGTCGGCCTACGACGACAACGGGAACATATTAAGCATGACGCAATTCGGTTGGAAATTCGGGACCAGCAACTCCCAACCTATTGACCAACTCACCTATAGCTATCACGGAGGAAGTAACCGCTTAAAACAGGTATCTGACGCTCAAAATGATTACTTGAGCCAATTGGGTGATTTCAAGTATGATCCAACGACGAAGACGGCAGTTGATTACGACTACGATCTCAACGGAAACCTGACGGTAGACAACAATAAAAAAATCAGCGCTATTGAATACAATCACTTGAATCTGCCGCGATTTATTACAATACCTGGAAAAGGCTCGATTGAGTATGTTTATGATGCTTTGGGTGGCAAACACAAAAAGGTTGTGACAGAAAATGGCGCAACGGTCAATAGCTTAACTACAAACATTGTCAGCACAACGCTTTATGTGGGAAGCGCGATCTATGAATCAAAAGAATACACCAATCCGGCATTGGCTTCTCTAAGCTACTTTAATCAGCTTCAATTTATTGGACATGAAGAGGGGCGGATCCGTTTTGTCAAAAGTAATAGTGCTACTTGTCAACCAACGCTGGATCGATTGGTTTTTGACTATTTTCTGAAAGATCATTTGGGCAATGTCAGGTCAGTTATCACAGAGCAGCACGATGACATTTGTTATTTGCCAGCAACTGTCGAGAATAACGCCTGGGAAACGGAAGCACAGATATACGACATCGAAAACAGCCGACGAGTAGATAGAACGACGACTGGCGCAACGCAGACCAGTTTTGGTAACAAGCTTTACCGAGTTCATGGCGGACTGGCATCCGAAAAAACAGGCTTGGGGATAGTGATGAAAGTGATGAAAGGAGATCAAGTAAGAATAAGTGCGGAATCATTCTACTCGATGCCGGGCGGAAGTCCTGGATCGCCCTCAAGCTTGACAATTACCGAGTTGCTTACGAGCTTTGCTAGCAATGGCATTGTTAGCGGGGCACATAGCGGTGCCACACCCACAAGTGTCAACGGAAACGGCAATAACAGTAGTTTGCTTTCAGGCTTTTTGAGCAACAACACAACACCTACTCAAACGGCTCGGGCTTTTTTATGTTGGATATTGTTTGATGATCAACTTAGATTCGTCGAAGGCGGCGCTGATCCAGTCGGGTCGGGTGCGTCGTCGAGCATATATAAGTTGCACACAGCCTTCATTAACAATCCGGTCAGCGTAGCTAAGAATGGATTTCTGTATATTTATGTAAGCAATGAAAGCAATTTGCCTGTATATTTTGATAATTTAGTGGCCACGCATACCCCGGGAGCAATTCTAGAAGAAACGCACTACTATCCGTTTGGGTTGACAATGGCGGGGATATCGTCGAAAGCATTGGCTTTTGGTACTCCGGAGAATAGATATAGGTACAATGGTAAAGAAGAGCAGCGGGAAGAATTTGCTGATGGCGGTGGGTTGGAGTGGTTGGATTATGGGGCGAGGATGTATGATAATCAGATTGGGAGATGGATGGTTAGTGACCCGTTGAGCGAAATTTCAAGAAGGCAAACGCCATATAATTATGCATACAATAATCCTTTGCGTTTTATCGACCCAGACGGGATGGCTGTTGAGGAAATTAATGGAGGTATAAGATATACAGATGACGATGCTGTTGCCGCGTTTATCCAATTACAATCAATTTATGGAGGGAAAAGGGAAGAAAAAAACAAAGAGAGTGAAGATATTCAGGACCCCTTAAAAGTTCAAGTATTTATATGGTCAAAGGAAGGGGGAAAAGATGTTGGCCATACTGCGATTAGGATTGACGATATAGTTTATGGATATTATCCAAGCGAAGAAAATGGAACTCCGGGCTATCAGCTTGATGAGCTTTTTGGAAGTGATGGTGAAATGCATGTGAACAATATTGATGAGTTTAATAAAATATATAAAGGACAAGAAGTGACATATTATCAACTTAATATGACTCCAGAGCAAATGAGAAAGCTTCAGGAAATTTTGATTGAATATACTAATAACCCTGGCACATATAGACTTACTGGTCAACAATGTACAAGTGTTGCCATAGCGGCGTTGGCAAAAGCTGGGGTTACTATTTATGGCCCAATGAATGATTGGCCTGGGCCGATAAAGTATGACGGAGCTGGCGGCCCTGTTTCTCCATCATCTTTTGCTAAAATATTGAAGTGGCATTATAATAAGGAATTGGTTTCACGAATAGTTAAATTTACAGTTGGACAGTAAACTTTTTTGTGCTATGAAAAATATATTTTTTGCTTCTCTGTTTTTATGTTTTTTGTCATGTAAAAATAATCAAGTAAGTAAAGAACAGTTGGTTAGTATGCTAAGGAGTGACGATATAGATAGTATTTTATCTGCAATTGAGCGTATTCAGAATAAGCGAGATACTTCTATGCTAATTTACTTGCTTGACAATGCTGATGACCCAAGAATAATCCATAAATTAAAATACAAAGGAATGTCTGTATATCAAGTTAGGATGACTACAATTAGATTCCTTACAGGTATTGAATCAAATGAAGCCATTACTTATAAGCCAGACAGTGCCATCATAAAATTTTATTTATCTTTGCTTGATAAGGCTCCCCATTCTCAATAATGAGGCAATTGTCGGGGTGTAAATAGGTCTGTCAAATATGATTTCACTAACCACTCTTAGCTGAGTGGTTTTTTTATGCCCTGCCTTCGGCAGCCAAGCTAAAACTTAAACATTATGGAACTAAACACAACAAACCCACATTGCTTTACCTACCCAACAGATGAATTACTCATAGAGTTATTAGGTGGAGTGAGAGTAGAGGGACTGGATAGAATGCGTGTAACAATAAAAGTAACCGTAGTCAACAGAAAACATGCCGGCTATCTGAGCAACCCTGAACTTGCAGGCTTGTCAGTAAGGCATAATCTGGATTTATACAACGACACACAGGTGGAGAAATTTGTAAGACGAGTAGCAGAAAAACTGGAAACAGGTAGCATAGCCCTTACAAAAGCGATAGCAGACATAACAGGTCAGTTGGAAGAATACAGATTAAAACAACTGGATAAGCAAGAGGTGAGAATGGAGAAGGCTTTGAGCAAAGAAGAAAGAGAAGATGCAGTGCAATTCTTAGAACAGAAAGACCTACTGCAAAGAACCAATGAAATGATTGGCAAATCTGGTGTAATTGGAGAAGAAACAAACAGGCTGCTGATGTACCTGATATTTACCAGCCGGAAAAGAGAACATCCTTTGCATGTGATTTCACTGGGGAACAGGGGTATTGGGAAGACTTACCTGCAAGAGAAGGTTGGAGAACTGATACCGGAAGAAGACAAGGTAGAGATAACCACGCTGTCAGAAAATGCCCTTTACTACTTTGGACAACGGGAACTGCAACACAGGCTGGTGCTGATAGAGGATTTGGACGGAGCCGAAAGTGTGCTGTATCCGTTGAGAAAGCTGCAAAGCTAAAGGTCGAGACCGAAACAGTGGCGCTGACAATTGCAGTATGTTGGGTCCAGGGTCCATTTACTTCCTGAACAGCCAGAGCGGCTATAAAAATTGCAAGCCCTATGCTTTCATCAATTGGTTTTTGTTAGACAGCTTGTCCCGATAGCGGAGCTTCTCAGGACGCAGTTTAAGTTTGTTGCTGCAAGTAGTGGTTTTGAACAGGTCGGTAACGACAATACGCTCACCTCGCATACCAAGACGAATTTAACAGCCAGCAAGAATGGATTTTTGTATATTTATGTCAGTAACGAGACGCCGAATATAGACAGCCTGTCCCGCCATCGGCGGATGTTCCCTGCCTGCCGGCAGGCAGGTTTGATATTCTGACGGTCACCCATATCCGCGGGCTGATTCTGGAGGAAACACATTATTATCCGTTTGGGTTGACGATGGCCGGGATAAGTTCGAAGGCATTAAACGGAATTGCGGAAAATAAAAAGAAGTTTATCGGCCAAGTTCACGATATTGATTTTGGGTTGAGTTGGTATCAATTCAGATACTGAAATCACGATCCTCAAATAGGTCGTTTTTGGCAAGTAGATCCACTGGCATCTAAATATGTTTATAACAGCACGTATGCCTATGCTGAAAACAAAGTAGGGATGGGCTTTGATCTCGAGGGGTTAGAATTACAGGCATTTAATAAAATGCTGAACGCTGCCGGAATTAATATTGAACGAGAAAACATTAAAGCGCAAGCAGCAGCTGATCGTTTTTATAAAGCAGCAGAACCATATGTGAGTGTGACAAAGGACGTTATTACAATTGTGGGGGGTGTCACATTATTAGTCGCATCTGGCGGAACTGCTGCGCCAATATTGGTGGGGTTAGCAGGTTCCGCAACTGTAACAGGAGGAACCATGAAACTAGCATTTGATATTTCTGGGAACAAAGAAGCATCTGACCAAATACCTACAACTTTGTCTGGTACTGCGATTTTTTTGACGAATGGAGTATCAGAGGCTACTACAGGACAAAGTCTTATTAGTGATGATGTTAAAACTGTTGTTGAATTCAGCGAAGGGGTCTTGACTTTTAATGTATCTGGCTTTGGGAAAATGACTGATGTTGAGAAAGCTAGCACAATTTTAGCGGGCCTGTCATTGACATTGGATGGAGTAAGCCCGGAGATTACCAGCGCTTTAGCAAATTTATTGGGTGGGGCAAGTGGTGGAAATGCATCGCCAGCAAATTTAGACGCCAAACCAAAAATTGATAATACTTATGTTAGACCACCAGTCTTATTGCCGGAAAAGAAGGAAGCGAATCGATAGTCGAATGGCTAGCGTGTTGTTTTTTTTAGTTGGTAGCCTTACCTTTTTTGTTGGCTGTATATCTCCGAAGAAAGATGTTTGTCCAGAAAAGTTTATGAATGCCAAGCAGTTTTTATACCTTGAAGGTGGAAGATTAGCGAATAAGGGATTCTTCATTAAGGATTCAGTACATTTAGAATACTCGGGCGGTATGTTGTATTCAGAATCTATAATAAGGTGGAAGGGATGTTTTGAATATGTGTTGTATATAAAACGAACCTATTTTGACGGCGCGGGTTTGAAGGAGGGTGATACTCTTTCAGTAAAGATACTTGAAGTCAGAAAGGATACATTGATGTGTATAGCCTCCGCATCGGGACATTCTTTCCCGGTAAATTTTCTTAAATCCAAAATGCAGCAATAAATGCCAAATCACATTGTCATTTATTTAGCAGCGGGATGCCTGTTTTTTGTTGGTTTGCTTCTTGTCAAATACGGACTAAGTAAGAGGGATATTAAATCTAGTATGCAAATGGTTCATTATAGGCCTATAAGGAATTACGGGAAGCGATTTTCGATATTCCTAGGTGTGCTCTGTTTGACTTTATCCGTTTTGCTTTTGGCCTTGTAGCTCAGGTCACCGCAGCCTCTTGCTACGGAGAACAATATCAGCTGTCTTATTTCTTTATTTGGCAAACGTACCAAACCAAGGATGTTATAAACACGTTGTGTTGAACGGTATCGTTTCGGCCAACTACACCTTGTAGGTTTCGATCATCTTGCATGGCGATGCGGCAGAATTTTCGCAACCGGTTGACTGGGTGATCGGCGATGGGAAGTTGCACATCTTTGATCGAAAAGTGTATTTCGATTCCTCTTTGGAAATACGACGCCGCCGGCAACAAGCTGAAAAAAACCGTTACCGAGATCGGCGTTGATACCACGGTGACGCTGTATATCGCCGGCAGCATGTATCAAAACGATACCCTGCAGTTCCTTGCGCAGGAAGAAGGCAGAATCCGTTTCGCAGCTGCTAAATCACCTAAGCCAGCCGCCTTCTATTTTGATTACATGCTGAAAGATCATTTAGGCAATGTTCGCATGCTGCTTACGACTCAGAAGGATACTTCTTTTTATCCCGCAGCTACGCTTGAAACTGCTAACCTGAACAGTGAGCGATTGTACTACGCCGGAGTTGATACCGGGCGGGTGAATAAATCCACCGTATTGGGCTATCCCAGCGATACGCATAGCAACCCGAATGATTTTACCCAAAAGCCGAACGGCAATTGTCCGAAGATCGGAAGCGATAGGGTATTGAAAGTTATGCCTGCCTGCCGAAACGAAGTGTAGGCAGGGCCGGCGACAAGTTCAACATTTTTGTCAAAAGTTGGTATAAAAAGAACGGAGCAACGCCGGGAACGCCCGTGAATCCGCTGAATAGTCTGCTAAATGTATTGGAGCCAGCAGTTGCCGGAGTTAGCAGCACCCACGGCGGGGCTACATTAACACAGCTCCAAACCAATAGTACCCTGGATCCCGGTGTGACCAGCTTCCTGAATAGCCAGAGCGGTTATACGACCAGCAAACCCAAGGCGTTCTTTAACTGGATATTATTCGACGAGCAGTTTAAGTATGTTGCTGCCAGTAGTGGTTTTGAGCAGGTCGGTAACGACAATACGCTCACCTCGCATACCAAGACGAATTTAACAGCCAGCCAAAATGGATATTTGTATATTTATGTGAGCAATGAGACGCCGAATATAGACGTGTTCCCTGCCTGCCGGCAGGCAGGTTTGATAATCTGACAGTGACCCATATTCGCGGGCCGATCCTCGAGGAAACACACTATTAACCGTTTGTCCCGAGGCTTCGGGATGACGATGGCAGGGATAAGTAGTAAGGCGTTGGCGTTTGGAAATCCTGAGAATAAGTATGGGTTCGGAGATAAAGAACTTCAGAGTGTCGAGTTTTCAGATGGCACGGGGTTAGAGATATATGACTTTGATGCAAGAAGGTACGACCCACAAATAGGCCGAATGTTGCAAGTCGACCCTTGGGTAGAAAAGTATGAAAGACAAAGCCCCTTTGTAGCATTTAATGATAACCCTATAATGTTTGCCGACCCAACAGGAAAAGGAGGAGAGCTTACGATTGTAGACAATGGTGATGGCACTTTCCACTTGAAAGTAAGATCAACAATATATGTGTATAATGATAAGATGAGTAAGAGTGATCGAGAAAAATATGCCAGCAAAATTCAAAATGATATTATGTCACAGTGGAATAACCCAAAAGATGCTGGAAATGGTGAATTAGGCCAAATAGGACAAACAGGGGTAGCAGTAGTGTTTGAGGTTAGTGTTGTTCAAGTTGGAGAGAATGAGCTTCCCGGGTTAATGGACGGACCTTTTGATGAATCAAAGAATTTTGTAAAGCTTGTTGATGGAGAAGGTTCACATATGGACGGGGGTATTATGGACAAATGGATATATACGATTTGAATAACAGGGGCACTACAACGGCAGCTCATGAGTATGGTCATATGTTGGGATATTTTGTCGATAAAGGAATTCCAACAAACAGATCGGCAGGATTTCAAGAATTTGACAATGATTTCCATGCGCTCCGTAGTGGTGAGCCCAGTGAGGAAGGGTATATTATGTATCGAAATACATATGAAGGGGGCTCAAACGCCCAATTGAGTAAACGACAAGTACATGGAGCGGAGTTTAGTAGGTTAAATGGTGGAAAAGGACTAAGGTTTCCTACTCACAATGGGGTGAATGGAAGCGGGAAAGTTATGATTGTAGATCCATCAAAACCTAAAGAATACTTTGCCGGACAATCAACAATCTTAAAAGAATAAAAAATGCTTTTAAAAACAACTTTTTGCGTTTTCATTTGCTTAGGTTTCTCAAACTTTACGCTTGGGCAGAACAAGCAATATAGTCAGGACAGTTTCCGAGTTTGTTCAAAGGTGATAGATGAGATCGGTTATTTTTGGAAGCTGGACTCTTTGGCTAATAATGGTTTTAGAAGATGTGCCGCCAAGGGAATCGTAGAATCTAAACTTGATCGAGTAAGCAAAGCAATGTTGATTACCCATCTAGGGAAGCCGAACTCGATTTCTGAAAAGTTTAACGGTGACATTGAATTTTTATATTACTATTTTGACATTCTAGCCATGCCCAAAGATTATAAAGCCCCATTAGCCACAGGCTAAATCGGTTCTTTATTCAAAAAAAATGAAGAATGTGTATCGTTTATAACAGAAGGAGATTTAGATCGTTAAAGAGAAACCGTTAACATAGCAACACAAGTAGGTAAAGTATCAAAATAGTTGTTGAAAGTGTTGAGCTGGAAAATAGATGAATTGCGGGAAGCAAATTTGCTTCCCGCTTTATTTTTAAAACTTAACCACTCAGCAATGAGTAATTTTTTTATGCGATGCCTTCGGCATGCAAGCCTAAGGCTAAAATTATAAAATTGAAAGTCTCCCTTCGGCCAGCTACACCATTGAAATTCCGATTATTTTTTGTAGCGGTGTGGGAGAAGTGCTGGGATGCGGTTAACGGGATGGTCAGCGATACAATGCAGCACGTCTTTAAGCCAGGCGTAAGGCTCCGTACCGTGTATTTTGCAAGTTCCGAGCAGGTAGTAGAGCATGCCACTGAGTTTGGAGGCTTCATGAGAGCCGGCGAATAAGTAATTTTGCTCCGGCAGCCATAGCCTAAGGCAGCTTTGTTGTGGTAGAACACGTATAACGGCAGTGGACTGTAGCGGCATGATTATGGAGTGAGAATGGATAACAACATAATCGGGAGGTGGAATGTAGTTTACCCTATTGCCGCCGGCAACAAGCTGAAAAAGACCGTTACCGAGATCGGCGTGGATACCACGGTGACGCTGTATATCGCCGGCAGCGTGTATCAAAACGATACCCTGCAGTTCCTCGCGCAGGAAGAAGGCCGAATCCGGTTCGCTGCAGCCCAATCACCTAAGCCGGCCGCCTTCTATTTTGATTACATGCTGAAAGATCATTTAGGCAATGTGCGGATGCTGCTGACTACTCAGAAGGATACTTCGTTTTATCCGCCTGCTTCAATGGAAACTGCCAATTTTTCGGTGGAAAATCAGTTGTATTCGAATGTAGATGCCGGAATTCGTTCAAATTTGCCAAACGGATATCCGACCGACGAATACACAGATCCAAACGAAAAGGCCGCTAAATTACGAGCTGATACTAGAAAGATGGGACCGGGTATCACATTAAAGGTGATGGCTGGCGACCAATTTTCGGTGCGTGTGAGTAGTTGGTATCAGCTACCTGGTGGCACCACACCAGGCAGTCCCTGGAGTGCCGTGGCAGACATTGCATTTATGATGAGCCATACTGTGGGCGCAGCGTCGGGCGGAAAGCATACTACCTCAGAATTGGAGTCTGCCGGAGTGTTTGACCCCGGATCACTTTCATTTTTACACGAATACACCGATAGTACTTATATTTCCAGCAGGCCTTTGGCTTCTCTTAACTGGATACTTTTTGATGAACATTTTAATTATGTCGGCGAAAGTAGCGGAGCCGAATTAGTAGGAGCCAGCGGAGAATTCAAAGTGCATGTCAAGAGCAATTTGCCGATTCATAAAAATGGATATCTTTATGTATACGTGAGCAACGAAACCCCCAATGTGGATGTTTATTTTGATAATTTTCAGATTACGCATACGCGAGGGCCAATTCTAGAGGAAACGCACTATTATCCGTTTGTCCCGAGGCTTCGGGATGACGATGGCGGGGATAAGCTCGAAAGCACTAGCCTTCGGTTCTCCAGAGAATAAATTTAAGTACAATGGTAAAGAATAGCAGCGGGAAGAGTTTAGTGATGGTAGTGGCTTAGAGTGGCTGGATTATGGAGCCAGGATGTATGATGCGCAGATAGGAAGGTGGCATGTTGTAGACCCTCTTGCTGACGGAATGCGGCGATGGTCTCCTTATAATTTTACCTTCGATAATCCCTTAAGATTTATTGATCCCGATGGTATGTCACCAGAAGATCTTGTTTCGAATAACCCGAAGCAGGCCCGCAGCGTAAGAAAATACGGAAGAAGATTCAATAAGATATTAAAGCGAAATGGAAACAACAAGGCAGACGCTCATGAAAAAATGGAAGAGTATTTTAACGATAGAAGATGGATGTGGGTTGCTGATAAACGAAACTCAGGCCATGATCTGGACCACCAGACGGACAATCATGGAGATTATTTTCACGCTGGCGACTTGTATAAGTACGTAAATGAGTCGCAAGAGGTGACAATTAAATCGTATGCTTTAGATAGGAAAGATGGGAGGGGGCTTTCTGGCGAAGACCCGTTTATAAATTATTTGTTTTATGAAATTCCTAGGAACGGGGAGGTATCCCTAACTGCGTTGGTAACAGTTGGAGAAAATGAGTGGACCTTAGCGTTAAGTCAAGCTCGGTCTGTCACAATTGGGCAAATGGATAAGATTGATTTGGCGGGCTTAACTCCTTTGACAGGCAAAAAAGTGGCGACTGCGGGCAATCCTGTGACACTTGGACCTGTTTACGTTAATGTCGCAGACGGCAGGTATCTAGTTCTTAGTGCTGTATCTTCCCAAACTGAAGGAAGCGCGCTTTCTCCGCGTTCATATGCACCCACATTAACAGTTAGTAGGGGTCCTTGGAAACCATCGCCGGAACAAGCTCGTAGTTCAAATCGGAACAACGCAAGACGACTGAACGCAACAACGTTACTTGACTTAAGGAATTACAAATCAAATCGAAAGAAAACGACTCGACAATGAATAACCTTTTCTTTACATTGATAGGCCTGCTACTAACGAGTGTGAGTATTTATGGCCAGCATAATTTTGATAGTATAAGCATCTGCCACAATAAGCAGCGTCAGCTACGCAAGATTGTTATTGGCGAGTATGACGTTAATATTCAGAACGGAGAACTGCGATCATTTTCATCTCATGACAATGCTGTGAAATACGATTTCGAAAGATCAAAATTCACAATAAAACACCTAACAGAAAATAGCATACTGAATTTGACATTATCTAGCGAGGGAGTTGTCCTTGAAACGAATGATACTTCAATTTTGTTGAACTCTCCAAAATCCATTGGGCTTGTTTTTGATCGCGGTGATGATCCTTATGCATTGTATGCGATTGGCGACTTTTCTTTTGGGTTCGACTTTGAAGGCGGGCGAATTAGTAAGATAACCGTCGGGACTACTGGAAAGTATATTAAAATTGACATGATTGCGTTTGCTGGTGTTTCTTCTTGGGAATTTTTTATTGAGTCGACTGGACATATTAATGACTTGATGGCAACTTTTGCTTTCGGTAAGCCCGAGTTATTTACTATTTCAGATGACGAAAATAAGGTTGGTATACGGCTGATTAGCAGAAAAAAGAATGGGAAGATTCGTTTTCTAGAAGGCCAAAAAATATTTGGCAGAAACAATTTTATAACTGAATTGCCGTATAGATTAAAATATTCTAGTGGAGGACGCCTCAAAAAGAATAAGTCTAGATTTGACCTCAGCTGTGTAAGTTTGTAAAGGGGCTTCTTGGGGCACCTTTGCATGGATCCAAGTTCTAACTAAGCTGGCTTAAAGACCGATCACTTGAAAATTGTTATTGCCAATACCTGTAGTGAAGTGTTATTAATCGGTTTTAGCTTGTTTTAGTACAATTGGACATCCGGCTTCGATGACTCGACAAGGCACTATTCAATTGGCATAAAAGCCATATTGGAAGAAATCTTTCCTCATTTTTTACTATGATTCAGACGAGCAGCATACAATATAGGAAGAAAATTTTTGTCTTCTTGTTTGGAACACTGTCATCGAGAATTTCCCCTTTTGAGGCTACTTTCTGCCGAAGCTGAGATCTCAGTTTATTCATTTTGCAATACTTTTGCTTCTGAAGCATTAAGTCAGAAATTATTATCGATCTGAGATTTGCTTTATGAAGGAATTGCAGGAAATCCTCCCCATTTTCGGGGTTGAGCATGACACTATATTGTCAAAGCAGGGCGATGTTACGATTGCCTACGAAGTAATTCATCCTGAACTCTTTACATTGAGTGATAAGGAGTACGAAGCTTTCCACCAGTCATTGGTCAAAGCGATTAAGATCCTGCCCAATCATACCATCTTCCATAAGCAGGACTGGCTAATCGAAACCAAATACCGGGCTGATTTTATTCAGGAAGATAAGAGCTTTCTTACCCGCAGCAGTGAACGCTTCTTTAACGAACGTCCCTACCTCTGAAAGCTTCCCTTTAAACCGTAGCGATTGAAAATAGAAAACAATTGTTAGATTTAAACGGGAGAAGCAAAATGAAAAAGACAAAAATTTACCGAGTCGCAGATCATCGGGATCCTCAAGCAGCAAGAGAGCGGCCAGAAAGTATCGGACATTTGCCGCGAACATGGTATCAGCCAGCCAACGTTCTACCAGTGGAAGACAAAGTATTCCGGCATGGACGTAAATCACCTCAAAAAGCTAAAGGAGCTGGAGACTGAGCTTTCTCAGTACAAGAAGATAGTGGCTGAGCAAACCCTTCAGATTACTGTTTTAAAGGATGTGATTGAAAAAAAGCTATAGGGCCTGCTGAGAAGCGGGAGCTGGCAGACTACAGCCGGCAGCAGTTTGGCATTAGTCTGCGGCAGGCCTTTAGACTATTGAATATTCAGCCGTCGGTTTATTACTATCAGGCAAAGCCCAAAACGGATGACCAAGTGATAAGAGACAGGCTCAGCGAACTGGCGGTTATTAATCATCGTTGGGGCTTTTGGATGATGCATC
>JBKBHA010000017.1:0-77418 GCA_046297935.1 Chitinophagaceae bacterium
TCAGAAAAAAATCAGTAAAAGTTCCCGATAAAAACTAGCTTTAAATCGTCAAATCCTCATAGCCCAACAGGTGGGTCACATCATTACCGAAATACCCGGGTCAGCGTTAGTGAAATAATCAAGGACAGAAACCTCATAACTTTGAATACCACAAGTATCTTAAAAAGATATTGGGAGCTGACCAAACTGACACTTCTTTCTTTATTGCCACAGAAAAAGACTTTGCCAAAGGTGGCAATATTGACTATCCGTACAGAAGCTATTTCTATGCTATAGGACTTATGCACAAAGGGGATTGCAACATAAAAATAGGCATCAATGATTATGAAATTAAAAGCAAAACTCTATCACTAGTCGGACCTGGCATTGTAAGGCAGTGGACAAAAAATGACTGGAAAGCAACCAATCATACTATTTTTTTTAAAGCCGACTTTTTTCAACAACCTTTTTATAACAACTTTCTGATTGAATACCCCTTTTTTAAAGCAGGCGCTAATCATTGCTATAATCTTATGGAAAAAGATTATTCAGAAGCTTGTAAATTTCTTCAATTACTACAAACTCATTCTGAAAATAAAAAAACTACGCAAGGTTTATTATTTGCTTATTTAGAATTTATCTCCAAAATTTACTCAGTGGTTTCAAAAGGCATAAGTAATAGCACGAGGAGTCAAAATATCAGCAATCAATTCAGCAGTCTTTTGTACAACCATTATCAAGGGCAAAAAGATGTATCATTCTATGCTGACAAACTAAGTTTGTCCTCAAAACATTTATCAGAAATTCTTAAAAAAGAAACAGGGCTTTCAGCAAAACAAAGTATAGACGAGTTTATAATCTTTGAAGCAAAAAGCCTTTTAAAACAAACTCAAATGAGCATTAAAGAAATAGTGTATTGGTTGGGTTATGAAGACCCCTCCTATTTCACTAAGTTATTCAAAATCAAAGCAGGTGTTACGCCTTTAGAATACAGAAACAAGTAAAGGAAAAAACTACCATTCTTTCGGAAGTTTGTTCTACATGCAAGGGGATTTGGCAAAGTATTTTTGTGTTGTCAATTTAATTAATCAACAACATAAAATTAAAATCATGATTACTAAAAATCTCCGAGTTAATCAACTCACAGCAAAAGGCTATGAAAGTTACCTGGCCTATCTAAATGCCATTGACACAAAAAATATTGAAGTGTATGGCAAATTCCTAGCAGACAATATTACTGTTCAATTTAACAACGATGAACCAATGCAAGGCAAGCAAACCGTCCTACAAGGACTTGGTTACTATTGGCAATCGTTCGGTAGCGTAGAACACGACTTGACAAACATTTATGGCACAGACAATGCTTATGTGCTTGAAGCATTAAACCATTATGTTCGTAAAGACGCAAAGAAAACTACAGTAAAAGCCGTAGCATTTACAGACCTTGACGAAAACGGGCTTGTAAAATCTGTAAGAATATATCAGGACATTTCACCTGTTTTCTCATAACATTTTGGAAGGATAGAGAAGAACAGCACACAACACGGGTTTTGCTGCAAGTGAGGCAGAATGTTGAAACTTCGCCCGTTTGCTTCGCTGTACATTTGTTCGGGAAGGCGAGTTTCAATTTGGCCTCTTGTTGTTAACTTTAACTTTATAATTTCAATCCGCAGTTTCGGGATCGACGTTATAAAATATCCTACCTGCAACAATACCTGCCCGTTAGTGGCAAGCGTAACGGACACCATAAATCAAACGACAGACTAACAAATATCAAGAGTGAATGAGCCAAATTTTAAGACAACAAATTGAAAAAATTACTTTGCTAACGGACGCAGAGTTTGACTATATTCTTTCACACTTCACGGCAAAAAAATTCAAAAAACATCAATTTGTAATTCAGGAAGGAGAGAATGTACTAAACGATTTTTTCATTTTGGATGGTTGCTTAAAATCATACTTTACAGACAAAAATGGCAAAGAACATATTTTGGCTTTTGGAATGCAAGACTGGTGGATTACTGACTATGAGGCTTACTACAATCAATCTAAAGCAACCATTAATATTGACTGCATTGAAGACAGCGAATTACTTTGCCTGTCATTTCAGAACAGGGAAAAGCTATGTGCAGAAATTCATAAAATTGAACACTTTTTTAGAAAAAAAGCCAATAAGCGCAGTGTTGCTTTACAACAACGAATACTTTCTTTATTAAGTAATAACGCCAGAGAAAAATACGACCAGTTACTACAACTATATCCCCAGCTTTTCCAAAAGGTACCTAAAAAACTTATTGCTTCATATTTAGGTGTTACAAGAGAAACGCTTAGCAGGCTTAACTCTTCTTCAAAATAATGTGAGGTACATCACACTAAAGTTGTGATGAATGTCCTTCATCATTGTACCCTTCTTATTGAACTTTGTGCCATAAAGTTTAATCAAAAATTATGGCAAAATTTCAAATTCAACCAGAAAGTAGTACAGTAAACTGGACTGGTAAAAAAGTATTAGGCTTACACACAGGAAGTATCAAAATAGCAAATGGCTGCATTGAAATTAAAGACAACCTTGTTGTAGGCGGAGAAATTACAATAGATATGACAACTATTTCAATTACGGATATCCCTGATAAAAAAACACATGATGAGTTTTTAGGGCATCTACAAAACGATGATTTCTTTTCGATTGACAAATTTAAAAGTGCTAAATTCTGTATTACTGGTTCAAGTAAAATCGAAATCAATAAGTTTAAAATTGATGGTAACCTTACTATCAAAGGCATTACACATCCCGTTAGTTTTCTTGCGACAGTAGAAGTTTTTACTGATTTTCTGCATTCTTTGGGCGAAATAACAATTGATAGAACATTGTACAATATTCGTTACGGTTCGGGAAAATTTATTGACAAGCTGGGCGACAAACTAATCTATGATGATTTTGTGTTGCAATTCAAACTTGTAGGGCAGGCATAAATTCATAGTAATATGAAAAGGCGAAGTGCAATAAAAGCAGTTGTTTTAGCAGGTATTTCAGGTATTTCGCTTTCATCTTTTGCCAATCAACCAACATTTAAAAGCAAAAAGACAATGTGGAATAAAACAAAATTTACCAAACTATTGGGTATAGAATACCCCATAGTTCAAGGTCCATTTGGTGGTGGGCTATCTTCTGCGAAACTTACCAGCACCGTTTCAAACGCAGGTGGGCTGGGCTCGTTTGGTGGACAGCCTTATTCATCTAAAGAAATTATTGAAACCTGTCGTGAAATAAGAAAACTTACCATCAAGCCCTTTAATATTAATTTATGGGTAAATGACAGAGACGAACGTTTAACAACTTTTGACGATGGAGATTATAAAAAACTAACAGAACTATTCAAATCCTATTTTAAAGAGTTAGGGTTACCAATACCTGAACGACCAGCCGACCTGGGCCCAAAATTTGAGGAACAACTAGAAGCAATTTATGAAGTAAAACCTTCAGTATTTAGTTTTGTGTATGGCATACCGTCATCTGAGATTTTAGAAAAATGTAGAAAACTTGGCATAACAACTGTTGGAGCAGCTACTACGGTAGACGAAGCAGTTGCCTTGGAAAATGCAGGTGTAGATGCTATTGTAGCCACAGGCGCTGAAGCAGGCGGACACAGGGTTTCGTTTTTACAGTCGGCAGAGGATTCGCTGACCGGCACATTTGCACTAATACCACAAGTAGCAGATGCAGTAAAAATTCCGATAATAGCGGCAGGCGGAATAGCCGATACAAGAGGTATAAAAGCAGCACTGGCTTTGGGTGCTGATGCAGTACAAATGGGCACCGCTTTTTTAGCGACATCACAATCAAATGCCTCCCAAGACCATAAAGACAAATTGTTTACACCTGATGCAAAATACACGACCCTGACAAAGGTATTTACAGGCAGGCTGTCAAGAGGAATACGTAACAGGCTGACGGAAGAATTGAAACCATATGAACGCTTGTTGGCTCCTTATCCTTTGCAAGGAAAATTTATGAGTTTGCTAAAAGCGTATCCAGCAACGGAAAGTGCAAACCCTGACTTTAAATCCTATTGGGCAGGACAAGCTGCTTCTCTACTAAAACATCGTGACGCCAAAACTCTTATAGAAACCTTGGTTAGTGAAATGAATAAATTATGACATGCACTGAAAGCTTCCCTTAATTTATAACAGTTAAAACCACAGATTTTCAATCAATGAGTTCGCCATCGGCAACGACGCGCCCCCCACTATCCGCAATAGCCCTGTTCTCCCCCGGCAACCAGCTCGGCAATGTGCATCAGCTACCCGAAATTAATCCCGCTTAAGACGATGCCCTTCCTCGGCAGGCATTTCAATACCACATCCTGAATCCCGACGAAATGGAAAAAGCAATCCACCGCTACGCCGCCTCTCCCCGATCAGGCCAGCTAACACAAGCCTGGCAGGTGTTGTTGATGCAGGAGTAACCATTGTTGTTGAAGGCCGTGCTGGATCAATGTCTTCCCTTGGCGGAATTGTATTAATGACAACAAGGGTTAAAGTAAGATATTGCTTTGTAAATAAATACTTTGTACATTAGTTGTTAGCGCCAATTGATGTGTTGGCAGCAAACCGATGACGACCCTCAAAAATTAAAACGACAGTATGTTTGAAAGTCTAATTCAAATAGCTGAAAAAAGCATCCTACTTTCCGAGAACGACAAAGAATTGTGCAAACGATATTTTGAACCTGTACTTTTCCCAAAAAATCGCATCATTGAAGAGGAAGGAAAAATACCAAAATACTTATACTTTATAAATAACGGCTTTCTGCGACTGTTCTATTATGACGACAATGGTGAAGAAGTTACAACACATTTGAATTGCCCACCTGGATTTATTACATCATACAACAGCTTTATCAAACAAGAAAAATCAACAGACAATTTAGAATGTATAACTGACTGTGAATTGCTACGTATTTCAAAAAACAACTTGGATCTACTATTACAACAAAGCGTTGCATTCAAAGACTTTAGTATTTGGGTGTTTCAGCAATCCCTTGCTTACAATGAAAATCGTTCAAAAGAATTAGCTACACTCACAGCAGAACAACGTTACTTAAAGCTGATGAAAAATTATCCTGATGTATTGCACAATGTACCATTACAATATATAGCTTCATTTTTAGGAATGAATCCAAAAAGTTTGAGCAGGATACGCAACCAAATTATTAGGTAACATTTGCGAAGTGCCATCGACAATGCAATGTTGAATTTTGTACCATCATTTAAAATTTAAAAAATGGGACAAAACAATTTAGCATTGGTCACTGGTGCAAACGGACATCTCGGTAACAATTTAGTAAGGTTGCTTATTGACAAAGGTATTCCCGTGAGGGCTTCCGTACGTAACATCAAAAACAAAGAGTCTTTTGTGGGTTTGAATTGTGAAGTGGTGCAAGCAGACATTACCGACAAAAACTCTTTAATAAATGCTCTGCAAGGAGTTGAAACTCTCTATGCTGTTGGTGCCGTTTTCAAGCTTTGGGCAAAAGACCCAAAAAAGGAAATTTACGACATTAACATTTTAGGGACCCGGCATACTATTGAAGCAGCGGCAAAAGCCGGAGTAAAACGAATTGTTTATGTGAGTTCAATTGCAGCATTGGATTATTCGAAACTTCCAGCTAAAGAAAGCAATGGAAATAACCCTGACCGCAGAGACTGGTATTATAACTCAAAAAATGATGGCGAAAAATTGGCTTTTGAGTTGGCGAAAAAACATAATATTGAGTTAGTTGCCGTGCTGCCTTCTGCAATGATTGGAAGTGTGGCTTTTCCGCCTTTGAGCACATCATATAATATATTGAAGCTTATATTGGACAAACAAGTGCCTGTGGAAACAAACATCACCCTGAATTGGATTGATGTAAAAGATGTAGCAGAAGGTTGTTATTTAGCAGCCACAAAAGGCAGAGACGGGGAACGATACATTTTGGCAAACGAAAAATGCCTTTCACTAAAAGAAACGACAAAAATCGCACAAGAACTCTTTCCTGAATTAAATATTAAGTTACCAGTAGCAGTTCCAAAGCCAATCCTTTTTGCAGTAGCCTGGTTTATGGAATTGAGCAGCAAGTTGACTGGGAAAGCACCATTGCTTTCTATCAAAGACATTGCAATGTTTTCAGGTTTACAACAAAACTTTGACATTTCAAAAGCAAGAACAGAATTAGGATTTAATCCTAAAAACACGAAGCAAGCAGTCATCGACGCAATGACATATTTACAAAAGAATAGAATGCATTTTTAGAAGGGATGCTGCTTACAAGGAATTGCAAAAATGGGGGCTGACGGAAGTGCATTAACGCTTGTACTTCTAACAGCCCTTGTGCTATACTTGAACTTACATTCCTCGAATGCCCCGCCTCCAGCAATACCGACTCCCTTGATCCCGCCATCGGCATCGACTCCCTCCTCATTCTATCCGCAATAGCCCTGTTCTCCCCCGGCAAGCAACTCGGCCAGCCCGGCAATGTGCAGCAACTACCCGTAATTGCTCCCGCTCACGACGATGCCCATCCTTGGCAGGCATTTCAATACTACAGCCTGACCCCAGCCGATATGGAACAGGAAATCCACCGCCACGCCGCCTTTCCCGATCAGGCCAGGTAACACAGGCCTGGCGGGTGTTGGTGATGCAGGCATAGCCCATGTTGTTGAAGCCATTGGGTGTAATACGGTCTGCCGTATTGAAAAGCTGCCGGCGGAGTTACATGATCTACTCACTTCTCCACCCCCTTTTTTTGCGACAACAAAGGATAAAGAATAGCATTGCTTTGAATCAAATAAAATGTAATTTGCCTGGCAACACTAACTGCCGCGTTAACAATAAGCATACAAACACTCAGCAATGACAGGAAACTACTACAAACCGACAGAAAAAATTGCTGACTTTGTGGATAGCATTCTTGTAGTAGAAAATAACGATACAATTAAACATTTTTCGCTTCCTCTTTTTGCAAATGGAAAACCTACCTTGCTTTTTCAAACGTCAAAAGTAACCATCAAAAACAGTTCTAACTATTTAACACTTTTTGGGCAGACAATTCTTCCTGATAAAATAACATTCAACGGACATTTTATTCTCATAGCATTCTTCTTTAAGCCATTTGCTTTGACAACCCTATTCAGCTTTTCGGCAAAAGACCTTACCGACTATCCAATAAACCTAAATCTTATTCAGCCCCAAAAAGCCAGTTTGTTACAAGAGCAACTTCTCAACGCCAATTCAGTTAAAGAAATGGTTGCCCTATTAGATGATTTCATATTCACACTAACAACAAAGATCAAAACGGACAACAAACTCATCAAATTCGCAACCAATCTTATTGCTTCAAAGCCATCAAAAGAAATACTGAAGAAAGTTCAAGATGAACTCTATGTAACAGAACGAACATTTCAAAGAATGTTTGAGGACAAAATAGGGCTTTCGCCAAATCAGTATAGACGTATTGCACAATTTAATGCTGCATTTCAACAATTAAACCAACATCAGTTCGAACGCCTTTCCGACATAGTCTTTAGAAACGACTATGCAGACCAAAGCCATTTTATACGAGCATTTAAAGAATTTACTAATATGACACCCAAAGAATATTTGAATTTGGGTAAAAGCGGATAGATTCATTTTGTCGGTTTCGTTCTATTTTAAGAGTCATAGTTGCTGCAATTTTGTGCAGCAATCAAACACAAAATAGAATGACAAAAATTCAAACGTTCATCAAAAGTGTCTTCACAGTTATACATGTAGTTAGTATACTATTCGGAAGCGATTTAAGTGCCCAGACAAGCAGTCAACAAAACAAAGTATCGGGTTATGCACCAGTTAATGGTCTTAAAATGTATTATGAAATACATGGCAATGGCAACCCTTTAATACTACTTCACGGGTCATATCAAAACATCAATATCACCTGGGGAGCAATGATTCCTGAGTTATCCAAAAGTAGAAAAGTTATTGCCATTGAAATGCAAGGACACGGTAGAACAAACGATACCAAAAGGGAGTTTTCATATGATTCATTGGCAAATGATTTGACTGTGCTTATGCAATACCTTAAAATAGATAGTGCAGACATTCTTGGGTACAGTTTAGGCGGTACTGTTGCATACAAGTTTGCGATCAATAATCCCAAGATGGTTAAGAAATTAATTATTATCTCAGCAACCTATAAAACCTTAGGCTGGCAAAAAGAGGCTCGAAACGTCTTTGACATGATGAAACCTGAATTTCTTACCAATACGCCATTAAAACCTCAATACGATCTACTAGCACCCGATAAATCGAACTGGTCAGCGTTCGTTTCAAAACTAATTACATTAAATAGAACAGAATTTGATTTTGGCGACAATGCCATTGCTTCTATAAAATCTCCAGTTCTTTTGATTGCAGGCGATAACGATGGCCTCAATAAAACAGTATTGATGGAGACCTATAAGCTTTTAGGAGGCTGCATATTTGGTGATATTTCAGGATTACCTGCATCTCAGTTGTCGATATTGCCAAGTACTTCGCACAGTTCAATACTTATGAATAGTACGGGTATCAATTCATTAGTGAGCAATTTTTTAAAATAGCACTTAAATAAATAGAGAAAATGACAAACAAAATTTATCCTTGCTTGTGGTTTAACGGACAAGCCCAAGAAGCAGCAAAGCTCTACTGCACAATCTTTAAGAATTCAAAAATCACTGCAGACAATCAAATGGTGGTAACCTTTGAGCTGGACGGCATAAAGTTTATGGGGCTAAATGGCGGTCCAAACTTTAAGTTCAACGAAGCTGTTTCGTTTGTGGTTGACTGCGAAACACAAGAGGAAATTGACCATTACTGGAATAGCTTAACGGCTGATGGTGGTCAGGAAAGCACATGCGGCTGGTTGAAAGATAAGTTCGGGGTTTCGTGGCAAATAGTTCCGACAGTACTTCCAAAACTTTTAAGCGACCCGACAAAAGCACAGAAAGTAATGGAAGTGTATATGGGAATGAAAAAGTTTGACATCAAGGCACTTGAAAATGCTTGAAGCCGAAAGTGTTGGTGAACTATTTTCGCCAACACTTTTTCATATCTCTTTAACATGTAATAATTATGAACAGTGCAGGATTCATAGAGAAACTAAATAGATTGAGGAAGGAAAATACTTTAATAACAAAAAAACAAATTTTTGATTTAGCGAAGGATCATAAAAATATGCCGACAAAAGAAGTTATTAAACTTTTGAGAAACAGTGATTATGACCAACGATTGGGAGCTGTTTCAATTTTAGATTGGAAAGCAAGAAATAAAAAAATCACCACGCAGGAAAAAGAAGAAATTTACAAGGCCTATATTGAAAACCATAAGTGGATTGACGATTGGGGACTTGTTGACAGAGCAGCTCCTTATGTAATTGGTGGCTATTTGCAAGACAAAGACCGAAAACCGCTTTACAAATTGGCTAAGTCAAAACTTCCAATGGAAAGAAGGACAGCAATTGTAAGTACTTATTACTTCATCAGACAAAACGATATTGAGGATACATTTAGAATCGCGGAAATTCTTTTGTATGACGAAGACGAGTATGTGCAAATGGCAGTTGGCAGTTGGATAAGGGAAGCAGGCAAAAAAGACAGAGCATATTTGATCAAATTCCTCGACCAATTTGCATCAACAATGAACAGAAAGTGTTTACGTTATGCGGTAGAAAAATTCGACCACACATTAAAACAAAAATATTTAAAGGCAGGCGCCAAAAATGCCAGCCGCTAAAATCGCATTGGCAATAGCGGGCTGACAGTTGTAAACTCAACGTGACTATTTGTAACCACCAAATCTCCCGTCTCAGCAAGAGACATTCCAGAAGACGGCCACGGCTTTTGCCGCAGCCGTTTCCGCAAGGAGAAAGCTATACAAAAAACCTTTCCTTTACAATCTTCCCATTCTCCCAGTCCTGAATGGCAACTTCAACAATTTTCAGCGGCATGCCATCTACATCGAAGTCGAATGACCAGGAAAGGAAGGTACGATTGCCCTTCACAATTTTTCCGGGACAAGAAAAATCCCTGACATTGGAAATTTTTGAAGCGAATGCACGTCCGTTGATAACATTCTGCTCTTTTCCTTTCACAGGTACGCCATCCAGATCTATTCTTTCGAAATCATCTGAATAAAACTTTTCGAAAGCTACTTCCCATTTACCTTCAAGGGCTAGCGACACTAATTCATCAACTGAATTTGATATTTGTATCTCTGTCATTTTTATGAAATTTATTGCTGTAAATAACTTTGAAAATTCTACACTAATCTTGAACCACCATCTACATGAACTACTTCTCCCGTGATTGAGGCATTTGACATCAGGAAAAGCACAGCCGACGCCACTTCTTCAGGAGAGGCAATTTTCTTAATCGGCAATCGTTCGGCAATACCGGCAAGTACCTCCTGTTTATTCTCACCCATAATCTCATCCCACATTGGCGTATCCGTGTAACCGGGTGCAACAGCATTAAATCGAATGGCCGGAAATTCCATCACCAGCACTTTGGCTAATTGCTCCGCAGAAGCTGTACCTAAACCCGCAACCCAGGCACCTGCTATGGGTCGATCTGTGGAAACTCCACCGGTGAAAGTAATCGAGCCTCCTGGCCTTATTTTACCTGCAGCAGCCCTCACAACCCTTAAACTCCCTAGCAGGCGGGTGTTAAAAGTCGCCATATTTTCTTCCAAACTTCCCTCATTTAGTTTTCCCAGTTTGGTGGCGCCAGCAGCAATGTAAATGTGATCGACTTCATTCACATTTCTAAACAACTCAGTCACTGAATTTTCATCATCAATGTTGAGTGCTAACCCCTTTACTGTTGAACCGATAGATGCCGCAACGGAAACGGCCTTCGCCAAATTTCGACTGGTCACGCTCACATTTGATCCTAGCTCATAAGCCAGCCTGGCGACAGACAAACCAATGCCCGAGCTACCACCAACTATTATAATTTCTTTACCCTGTAAATTTCTAGCTACCATTTGTTTTGTTTTAAAATTTCATGGCGCAAGCTAAAAATGAATAATTTTACTTCCCAAAAAGTAAGTACATACAATTTAGTAAGTATCCAAATGAGGAAGATCAATTCAACCAATCATATCAATGAAAGAGCCATCACAAATGGCTGCCCGATAACTTCCACCGTACTGGCCATTGGAGGTCGATGGAAAATAATAATACTGTGGCAGTTAAAAGATGGTTCGCTACGGTACAATGAGATAAAAAAATCGATACCGAATATCTCAGAAAAGATGTTGATTCAGCAACTAAAAGAATTAATGAAGAGTGGATGGGTCGATAAAAAGGACTATCATGAAGTTCCACCCAGAACAGAATATAGCCTGACAAAACTTGGCAAGTCATTTATCCCTATCTTAGAATCCATCTATAAGTGGGGTATCAAAAACCAAATAATGGCCACCTGAAAAGATAAATAAACCTACAACCAAAAAATTTGAATGTATCAAACTATTCGACCTCCGGAACACCTAAAAAAATACATCGAATGTTTTTGGTGGGGCGACGACCTGGACCTGCCGCAGCGCCCTAATGTTTATCATGCTGTTGCGACGAGTAAAATTGAGTTGTTATTTTTCAACGAGGCCGTGTACTCCAAAAGAGAACGCGGAAAGGACGAACCAGTGTTTAAAGCTGGTTTCTACGGTCAGACAACCACCTTTAGTCATTACTATGCTTCCGCTAAACGAACTACCATATTTGGAATTACCTTTTCGCCGCTGGCCGCACTAAAACTATTCAATATACCTGCTAACGAACTCACTCATCAACGTATTGATATCTATTCCTTATTGGGAAACAATGGCAATGAACTGGCTGATAGCATCAATCAAGCCCCTGCCTTTCGGCAAAAAGCAATTGCGGCAATCCATTTTTTCAGCAAGAGAATAAAAGAGCTGCATTACAAATATCTGTCAGTCGAAAAGGTCATTCTATCTATGGACCAAAGTAATCTTAATGTAATACCACAGTTGGTTGCCCAATCCTTCCTTTCCCAACGACAGTTTGAAAGAAATTTCAAAGAGTTAACGGGTTTTTCCGCAAAAACATATTTGAAACTAAAAAGATTCGAACGGCTTATTGAAAATGCTTCGTTGTTTATCAACTCTTCAGAAAGTAAACTATTGGACCTGGCACTGGAACTCGGTTACTACGATCAGGCCCATCTGAACCGCCACTTTAAAGAGTTTACTGGATTAAACCCCAAAGCATACTTTCAAAGCATGATTCTCCAGACCAGTACAGGGTAGAATGTCGTTTGCGTACAATTTTAAGTTTTGCCGAAGAGAGATATTTGTTTCCAAAGAAAACAACAATGAATATTTCCTCCCTATCGGTTTCTCTTACGGTTAAAGATGTAAAGACTTCCAGCGATTTCCTGGTCAGGCATTTTGGTTTTAAGGAAAAAATGGCGGCCGACGGCTTTGCCTCGCTTATTCATGACTCTGGCATCAACGTTATTTTTATGCAGACCGGCATTGAAGTATTGCCCGAATTTCTTAGAAATGTATCCGTTGCCGGAACCATTCTTGCCTTTGTAACCACGAATATTGAAGCCGAAGAAGAGCGGTTGCGTTCGGCGGGTGTTACTATTTCAATGCCTCTGCAAACCGAAGAGTGGGGCGAAAAACTCTTTATGGTAACAGACCCGAATGGGGTAGTCATAGAACTGGTAGAATGGGTAAATGAAGGCGAAGTGCATTTCTAAAAATGGAGAATGCCATGAACTATATCAGAACTAAGGATGGTATCCAGCTAGCCTATACTGTGTCGGGAAAGGGCAAACCATTTATTATTGTTGGAGGCTCCCTGGCAGACCATACCATGTATGAGCCATTGGCGTCTGTACTCTCCAGTCAATTCAAAGTCTTCAACTACGACCGGCGAAACAGAGGAAACAGCGCAACAGCTGTCCACCATACAATTGATGACGAGATCAACGATCTCGCTTTACTGGCCTCTTTATGCAATGAGCCACCCGTTATCTATGGGCATTCTGCAGGAGCAGCTCTGGCCATCAGAACAGTGGCAGCAGGAATTAGTATCGATAAACTCATCCTGGCCGACCTTCCGTATTCGCCAAACACCGAAAGCAACGAGGTTGAAGCCGAAAAATTTGCCGAAGAGCGAAATATGATCGTAAGCCTGCTCAATGATAATAACAAAACCGGTGCGGTAAAATACTTTCTGAAAAATTTTGGAATGAACGAGCAGGAACTTGATCAATTCCTAAAATCCAAAAATGGAGAACAAGCCCTTGTCAATTCCGCCACACTACCTGTTGATTACGACATGTTAGGCAGCGGACTGGCACCAACTGAATTACTGATGAAAATTCGGTTTCCAACCCTGATACTCACTTCCCCCTCCGGTTTAGAAATAGCCGAAGATGTGGCAGAACACATCAAAAATTGCGAGTTATCTGTGCTTGACAATCCCACATATCATTTATCTTCCAATGAAATTGCTAAGCCGATTATAGCCTTTCTAACCAAAGTCAATGAGTAACGCAAGCGCGGTCGTGGATTATTTAAACAGCCTGTCCCCGGAAGAAAAAAAAGTGCTGGGAAAGCTCAGGAATCAAATTCTGGCACTCGTGCCTGCATTCGAAGAACGCCTGAGCCGTGGGGTACCTTTCTTTTACTACAAAGGTAAAAGAGCCGTTGGCTTCAGGTCATCCAAAGCGCACCTGTCTTTTTTCATTATGGAAGGCAAAGTGATGACCGAACTTCGGAAAGAGATTGCTCATCTTGACTACTCAAACACGGTTATAAGATTCAAAGCAGACCAACCTATCCCTGGCGACATTATAGAAAAACTGGTGCTGGCCAGAGTGAAGGAAATCGAAAACACTGTGAAAAAGAAGTAAGATGCTCTTTAAGGACGCTCACCTTAAGCAAATCAAATCAGGGACGATAAACCTTGCCTTCCGAAAATGGCACAAGCCATCGGTAAAAGCCGGCACGCTAATACATACATCTGTAGGATTGATCGAAGTAAAAAGGATCACCGTCATTTTAGAAACTGAAATTACAGAAACCAACGCCATCAAAGCAGGTTTTGCCTCCAGGGACCAATTATTGCAAACGTTCAAACGAAATAGCAACGGAGCCATTTACCGAATCGAAATAGGATACTATTCTGAAGATCCCAGAATAGAACTGCGTGAGCAAACCATTCTGTCGGAACAGGAATATGATACCATTTTCCAGAAATTAAAAAAGCTTGACAGATTGAGTAAAAAAGGAGACTGGACCAAAAAGGTATTAATGGCAATAATGGAGCATCCAAACCTCCATGCCATAGGCATATCCCAGCTTACAGGCTTTGACAAGGAATGGTTGAAGCTAAACATTAGAAAACTCAAAAATTTGGGGCTTACCATTAGCCATACCGTTGGGTATGAACTATCACCAAAAGGCAAAGTAATTGTGACAAAATTATGAACAGTGTACAGCTAAGAAAAACTACATTGAACGACCTGCCTCTTTTGTTCGAATTTCAACTTGATAAAGAAGCCAATTTTTTAGCGGCTTTCAATCCCGCTAATTTTAACGATAAAGAAGCGTACCTAAATAAACATGCCAGGCTATTGGGCGACCATAAGGTCAATAATCAAACCATACTTTTCAATAACAAAATTGTTGGAAGTACCGCCAAATTTGAAATGGACGGACATAGCGAAATCACCTACTGGATAGACCGTAAGTTCTGGGGCAAAGGAATTGCAACCACTGCGCTTAAATTGTTCTTACAAGTTGAAAGAAGCAGACCATTAACTGGTCGTGTAGCATTTGACAATTTTGGTTCCCAAAAGGTTCTGGAGCGTTGCGGCTTTGAAAGAATTGGCTCAAACATTAGCTTTGCAAATGCCCGTCAAAAAGAAATAGAAGAATACATTTACAAACTGTCGGCATAAAAACCTTATCCACCAACTCAATAGAAAGATAAGTGCGATGAAAACATTCAGCGTCTCCAATACATCGATGCAGGATTATGAGCAAATAACCCGGCTTTTCGAAGACGCAATTAGATTGCAGGGTCAAAACGGGTACAAAGTGTGGGAAGGCATCGATGCAAACGCGTTGCAGAAAGACATTGAAAATGGCTTACAGTTCAAAATTCACTACGAACAAGATATCGTGTGCATTTTCAGCATCCAGTACAACGACCCTTTTATCTGGCATAGCCGAGACCAAAATGATGCTATTTATTTACACAGAATTGTAACGAACCCCATTTTTAAAGGTCAACGAATTTTTAACAGGGTATTGACCTGGGCTATTCAATTTGCTAAACAAAACAACAAAACGTATTTGCGAATGGATACCTGGGCAGACAACCATCAGCTTATTGATTACTACAAAACGTTCGGCTTTCGATTTGTAGAAAATTACCAGACAACGGCCACTGAAGAATTACCTCTTCAAAACCGTAACATTAACGTTGCTTTATTGGAGTTGACGGTTGAATAACTACATTTAACAGCCTGATACATTGAGTGCAAAAATAAAAACATACCACACAGCGGAGTTTCGGGACAAATTTCTCGACCGCAGTCCACGTGTTGACAGTTTATTCAAACAAAATTTTGAAAATTTCTTTTGCCTTAAAATTGAAGATGTAAAAAATCATACAAAATTTCCGGTACCACCGTCCAAAGAAAATTGCCATACTATAATTTTTATTACTGCTGGTATTTACAAACACTTTGTTGGCTTTAGTAAAGTAACCGCTGTAAAAGACGAAGTTATCTGCACAGCAGCAGGACAAATTTTCTCCATAGACGAGATACCAGAAGATACGACAGGATTTACCTGTCATTTTCATCCAAACATTCTGGTTGGAAAATTCGGCAAAAATGACCTTCTCAATCAATATCAATTTCTGAAAGTTTGGGGGAAACCTCATATTCCCCTTGGAAACACAAACAGTAAGTTTGTTAATAATATTTTTAGCAGACTTCATTTCGAATACTCAGCAAATGGAATTAAAAACCTTGAGATTATTCAGGCATACTTATTCGCACTGATTGTTGAAATTAATACCTGCTACCAATCAGAATCAAAAGAAATTTACAGCGCATCTAATATTATCGCAAAAAAATTTAAAGAGCTCCTTTTTTCGAGTAAAGCGCAACATAAAGTGAGCGAGTATGCCGAACAACTGAATATTACCCCGAATCACTTGAACAAATGTGTAAAGGGCGCTACGGGTAAATCGCCTGCAAAATGGATAACTGAAACAGTTGTAACAGAAGCAAAATATTTGCTTTACCAGACCGACTTAACTATAAATGAAATCGCAATAGAAGTTGGACATTTTGATCAATCCTACTTTACAAGGCTATTCAAAAAAATTGAGGGCATAACTCCGCACGAGTATAGAAAATTGATTGAAAAGTCCTAAAATCAGCGAAATTAATACTAACTCAAAAATCAGATTTCGTTGACCTTTGCATAGCTCGAACAGCAGGAAGCTAAATATTGGCTTCTGCACAATTATATGTACTATACACTTCTTGTTTTACATTCTGCATTCCGTTGGCTCGTACTCGCTTCTTTACTGCTTGCCATTTACAAAGCATTCGTTGGTCATTACCAAAACAGACCATTTACCAAATTGGACAATCTTATCCGACATTGGACGGCCACAATTGCTCATACACAACTTATCATTGGCATTATTCTTTACATCAAAAGCCCGGTCATCCAACACTTCTGGAACAATTTCAGTGAATCCATTAAAAATATAGACACAGCATTTTTCGGGCTTTATCATTTGCTGCTGATGATAACCTCCGTGGTACTTGTTACAATTGGCTCCGCATTAGCGAAACGCAAACCGAATGATCAGGAAAAATTCAAAACAATTCTATTCTGGTTTAGCCTGACATTACTAATGATCCTCATCGCCATTCCCTGGCCATTTATGCCTTGGGCCAACAGACCTTATTTTAGAACATTTTAGTATGAAAAAGTATTTCACAACATCATTGGGGCGATTGCGACTAACCGCCATTCTAGAAGGTATCACGCTTTTATGCATGGTATTTGTTACGGTCCCTCTGCGAATATTTTATGGCGTCAATACGTTTTCGAATATTTTAGGACCAGTTCACGGTTGTCTTTTTCTACTTTTTATATTCAATACTTTACGCTTTGCCATTGAAAACGGTTGGAAATTCAGGCAAACAACCTGGAAGGTTCTAATCGCTTGTATAATCCCTTTTGGTACTTTCTACGTCGATTACAAAATATTAAAGCCACTAGAAACCGCTGAAAACACAATGCTATGATTTATGTGTTTAAAACAACCGTAAAGACGAAAAAGGCTGTCAGGCAAATAGCACCGAAATTAAACGCCCAGTTACCAACGTGTAGATGGAACTTCGACCTTGCAGATTGCGACAATATCTTGCGAATTGACAGCAAAATTGAGGTTTCGGAAATAGCAAAGAGACTGCTTCAGGAAAATGGCTTCGACTGTGTGGAGCTTGCTGACTAATACGGACAACAAAATGGCTGCCGATAACAACATTTTGTCTTTATGGCGGGCGACGCGCTTCTTACCCATATTTGCACTAAATTCGAACTGTCTGGTTCGTGTCATGTTTAATGAGAGTAAAACCGCCACTACACCAAGCCGACCACCGTTAGCTTCAACACAACAAAACTCTGCTCCTGTTTTATACTTTAGGTACTCATCTACTCTTGTATCTCTTTGGTTATAAATCGCTCCGAAATTTGAATGTTTATATTATTTGGATTTTGATATCGTTAGCCCATCTTTTTGCCTACTTTGAACTGAGGGACATTCGTGAATTACATTACGCTCGAGGACACGCATCAACCGGCCTTCGAAATACTATAATATTGCTATTACTTTTTCAAATCCTGAGAATTGTAAGTGTAAAGACACAGAAACAAGAATTAGTTGCACCGACAGTAAGCGGAAAGACGGACATGTTTGAGGGCAGGACAGTACCTTTAGTTGACTTTGCGCTTTTTGCGGTTTATTATGCAACGGCAATTATGTTAAATGTATAGTGAACTTCGTGAGCAGCGAAAGCATGAAATCAAATTTGGAATTTATCTTCACCGCTGTATGTTTAACCATACATAATTATGAGAACGCTTTTGATCGCTTTATTGGTCTTTCTTTCAATAAACTCTCCTGCACAAGACAGTTTACGAGGCCGAGTTCTTTCCGTCATTGACAGCACGGCAATTCCTCATTTTTCAATAAGGATCAATAAAAAAAGTATAATTACAACTGACGCCGAGGGAAATTTTTGTATACCTATAAAAAATGGAAAGTTAAGGCTGGCTTCAATTTTTAGATTTCACGGCTTTGATACCACGATATTCCGAAAACCTGGCGAGCGCCTTCTTCTGTATTCGGCTAAATATTACGACTCGGCGCTAGCCCATTATGACCTTCAACATGCTACCGTTCTTCTTTTCTGTGGAGTATCAATTGCTCCAATGGCCCCGTTGAAATCAGATAAGGAATTTGAAAACAAGTACAAAGTCCGCTACTACATTGTCGGCGACTTTTTGCCGTCCTCTGTTGCCCAGATGACCTCTTATAATTTGGTTGTAGCAGATTACCTCGACAGACGATATGGAAAAAAATGGCGATCGGAATTAAGGAGTGACGTATTAGGCATTTTCAGACCTGCCAGCAGCCAATAATCCTTTGGCATCAGTGAGCAAGGGCGAAAAAGTAGTCAGTACTAAATCTAATTTTAACCAGCTTCGTTTCTTCCGACCAGTATTGCCGAGTAGCGTAATTGATAGGAAGGCGTTGTAACTTTATCCAGACGCGGCGTCGCCGGTCTGGACAAGTCCAGCGAAGTTTCGCCGGTCTGGGTAGGCCCTCGCTGCTTCGGCGGCTGGACTGGACAGAGGCAACAGCGGCAGGCGAAAAATAGAATTCCTGCACATAACAATGGTAGGACGTCTGGTCAGTTGTTGATTCAAGGCCGGCAAAAAATCCAAGACTCAATTCCGCCGGACAAACTGAAATACTCTATCTTTCACAGCAAGTAAAAATTTATAACCCACTTTGAAGTCACACATGATAAATATAGTTTTCATTTGGTTGTTAAATGCCTCATGCAGCACGACGCCGGGCAAACAAGACAAAATGGAGTTGGAAGATATTTCCGCCTCCGACAACTCAAATACAACCTCGCTGGTTGTTCATCCACTCGACACTACAATCATTTTAACGAGTCTTACCAGGACAAATTATACCGGACCAGCTCTAACAAATTCTCTCGCAAAGAAAATTCTCTTTTCATATTTTGAGTCAAAAGACTATTTCACCTCAGATAATTTGGCAGATTCGGCGAACCTCACTGGCCTTGATGCTGATAAGCTTAGTGTTACCTACGACACGATTTACACTGTGGATTTAAATGGTAATGAAAGTTTGGATGCAGTAATTAGTTATTGGTTGACGCCGCGCGGTGCAAGTGGCCATTGCTGGCAACCGCACAAAGCGGTAATTTCGGACACCGATAAAGGATATCGGATAACAAATGAAGAATTTATTCCCGAGAATTTCGCCATTGACAGTATTGTAACCAAAGATCACATTGTGACAATTTATGGCTACGAGCACGACTGCGGAGACCATGAAGTTTTGCGAAACTTTAGGGTGAGGATAGATAGCGAATCAAATAATGACTGACCTAACCAGCGCGTCCAAGTTTCGTGTGCAGCATTAGTTGTACAAGGATCGACTAATTGATATACAAGCCAATGACATCCACTCCTCACATAACAATCTATCCTGAAGGCAACTTTGACTACAGTCCGTTTGGGGATTCGATGGTCAGGGCCACGCTTATATTTTCGAAGCATCTTGGCTATAACAAATCCCTTGCCCGAAAGAGAGTCAATATTCATTTGGGTAACGAAGACCGGATTCATACGGATGGGAGTATTAAGTCAATCTGGGTTAAAAGCAACATAGAAACAGCTACTCAAAACAGCGATCTTACCAGGATCGAAGTTTTCTTAAAAATCATTCATACTTCACTAGTGACCATTGGGAAGATGGAAGGATGGGATACAAGTTCCTTTGAAAAGGCTTATTCGCTGTCTTTGGCAGACAAAGGCAATTTTGTCTGGTACTCCAAACCCGTAGCCAACAAGAGCCGAACGCTAAAAGCAAGAATCAGAATTTCTCTTGACAAAGATGGCAAAGTTCCGATAGTTGCTGAATTTTTCGACAGTAAGTTGAATTATCAATTTGAAATATTGATTATCGATACATTTTTACATTTTGTTGACGGGCAAAACGTTTTTGAGAAACCTGTCTGGCTGGATGATGAAAACTTTGGCTTTAAATTTCTAAACTCTCAATTATTGGTTTTCGCAAATGCAATTGCAAGAGGATCGAATATCCATGTTACGGAAAAAGACTGGAACCGAGTACAAATAGAAGGTCGATTAAGACAACTTACCTATCGGCGATTCTCAAACGATAAAGAATTTGCGGAATGCGCAAACAAATAGATCTGCATACAGAAGATCAGCAGCGGCCACTTGCTGAACCAACATGCCCCGAAATCGCGAATCTCTTAGTTTGATGTGACAAATTTCATGCTTCAACGACTCTTTTATTTCGAAAAGCTTGCCAGGTGGGACAAAATTTCAATCGCCTTTTATTTGGCGCTTACGGCTATCTGTGGTTATTACTTTCTGTATCACAATAACTACGCTAGCAACAAAACTCTTCTTCTGTTTTATACTTTAGGTACTCATGTATCTCTTTGGTTATAAATCGCTCCGAAATTTAAATGTTTATATTGTTTGGATTTTGATATCGTTTGCCCATCTTTTTGCCTACCTTGAACTAAAGGACATTCCTGAATTACAATACGTTCGAGGACACGCATCCACTGGCCTTCGAAATACTATAATATTGCTATTATTATTTCAAATCCTGAGAATTGTAAGTTTAAAGACACAGAAACAAGAACTGGTTGCACCGACAATAGGCGGAAAGACGGACATGTTTGAGGGCAGGACAGTAACTTTAGTTGACTTTGCCCTTTTTGTGGTTTATTATGCAACGGCAATTATGTTAAATGTATAATGGCTTCGTCTGCAACAGCGGCATAAAAATCAAATTTGGAATACATCTTCACCATTAGTCCTTTAACAATATTCGAAAAAACTAACAAAGCCAATATGACTACAAAAATACTACACCTGGTTGTTTGCATTTTCAATTTGACCAATGCCTTCAGCCAGGAACAACTTTGGTTAAAACAGACTAAAGTATCTGAGGCAATAGCATTTGAAAAGGAAATCAATGCAAATCCCCAATTCCTGTCGCAAAACGTTTCACTTTCAAAAAGTTTCTATCCCTTAGCAGACAAGTACCCTGTCGCAAATCCCATCATTGTACAAAGAGAACCCCTGGGCTACCTGCCGTTGTATGTAGAGTACTTTTACACTCCTCAGGATTCCATAATTCGTCTTATATCATTTGACTGGGAAAAAGATCTGTACGGCAACTTTTTCGACAAACAAAAAATATGGAAGGAAGAAGCGAAAAAATTCGGCGCCTACAACAAGGAATATGAACGAATAAAAAGCATGTTAGTAGTGCAATTGGGAGCTCCATCTGAAACTGATAGTGACGCAAAGGAAGTGAGTTCTGAAAACGGAAACTATTTTACCAGAAACACCATATGGGAAACAGAGGACCTATACGCCAATCTGAATATGATCTTCGCTTCAATGACCTATAGGGTTCGACTAACGGTTTACTGGAAGAAATGATTGCAACTTAAATACAAAAGCACGCATTCCGTCGAGCAATCAGCCGAAATTAGCGCCAATTATCACAGTAAACAGCAACGTAGATGGACTACCTCCAAAAAATCATTCACCATTTTGAGCTTCACTCGGTTGAGGGGATAAGAGAATGCTTTCAAAATGGCGTTGATCCAAACGCAATCCTAAAGGGGAAACCATTAGTGTATGAGCTTATCAATATGTACACTCGTGGGCCGCTTTTTAAAGAATGTATTCGGGCCTTTGTTGACCATGGGCTGGTTTTTGAAGATACGGTTTTGCTCGCCGTATTGCTGGACGACGATTCCGGGCTGGAGAAACAATTATCGCTTGAGAAAAAGGCCATCGAAAAAAGATACTCATTCAATTGTGCATTCACGCCGCTGACTGACGCTACACTGCTGCACATTTGTGCCGAATATAACCATATAGCCTGCGCAAAAATGCTGATACAATATGGGGCAGATATTAACGCTGGAGCCGGATTGGATGTGAATGGTTTTGGTGGACAGACTCCCATTTTTCATACTGTCAATCAGCACGCCAACAAGAGTCTGGAAATGTTGAAATTTCTGATCTCAAAGCAGGCAGATCTGCACCTGACGGTGAAAGGAATCATCTGGGGCAAGGGATACGACTGGGAAACTTTTGTACCATCCGTCAACCCGATTAGTTATGCCATGATGGGATTGCTAAGGCAGTTTCAGAGAACGGAGGCAGATATTTATGAAATCGTTTCGCTGCTCATGAAAGCGAAGTACAATATGGACTATTTCCCGAAAAATATTCCCAACAAATACCTGAATTAAGTCGCCGAATACCGCTGTTCCATTTCTACCCTCGCCATCGCGTAATCACGAATTATCTCCGCCTCCTGTAGGGTTAAGAATGGAATCGATATCGATTGATCGGCCGTGTAAATACGGAGGCTGGCGAGCTGATGCCGCCGCTGATAAATGCTTTGAAGCAGGGTAACGGACTGTATATTTTCCCAACGAAGTACAATATACTCGCGGCCAAATACGCCACGGCATATTTGCAAGGCATCGGCAGCCAGGTAAAGCCGGAAGCGGCGGCGAAACAGGCTGGCGGTAAGCACAATATAGCCTGGCCATAACAGGAGCGAGAAGGCATAGTTGCCACGGAAATAGTAGAGTAGCGGAAACAAGAAAAGCAGGGGCAATAGCCCGACCAACAAAACCCGACGTAATGTGTAAGCCTCTTGTATACGCACATATTCGGACTGATTGCTAATAGCAGGATGGTAATAAGCCAGCAGGGTATCAACAAAACCAGGCTGTGTAATGGGAATGCGAATGGTCCATTTCTTTTTCATGTTTTCATCGCCAATGGCATGAAAATGCAAAAGGTAAATGGGAATACGCGAACGCAGCCAGTTGGCCTTCCAACTAATGTATTGCACTTTGCTGAAGGGAATGATCTTTTCTTTCAGATTGATGAGTCCACTTTGAATACGAAACCCTTTCGCCGAGCGGCTGATGGCAAAGCGCCCATATTGCAGGGCAATCCGCAATACCGACAATATGATCGAAACCATCAGTATGGCCAGTGCCACCATGCCCAGCGCGGCGGCAGTACTGTTGGCCGCCAGATCGCTTAGCCAGCGTAAAAAGCCGCTAAACTGAAAATCGATGGCACGCTCCAGGTTGTCGAGAAAGGAAAAGCCAAAAGCGATGAGCAGGAAAAACGCTTCGAGGTGATTGGCTGACAACCCCAGCCTGATCAGATCGGCCTGACCCAACTGAAACAGAGTTGGTTCCTCGTCGGTAACAGTCATTGTTGTTTCCGACAACTGTTCCGATCCCTGATTCTGCTGACCACTGATAAACCGTCGGAATTCTTCCGCCTCCTGCTGCCGCAGGATCAGTTTCACTTCGGTCTTTTCGGTGCCGGGGGAATCCACTGCTACCTGGGCCAGGTCGAGCAACTGATGCAGCCAGTTTTCCTCTATATGCACGGCCTGTATGCGGTTCAGGGGCAGGATCAGTTGAGTTCGGACCAGAATGCCTTTGCGAACAATCAGTTCGCCACCTTCGATACTAAAGCGAAGCCGGTAAAACTCGAGGATGGAGGAAAGCAGAAAAAATACAGAAGTGGCGCCAATGGCAATTTCCCAGGGATCCACACGGGCCTGCCGGCCGGGTGAACGCAGCAACCATATCAGCAGCACCGGCCAAAGCATTCTGATCAGCTGCACAAATGTTTTATACAACACCAGCAGCAGTGCGGTACCGGGCTGGCGTCTTGCTATTTGCCAGTTCTCAGTCACCTGCAGGCTGATTGATCTTTGAGAGAATGAATTCGCGCAGTCGGGCCGCTTCTTCCTGGGGCAAACCGGGCAGTTTCATATCGGCCTGCATGCCACCAGCGGTGTAAACGGATAAGGAGGCCAGTCCAAAGCGTCGGTCGAGCAAACCCGCATCAACGCTGCAATGCTGTATCCGGTTGAAGGGGCAGACCCTTACCGACCGGATGATCCAGCCTTTCTGATACACAATATCTTTTTGCCGAACGGCATAGGCTTTATAACGAAAAGATCGCCAGGTGAGGAAAAAACTGGCCGCCGCGAATAAGAAAAGACCCACCCCTGCCAGCATCAGGTTGCCGGGTGTTTGCAGCGATGGCTTTAGGAAAAACAACAACATGGTTGCCGCCAGCAGCATAGCTGCCAACAAAAACCGATGGATCATCAGCACCCGCAGGTAGCGTCGATCCACCGGTTGAAGCTCCAGGCTGGAAGCCCGGGGCAATTGATCGGGATGAACCTGTAAATTTTCGAAAACCATTTTCTCCAAATTGATGTGTCTGTATGCCGGTCAGCCAACGCTGCACGACCACAAATCTACCATCTTATTTGCGAGAGATGTTTTTGGAGATCAGCTCCCTCCAAAAACCTTTTTCAGAATATCAGAACCCCTTGCCAGCGGATTACTGCGAATATTCGCCTCTTCCTTTGCTACCTGATCAAAAAGCGCATCCACTGCCTTACCTACTACATATGAAGTGAGGTCGGGATTAATTTTTTTGAAAGTGGTTGGAAACTTGTTATAGGTGGTTACGATATCTGTATAATGCTTGGTGGCTCCCACTTTGTCGAGACTTGCCTGTACCGATGGGGTAAAAGCTGCCACCAGCTTTTCAGTTGTTTTCTGACGGAAATACTGCGTAGCAGCATCCTTGCCACCGGTCACCAGTTTCAGCGCATCCTGAATCGTTAGCTCCTTGATGGCATCCAGAAAAATGGGTTTAGCAAAAGCCACTGCTTCCTCGGCACCGCGGTTAATCGACAAAATGGCTTCATCTACCTGCGCGCCCATACCTGCTTTGCGGAGGGTGGTTTCAATTTTTTTGGCATCGGGGGGCAAAAACATTTTATACACGTCGCTGCCAAAAAAGCCATCTGTTTTATTGAGGTTGAGTACGGCATTGGTTACACCCTGTATCAGGGCCTCCTTTACACCCTGTCCGGCCTCATCCTGCGATACACCGGAACCAGATTTTTTACTAAGGAGCTTGGGCACAGTTATCTGAGCCTCAGTGAATAGGGGAGAAATAGCCAGTGCCAGCGCCAGCACTACGAGAGAAGTTTTCTTCATACGATCCTGAATTTAAAGTGTACAAATTAATAAGCGGTGGCTGTTCGGGCAAGCAAATACCACATATTTGACGTTTGTTTAGGAGTTTTCGTTTGCTCGCCGGGGAAAATCCGATGACTAAAAGGCCAGCCTGCGGATCAGGCGTCAAAAATGCATCTGCTCGCAATCACCGATGTGTTAACTTTGCCCGACTTTTTTAATATATATTCTTAATGAGTACGCAGCAACTTTCAGAGCAGGAGCAATTACGACGCGAGAAACTGGCAGAATTGATCATGATGGGCATTGAGCCCTACCCCGCCGCCTTATTTCCGGTAACGCACTATTCTGATGAAATAAAGGCAAACTTTACCGAAGAAAATAAAGAAACATATAGCCAGGTTTGTCTGGCCGGCCGCCTGATGAGCATCCGCGATATGGGCAAGGCCAATTTTGCCGTTATTCAGGACAGCCATGGCAAAATACAGCTCTATATCCGTCGCGATGATATTTGCACCGGCGAGGACAAGAGCCTCTACGATATCGTTTGGAAAAAGCTGATCGACCTGGGCGATTTTATCGGCATTCGCGGTTATGTGTTTAAAACCAAAACGGGCGAAACATCGGTACACGTAACCGAGCTCACGCTTTTGAGCAAATCGCTGCGACCACTGCCCGTAGTAAAGGAAGCACATGGCGAAGTGTTTGATGAAGTAACGGATCCCGAGTTCCGCTACCGGCAGCGATATGCCGACCTGATTGTGAATCCGGGAGTGAAAGACACTTTTGTAAAACGCAGCAAACTCATCAACTCCATTCGCGATTACCTGAATGCGGCAGGAGCGCTGGAAGTGGATACACCGGTATTGCAAAGCATTCCCGGTGGCGCTGCGGCAAGACCATTCATTACGCATCATAATGCGCTGGATGTACCTTTTTACCTGCGTATAGCCAACGAACTATATCTGAAACGCCTTATTGTGGGTGGATTCGACTGGGTATACGAGTTCAGTCGCAACTTCCGCAACGAAGGAATGGATCGCACGCATAACCCCGAGTTCACCATTCTGGAATTTTATGTGGCTTATAAAGATTATCTGTGGATGATGAATACCACGGAAACGCTGCTGGAAAAAGCTGCCATTGATGTAACCGGTGGCACCGATCTTCAGGTGGGCGATAAGACCATTTCCTTCAAAGCTCCCTTCCGCCGTGTAACCATTTTTGAAGCCATACAGGAGCATACCGGCATTGATGTAAGCCGTATGAATGAAGAGCAGTTGCGTTCGGTATGTAAGCAACTCAATATTCATGTAGAACCCAGCATGGGCAAGGGCAAACTGATCGACGAAATATTCGGCGAAAAATGCGAAAAGCATTATGTGCAGCCCACCTTCATTACCGATTACCCCGTAGAAATGAGCCCGCTTACCAAGAAGCATCGCGACAAACAGGGACTGGTGGAGCGCTTTGAGCTGATGATAAATGGAAAAGAAATTGCCAATGCTTATTCAGAGCTGAACGATCCTATTGATCAGCGCGAACGCTTCGAAGATCAGTCGAAGCTGATGGAAAGAGGTGATGACGAAGCCATGTTTATCGACAACGATTTCCTGCGTGCACTCGAATACGGCATGCCACCCACCGCCGGCATCGGCATCGGCATCGACCGCCTCTGCATGCTACTCACCAACCAACCTTCCATTCAGGATGTATTGCTTTTTCCGCAGATGCGGCCGGAGCAGGAATGAGAGAGATAAGGTGGAAATGTGCAAATGTGGAAATGTGCAAATGGTCAAATGGACATTTGGTGATGAGCTAATTTGATAATTTGTTTTTTCCGTTAGGGTCAAAATACCGAATCAGGAATTCTCAAATTGATCATTTGCACATTTCCACATTTTCACATTTGCACATTTCTCTCGCTATTCTACAAACAAATCCGTATAAAGATTGCCGCCGGGAACAACGGCATAGTGGTCGAGGTTGTGGATGCCTTCGGCTGCAAATACTTCTTCGTCAATAAAGGTATTGCCCGTGCAAGTGGTAGAAGGTTTGGAAAAGATATGATATACCGCATCGGCAATGATCTCGGGTTTGCGGCTCATGTTGGCCAGCATTTCTCCACCCAACAAATTGCGCACGGCTGCTGTGTCGATAGTAGTACGTGGCCATAGGGCATTGCTGGCAATGCGAAATGGTTTCAGTTCCTCGGCCCAGCCCAGGGCCATCATGCTCATGTTGAATTTGCTGAGTGTGTAAGCAATATGACCAGCCAGCCATTTAGGTTTTAGCGATATGGGCGGTGAAAGAGTGAGTATATGCGGATTCTCCGATTTTTTCAGATGTGGAATGCAGGCTCGGGTCACGAAAAAGGTACCTCGTACATTGATATCGTGCATCAGGTCGAAGCGCTTGGGCTCAGTGGCTTCGGTGGGAGTGAGCGAAATGGCCGATGCATTGTTGACCAGCATATCAATGCCGCCGAATTTCTCCACGGCCTGATCTACGGCTTTTTGTATCTGATCTTCAAAGCGGATATCGCATTGCACGGCCAGCGCCTGGCCTCCTGCCGCTTCCACTTCGGCTGCCGAACTGAAGATGGTGCCCCCCAATTTGCTGTTTTCTTCCACGGATTTAGCAGCAATTACAATATTTGCTCCTTCAGCGGCCAAACGTAACGCAATGGCCTTGCCAATGCCCCTGCTGGCACCCGTAATAAAAACGGTTTTGTTTTTCAACGACATAGAAAACTGTTTATTCCTGAAGATAGGAAATGCCGAATTAGCACCGTCATATTTCCTTCGTACTGTTACTTCGGTACGCGTATTTTCAATAGACCGGTTTTCGGCCAAATATGCGCTGGTGGCGAAGCAGAGCGCATACTACATTTGATAAAGACCAACTGTCCCGTTTTTTTCCGATACTATGAGAAACCAAAACCAGCCGTTGTGAAGGAAAGAAAATGAGGCTCCGGCCAGAGTCTCTGATTAGTAGCAAGTAAGGCCTTTCTGGGTAGAAGCCATTGTTGTTCCGCGTCCACAGCAATGGCTTCTTTATTTTTTCCTCACTGTGGATTGGGCTGCTCGGCAAATCCACCCGAATTCACTTCCAGCACGGCAATAGGTTGCTTGAAAGTGACCGTCTTAAGATCCTGCGTAGCTTCCATACCCAGGCCGCCGGCAATATCATTTCCCGGAGAACGGTAAGTGGCAACGCTGTCGGTATAGAAAATGCCTTTGTTCTGATCCCACCACAAATAGTGACAACGCAGGGTATCCAGATTACGGGTAATGATCACGACGCTGTCGCGCAGGTACACTTTGTCGAGGGTTTCAAAGTATTTGCCGTATTTGGCATCGAGCCAGGTTTCAATTTTGGTGCTGTCGTCGTAGAAATCAACATGCAGTGATTCAGGAAACTCGAGGTATTGCGTATCACGTACCGAACGGTACATTAAGGGAGCAGTGAGTTTTGCCTTCAGTTTGCCTTCCTGGCTCAGATAGCTCTCCACTCCTTTGGCTGTTTCGCGTGTTTCGCGCTCCTTCAGCCACACGTCAATATCCTTTTGCGAGTTTTCGCAGCTCATCAACAACATGATGGCAGTGAAAAAAATAGCAGGCAGGACGATACGTGTCATTTTGCGCTGAAAAAGATGATACAAAAATGGAAACCGATTTCTTCGATTAATCAAATTTACGTTTGATAAACCAGAAATCGCTGAGCGCAAAACCAGCGGACAATCGGAATTGATTTTCTTTTAACAGGTTGTCGTTGTTGCCGCGGCGAATGAACTCAAAGGCCAGGTTCACTTTTGTTTCCTGATACATCTGCTGGCGATTGAACTTGCGGAAAGGAAGTTCGAAACCAAGGGTTGCTCCAAATACAGGTATCTTTTCGTTCTGCACCTGAATATAATCGTTGCCTAAGAAAAAGCCCAGGCGATAGGCCACATTGCTGAAGTAAGAAGCTTTTTGAACAGGACGGATCTGACCACCTACACGAATTTCCGATTTGCTACGCAGGGTAGGATCCTTTTCGCCATAGATCATGAACTCATCCCAATTCTGGCGGACATAATCCACACCAATCAGCCAGGACACTTTCTTAATCGCCTTGCGCTCGAGCACAAAGCCGGTAGTAATATTGGTAGGATAAGTGATTACCCCTTTCACATCCTTTTCCGACCAAACACTGTCAATAGTATTGTAGCCCGAACTGGGATCGTAGATATATGTTTCGCGAATGATGTCGCGGCGGGCATTCAGATCTGTTTTCAGATTTCCGAAGGCACCAATGGTCAATGCAAATTCTTCTTCGTTGGTGCGTTTGAAATAGCCGGTGTATTGCAAACCACCGGTCAATTGAATATCGCCGTAGGTCGTACGGGTTTGAAAATTTCCGGCATTGTAAAGCAGTGAGTCATTTTGAATAGCCAGACGATTGGCATAGTCCTTCTTTCCAAAATAATAACCACCATTAATACCAAAAGCAATCGCGTGCCTTTTGATATTGCTGGAATCCTTACCAAATTCAAACTTAAAGCCGGTACCAGCCGACACCAGATAGGAGCCCCCATCGCCTTCGTTGGTAGTGAAGGCACTATCAATAGGCAGGCCTGTATTGGGATCGGTAAGAAGCGTACTGCGAACGATATTGTAGCTGATTCGGGAAATTGGACGAAGACCGAAACTCAGTCCCCAGTTGGGACGAAGCGGCACACCCACCTGTATATGCGAAAACAAGGCATTGCTTGCTGTGAACTTGCCAATATTGTTCGGCTCGCGCAGTGTGCGGCTTTCGAGGTTGATGCCGGCATCAAAAATGGCGCGGCCCGAAGCCAGTTTTTTCGAGGTCTGCTGGCGTATGGCCTGAAAAGCGCTAAAGCTTGCCGGGTTGTTATAATTGATCGAAAAAATGTCGGTGTAGCCGGCCGAAATGCCACCCATTGCACGGGTATTAATATTCGTATTCGGCACCAGGTCGCCCAGGCCATAACGGCTGTAGGGTGAGTTATCCTGGGCTGTTGCGGGAAGCGTAAAAGCAGTCAGTATAAGGCTAATCGCAAACCACCTGCCACCTAAGACATTGATTATCTTAGGGGTTATTGACTTCACTAATGGCATAAAGACCTTTAAAGATTAAATCAGGGTCTGCAAATATCTTGTTTTTAAGGTGTGAAGCCAAATAGACCATATCACCCCCGGTTAACAGCACGTTAAAGTTGTCGAATTTGCGACTGTATTCATCGATAAATCCATCCATTTCATAGACCATACCCAAAACCACCCCACTGTGGATGTTCGTGGCGGTATCGTATCCAATCAGCGGTGCGTTGCTGTTGGCGGCCACCAGTGGGAGTTTTGCGGTGTAGTAGTTCAGCGATTTCAGACGCATTTCAAGGCCGGGAGAAATACCTCCGCCGAGGAATTCATGAAACTTATTGCAGAAATTATAGGTAACACAACTGCCGAGTGCAATGACCAGGTTATGCATTTTCGGGAAAAGGTGAACCGCTCCGGCAATCAGTGCCAGCCGGTCGGCACCAATCGTTTCGGGCTTGCCAACAGGTGTGGTAAATGGCAGGCGGGTATGGTGATTCAGCTTATGAAATTTGGTCTTTTCAGCCAGCAATATCTCCATTTCCGGATTATGCTCCACTACCGAGCTGAGTATGCTCTTGGCGGGCTTGTACTGCTCAATAAGTGCTTTAATGGTTTCCGAACTATCGTCGCGCAACACCTGCACGCGTTCCAGTTCAGCTCCGTTAAAGATGGCGAGTTTGCGCCGGGTATTGCCAAAGTCGAAACAAAGAGAAATCATGGTATAATGTGCAAATGTGGAAATGTGCAAACCTGCCTGCCGTCAGGCAGGTGTGCAAATAGTTTTTATAGCGAAAATCCTTTCAGGTCTTTAAAATGTCCGTTTAGCTGAATCCTTTCTTTCATCTGCTCCAGTCCGGTTACCAATGGTAATACCTTATTCAAATGTCTTTTCAGATACTCCTGTCGCTGCCGCTCATCAAGCAGGCTCAGCAACTCGTATTCTTCCTCCAGCGAAAGGCCTGCATGGTGTGCTACATCATAACTCTTCAGGTCCTGATCGGGTTTTTTAAATTCCTTATTCAAATTCAATACCCGATGCAGCTCGCGAATGCCGGCAATAACGGCTCTCATTTTTTCAGTATTGCCCGCTTCGCGATTATCGGGATAATTCACAATGGCGCCGCTGTACAATTTTTCAGGTATCTCTTTTATAATTTCCAGCACTCGAAATACAGCTCCCCCACGGGTCACAATATCCATTTCTCCATTGTCATAAGTTTTTACAATCTTCTCCACCTGTACAGTTGAACCCAGTTCGCGCATCTGATTTTCGATCACGGCCGGAATGCCAAATGGCTTTTGTTGTTCAAAACATTCAATCACCAATTGTTTATACCGTGGTTCAAAAATATGCAGGTTCAGTTGTTCGCCCGGGTACACCACAATGCCCAATGGAAATATGGGAATAAAATTGGTCATCCTTCAAAGTTATTTCATTTGATCTAAACCGGATAGCTGCGCCTGCATTCGCTGCAGCAATATTAAACTACATTTGTAACGATTGATAAATATATGAATTGGCAACAGCTTTTAACAGGCATTCAACAAAGCGATCGCAAATCCCTGGCAAGGGCCATTACGCTTGTAGAAAATGAGCAGGAGGGCTGGCTGGAATTTTTGCAACAGCTTCCCGCTGGTCATGCCCGCATCATTGGTATTACGGGTCCTCCGGGCGCCGGCAAAAGTACCCTGGTCGATGGACTGATTGCTTCATACACTGAAAAGGGCCAGCAGGTTGGAGTGCTTTGTGTGGATCCATCTTCGCCTTTCAATCTGGGTGCCGTGTTGGGCGATCGCATTCGCATGAGCCAGTGGTACAATCATCCGCAGGTGTATATCCGCTCCCTGGCCAGCCGTGGCAGCCTGGGCGGACTCAATCAAATGATCATTGAAATTACGGCTGTGATGCAGGCAGCCGGCTTTGATACCATTCTCATTGAAACAATCGGCATTGGTCAGAGCGAAATTGAAATTGCCGGTTTGGCCGACACAACGATGCTGGTGCTGGTGCCCGAAGCCGGCGACGAAGTACAAACCATGAAAGCGGGTGTAATGGAGATTGCCGACCTGTTTGTAGTCAACAAAAGCGATCGCCCCGATGCGGACCGCTTTGTTCAATACCTGCGGCAAATGATGGCCCCGGCCTTCAGCCGGCAAAAGCGCGAAATACCCATAGTACGCACCGTAGCATCGGAACACAAGGGATATGATGAACTGTTGGTCGCGCTGGAATCTGATGCCGGACACGAATCAGAAAACAGGGAACGAAAACGGTGGTTGCTCACCGCCCGACTTTGGCAGATCATACAAAAGCTTCGAATGAGTGATCTGGAAAGAAGTAAAGTACAACAACGGGTAGAGGAAGCTATGGAGCGGGGGCCGCTTAACTTGTTCAAGCTGGCAGCCGAATTCAGGCTTCCCGGTTATTCTTCCACCAGCGATAAGCCAGAAAACCAATAATGGCCATGGGAGTAAATGCCAGGTAAAGTATACCGGTGTTCAGGGCCTTTGCTGGTTTTTCGCCCAGTTGCTGGGCCGTTTTGGTACAAATGGAACACTGCGCATCTGCTGCCATCGAAAAAAGCAGTGCCAGACCCAAAAAAAGTAAAAACGGAATCAACCTCTTTTTCATTTTCACCGATTTCTGCAAAGATAACACTTGATGGCCTGAGTAGTTTATTCTATCGGCAATATTGGTCAGGCTGCCACTATACCCATGAATGGGTATTGCAGCAACTGTATTGAACCGGTATTTTTCGGTATCCCTTGCGGCTATGTGCTAAAAAAATATAGTTTATGCGTACGCTTCTTTTGTTTTTCCTGCTGAGTATTGCAATGGGCCTGAAGGCTCAAACAGCGCAGGAATGGTTCGATTCCGGAAAAGAATTAATGGCTAAGAAAAAATATGCTGAAGCGGTGACCGCTTTTCAAAATGCGACTGCTCAGAATCCGTCGATGGGCGAAGCCTGGTATGAAATGGGATGGAGCTACAATGAACTGGAGCAATACCAGTTGGCCATAGAAGCACTCGGAAAAGCGCAAACTAGCCTTGGCCAACAATCGCGCATTTTCTTCGAACGAGGCTATGCCTATCGCAAATTATCAGACGCCGGTAAGGCGCAGGAAAATTTCGAAAAAGCTATTGAGCTGAAGCCGGATTATGTGGCTGCATATCGGGAGTTGGCACAGCTGCATTATGAAATGAAGCAACAATTCCTGGCGGCCCTGCCCTATTACCGTAGCTTCCTGCAGCTGTCGTCGGCCCAACAGCAAACTGCTCAGCACTGGTTTCGCAAAGCATATTGCGAGGTGGAAGCTAATCTGCTGGACAGTGCCCTGCTTAGCCTGCAAAAGAGCCTGACCATCGATAGCCAGTTTGTAGAGTCGTGGAATGAAATTGCGTACATCCATTATGCTCGCAGACAGACAACAGAAGCAATTGCTGCTTATCGAAAAGCACAGTCAATCGATTCCAGCAATCCGACCGCAGCCAAAGGACTGGGCGATACCTACCGGGTGTTATTGCTTCAGCCTGAGGAAGCATTTGCACAGTACCGGCGTGCCATTCGGCTAAATCCTAACAATGCCGCCACTTATTTTGGCCTCGCCTGGTGTAATAATGAAATGAAAGAATACGATCAGGCAATTCAGCATTTGCAAAAGGCAATTCAGCTAAATAGCCGCGAACCAATTTTTCATGCAGAACTGGGATACGCGTATTATGCCCAGCAGAAATGGGACCAGGCACTCGCTGCTATTGATCAATCAATACAAATGGGTCAACCACCGCTGGCCTTTTACTATCAGGGATTGGTGTATGTGGGAATGAAAGACAAAAAGAAAGCGGAAGCTGCCTATCTAAAATTGCTAAGTCTGCAGTCGGCCGATGCACCGGCGCTGAAGAAAAAAATAGATGAGATGAAATAGATTTTTCAATCGTATTAAAATACAAAGCCCGCTGACAATGATCAGCGGGCTTCTTTATATCATCTAAATATCTATCAGATTGCTTCAGCGCTCATCCGCTTGCTTTGCTTGCTGCGCTCGTTTTCATCAAGTATTACCTTGCGCATGCGAATGAAGTTGGGAGTAACTTCAATGCACTCATCCTGCTGAATGTATTCCATACATTCTTCCAGCGTCATCAGCGTTTTAGGAGCAATGCGGGTAGCATCGTCGCTTCCACTTGCACGGTGGTTGGTCAGTTTTTTCGCTTCAGTAGCATTTACTACCAGGTCGCCGGGTTTAATGTTTTCGGCAATAATCTGACCGGTATAAACTTCCTCACCCGGATCAACGAAAAAGGTTCCACGATCCTGCAATTTGTCGATTGAGTAACCGGTTGTTTTCTCGGTATTCTTCGAAATCAACACGCCGTTATTACGTCCGGGGATCGGGCCTTTCCAGGGCTTGTATTCGCTAAAGCGGTGCGCCATTACGGCTTCACCAGTGGTAGCAGTAAGCATTTGTGTACGCAGGCCGATCAGACCACGCGAAGGAATTTCAAACTCCAGGTGCTGCATTTCGCCCTTGGTTTCCATCACCAGCATTTCGCCTTTGCGACGAGATACCAGGTCAATCACCTTGGAAGCAAATTCCTGGGGCACATCTACCACCAGTATCTCATATGGCTCGCAGCGCTTGCCATCAATTTCTTTTACAATTACCTGTGGTTGACCTACAGTGAGCTCATAACCTTCGCGACGCATTGTTTCAATAAGGATACCCAGGTGAAGGATACCACGGCCATAAACCACAAAGCTGTCACCCTCTTCGCTATCCATCACTTTCAGCGCCAGGTTCTTCTCCGTTTCTTTCATCAACCGGTCGCGCAGGTGACGCGAGGTAACAAATTTTCCGTCCTTACCAAAGAAGGGTGAGTTGTTTACAGAAAACAGCATGTTCATAGTAGGCTCATCCACGCTGATCACCGGCAATGCTTCCGGATTCTCCGCATCAGCAATGGTGTCGCCGATATTGAAGTCTTCAATACCTACCACAGCGCAAAGATCTCCGGCTACTACTTCGGTTACTTTTTTCTTACCCATGCCTTCAAACACATACAACTCGCGAACGCGTGTTTTGCGTACTGTACCGTCGGCCTGCATAAGTGCAACCTGCTGGTTTTCGCGAATCACTCCACGGCTCACTTTACCAATCGCAATCCTTCCAAGGAAAGATGAATAGTCGAGCGATGTGATCTGCAATTGCAATGGACCTTCTGATACCCGGGGTGCAGGAACATGTTTCAATATTCCATCCAGCAGCGGGTTAATATTATCGATCTGGGTCAGCGAATCGTTGAACCAGCCATTTTTTCCACTACCATAGAAAGTGGGGAAATCGAGCTGCTCTTCAGATGCATCCAGGTTGAAGAAGAGTTCAAATACCGCATCGTGCACTTCGTCGGGGCGGCAGTTGGGTTTGTCTACCTTATTGATAACCACAATAGGTTTCAGGTTCAACTGCAGGGCCTTTTGAAGTACAAAACGGGTCTGAGGCATGGGGCCTTCAAAGGCATCGACCAGCAGAATTACACCGTCGGCCATTTTCAACACACGCTCAACCTCACCGCCAAAGTCGGCGTGACCAGGAGTATCGATCACATTGATCTTCACATCTTTATAAGTAACAGCGGCGTTCTTGCTGAATATGGTAATGCCCCGCTCACGTTCGAGGTCGTTACTGTCCATAATGAGCTCACCGGTTTCCTGATTATCACGGAAAACCTTGGTGGCGTGAAGGATTTTGTCGACCAGCGTTGTCTTGCCGTGGTCTACGTGCGCAATAATTGCGATATTTCTGATTTGCATAATGATTGCTGAATTACTCTCTCAAGCAGCTGTGCGTCAAAGAGTAGCGAATAGCCTTGCTGATCCATTTCCCCTGTTCCTGCGATCCGGGCGGGTCCGTTAGGGGCCCGCTGCTTTTTGAGGCGGCAAAGGTACATCAATTCGGCGGGGGCAGCAAGGGATTCAAAGAATTAATATCGCCTTAACGCCCTACCAAGCGGTATTTGGAGTAGTTTTATTCAAAGCCCCTTTATGAAATTTCTGAAATGGACAGCCCTGATCCTGCTGATACTGATTGTGCTGTACTTTTTAGGCCCGCAGCCCAGCCCGCCCGTTTTTGATGCGGCACTGCCCGCCATACCGGCCGAACCAGCCAGCCTGCTGAACTACGTAGAGCAGCAGGAATCCCGGCACCGGCTTAAACCGGATAACCAGGCGCGCATTATCTGGGCCAACGATACTGCCAGGGCGCGAACACCCTGGTCGGTGGTTTATCTGCATGGATTCAGTGCCAGCCAGGAAGAAGGTGACCCCGTTCACGAAAACTTTGCCCGTCGCTACGGCTGTAATCTTTACCTCAGTCGCCTGGCCGAACATGGCATCGATACTACTGAGCCATTGGCTGCCCTCACTGCCGACAAATTATGGAACTCCGCCAAAGAAGCTATGACAATCGGCAATCAGTTGGGCGATAACCTGATATTGATTGGCACATCCACCGGCGGCACACTGGCACTGCAGCTGGCTGCCACTTATCCCGATAAGGTGAAAGCGCTCATTTTGCTATCTCCCAACATCGCCATCAACGATGCCAATGCCTGGCTGCTCAACAATCACTGGGGATTACAGATTGCACACCTGGTAAAGGGGAAGTACAATGTTTCCTCCGACAGCAGCGCCATTTACAAACAATACTGGAATAATCGCTACCGCATGGAAGCTGCCGTTGAACTGGAAGAGCTTTTGGAAAAAACCATGCATCAGTCGCTCTTCGAAAAAATAACACAGCCTGTTTTGCTATTGTATTATTATAAGGACGAAGAGCATCAGGATCCCGTGGTGAAAGTGTCTGCCATGCAGCGCATGTTCCGTCAGTTGGGCACCGCTGAAGGCAAGAAAAAAGAACAGGCGTTGCCACAGACCGGAGACCATGTAATCGGCTCGCATATCAAATCACACGACCTGGAAAGTGTGCAAAACGCCTGCAACGAGTTTGCTGAACAAATTCTTCAGTTAATTCCTCAAAAAACTTTGCCCGAATAAACAACTGTTCAGTTACAGCACATAAAAATAATCTTCGCGATGACGGGTATCGATCGGTGTGCGGTCCTGGATCATTTGCGACAGATTTTTTTCAATACCTCTCGCGATCGTGGTAACTGGCGTATCTGTGGGTTTATTTTCAAACGGATCCTGCAAATGAATCGCCATTTTCTCGATCAGCAGAAAGGAAGTAGCAATAGCAACTACCACCGGAGCTTCCATCAGTCCGAAGAACTGTATAACGGCAAATGGAAGTAATGCTATAAACAACAACATCGACAGGTGAATGTACATGCTGTAGGTTACCGGAAACACCGTATTCTTGATACGCTCGCATTTACCCATGGCATCGCAAAGACGGCTGAGCGTACGGTCCAGCTCCACCTGCTGAAAGCGGTTGATCCATCCATTGTCCAGTGCCATCTTCAAATCTCTCGCGTGCAGATCCAGTATTGCCGACGGAGTGTGATCGTATAGTCGCAACTCCTCCACTTCATCAGGCATGAGGTGGCGTTCCAGCCCACGTGTGGCCGACTCGCCCCGAAGGAACTGTCCAAGACTAAAGCACCAGGCAATCTGCCGGCGGACGAAGCGCTCACGAAACTGATGTACTTCATCGCCTTCATATACAACATCCGTGAAACAGATTATCTGTCGCGCCAGCGTACGGGAATCGTTTACGATTGCTCCCCAGATATGGCGGGCCTCCCACCAGCGATCGTAGGCCTGGTTACTTCGGAAACCAAGCAGTAGTGATAATACGGTACCCATGATCGCCGGCACGGCGATGGGTATGGAAATACGAGTGAAATGGAAATTCTCGTACAGAATTGCTATCACAATAGCATATACCGTTACAAAAATTAGCTCCGTTCGTATTTTTCCGAAGATGTAGGTGATCGGAATATTTTTCTTCAACAACATAAATGCTGAATTTCCATAGTATTTAAAAGGGAGCTTAGTTAATCAGTACAGCCACGGTTTCGGCCAGCGGCGCTGCCGTGTGCATTACTTTGCGCTTGCGTGGTAATTCACTAAGCACCGGAATGCCTGCTTTTGCAAAAAAGCCCGAAGGGTCAATGCTGCCAGGCGCAACCGGCTGCCAGCGAAAATATTTCGGGGCCACAATCAGGTCTATATCGTGTGCGTCAATGAAATTGCGAAACAGGTTAGCCGTATTGCCATACATATGGCGAAGCTGAATCCCTTTCAGAATTTTTGGATACTTATCCTTTAAACGCTTGCAGGCCTGGCGGAATTCATCGGTCAGTAAATGCGCATAGGGAACCCGACGCGACTGCCCCAATACATCGGGCGCCGAAATATTCATATCAAAAGCATGAAAGAGGTTGATAGATATAGGCTGATCATCGAGTGCCTGTAATGTTTGTTCAACCCAGTGCAATGAATCAACACTAAAATCAGTAGGTATCAATACATTTCTCATAGTTGCAAAATTTGAATTGTTGTTTAAGACAATACAAATTTCCACCATGGCTATTAAGACCGCTTAAGAGGCTGTTTAAAATTTCTTAAGAATGTGATAAGAACCGGATTAGAACGGGGTCGCTTCCCAAAAGCCCTTCTACAAAACCTTCGCTTACAGATTATTAAGGCGGCTGAAATTATTGGAGAGGCAATTCCACCGTAACGGTGGTTCCCTGTCCTTCCGCAGACGACACATGGATATTGCCTTTGTGTTGTCTGATTATGTTTAACGAAAGCGGGAGACCTACACCATATCCTTTAAACGACCCTGTATTGGAAGCGCGGAAGAAGGGAACAAACACGTGTTTGAGTTCCTCTGTTGGTATACCAATGCCCGAATCCGTGATGCGTATAATGATCTTGTTGTCGCGGCTTGACAATTTCACTTCCACCACTTCATTATTAGAATATTTGCAGGCGTTTAATATGATGTTACTGATAGCAAGTTTAAGTAGTTGCGGGTTGGCGTGCAATACCAGCTGGTTTTCATCCGCAGGCAGATCATCCCATTGAAGATGGACCTGGCTTTCAGGATGAATGCGGTGAATAGTGGCATGTATGTCGAACAGCAGTTCGTCTATACGAACAATTTCGAGGCTAACCTTATTGTTGTTGAAACCCGACTGTGCCAGGCTGAGAAGCGCCGAGGTGAGTGCTTCCAATTTCTCTGCTTCTTTAAGTATCACCTCAAGCGATTGACGGTAAGCTGCCGCATCCCTTTCCTTGGCCAGCACTATTTCCGCTTCGCCAATGATGGTGGTGAGCGGCGTTTTCAGCTCGTGGGAAGCATTGCTGACAAAATTGTTTTGAATATCAAAAGCCGTCTGTAGCCTATCCAGCATACCGTTGAACGTACTCGTGAGTTCGGCAATTTCGTCCTTCCCCTTTTTCTCTGCCAGCCTTAGCGACAGGTTTTCCACGCCGATGCTGTTTACCCGGTTGATGATATCGCGGAACGGTTTAAATGTTTTTCGGGAAAAATAAAAGCTGATGGCAAATACCAACACTACTTTGGCAACAAAAGCACCAGCCAGAATTTTGCGAAGATTGGTCAGGGCCTGTAAGCCAAATCGGTTGACCGCGGATTTAATGATGATGTAGGTATCGTCACCAACCTTGTTGTGAATACCCGCATAGTACTTTTCGCTTTTCTTGAAATAAACTGTTTCGTTGGTGCTGAGAAGTTCGCTCAGGTAGGACCGAGGTACATCGAGCCCTTTCGGCAAGTTAATACTATCGATTGGAAGCGTAGCCGGAAAAATGAATTCACGCTCTTCCGGCAGCACTTCCAGGTATTGTTGTCGCAATTCGTTGTAGGTGGCCGAGGAGGTCGTATCTTTTTCGAAGTATATTTTAGAAGCCACAATTACCCGCAGCTCAAGACGCTTTTTGAAATCGCTGGCCGTATCGATCGAGGCTGTATAGTACATGATGCCATTCAATAGAAGGATCACCGTTGCTGCCAGCAGGGTAAAGAGCAGGGCTGTTTGTGTCTGAATTCTCATGCTGCCGGATCTTTCATGCAATAGCCCATGCCGATAACTGTGTGGATCAACTTTTCCGAATTTTTGCGCTCCACTTTTTTACGGAGATAGTTCATATATACATCGACCACATTGGTGCCCATATTGAAATTGATTCCCCATACCTGTTCCAGGATGTCGAGTCGCGACACCACCCGGCCCTTATTCTTCATCAGGTACTCCAGCAGTCGGTATTCAGTTGCCGTGAGGGAAATATTTTGGCCAAACCGTGTAACCGTTTTCGCGGACAGGTTCATTTCGAGATCGTCCAGTTTCAAAATTTTTTCTGTTTCCTGAGCCGGTTGCCGGCGTGCAAGCGAGCGAAGTCGCGCCGACAGTTCTCTAAACTTGAATGGCTTGGTGATATAGTCGTCGGCTCCCGCGTCGAGTCCCGTCACTACATTATCGGTGGTAGCCAGTGCCGTCAGCATCAGGATCGGCGTTTTTATATTTTGCTTTCTGATTTCGCGGCATAGCTCCAGGCCGTTGATGCCGGGAAGCATTACGTCAAGAATGATGAGACTATAGGGATTGTCGGTTGCCAGTTGCAGGCCCAGTCGGCCGTCGGGTGCAACTGTTACCTGGTAGCCTTCTTCGCCCAGTCCTTTGTTAAGCATCGAGGCCACCGAGGGTTCGTCTTCTACTAGCAGGATTTGCATGGTTCGGTTTTAAAAATGATGGTTCTTCCTGATAACAAAACCTGCACCAATTTGTTAGAAATCATTTAGCTACACATGGCACCGGTCTGTCAGGGCAGGCAAGGGGGTACAATTAAGTAGCTGATTTACCAAGCTTAAGAATCGGATCAGAATGGAATTAGATTTCGATTAAAAACCATTGGCCGGTCATCCTGACCTGTAAGCTTGTTGTAACGAACAGGACAAACTGTCGGCATTGTGTCGGTTTTAAATTTTATTTAGGCCTGATATTGGGTTAGTAAGTAGTCGGGATTGGCTAACTTTAAAACAAAGGTCCGACAGACGAATCTTTAATCAACAGATCATCAAAAGCGTTAATCATGACCAATTCGAAGTGGTCGCATCGAAATATTTTAAAAAGGATTGGTATTACTGTAGGGGGTACTTTCTTCCCTTTTTCGTTATGGGGTAGAAATGAAACTGGCGAGCCGCTGATACTTCCCAACAATCCCCTTCACAAAAAACTCGCGAGGCCCGTTACAGCTATCGTAATTGGCGCGGGTGCCCGTGGCAATGTATATGGCGACTACGCCGTTGAATATCCAGATCAGTTGAATATTGTCGGCGTTGCTGAGCCAACCCCGGTGCGAAACGAGCGTTTTGCTCGTAAGCATCATATTCCTCCTTCCCAGCGGTTCGAGGACTGGCGAGACATTTTTAAACGTCGACGTTTTGCCGACGCCATTGTTATTGCCACTTCCGATCATTTGCATTACGAACCCTGTATGGAGGCCCTGAAAGCCGGTTACCATATTTTACTGGAAAAGCCTATTGCTCCAACCGAGCAGGAATGCCGCGATATTCTTAATCTGACTCGTGAAACCGGGCGTATAGTTGCCGTCTGTCATGTTCTACGGTATGCACCCTATTTTGTAAAGCTGCGCGAGTTGCTACAAAGTGGTGCTATTGGCGAAGTGGTGAGTCTGCAACATCTGGAGCCTATTGAGCATACTCATATGGCACACTCGTATGTTCGGGGCAACTGGCGTAGCAGCGAAGCGACCACCCCCATTTTGTTAGCCAAATCCTGCCATGATCTAGACATTATTAAATGGATGTTGGGAAAAGAATCGCGCAAGATTCAGGCCTTTGGTGGGCTTCGCTGGTTTAAAAAAGAGAATGCTCCCAAGGGCAGCAAGCCGCGCTGCATTGAGGGTTGTGCCGTTGAAAGCAGTTGTCCCTATTCTGCTTTGAAGTTGTACTACCGGAAGCGCGAGCGCACTTATGTGTTTGACCTGCCCGAAAAGAAAAAGCTGCAGGACGATGCGATTCTAGAGTATCTGCGAACTTCCGATTATGGCCGCTGCGTTTATCGGATGGACAACGACCAGTGTGATCATTATACCAGCAATATTCTTTTTGAGGATGGTGTTACTGCCAGTTTTAGTATGGAAGCCTTTACTCCTTTTGGCGGACGCAGAACCCGCGTGATGGGTAGTATGGGGTATATTGAGGGTGATATGGACAAACTCGTGATACACGATTTCAGGACTGATAAAGTGAAGAAGTACGAGACCACTGTGGAAGAGGTTGAGAACTACAGGAATGAAGGTCATGGTGGTGGCGACTGGCGCCTGGTTGCCGACTGGGTGCAGGCTGTTGCTCAGGACGACAAGAAGCTTTTAAGTTCTACCATTGAAGCTTCCATTGAAAGTCATATTATGTGTTTCAAGGCAGAAGAGAGTCGCAAGCAGATGCAGGTGATGGACATTAAACTGTAGTCATTCAGCTTGATCGGAGTTGGGCGATTTTCTCTTCGATCAATGCCGTATATCGTTCCATCAGGTCAATATATTTGTTTTTCCAGTACTCTTTTTGTTGAAGTGCTTCTTCCAGTGTTTCAGCTGTTCGTCCATAGTACGCGTCGGCATCCTCCACCAGGTATTGTGGCATATCTGGAAATTCTTCTCTGAAGTCGTGATTCAGTGCTTTACCGTATGCGATCAGTATATGGAAATCGAGATCGGGGTTCTCGATATGTTTGTAATACGAAGAGCGGCTGTAACCTGCTTTCGCCGCGATGTCTTCTTTATTTTTTCCTGAAGCTTCTACCAGTGTTGCGAGGACTTGTCCTCTGTCCAGTTTGGTTCGTCTAGTCGCCATAATGTGTAAATCAATGTAAAATAGTGTGTAAAAAAATATACAATAAAGGCTATTGGCTGTGCACTTTTTTATACATGATTGAACAACAGCCAGTTATTGTTGTTTAAAGCAACTTATTTTATTTGGAATTTCTGTTATTGTTTTTGTTTGTTGAAAGAAACAACGATTTGTGTTATGGGAGATATGGTTTTTGTGGGATGGGTGGTGTTGGGGGATGCCCGTTGTGGTAGTTGATATGAAGTCGATGGTGTGTATGGGTTGTTCCTCGTAGCACAGCGTTTGCCCCGGTCGGGCCGCTCTTCCGACCGCCCGTCGGACGGGGTCGTTTAAAAGATCGGATTAAGACTGTTCTCGGCAACCTGTTCTACCTCGGTCGGACCGGTCTTCCGACCGCCTCTCAGACGGGGTCGACGAAAAGAACGGGTCAAAACCGTCTTCGGCCAACCCGCTACCTCGGTCGGACCGCTCTTCCGACCGCTCGTCGGATGGGGTCTCTAAAAAAGATCAGATTAGCACTGCCCATCGCAACTCGCTTTACCTCGGTCGGACCGCTCTTCCGACCGACCTTAACCTGAGTGACAAAATGCATTGGATCACGATTGTCCTCCTCAACCCGCTACCCCGGTCGGACCGCTCTTCCGACCGCCCGTCGGACGGGGTCGTTTAAAAGAAATGCATTGGATCACGATTGTCCTCCTCAACCCGCTACCTCGGTCGGACCGGTCTTCCGACCGCCCCCAGTCGGGTTTCACACAAATTCGAGGCACGATTGTGCTCGCAATCCGCCTGCCCCGGTCGGACCGGTCTTCCGACCGCCCGTCGGACGGGGTCGTTTAAAAGATCGGATCAAACCTTTCTTCGGCAACCTGCCACCTCGGTCGGACCGGTCTTCCGACCGCCCGTCGGACGGGGTCGTTTAAAAGATCGGATTAAGACTGTTCTCGGCAACCCGTTCTAACCCCGGTCGGACCGGTCTTCCGACCGGCTCACAGACGGGGTCGTCGAAAAGAACGCGTCAAAACCGTCTTCGGCCAACCCGATACCTCGGTCGGACCGGTCATCCGACCGCCCGTCGGACGGGGTCTTAAAAGAGATCAGACTTGTACTGCCTATCGCAACTAGGTTAACCCCGGTCGGACCGGTCGTCCGACCGCCACTGAGAAGGGGTCGCCTATTAGCGCGGATCAAGACTGTCTTCGGCCACCATTCACCCCGGTCGGACCGGTCTTCCGACCGCCCATCGGACGGGGTAACCAAATGACTCGGATTATTACTGCCGATCACAACTCACTCTCCCCGGTCGGACCGGTCATCCGACCGCCCATCGGACGGGGTTCTTTACAAGATCGGATCACGACGCTCTTTGGCAACCCGCTCAACCGGTCGGACCGCTCATCCGACCGCCCGTCGGACGGGCGGCCACGTAGCTCGGATTATTCCCTCCCATCGAAACTAGCTCGACCCCGGTCGGACCGGTCGTCCGACCGCCCCTCGAATGGAAGAATAGCTGCGGACACACAGTGCTGTTTAGTGCCATTCTTCGCCCCCAACCTGACCACTCACCCCTCACCACTCGCCTCTCACCTTTCACCTCTCACCTTTCACCTCTCACCTCTCACCTTTCACCTCACCCCGCAGTCATCCCCCCATCCACAGGAACAGCCGCACCATGCATGAAGGAAGCACCATCGGAGCATAACCAAAGCACAGCATCAGCCACCTCCTCTGCACGCCCCATTCTGCCAATTGGCTCCATGGCAGTATAAGCTTTCTCCAATTCAGGATCACCATGTATCACCCGTTCCACCATCTGAGTGCGAATCACTCCCGGACAAACAGCATTGATCCGAATATGGCGACTGGCATTCTCAAGAGCAGCAGCACGAGTTAATCCCACAACTCCATGCTTGCTGGCAACATATGCTGGCAAATTGGCAAATCCCATCAGGCCGGCAACGGAGGCACAATTCACAATAGCACCAGAACCCTGCTTCAACATCAACCCGATTTCCGCGTGCATACACAAATACACACTCTTCAGGTTAACAGCCAGCACCCGATCCCAGTTCAACTCTGTAGACTGATCAACGGTACCATTGTCGCCCTCAATACCAGCATTGTTAAAGGCAAAATCAAGCCGCCCATAGGAAGAACCGATCTGATCAATCAGCCGCTCCACATCAGAGGCTTGCGACACATCACAATGTATAAAACTACTGGAGGGACTAATCTCCTGCAACTGCCGCAGAGTGTCGGGATTCGAATTGATATCCGCAATAACTACCTGTGCGCCCTCCTTTGCAAAAGCAATGGCAGTTGCGGCACCAATACCAAAACTTCCGCCGGTAACGAGAGCCACACGGCCAGAAAAGGAATTTTTCATATAACCTATTTTGTAGGTGAATGTAATGCCACGACCCCTCTAAAGCGACTGACAATGGTCAGCATTTTGACTGATTATTATAAATTTTGCTATTCGCAGAATATCTTTACGCCGAACCTGATCTATCATATGAAATTGGCAACCACACTATTCACAGTATTGCTACTGACATCCGCCACTGCACAGGAGAAAATTGAGAAATGGGATTATTGGATGCGACCAACGAATGCAATACCGCATTACGTAACAACAACGAACAAAACAGATAGTGGCTGGCAACAAATGGGGTACTATGCGCCCGATTGGACAATAGCTTTCTCAACACTGCATAGCGATGAAGCCGGAAAAATTCAAAATGGCCTGCGCCAGGAGTTTCACCGAAATGGAATGATCAAAGCCCAGGGCATGTTCAAAAACGGAAAGAGAGAAGGAGCCTGGCTGCGTTACCACAACAACGGAATGATGGCTGATTCGGCTTTTTACATAAACGGAAAAGTTCGCGGAGTTCGCCTGGGCTGGAATAAAGACGGCTACCAGATCGACTCCAGCTATTTCGACGAAAACGGCAATGGCACCGTCATACACTGGTATTCAAACGGACCGGTTTCGATGATAGGTTATATGGTGCTCGACACTTTTCGAACAGGCAAATGGAAGCACTTTGATCGCAACGGAAAATTGAAAGCCGAAGAGCTTTATCAGGCAGGTAAATTGCTGATGTCGGCCTGCTACGATTCTAACGGAGTTCAATTGAGCAAAGACGCCTGCGAAGAAAGAGAAGCAGAATTCAAAGGAGGCAGTGCCGGCTGGAGTCGCTTCCTGCAAAAAAACCTGAACCCCGACGTACCAGTCCGTTTGAGAGCACCGGTAGGAAGCTATACGGTACTCGTACGATTTGTGGTTAACACCGACGGCTCCTTGAGCGATATTGAAGCAGACACGAAATTTGGATTTGGAATGGAAGAAGAAGTGATCCGCCTGATGAAAAAATCTCCAGCCTGGGTCCCGGCCCTTCAGTTCGGCCGCCCGGTTAGAGCCTACCGGCTTCAACCAATCACCTTTGCTGTTTCGGAAATGTAAAATCCACTTTTAGTCCGGGTTCAAAATCAGGACTGTTTGATGACCTCACGACTGTACTTGTTACGATATTCTACGGGAGAAACCGATGTGACTTTTCGAAAAACATCCCTAAAAGCCTTGGTATCGGCATAACCGACCTCGTACATGATTTCATTCACCGTTTTACGACCTTCTTCCAGTTCGCGCTTGGCCGCTTCAATCTTTACCCGCTGAATGTATTCCACAACCGAGTTATTAGTCGCCTTACGGAAACGCCGCTCAAAAGTCCTCCTACCCATACTCAACAGGCGACATAAATCGTCGATACTGATCCGCTCGGTAAAATTGGCTTCGATAAATTCCTGGGCACGCGCAATATCTTCATCGTTGTGTAGCCGCTGACCTCTGAACATGGCAAATGGAGACTGGCTCCTGCGGTCAATATCCAGTACAAAATACTTCGCAGCCAATACAGCGAGTTCACGGTTAGTGTATTTCTCAACAAGATGAAGTAACAAATTCCAGTAAGAGTTGGCACCACCGCTACTGTAAACACCATTATGCTCCGTTACGATTCTGTCATCTACCAGATTAACTTTGGGAAACATAGACCGGAATTGATTGGCAAAAAGCCAATGGGTACTGCAGCATTTTCCATCGACCAGGCCGGTAGACGCCAGCAAAAAGGCTCCGAGACAAAGACTCGCCACTTCAGCGCCCATCTGATGCTGAAATACAATCCAGGGAACAAACCCCTTATTAAGATCGATTGCCTGTTGCAAATCGCCACTCAATGCAGGAATAATAATCAGATCAGGCCTGCTTGCATTATCAACAGTAGCATCGGCATGTATCGTAAATAATCCATCAAGCAGTTGAACATCTTTTGTTAACCCCACCATTTCGATCCGAAAAGCCGGAACCTGCCCGCGCGCTTTTAAAAATTCGTTTACTGCTGAAAACATATAACGCGGATCCGCCACCGCCTCTACAACGGCCGATTCCGCCACCAGAATGGCAATATTCTTCATGCGTTCCCCTGATTAGAACCTCAATTTACATTCTTTTGTCGCATTCGGCGACATAAGGGGGCCAGCTATTACCGAATCAGGAGATAGGGTGGAGGAAACGCGAAAATTGAGGATGGGCTAATCCAATAGCCTGACTTCCAACAAAAAAACAAGCCCAGCACTTGAGTAGTCTGGGCCGTTTTGATTCATCCATCCTTGTTGTTGTGTCCAATCAATCGTTAAGTATCGTCGAAGCTGCTTTGTATTGTTTATTGGGATGATAAATAAATAAGCAACTGCCATTCTTTATAGTTTGTATAATCTTCTTGCTTTCACGCTGCGGCACCGCGGGACAACCGTAGCTGCGGCCCATATGTCCTTCGCCAATATAAGTAGCACCATGTATCACAATCGCCCGGCGATAAGCCTGATCATTAATTCCCTTTTCCAAACCCTTCATGCGCAACGAAAGTCCATGCTCGCCCGTATAAGTTTGCTGAGTCAGATAAAAACCCAGACTACTCTGATGCGATTCGGCTCTGTTTGAAAAACGAAAAGCATATTCGCCTCCCGAGTTGCGGCCATGTGCCACATAGGTCTGAATAACCAACTCTTCATTGTCCATATCGAGTATATACATCCGCTTTTTGCGCGCCGACTGACTAAAATCACATATCGTCAAATAACGGGTCTGCTGAATAAGTTCTTCTTCCATTAAATTCTTATAACCCTCCACAGCAATCAGGAATGCTTCCTGCGACAACCCCTTTGCAGCAAGTTGCATGTTTTCATAAAGAACCAACGCCGCCTCTACCGAAGCGTCGTACTTCTTTACTGAACTTTCAACCGAAAATGTCTTATTGTTGGAAACCGGTGCACCTGCGTTTTCTACAGGCACCCACGAAAGGCTGAGCCAGGCATAGGCCAGGCCATATACGGTGAGTGGTACAAGGCGTTTCACGGTACGGATTTTAAAACAGTTTTCGAATAGGATGGGTCAGGTTGATAATCAAACGCTGACGAGAGCTAAAATAGTATGCAGTTTCCCGCATTGCAAGAAATAATGTTCTGTTTTTTAATCAATTACGAATATTTACGAGAACGATCCCGAAAAATACGCTTAACAAATGTGAAAATGTGCAAGTGTGCAAATGATCAATTAGAGAATAGGCTAATTGGTTTCAGTTAGCCATACTACTAAATTGATCATTTGCACATTTGCACACTTGCCTGCCGGCAGGCAGGTTTGCACACTCGCACATTCGCCGAAGGCGCCATTTTCACATTTTCACACCTGCCTGCCGGCAGGCAGGTTTGCACACTTGCACATTCGCCTGCCGGCAGGCAGGCCTAAAACGGGTATCCTATGCCTATATTAAGCACAATATTCTCCCTGCGCCAGCTTGCATCGCTAAAACTGATTTGATCAAATACCCAACGCTCGCCATCTGGAAGGAAAGGTTTTCTTAGAGGAATGGCTACATCGAAGCGAAGCACGAGGAAGGAAATATCGAACCGCAGGCCCACACCGCCGCCTACTGCCAGTTCCTTTAAAAAATCACTGCCAAATTTTGCACCGGGTTTGCCGGGATCTTCATTGTATAACCAGATATTTCCTGCATCTACAAACAAAGCTCCATGCACAATGCTGAACAACTTCATCCGCCACTCAGTGTTCAGCTCAAGTTTCATATCGCCCGACTGATCGGGCAGGAAATCACTTGACTGAGGTTGAGCGTAGGAGCCGGGACCAAGGGCGCGACTGCGAAAGGCGCGAACACTATTATTACCACCAGCAAAAAACTGCTTCACAAATGGAAGAGCAGTTGAGTTTCCATAAGGCAGCGAGGCGCCAATAATGATACGGTTAGCCAACACACTGTTATCACCGGTATTCAGATAATATCGGAAATCGGTTTCGAGCCTTACATATTGTGAGAATACGGCATCAAATATCTTTTGCGGACGCCCATCTTTAATATTCGCCCCGGTAAGAAGACCGGCAATGTTTCCGGACACGTCTACATTTCCATTAAAATAAAAGCCCGACCGGAAACCTTCGCCGGTCAACTGACTGAAATTATAATTATAGTTAGAACCAAGTATAAACTGACGTTCTACTGCCTTTGATAAAGAAGGATTGACCGCAATACTATCCAGGTACTGCTGCGAAATATAAGCAGGCTGCACGTAGTTAACAGCTACTGGGTTCAACTGATGCTCGTTGAGCAGGCCATTTTTCCACACATATCCAAAACCGGCACGGAATGAATTCATCCGGTACAACTTCTGTTTGATTAATACATCAAAGCCCAATTGCAGATTGGTTCTTGGAATAAAACCGCCTTTGTTGCTAACCCTGAAAAGAGGGATAAGAAAACGGGGAAAGCTGAGGTTACCCTCCAGTCCATATCTATACGTATTATATCCCTTTAGCTGACCACTTATCTGCCACTCAAAACCTCCGGTAGCGTCGATGCCCAAAAGCTCGCCACCTCGAAAAGCATTTCTTTTGCGCCAGCCAACAGTTACCGAAGACCCGGTCAGGTTGTTCGATTTGGTGCTGGCATTTACTTCTCCCCGTAAGGCCTGACGCCGGTTGGGTGTGAGATAATAGTATACATCCAGCAAAGCCGAATCGCCGGGTACCGGCTCCAACCGGTTTTTCACAAATCGAAACAGCCCCAGGTTGATAAGCCGGCTGAGTGTAGTGTTATGGTCATTCCGGTTGTACACATCACCGGGGTCAAATTGCATGGTATGTTTAAATAAACGAGGCTTGTACAGCTTGGCCGAATCGCGCACATAGTAGCCACTATAAAAATCCATTCCCGCTTTCGATGTGTCGGACGATGGCGAGCTCAGCCTGTAACCTGGAAATATGTACACATTCCTGATTCGGTACACCCGCCGGGCTTCACGTGGAGCTTCCGACTTAACCTGCACGTACAAATTAACCTCCCGATCACCAATGGTACTATCCACTTTTACAATCAGGTAGTCGGGGTCAAAATAATAAAAGCCGTGTTGCTTCAGACTGTCGTCGATCCGGTTTCGTTCGTCTTTAATAAGATCCAGACTGAATGGCTCATCCCTCTTCAGCAACGAAGCTGGCACTACATCCTGAATCGCACGCTGCAGCGCGGTGGAGCCGCTGTCGTAAACAATATCTCTTACCCGAAATCTGGGCCCGGCCAACACCGTATAACTGGCAGAACCCTTATTCTTATGAATCTGAGTATCGCCAACAACTTCCGCTCTGAAAAAACCATTGTTCTCCATTCGATTTTTCAAAACCTGCACGTTGCGCTGCAGGTTCACATCGCTCATCAACACAGGTGGTTCTCCAAACTTATTTTTCAACCAGCTTGCCGGCGAACCTTCCTTTTTGGGATTGCCGGCCAGATTATAGGCAGTCAGACGCAGCCGCATACCCAAAAACTTCCTGTTGGGCTTCGGACGAATCAGGGACGATAATTCCTCTTTAATATTCTTCCGCTCCTTCGATTTTTCATCAATACTATCCAGCTTCAAACTGTGCCCGGTGTACAAAGCATCGTTGTCGGGCAAATGCTTAAGGTTGTTGCAGGCAACAAGAAATAAAAGACAAACACCCAACGCCCACCGGCCTGGTCCGACAAAGCTGCCGCGAAAATTATTTTTATATGTACTAAAGCGTGCACGCATTCTAATTCCAATTTTGAAATTCAGGGGTTACCATCTCCCCTCCCTTCATGGAGGGGTCGGGGGAGGGCGCGGGGTCAGGGTCAGACTTCGTTTCCTTCTCCCCTCCCTTCAGGGAGGGGTCGGGGGAGGGTGTGGGGCCAGGGTCAGATTCCTTTTCCTTCTCCCCTCCCTTCATGGAGGGGTCGGGGGAGCGCTTCCGCTTCCTGAATATCTGCGCAAACTTGTTATAGTCCAGCGTAATGATAAAACTCACGCCGGTTTCCACCACATACCCGTCAATCACTCCCTGATAATCATTTTTTCGATATGCCCGGAGTTTGTACCTGCCATCGCGACTTAAAGTGTAGTCGATAGCCACATTGCCGGCAATGTTGTTGGCCTGTTGGTTCGATGCCTGCGTTCCTTCAAGAGCAAAATTGCTACCCACACTTACTGTTAACCGGTCATTGAGCAGGCTCTTCGATAAGCCAACGGTCAAATCAGTTCGTTCCTGTTTTTCCCCGGTACTATAGTCATCTTTCGATTCAACTCCCAGATTGATATCCACGCCTTCTATCAACCCTTCCGCCAATCGGTTCAATTGCTCGGTCAACAACTTGCTTACACTTTGTTTCAGCATATTGGTGGCCGATCCGCCGGAAGCCAGGCTGCTGAAAGGATTTTCAGCAACAAACCTGTTCAACAGCAGCAGAGAAAACACCTGCTTGTTCATGTCTCCAGCCGACTGGCGAAGCTGCTCCAGTTTGGTGCGTACATTCGCAAGTACATCGTTCGCCACTCCATAATTTTTATTGTCGGGCAAAACAATGTTGAAACTTATTTGCGGCCGCAGGAGCTCGCCTTTCATTGTCAGGTTTACCTCAAAAGGAAGTTCCTGCAGGTACATATTTCTTTCCTGGGTGCTGATATTCTCATCAAGCTGACCTTTCACCAGGTCCAGCGGCGCGGTATTGGCAATATATTTTGCAGTGATATCAACATTGGCTTTGGTTGGTTCTCCTTCCCATACAATGCGACTGCCTTTTTGAATGTTGAATTTTTTGCGCAGCATATTAAAGGAAAGCTCATAAGCACCCTGATCCAGTTCATAGGTGCCCACCATGGTCACTTTGCCACTGGGATCAATTCCGGTATTCAACTGGGCCTCCCCTTTCACATTCAGGAAATCGCCATTGCCCTCATCTATAATTAATGTGAAGTCAGCTCCTTTGTCGATGGTAACGTTAAGCGAAACATCCATGCCGGTTAGCTCCGACATATTCAGTGAATCATAAGCTGCCAAAAACAGGGAGTCATTTAAAGGGGCATCCATATCCACAAACTCAATTACGCCGGCACGGTCTACTACACCCGGTTCGGGCTGAGGAAGTAATACGGTCATTTTAGTTTTATCGTTCACCGTAATCCGACCGTCTATAACAGGTTTCACACTGGTCCCCTCCAACCGCAGGTTGGTATTAAAATACAGCTGACCCCAAAACAGCTTATTGTCTTTTTTGGTGCTGTTCAATGCACGAAAATTTCGGGCTCTTATATCCAGATCAAATGCATATTCCATGTAATCATCCGTCTGCAGATTGCCATCAAGCGTAAGTGTGTTGCCAGTCGAATCCTTGACCTGGAAATTATTGAAACGTACGCTTTCGCCGGTAAACGCAATGGTCTGCTTATTCAGTGAAAAATAGCTATTGAGCATCGATATGTTTAACCCTGCATCATAAAAACCAAGCTCACCTTTTACATTGGGGGCAGTTACGGGCCCGGTTATGCGAAATGGTCCACTTACATAGCCGCGGGTATTCCGAATGCTGCCTCCGGCAAATGCTTCGGCGGTTTTCATAGGTAAGCGTTCAATATCCATTTGCAGATCAAGTGCAGCCTGTTCAGCATTATAAGTTCCGTTAATAGCCACATCATTGCCACGGCCACTCAACTTCACATCGGCCCTGATCAGGTTGCTGTTACTGGCATTGGTAAACTGTGCAGTCAGGTGGCCCACTGTATCCTTACCAAAACTGAGGTCACTCCATTTCAGTTCGCCGGCAAACACCGGGCTACTGGTTAGATTGCGTACATCAATCTCAGCATCAAGGGTACCGTTGATCTTGCTGCTGTCATTGAGCACCAACGAGGTCAAACTTGATACATGAAAATTTTTCAGACTCACATGCATTGGCGATGCAGCATTGGCCTCTTTGCTGTGGAGCCTCAACAGCTCATTACCCTTTCGCAGTTCAAAGTCGCGTGCCCAAATGCCATCGGGGCCAATCCTGATCTGATTGCTGTCCGACATTTGCCATTCCTCGTAATTCAACAGCAGGTTCTGAGGCTCCATTCGAAATAACAACACCTCGTTTGCACCCTGACTAATATTCGCCCCCAATCGATACCGATTGCGCCCCTGTGGATCCTTGATGGTTGCATCCCAATCAATCTGATCGTTGGCCAGCTTTGCATTCACAATACTGCTGTCCATCACCAGCGCACCAGATTGAAGGCTGGCCAAACGCAATTGCGCATTCAAAGCCGAATCGCTGGGATTTGCATCAAAAGAAAGTCCTTTAACCAGAGTTCCGTTGTAACTTATCTCGTCGGCCACCAGCTTTGCCTCCAGCGGCTGGTCGTTTGAGAAATGTGATGTCAGATTAAAGCCCTTAGCAGATTCAAGTCCTGGTAGCAGCGCGCGCAATAATGGCCTGTCGGTGAGGGTTGCGTTCAAAGTAAAATCGTACTCGCCGGGATCATTCGCTCGAAGTCCGAGAGAATAGTAGGGTTCAATTTCCCTGGCAATAACATCGACCAGCTTGCTGAGTTGGTAGTTTCCCTGCAGTTCGGCGCTGGCAATTTCACTATGTAAGCGCAGGTATCGGCCACTATCGGCCATTCCCGCACTCAGTGCCACTGTGTCTAACTGCAATCGGTCCTGCTCCTTCACCAGCAGTAACTGTTGAAGATTCAATTCCCCATCCAGCGCATCGGGATCCAGATTACTGAAGTTGGCCTCCATACCAGTTCTGATTATCCATGGATCTGCGCTTAAGCCGAGTTCCTGCAATTTGGCACTGTCGATAAAGGCAGTCATCTTTAATGCAGGATAGTCTTGTTGCAAATTCACATTTCCGTTTATCCTGAAATGCAAATTGGGATCTTTTAACCCAGTGGAAAAGTCTAGAACCTGCTCCTGAAATTCGGCCTCCACGGGCCAGTTTCGATAGGTATAGCCACTGAAGTCTAGCGATTCAATCTCGGCCTTCAAATTAGCACGCAGTTGCTCGGGTTTAGTGCCCATCCCGTTTAAATCAAAACGACCAGTAAGACTGCCGAAGCTGGCGGTATCTTTAAGTAAATAAGCCAGATTTAATTGATTGATGTCCGTTACAACATCGTAACTCATTCGCTCTGGCGTCTGCAGATCGGTCAGCACTCCTTTCATATCTATTTCACCCTGATCCAGCCGAATGCCTATATCAACATTCATTTTCTTCGGACTTCCTTTTACCGTACCACTCAATCGCGTCATCATGGGCAGCTCGATGGCAGATGGCAATTGTTCACGCGGAATCAAAGTTTGTAAAGCAGCCTTGCTGGCACTGATATTTTCAATATTCAGATCCGCTATCATCTCCTGCCAATTCGTTAGGTTTTGTAAACGACCGCTCATGTTGACGGAGAGCTTTTCAGGACCATTCAACTCAGCTTGTTCAAGGAAAATATTATTCACCGTGCCGCTCGCCTGCAAATTGAGGCTCCAGCTGGCGGATGGGTTGCTAAACAAGGGGGCCGATGAAAGATCAGGGGCAAAATAGAGGATGTCTTGTACAGCAACACGGGTATCTTCCAGTTCCACGCGGGCAAAAGCGGCAGCCGGATCCTGCGACAAGGCTTCTATAGAAGGATAGCTGATCTCCAACTCTCGCTGAATATGGGTACCGGGCGTTCTCAAATCGAGGTTGCGGAGCCGGGCCGAACTGGCACCATATTCCAGGTTGGCGCGCAGCGATTCCAGTTCAAATCCGGATTGTTCTTTCAGCGCCAGCTTGTTTACAGCAGCAGCAATACTATCGCCCTGCATGAAAAAATTTTCTACCAACAAATCACTTACATCAGCATTCAGGTGTGCATAGTCAATGCCCTTCTTCTGGCGGGGAGCATTCAGGTCGTCGTACTGTAGTCGGGTATCGTTTAGCGAAATGGATTGCAGTCCGTAGGCTCCCGAGTTAAGGTCAAGTTTCAAATCACGCAACTGTAGCGAACGGCTGTTCATTGCGCTGTACAGGGCCGTCACCGAATCCCTGTATTGCAGGTTAGCATCTTCCAGCAGCAGGTCATCGAGCAATACCAGCATTGGATTGTCGCCAGATTCCCTGGCAGTATCCAGCGAATCGGTGGGCTCCAGTGCCGGGGTATTAACCGGTTGCCGGCGTATAAAACTGGCGTTGAGTCCGCGAAACACGGTCTGGCTGGCTGCATAACGAGTAGATACCAGATCAAGCCGCTCCAGGTTACTGCTCAATTGTTGCCAGTACACATCCAGATCGTTACCCGACTGATAGTCGGCATATCTTATATGAATATCCGACAGCGAAATTCTTCCGAGCCTCAAAGCTGTGCCGCCTGAGGAACTGGTATCACTACTGGGGTCGGGAGCCGACGCAAAAGCATCGATGATGTATTGATAGTTAAATACCGAATCGGGCGGGCGGCGATGGACCCTGATCCTTACTCCATCCATTTCCACCGACGAAATATTGGGGTCTGCACCTCTGATCAGCCCCCAGAGATTCACACTGGCTCTCAGTTTATGCACCGACAGCAGGCTATCACCCTGCTGATCCTCCATGTACAAATCGTCCAGCGCCAGATCGCCATTGAGGCGAATGAATACACGGCCCAAATCAACTCTTGTCCCCAACTTATCTTCCAGATAATTAGTCAGCTTGCCCTTGATGAAATTTTGAACCGGCGGAGTCAGAATCAGCAGAAACAAAATCACCATGAGTAATAAAATCCCCAGCAGGACGCGTTTAACGATCCTGAAAATACGCGCTCCCAAAGAGCGCTTTGCCGGCTTTTGTGGCTGACTGTCTTCCATTCCTTACCGATTCACGGCTACTTTTCCTGATTGATGGCAAAAATAGACCCCCGGCATTGAATGCTGCCTTTTGAGGTCCAGCATTCCATATAAAATATCGTGCTACAAACGCTGATTGGTTCGTTTTGAAATAGTTTCATATTGACCCTATTCAGTAAATTGCCTAATAAATTGATTGCTATGCCCAAAAGCCGAATTGCCGGGATTGGTATGTATGTGCCCGAAAACGTGGTGACCAATCAGGATCTCACCAAATACATGGACACTTCCGACGAGTGGATTCAGGAGCGCACCGGCATAAAAGAACGCCGCTATGCCCATCGCACTCAGGAAACCACGACTACCATGGGTGTGAAGGCGGCCGAAATCGCCATCGAGCGGGCCGGCATCACGGCGCAAGACATCGACTTCATCATATTCGCCACCCTTTCACCCGATTACTATTTTCCCGGTTGCGGAGTGCTTTTGCAAAGAGCCATGAAGATGAAAGAAGTGGGCGCGCTGGATGTACGCAATCAGTGCAGCGGTTTTGTATATGCCCTGAGTGTGGGCGATCAGTTCATCCGGTCGGGTATGTACAAAAACATTCTGGTGGTGGGCAGTGAGAAGCACAGCTTTGGACTCGACTTCAGCACAAGAGGACGCAATGTATCGGTTATTTTTGGCGATGGTGCCGGCGCGGTAGTGCTGCAGCCAACTGAAAAAGACAACCAGGGCATCCTGAGCACCCATTTGCACAGTGATGGCGAAAGCGCCGAACTGCTGGCTATGTATAACCCCGGCACTCACGCCAATTACTGGAGTCCCGATGCACCACTCGCCAATTTTGACGAAGCTGAAATTGGACAGATGTTTTTTAGCCACGATATGATCGACAAGGCGCAGGTATTCCCATTCATGGACGGGCCATCGGTTTTCAAAAAAGCCGTGGTAAAGTTTCCCGAAGTAATTATGGAAGCGCTGGCGGCTAACGGTCTCAAACCTTCCGACATCAACCTGCTCGTTCCCCATCAGGCCAACCTACGGATAGCTCAGTTTGTGCAACAAACCTTAAAGCTCCGCGACGATCAGGTCTATAATAATATTCAAAAGTACGGCAATACCACCGCCGCCTCCGTACCCATTGCGCTCTGCGAGGCCTACGAAATGGGAAAACTAAAAGACGGCGATCTGGTTTGCCTGGCGGCCTTTGGAAGCGGATTTACCTGGGCGAGTGCGTTGCTGCGGTGGTGAGAGGTGAAAGGTGAAAGGTGAGAGGTGAGAGGTGAAAGGTGAGAGGTGAGAGGTGAAAGGCTTGTCTGCCGGAGCGGAGCGAAGGTAGATGAGAAGTGAGGCTTGTCTGCAAGGCAGAATTTGATCCCATATTCAATGGACCGGCAGTAATAGCAGCTCTGTTCCCATAGTCAATGGACCGGCAGTAATAGCAGTTCTGTTCCCGCAGATTGCCACAGATTTTTACACAGATTTACGCAGATTAGTACGTTGATAGATCAAAAAACCTTTCACCTCTCACCTTTCACCTCTCACCTTCCACCTCTCACCTTTCACCTTTCACCTTTCACCTCTCACCTTTCACCTTTCACCTCTCACCTTTCACCTTTCGCCTCTCACCTTTCACCTCTCACCTTTCACCTCTCACCTTTCACCTTTCAACTCTCACCTCTCACCTTTCACGTTTCACGTTTATCTTTACAGCATGTCCCGCAAAATTCTCTTCATCATCAACCCCATTTCCGGTACCCGAGCCAAAAAAGACCTCCAATCAACAATTGAAAAACTGACCACGTCAGCGGGAATACCCTATGCAATCGAATCCTCTTCTGCCAAAGCCGACTATTCCGATACAGCCAAACGCATTCTCAACGAAGGATTTACCGATATCGCCATTGCCGGTGGTGACGGCACCGTGAGCCAGGTGGTAGCCGGACTCATGCACCTTCCCGTAAACTTTGCGGTCATTCCCTGTGGCTCCGGCAACGGACTGGCCCTGGCGGCAGGCATTTCCAAAAAACCGGAAAAAGCACTTGAAACCCTTTTTACCGGCGAAGCAATTGCAACCGATGGCTTTCGCATCAACGGTCAGTTTGCCTGCATGCTCTCTGGCCTCGGATTCGATGCCAAAGTGGCCCATGATTTTGCCAAACGCAGCACCCGCGGGTTAAGCACCTATGTAAAAGAAGTGCTTCGCAATTTTTTCAAATCTAAATTCTACAGCTTTCGTTTGCAGCTACACGAAACAAATCTACATACCGAAGCTTTTTTTATCAGTATCGCCAACAGCAACCAGTTTGGTAACCAGTTTACCATAGCACCACACGCACGCTTAAGCGATGGGCTGCTCGACATTGTAATCGTGAACCGTCAGAACAAACTGCAACTTCTTTTTCAAACATTGAAGCAGGTAATGGGAAAAAATCGGTTGCAGCCGGAGGAAAGAATCGATTCAGCAAAGCCGGTCATCTATTTTCAAACCAGCGACCTGGTGATTGAAAACCTTTCTAACGCACCCATGCATATCGACGGCGACCCCTGCGCTACAGCCAGCCGGGTTGAAGTGCAGGTAGTGGAAAAATGTTTTCGACTCATTTATCCCCTGAAAAAGTAAAGAATCGGAAGACAAAACGAACAGGCCGAAGATGTCCTCATTTATCCGCGCTTCTCTGCCCTAAACAGCTCTCCGCGAACTCTGCGAAAAATCTCAGTGCTCTCCGGTTAAACTAAGGTCTGCACGCGGATGAGACTCACCAACGAATGTTGGCTTCCTTGATGTTTTTAACAGCAAGCTGGTGCAGCTTTTCTTTAACCGCAGAGGGCACGGAGTTTTTTTCGCAGAGGACGCGGAGGACTTATCAGAGCACAATTGACATTAGTTCTGTTTACTCAGAACAGTCCTCCGTGTACTCTGTGCATTAACCTCTGCGACCTCTGCGGTTAAAGAAATGCTGCACGAGTTTGCTGTAAGAACCTGCAAGAGCATGTATAAAAATTGTGCAATCCATGTCCAAATCTGTGTAAATCTGTGTACAAATCCGTGTAATTCTGTGGGAACCGAAAAGTCACCCTTGAGGACAACAAAATATGGCGCAGGATTTCTATTACCACAAAATTTGTAACCAGCTTTTGAATATTCATTTATTCAGTAATCGCTTCAACATCTCAAAGCTCGCCTGATTCGTTGGCGAGTTCACACTCGAAATAATATCCAGCTTCTCCACTTTCGATAAATGGAAATTCAACGCTGCCTTATTTTCCTCATTAGCCGATGCATATTGAAAAAGGACTTTGTGCACCCTGTGTGTAGAATCTTCTGCGTAATACGAAAGCATGTCATTCTGAAAATATTCCATCATCTTAAACCAGTTATGTTGTAAAAGCAGAAATGGTTTGGTCACATGATCAGTGATATCATCTGATAAATACGGAAATTCCCATCCCCCCGGACTACGATCGCGTATTTGAATAATGAGCACGCCACTTGTATTGGCTTTAATCCAGTCGTTGAATTTATCCAGAAAGCGAAGCGTGGTTTCCTGCCCATAGTTGTCGCGCAAACCAGCATCCATTACATCTATTACCGGATTTGACGGCAGCCATACATTCGGCAGTACGATCGGGAAAGTGGCGTTCATTCTTAGCGCCGTCAGCACCCGAAGTCCGTCGGGATTTTGTTTTTTAAAAAAAGCATTGAAATCAATCACATCTGGATCCATTCCCGGCATGCGGGTACTATCCTGCCAGCCCTGCATCATGAAACTGACAGGCTGAGTACTGATCAGCATCTTTCGGCTATCGCGTGTAACTACTGAATTGAAAAAGATCAATGGAATGCGGGCCGATCTTTCGTCGTCGGTATAATCCCGGATCGGCTTATCCAGAAAACCGCGGGTGTTAAGGTTCAGTCTTTCTTCAAATGCATATCCGCGGTCCTTTACATACTTGAATGCATTTGTCTCAAATTTCTGTGCCGGTGCCAGCAGATCGCGGGCCACAAAGCTCGAAAACATCGGGTTCAGCAGGTCGCTCGCAATATCATTTACATATTTGGGATCGCTCAGGTTGATGACTGCACCAGCCTGCCTCCGTCGAAAGAGTTCGCGAAAATAAGTAGCACCAATCATGCCGCCCGAAGCCCCATTGATCAGAAATACCTGATCCATGATGCGGCCATTGGTCACACTATCAAGCTCCTGAAGTACTCGCATAGTAAAGGTAGCACTGCGATGTCCGCCGCCGCTGGTATTGATCAACACCAGCATGGGCTTTTCGGTCGACTGCTTCGCTTTCCAACGATTCAAAATGCCGATCATATTGGCCCTATCTGCTTCCACTTTCTCCTCCGTACACAAATCCATCAGCCCCTCGCGACTGTAGGAAGGCCTTTCTGTCTTGTTCTGATAGTTGAGACCATAAGCTTTGTTGCGCGGATCAATCCAGTCGAGCCGATAAAAAACATTCAGCAAAATGATCAGCAATACCAGATAAGGTACACTCCAGCTTTGAAGAAAATAGGAAAATGCACCGGCTACGCCAATCAAAATGCTAAACAGGATCGTGATGCTGGCTGCTGCAGGTATTTGAAAAAAAGGTGACTCCAGAAAAAAACCAATGCCCACCAGAAAGAGGAATGCAAAAAACACGCTTAGTATGGCGGCAAAGTGATGTCGCTTAAACAGCGAGTCTACAAAAGTGGGCGTATAGTGGCGAACATCGCGCGCGGCCCTTAGTTTAAATGGCGACTCGAGGTACCATTCTACATGTATCAGGCTTTCGGGATAATGTATCTCACTCTTCGGCTTTAACTGGGTGATATATTCTTCGGTATTTCCCAGCACAGGTATCATGCGTCGGAAAATGGAGCGGTCGGCACGGAAAAAATAGAAAAAGGAAATCGATAGCAAAAGGATCAACCCGGCAAGAAAGCCGCCGGCCAGAAAAAGCACTTCCACACCACTCACCAATTCTTTGCTGGTAGTAAAGTCGTAGGCTCTCCAAAAATAAAACACCAGAAATGCCAACGGTATGATGGAATTGTTGGTGCAGTATTTCAAAAAAGGGTTGGTAGTAGCGGCCAGGAATCGGAAATGCTTACTAAACAAAATGAATGTGCTAATATTCCAGCTCATGATAAACATGCCGACGCTTACACCTACCAGGGCGGCACTTACAGCATTCACATTACCGAGATATTCGGGGGCGAGATAGAGGGAATCGGCACCAAAGCCTTTCATAAAACTGCCGTGCACAGTGCTGAACAATACGAGCCAAAACAGCAGCAGCGCCTGGTACTTCCGGAAATGCAGGAAGAGTAGTTGAATCGGAAAGGAATAATAAAATCCGCGCAGCCAGGCTTTCATTCGGCTAATTTCTCCTAAAAATACATGGAATGGGTTGGAATTGCAACTGCGGGAACCGGAGAGAATAGGAACAATGACGTTTTGATGTAAACAACACCAAAGAAGTCGCCTTCCATTTCTTGAGTTTCGTTCGGGCTCAGGTCGCTAGTTTAACCGTTCTTGTTTTCTGTTAACAACAGCAAAGAAGTCGCCTTCCATTTCTTGAGATTCGTCCGGGCTCAGGTCGCTAGTTTAACCGCTCTTGTTTACTGTTACCAACAGCAAAGAAGTCGCCTTCCATTTCTTGAGTTTCGTTCGGGCTCAGCTCGCTAGTTTAACCGCTCTTGTTTACTGTTACCAACAGCAAAGAAGTCGCCTTCCATTTCTTGAGATTCGTCCGGGCTCAGGTCGCTAGTTTAACCGCTCTTGTTTACTGTTACCAACAGCAAAGAAGTCGCCTTCCATTTCTTGAGATTCGTCCGGGCTCAGATCGTTAGTTTAACCGCAGAGGTCACAGAGGTTTAATGCACAGAGGGCACGGAGGACTTATCAGAGCACAATTAACTTCCGCCCTCTTTACTCTCAACAGATCTCCGTGAACTCTGCGAAAAAAACTCTGTGCCCTCTGCGGTTAAAGAAATGCCGCACCCGTTTACTATTACCAACACCAAAGAAGTCGACTTAGGTTTATGTAAGTTTATTTTTACTAAGAAGAAACTTATTCCCCACCAACACCGCCAACAACAGCATAGCCCCCGCCTGATGCGCAACACCCAACCATAAAAGCGCCGCAGGCTGTGGCGAATACAACACGGTCAACACTCCCAGTACCACCTGTATAAGCACAATAGCCAGCAACCAACCCCTCAGACGCCGAAACAGCACACCCCCCTCGAGCTTCCAGGCTTTCACAAACCATACAAACACCAGCAGCATGATCACGTACGCCAGATTGCGATGTATGAAATGAATAACCAATGGTTGATCAACCAGCAAACTAATCCCTGCAAACTGTCGACCCGCATAATGCGTAAGCGGCTCAGGCCAAAATCCTCCATTGATACTTGGCCAGGTAGGTGCAGCCGTTGCCGCCTTCAAGCCCGCCATAAACGCACCATAGATCAATTGCAGCACCAACAATCCGATCAACCAGTTCGTCCTTTTATTTAAGCCGGCATCCGATATCCGATCTGTAGGCGACACCCAAAGCTGCATGGCAAACCACAATGTGTACACCAGCAATCCAAGTGCGAAAATGAAATGTATCGCCAGCTTGTAATGACTCACATAGAGCAATTCCGAATCCTCCAGCCCGCTCTGTACCATGATCCAACCCACCAACCCCTGCAGTGCACCAAGAATAAACAGTATGATCAATGGCCGGATCATTTCCTTCTTAAACCGACCCTGCCACCAGAAAATGACAAAAGGAATAATAAACACCACTCCAATCAATCGCGCCCATAGCCGGTGAAACCATTCCCAGAAGTAGATGAACTTAAAATCTTCGAGTGAAAAATGGGAATTCAGGTATTTGTACTGCGCGATCTGCTGGTATTGCTCAAATGCATGGTTCCAGTCGGCTTCGTTCATTGGTGGCAGGGTGCCCATTATGGGTGCCCATTCGGTAATCGATAAACCGGAACCGGTAAGGCGGGTAATACCTCCTAGTAGCACCTGCACCATTATCATCAATACACCAATCAGGAGCCAGATGGCCACGGGGCGGGTTGAGCGGGTCTTCACTGCATTTTCCATAGCGCTGCAAAGTTACTTGTGAAACATCCCACAAAATAATTTTGTTCAACACTCAGAAGGACGCAATTTGCAGCCATGCTGGCGCCATATTTAATCAACGAGGGACTGGAAGCAGGCTGCGATGAAGCTGGTCGTGGCTGTTATGCGGGACCTGTATTTGCCGCAGCCGTGATATTGCCGGCCGATTTCTTTCATCCGCTGCTTAACGATAGCAAGAAACTGAATGAAGCGCAGCGTACAGAGCTGCGCCCCATCATACAGGAAAAAGCGCTGGCCTGGGCAGTGGCATCGGTGAGCAACACCGAAATTGATGAAATCAATATCCTTCGGGCTTCATTCAAAGCAATGCACCTCGCCATTGAGCAGCTCCAACTGCGGCCCGACCGCCTGCTGATCGATGGCAATCGCTTTTCAGCGCATGCCAGCATACCTCATCACTGTATAGTAAAAGGCGATGGGAAAATGGCAAGCATTGCTGCGGCCAGTATACTGGCTAAAACAGCCCGCGACGAATACATGCTGGACCTGCACAACGATTTTCCCATGTATTGCTGGCACCGAAACAAAGGCTATGGCACACCCGATCATCGCCGGGCTATTGAACAATACGGACTCTGCGATCATCACCGCAAATCGTTCAATATACTCAGCACCAGCAACAGCCTGGAAGAAGAATTACTTTAGTTTAAGGTCGATACATAAACCGCTCGGTAGTCGATGCTTTGGCCGGATCGGTCATCATCAGCATATACAGGCCGCTGGTCATTCCGGCAGGTAGTGGTATCGAAATAGCGCTGTTGCCTCCGGTGTAATCAATCGGCTGGCGAACAAGTATACGTCCCGAAGCATCCATGATTTTCACTTCGTAACGGCCTGTTGCCGCCAACGACATTCTTAACTGAAGTTCGTTGCCTCGTACCGGATTGGGCGCAATGAGCAGATTTCGATCCTGGCGTGCTGCGGAATGCCTTACAACAGAAGAATATTTAAATACACCCGCAGCCTCCACGGCTTTTATTCGGTAATATGCCTGCTGGTTAAGCGGACTTCCATCAATCCAAACATATTCGCTGCTGCCATCAGCCATGGTGCTTCCTATTTTTTCAAAATCGGTTCCGTTGGCCGATCGCTCTATTTCGTAACGAACAATCTGTTCTTCACCTGCCACCTTCCAGTTCACTGCAACATTTGCAGCATCATTTCTGGTGCTAATGTTTACAAAATTAACCGGCAGCGTGACACAGGCGATACCGGTTGTCCAGGTGGGTGAACTAACCAGGGTACCAGTATGGCCATTACCAGTTCGATCGGAAACAGTGCTGCCAGAACCTTCTTCAAAACTGTAGGAAGCAATCAGTCCCGACCAATTGTTCTGCAGGCAGTTGTTCATAGTGCCTTGAATATCTGCCTGGCTACGCGCAATCGACCATATTCGAACTTCATCAATTCTGCCGGAAAAAGCTTCACTTGTGAGGCTTGCACCAATGCGAACCGGATGACCGGTATTGTTGAACTGGCCGGTAACCGACGCGTTGGTGCCATTCAACACACCATTTATATATACTCTCAATGCAGTCCCATCCCAAACGCCGGCCAAATGCGTCCAGGTATTGAGCGGAACAATGGTAGTGCCATTCACCACCCTGAATCCACTTCCCCCTTCTACCCAGAAAGCGGGCCGCTGATTATCGATTCGCAAAAGAAATTGCATGGTGCTGTTGCCATAGTTGCCTACCAGTGTGGGTAAAAAACTATAGGTGGTTAAATAACACCAGGCTTCTACGGTAATGTTATTGGTAGTGTGGAGCTGCTGGTTAATGGTTGTGCCGGCTTCAACATAATTGGGAATAGTGTGATTAAACTGCATGCCTCCCTGGGCGGAGAGGTTCGATGATGCAGCACTAAGCGTAAAGAGAAAAGCAATGAGTAGTGGTTTTTTCATAAAACTGGATTTAAGCTTTCTATTGGCAGCAACTAACGCATTTTTCAAATAACAAATTATGATCCTGTGAAATTTATTTTTAAACTCATAAGTACTTGCACCTAGATGGCGATGTCATAAAAAGCAATCATAAAATTCGATTTTGTAATGGTTAACACTTATTGAAACAGGTCCGATGGCAGCAAATGGCTGAATACCTTGCGTATACCCTGCTATGATCAAACTTGCAGATATGCGGCATTTCACGTAGTTTGAAGGTCGCTATTACCTCAAATTGCTATTTATGAGCCGCAGATTCAGATTTTACTGTACCCTTGTCGCCACTTTTTTGTGCTTTTGTTTGCTGGCGTGTAAAAAAGAGGACAATGGGCAACCTGATCCCAAGCCCATAGATAAAACTCTTATATACGGATGGTGGTACAACGATGTAGCCCGCAGTCAACATTCAGAATACAAGGGCCGGAAATTTAATCAGGACGGTACCATGATTGCTGACGCAACTAATTATGGATTGGGGATCGGCAACTACGGTGGCGGCAATTGGACCTGGTCGGCCGATACTATATTGCTGGTAGGTGCGGGCTCGGTAAAATTATTCGTAACCCGGCTCGATACCGATTCATTGTATGTTGATCTGATTGGAGCCTCACCAGGTAATACTTACAAAATGTATTATAGCCGTTAAATTGATAAGCTATAGTACCTCCCACCATGGCTCAAATACCTGATTGGGCTGCCGCAGAAATACGGGTTCACCAATTCTAGGTGTAAGCAGTTTATGTCCCACTTGTTTGTTGAGTTCAGTGATCTGCTTCAGTGGATCATCCCATGCGTGCATGGCCATGGCAAATTTGCCGGAATGTCCGGGTATTATTGCTTTGGCGCGTAAATCTGTTGCAGCCTTCAATACTTCATCGGGAAACATATGAATGGCCCTCCAGGCGGTATTGTGCTGACCATTGTCGAGCAAGGCGAGGTCAAAAGGACCATACTTGTTACCAATTTCTTCAAAATGGCGATCATATCCGCTGTCGCCGCCCAAAAACAAATTCAAATCGGGGGCCTGCAATACAAAGGAGAGCCAAAGTGTATTGTTGCGCTTGAAGCTGCGACCTGAAAAATGACGGGCAGGCGTTGCATGCAACATGATATGATCGGTGAGCGGATAGCTATCCCACCAATCCATTTCACGTATGATGCGACTATCGTATCCCCAGTGCTCCAGGTGAGCGCCTACACCTAATCCGCAAAACACCTGTTTGATCTTCGGCCGAAGCTTCTTGAGCATTTTGTGATCAAGGTGATCATAATGATCGTGAGTGATCAATAAATAATCAATATCAGGAAAATCAGAAGGCTGATAAATATCGGAACCTGCGAAGGAGCGATTGCTGCCGGGCAGCGGCGACGCATTGCCTCCAAATACCGGATCAATCAGAAACCGTTTGCCGGCCAGTTGCAGGTAATAACTGGAATGGCCAAACCAGATAAGAACATCTTCGTCGGGCGATATTCCAAACAGATCTGTTTTAATGGAGGGTATCGCTTTGTCGGGGCGGCTACGCGGGTTTTTGTGAAATAAGAAATCAAACATCACACGGCCGTAGCTGCTGCCGGGAGTTAATGGCGGAGTTTCACTCAGATTTTGAAACTGGCCATCTTTATAATGAGCCGATGCGCGCATCCGTTCAAGTCGTTCGGCTCGGGCCCTGCCTCCAAACTGCGGGTGATTAAAAAAAATAAAGCCGGATAGTATTATAATAATAGCTATTGAAAGAAAGATCATTGCTAGTGGTTGATTCGGGTGCAAATTACAATACCCCCGCTGGCAGATACCCTGAATTTCCGGCCATTGGCCGAAATTTCAACCGTTAAAATTGACGTGTAAAATCTTCGTCTTAAGCTCTCCGTCACCTCTGTTCCTGACTCAGCGAGCTCTGTGGTAAAAGAAAAGCTGAGCCAGAAGCATACTCGCTTGAATGCAGAAGAACCGAAAATCAAATTCCTTAAACAGCGAAAATAGCCTGAGAGCACTGCTACCATTTTTACCACAGAGGTCACCGAGGCAGGAACAGAGTTCGCGGAGGTCGATTCAGAGCAATTGAAGTTGCTGCGCATTTACTCTGATAAGCTCTCCGTGCCCTCAGTTCCTAACTCAGCGAGCTCTGTGGTAAAAGAAAGGCTGAGCCAGAAGCATACTCGTTTGAATGCAGAAGAACCGAAAATCAAATTCCTTAAACAATGAGAACAACCTTAGAGCACTGCTACCATTTTTACCACAGAGGTCACCGAGGCAGGAACAGAGTTCGCAGAGGTCGATTCAGAGCAATTGAAGTTGCTGCGCATTTACTCTGATAAGCTCTCCGTGCCCTCTGTTCCTGACTCAGCGAGCTCTGTGGTAAAAGAAAAGCTGAGCCAGAAGCATACTCGTTTGAATGCAGAAGAACCGAAAATCAAATTCCTTAAACAGCGAAAATAGCCTGAGAGCACTGCTACCATTTTTACTACAGAGGTCACCGAGGCAGGAACAGAGTTCGCAGAGGTCGGTTCAGAGCAATTGAAGTTGCTGCGCATTTACTCTGATAAGCTCTCCGTGCCCTCTGTTCCTGACTCAGCGAGCTCTGTGGTAAAAGAAATGCTGAGCCAGAAGCATACTCGCTTGAATGCAGAAGAAAATTTCTTAAAAAGATTACTGCCAGGCTTTTGCCCAAGGTTAAATAAGGTTAACAGATTAAACTCCCTTTCCCCAGCTCCGTCTTATTTCTGTAAAACCACCGTAGCAATCACTTTTAAAACAAAACGCCATGAAAAAGTTAGTTCTCTTTAGTTTGATCTTCAGTCTTTTTGCAATCAGCGCCAGCGCCCAGCGCGGCCCCGAACGCATAAAACGCGCACAGGTAAACAAAGCCTATGTACACGGTCACCTCACACGCGCCGAGAAAGCAAAGCTGCATCGCAACGATCGCCAGTATTCCCGCGCCAAACGCATGGCACTACGCGATGGCAGGCTGACCATGTCTGAGCGCCGGCAGTTACAAAAAATGCGCAAACACGATCGCCGCCAAACCTTCCGTTACAAACACAACGCAAGAAAAAGAGTTATCTAAAGAAAAAAGCAGGCCACAAGCCTGCTTTTCTTTAGATAACTCTTTTCACTAGTTATTAAGCTTACTCAGATCGAAATTTACTCCCACAAACCCGGTTATACTGCGCGATTGTAGCGCATAGGATTTATCGGTGCAAAACTGAAGGCCCCCCTCTAATCTAATAAAAGGCGCACTACGAATAATGAACTGTAGCTGCAGAGCAGGTTCAAAATATGCCTGCGTGTTGTTGTTCAGCGAACCCAATTGCAGATAATCGATCTCCGGTTGAGTATAGTCGTTTTCCTCTTCGCGAAAGCGTACAAAACTAAATCGACCTGAAAGGGCAATTTTGAAAAAGTCGGTGGCGTTGATGTTTACATAAGGAGTAAAAAATAATCGGTTCAGGTTGCTTTTGTACGACCGGCTAAAGTTTAAGGTATCCAGATCCTGTCCCTGTTCACGCATAGTCATATTTCCAAAACCCATACCGCCATTTATTCCCATGTATACAAAGCTCCTGCGACCTACAGCCCCGAAATATCCCAGGCCTATATCGGTCATGCGCCTTTTGTAGCGCACATCTGTTTCCAGAAAATAAAAATCATCGTAGCCGGTAGCTTTTGAATAGAAGTCGCGCTCACTGCGGTTGCTATGTCCCAGCAGCACCGCCCAGTGATTCGTAACGGCATAAGCGCCCTGCAGATCAAAACCGTTTACCGAGCGGCTCGAGCCCGAGCCGGTGACGCCACCGGCATAATATGCCGCCAGCTTACTATCTCCTTTCTCTTCCAGAAAAGCCTGATCAGGTAATGCAGGCGAATAAATGTGGCGGGGAGCCCTGCAGGCGCCGAGCAGGAGGGTAGCCACGGCGAAAATGAAAAGATGATATCTCAAAGCAGGTATTTTATTCAACATGACAGCGCTAATCTGCAATTTGCTGCATGGTTGCAATTTTATCCACCCCATTCACCCAGGCCCTGGCGGGTTACCACAGGCTCTGAACCGGTGCAGTCAACAACAGTAGAGGGTACCGTACCACCAATGCCGCCGTCAACAACTATGTCCACATCATTTCTAAAATTCTCATACATCACTTCAGGATCAGTATAGTCCTCCACAAGTTGCCCGGGTAGGGAAGCGCTAAGGATAGGCCGACCCAGTTCTTCAATGATCGCAAGCGCTATGGGATTATCGGGTATACGCAAACCGATGGTGTCCTTTTTCCCCTGCAGGATCTTTGGCACCATTTTGCTGGCAGGCAGTATAAACGTAAAAGGCCCGGGCAGGTACTCACGCAACAGCCTGAACACCGGTGTGGAAAGCTGCTTGGTGTAATCCGATAAATGGCTTAGATCAGAACAAATAAAGGATAGTTGCGCTTTTCGGGGGTCTACCTGCTTGATGCGGCAAATCTTTTCAATGGCCGATTGCTGAAGTATATCGCAACCGAGGCCATAAATGGTATCGGTTGGATAAATAATCAGGCCGCCTTTTTTTAATGTATCAACCACCGTTCGAACCAAACGTGGCTGCGGGTCTTTCGGATGTATGTGCAGCAGCATAAGCGAATTTAACGAAAAATTGAGAGGAGAGAAAGCAAAGAGAATTCGGTAATTTAAGAATTCGATAATTTGCCTGATAGGAAACGTCCATTGGATTGTACAAATTCACCAATAATCGAATTTACAAATTCCTTTCTCTTGCTAACTTTGACAAAACCCTATTCTGATGCAACTCAAACCGGTTACTACGGTTGACAATATTGATCCGCTTACTTTTCAACAGGAGTTTTATAAACCGGGCATTCCGCTATTGATAAAAAATCTGGCGAAAGAATGGCCTGCTTATGAAAAATGGAACTGGACGCTGTTTAAGCAACTGGTGGGTGATAAGCGCGTGCCGCTTTACAACAATATAAAAAGTGATGCGTACACTCCTATCAACGAGGCCGACGATTATAAGACATTTGCGGAATACATTGATATGATCAGCGCGGGACCGGCTGAATGGCGCATCTTTCTGTTTAATATTTTCGATCATGCTCCATCACTTATCGGGGATTTCACCTGGCCCGAACACCTGATGAAGGGATTTGTGAAAAAATATCCAATGCTGTTTACGGGTGGTGAAGGCAGCATTACTCATATGCATTTCGATATCGATCTCTCTCATATCCTCCATACGCAGTTTCTGGGTCGCAAGCGGGTGCTGATGTTTCCTTATGCAGAACAACACAGGCTTTACCGGAAACCATTTGAAGTATTAAGTCTGGCAGATTTTTCGAGATATTATGAGCGGGAGCCGGACTACGAACAGTTTCCGGCGCTTCGGCTGGCGAAGGGCTATGACCTTACACTGGAACATGGAGATACGCTCTTTATGCCGGCAGGGTACTGGCATCACATGGAATATCTGGAAAGTGGTTTTGCTATGAGCCTTCGGGCACTGCAGCCGAGCCTGGCAGGCAAGCTAAAAGGTGCATGGAACCTGTTTGGTATGCGCAGTATAGATACCATCATGAAAAAAACAGCCCCAAAATTTTGGTACGAGCGGAAAAAACGGCAACTGCTCTCCAATGCCAATAAATCGCTTGCAGAACTGGCGCCGGTTCAGAGCGTGCAACGTTAGTCTGGTCTTCTATGTTTTCTTGAGTTTCCTCCGGGTGCGGCATTTCTTTTACCACAGAGGCCACCGAGTTAGGAACAGAGTTCACGGAGATCTGTCGAGAGTAAACATATCGAGAACTACTTGCGCTCTGATAAGTCCTCCGCGACCTCTGTTCCTAACTCGGTGGCCTCTGTGGTAAAAGAAATGCTGCACCATCTTGCTGTTAAAAACATCAAGGAAGCCAACATTCGTTGGTGAGTTTCATCCGCGTGCAGGCCTTAGTTTAACCGCAGAGGGCACAGAGCTTAATGCACAGAGTTCACGGAGATCTGTGGAGAGTAAACATATCGAGAACTATTTGCGCTCTGATAACTCCTCCGCGACCTCTGTTCCTAACTCGGTGGCCTCTGTGGTAAAAGAAATGCTGCACCAGCTCGCTGTTAAAAACATCAAGGAAGCAAAAATTCGTTGGTGAGTTTCCCGAAGGCCAAGGTAGTTAATTGATCGTCCACACCTCGCGGCCCTTCAGCAGCGCATCGAGGTCGGGTGCCTTGCGAGCCACAGCATCCTGCAGCTGCAGTGCCATGATGTCTTCATAACATGGCCGCTCATGCTGATAAAACACCCCGAATGGCCGAGGCAGGTGACCCTCCGTACGAGGATCATCAAATATGCGCGTCAGAATCTGCGCCTTGTAAATATCTTTTTCATCATGAATCCAGCAATCATCTTTACTGAATCCATCATTTAAATCAACCACCTTCGGTGTAAATCCATCCAGCCGGAGACCCTTGTCGCCCGCAGCACCAAATACCAACGGCTTACCATGCTCCAGGAATATTGTTTCCTGCGCCTTTGATCCTTTCTCCGTAAAAATTTCGAATGCCCCATCATTAAAGATGTTGCAGTTCTGATAGATTTCCAGAAACGACGAGCCCTTGTGCTGGTTCGCACGAATCAGCATCGCCTGCAAATGCTTCGGATCACGATCCATGCTGCGCGCAATGAAACTCGCATCCGCACCCATTGCCAGCGCCAGCGGATTAAACGGGTGGTCAATGCTGCCAAAAGGAGTAGACTTGGTCACTTTATTCTCCTCCGATGTAGGCGAATACTGTCCCTTCGTTAATCCATAGATCTGATTGTTGAACATCAGCACATTCACATCAAAGTTGCGGCGCAGCAGGTGAATGGTATGGTTGCCACCAATACTCAGACTATCACCATCACCCGTTACAATCCACACACTCAGCTCCGGGCGGCTTGCTTTCAGTCCCGACGCAATAGCCGTTGCCCGGCCATGAATCGAATGCATGCCATAGGTGTTCATATAATAAGGGAAGCGGCTGCTACAGCCAATACCCGAAATGATCACAATATTTTCGCGCGCAATGCCCAATGTCGGCATCACTTTCTGAACCTGTGCTAAAATGGAATAATCTCCACATCCCGGGCACCAACGCACTTCCTGATCGGTTGCAAAGTCTTTGGCGGTCAATGCGGGGGTGGCTGTCACGTCACTCATATTTTGAAGAATTGCCTGTAAAATTACGCATTATTGAGCGATTATCGGGAGTAGTGGGGTAATTTGCGGCCCCGGAGGGTCCCGCGCATATCGCCTTCAGCAAAGGCAACAGGGAATGGCCGGAGAAGTTCAAAAAACCTACATAATGTCTGACCAATACCAGTTCGGCATGATCGGCCTCGGCACTATGGGCCGCAACCTGCTGCTCAATGTTGCCGACCACGGTTTTGCCGCCATCGGCTTCGATAAAGACCCGGAAAAAGGCCGCCTGCTCGAAACTTCGGCCGAAACCTCGGCCCCAGCGGGCAGCCGCGTAAAAGCCGTGAGCAGCATCGAAGACCTGCTGCAACAACTGGAGCGCCCACGCAAAATAATGATGCTGGTGCCCGCAGGCAAAGCGGTCGACAGCGTGCTGCAGGAACTTGGCCCCCTGCTAAGCGAAGGCGATATACTGATCGATGGAGGTAACTCCTATTTCAAAGACACCATGCGGCGGATACAGTCGGTGGCCGACCAGCCCTTCCACTTTGTAGGCATGGGCGTAAGCGGTGGCGAAAAGGGAGCACGCACGGGACCAAGCATCATGCCGGGTGGCGACCGCGAAGCCTGGCTGGCACTGCAACCAATCCTCGAAAGCATTTCAGCTAAAGTAAATGGCGAACCCTGTGTGGCCTATATGGGAAAACATGCCGCTGGCCATTACGTAAAAATGGTACACAATGGCATTGAATACGCCATCATGCAGCTCATCAGCGAAATTTACGAGTTTCTGAAAACTGGCGTAGGTCTCAACAACGACGAACTGCACCAGGTATTTAAAAACTGGAACGAAGGCGAACTTCAATCCTTCCTGGTTGAAATAACGGCCGATATTTTCCTGGAACCCGATACCGAGTCCTCCGATCGCCTGATCGACCGTATTCTGGACAAAGCAGGCTCAAAAGGTACAGGCAAGTGGACCTCACAGGAAGCAATGGACCTGCCCATCAGTCTGCCGGTGATAGATATGGCCGTGGCCATGCGCGATCTGTCGGCGGCAAAGGACGAACGAGTGCAGGCCGCTGCACTCTACAAAAGCAAACGAAAGGCCGTTGCCGGCGACCGCAACAAATTGATTGCACAGGCGGGCGATGCCTTATACCTGGGCACCCTGCTCTGCTATGCACAAGGACTGGCCATGTTGCGAAAAGCATCAGTCCTTCACGATATGGAAATACCACTTCTTGATGTAATCCGTATCTGGCGCGGTGGCTGCATTATTCGCAGCAGCCAGCTCCAGTTGTTTACCGACGCTTTTGCCAAAAAAGAAATTGCCAACCTGCTGCTCGACAAAAAAATCGCCGCCATCGTTCGCAAAAAACAGGCAGCGCTCCGCAAAACAATGCAGCTAATGGCCGGCGCCAAAGTGCCTGCAGCAGCCAGCTTCAGCGCCCTGGCCTATCTCGATGCCTATACCAGCGACCGACTGGGTACCAATCTCATTCAGGCGCAGCGGGATTATTTTGGAGCGCATACCTACCAGCGGGTGGATAAGGAAGGAAGTTTTCATACCGAGTGGGAAAAGAATTAAAACTAACAACGCAAAATTCACGATTCAAAAGGGTTTGAATGACCAATAAAAAACACCAGACACCTACCATTTTTTTCATCTTTGGAGGAAGCGGTGATCTTACGAAACGGAAACTGATTCCGGCACTCTACAATCTGTATATCGACAATTACCTGCCGGAAAAGTATGTGGTGGTAGGCGTAGGCCGCACAGCAATTACCGACACCGATTATCGCAACAACCTGCGAGTAGATGTACAGGAATTCTCGCGGCGAAAAGACGAGCTGTCGACCCGCTGGGATGAATTTGCTGCACAAATTTATTATCAGTCGCACGACCTCAAAAACGACGAAAGTTATCAACGCATTTATCAATGGATTCAGGAACGCGCCAACGAATGGGGAGCTATGCCCAATGTGGTGTTCTACCTGTCGGTGGCACCACAACTGGCACCAGGCATCGCTTCCAAGCTTTCGCAACACAAAATTTGCGAAGACTCCCAGCATACCCGAATTGTATTTGAAAAGCCATTTGGACATGATCTGGCCAGCGCACGCGAGCTGAATCAACTGCTTACCGGATTGTTCAAAGAAGAACAGATCTTCCGCATAGATCACTACCTGGGTAAGGAAACGGTGCAGAATATTCTTGCCTTCCGTTTTGCCAATGCCATGTTTGAACCAATCTGGAACAATCACTATATCGACCATGTGCAGATCACGGCGGCCGAAACGGTGGGTGTGGAAGAACGTGGCGGTTATTACGAAGAAGCCGGTGCTTTACGCGACATGGTTCAAAACCACGTGCTGCAATTGCTTTGTATGATTGCCATGGAGCCGCCTACTTCCTTCGACTCCAACGAAATTCGCAACAAGAAAGTCGACGTGCTCACCGCCATCCGAAAAATAAGAACCGATGAGGTACACGAACATGCGGTGAGAGGTCAGTACGGTCCGGGCTGGATGAAAGGGAAAGAAGTACCAGGCTATCGGCAGGAGAAAATGGTGCAGCCTGAGTCGAGTGTTGAAACCTTTGTGGCAGCCAAATTCTTTATCGACAACTGGCGCTGGAAAGATGTTCCGTTTTACATACGCACCGGAAAGCGCCTTCACGAAAAAACGACTGGCATCACCATTCAGTTTAAAGAAGCGCCTCACTATGCTTTCCCTGCCGAGGCGGCCGATACCTGGCGCCCCAACCGGCTTACCTTCAGCATTCAGCCACAAATGGATATTCGTATCCGCTTTCAGGCCAAGCGGCCCGGTACGGAAATGGCACTTAACCCCGTAGAAATGGTGTTTAGCTATGCCGACACATTTGAAGAGCAGGAACCCGAAGCTTACGAAACGCTTTTAGAAGATGTTATTGAAGGCAACCAAACCCTGTTTATGCGCGCCGATCAGGTGGAAGCAGCCTGGGAAGTGATTACGCCCTTACTTGAGGCCTGGCAAAAACGTCCACCGGTAGATTTTCCAAACTATGCCACCGATAGCTGGGGGCCCGAAGATGCGGAAGCATTGATTGCCCGCGATGGCAACTTCTGGGCTACTGCACCCCGACATGAAAAAGCGGCGAAAAAATAAAGCGTTATGGAACTGAAAATATTTGCCGATACCAGTAGTCTGGCCACCGCCGTGGCCGACGAAATAGTAGAGCTGATAGCAGCCACCTTGAAAATACGCGATCGCTTCACTTTTGTATTGTCGGGTGGAAGCACACCAAAAAAGCTGTACGAACTATTGGCTTCCGATGCTTATCGTGATCGGGTTGATTGGAAATCGGTGCACTTTTTTTGGGGCGATGAACGCCATGTGCCCTTCACTGACGACCGCAACAACGCAAAAATGGCTTTCAGTACACTGCTCGATCACCTGCCGGTTGTTCATAGCCAGATACACGTAATGCGGACCGATCTGCCAGCCGATGAGTCTTCCCTGTTGTACGAAGAATTGTTGCGTGACTACTTTGGTACCGAGCCGGTGCATAGCTTCGATCTCGTGCTGCTGGGTATGGGTCCCGATGGACATACACTTTCCCTCTTCCCCCATTTTCCGATTGTACGCGAACAACATAAATGGGTGGATTCCTTTTTTCTAACGCAGCAGGATATGTTCAGAGTGACACTTACGGCACCAATCACCAATCTTTCCCGAAACATCTTTTTCCTGGTTGCCGGAGCCGACAAGGCACATGCACTGAAGCAGGTGCTGGAAGGCGAACCACAGGCCGACGAATATCCATCGCAACTGATTCAACCCACAGAGGGGAGGTTGGTTTGGTTTGTGGATGGCGAAGCCGCGAGAGAGGTGAAAGGTGAGAGGTGAAAGGTGAAACGGCGTGAGACGTGAAACGTGAAAGGTGAGAGACGTGAAAGGTGAAACGTGAACCGTGAAAGGTGACTGGATAATGCACAGAGTTCACCGAGATCTGTCGAGAGTAAACATAGCGAGAACTACCTGCGCTCTGATAAGTCCTCCGCGTCCTCTGTTCCTAACTCGGGGGCCTCTGTGGTAAAAGAAATGCTGCACCAGTTTGCTGTTAAAAACATTGAGGAAGAAAAAATCCGGTGGTGATTTTCATCCGCGTGCAGGCCTCAGTTTGACCGCAGAGGACACGGAGCTTAATGCACAGAGTTCACGGAGATCTGTCGAGAGTAAACATTACGAGTGCTACTTGCTCGCTGACAAGTCCTCCGCGTCCTCTGTTCCTAACTCGGTGTCCTCTGTGGTTAAGAAATTCTGCACCAGTTTGCTGTTAAAAACATTGAGGAAGAAAAAAAATCCGGTGGTGATTTTCATCCGCGTGCAGGCCTCAGTTTGACCGCAGAGATTCTGTGTTATTTTCCAAGTGATTTTTAATAGTTATTTTTGCTCTTTAGGCGGCTTTAGCCAGCCTGTTCAGGGAGTAGCAAATTGCTGCTCCCTGGTTTTTTGAAGATAG
>JBKBHA010000018.1:0-75607 GCA_046297935.1 Chitinophagaceae bacterium
TTAGTACGAGAGGACCGGGTCGTACGTACCGCTGGTGTATCTGTTGTGCCGCCAGGTGCAATGCAGAGTAGCTATGTACGGACAGGATAAACGCTGAAAGCATCTAAGCGTGAAACCTTCCTCAAGATGAGTTTACTTTTAAGAGCCGTCAAAGACTATGACGTTGATAGGCTACAGGTGTAAAGCTGGTAACAGCAAAGCCGAGTAGTACTAATTGCTCGTACGCTTTAATTTTTTTAGTTACTTCCTCTAACATTTCCCAATATGATCTTATTTCAAAGTGAAAATGAAAAAGTAAAAAGTAGATAACAACATGTTCCTACTGGTCTGACTTTGGATTTTCAACTTTCAATGACTTATGGTGGTTTTGCCGAGGGTGTTCACCTCTTCCCATACCGAACAGAGAAGTTAAGCCCCTCATGGCCGATGGTACTGCACCACAATGCGGGAGAGTAGGTAGCTGCCATATTTATTAAAAAAGCCCTTCGATTTATCGAGGGGCTTTTTTTTTGACTTACTTTCGAGACTGGTCCAATTTCAGCTGTTACCAATGAGCACGGCCAAACCAAAACCTCGCGCCGCTTTCTTTTTCCACCTCTCCCTGTTCTCGCTACTACTGGTAGTTGCCGGCTTTTTCCTGACATTTATTAAACCATCACTGCAAGGGCGATTCAAAGCGCCGCCAATTGTATACATACATGGAATGCTGGCGCTCGCCTGGGTTTTGCTATTACTTGCTCAAACCTGGTTGGTCAGACAGAGACGAACCTTGTTGCACATGCGCCTCGGCCGGATAGGTATGTTGCTGGCTATTGGAATTTTAATTACCATGGTACCCATGGGGCAATTCCAGACTCAAAAAGACCTGGCTGCCGGATTGGGTGAATTTGCATATCCGGTCCAACTCGGTACCATCATTTCAGGCCTGCTGTTCGCAAGTCTGGTTGCGCTGGGCATCTACTGGCGAAAGAGACCCGCCACCCATAAAAGGCTACTGATAATCGCAACCATCGTCCTGCTTTGGCCGGCATGGTTTCGCCTGCGACACTATTTTCCACAAATACCCCGGCCAGATATCTGGCTGGCTTATGTGGCCGCAGATAGCCTGATTCTTGTGTGCTGGCTTTGGGACTGGCTGAAAAATCGGCAAATCCATCTATCCTGGCTTTTTGCCGGACTATTCGTTATCGTTGAACAAGGACTCGAAGTATTTGTGTATTTTAATTGGCCCGCGTTCCGCGCGTTTTCGAAAGATCTTTATATTTTACTGTCTTAAACAATGCAACGCGTTGCACTATTCATACTCGCGCTATTCTTCGCTATAAGTGAAGTCAGGTCATGTTCTTGTCCACCATTTGATGCAAGACGAATGTTGCAATCTGGTAATATTAGCTTTTCAGGCGTCCTCATTTCACTGGATACCGTGTGGGCTTATGAACAAAGAGTTAGATCCCGCGGGCTGACATTCTGGAAAAGCAAAAACGTTGTTGAGCTCTCTGGTTTTGAGAGAGCGAAACTGGTGGTTGACACCAGCTATTACTCAGGGTTTCAGCTTCCCGATACCATCTCTGTACTGTGGCCAATAGGTGGTGATTGCTCTTTGTCCTTTCTTCCTCCAGAAGTTGTACGACAGACAGGGCTTCCAGAGCTTAATCGTTATTTGATTTTTGCCAGGGAGACCACAGCATTCCTGCCGAAATTGGGGCCTGGTGTTGTCGAAAACAAGGCAGGTTTGAAGTTAATGACCTCCAACTATTTTTTGAGACATCACTGCTATGGTACTTTACGTTATAACGATAAAAGAAAACGTGAAATAATCAACGCTGTGCAAAGTATAAGAACAATGCAACCGGAAAAATCATACTTCCGTGTACCGCTGAAATTGTAGACAAACTTTAAGTTATGAAGGCTGTATTCCGAACCATTGAGGGAGTAATTGACCGGCGAATGCTGATCAATTTTGTAGCAGATCCGACGATAGTTGCCAGGCATTTGCCCAAGCCCTTCCGACCTCAATTGTACAAGGGAAACGCATTGGTCGGAATCTGCCTGATCCGTCTTCGTCAGATTCGTCCAAAAGGTTGGCCTGGCTGGACAGGAATCTCATCGGAAAACGCGGCCCATCGTTTCGCAGTTGAGTGGGACGAGGAAGGGGGCGCCAGAACCGGGGTATATATACCTCGTCGCGATAGCTCTTCGTTCATCAATCACCTGGCAGGTGGCAGAGTTTTTCCCGGTCAACACCATTGGTCCAAATTCCGTGTAAAGGAATCAGATGGAACGTTTGCACTTCAGATTCAAGAGCAAAGAGAAGAGATACTGGAGGTCAGGGCAAGCCGCTCAGAAAGTTGGTCAGCGCAATCTGTATTTCCGGATCTGGCCGAAGCTTCGCATTTTTTTCGATGTGGCGATTGTGGCTATTCTCCTTCCTCAAATAGACTGGATGCTGTGCAACTTTGCATCAACAACTGGGAGGCAAAATCTTTGCAGGTTGAGAAACTGCATTCCCGTTTTTTTTCAGACGAAGCCAGCTTTCCCTATGGCAGTATCAGATTCGATCATGCATTGCTGATGTTGAACATCCCACACGAATGGCGAATGATCAGAGGGCTCGATAATTCAGGGCAAAAGGCCTACAATACACCCATTGAAGCCATTGAGGTATAGCAGATCTGATTGAATCGGCTATCCGGCAGTTTTCTTATCTTCAGGTATGCTTTCCACAACATACGCATCCTCCAAAACAGCCAACCGTTGGCGTTTGTTTCTGGCAGAACTCCAATTCGGAATGGTATTTTTTGCAGGCTTATTTATTTTCAGTTGGATATCGACTAAGTACTTTCGTGAAATAGCCATTTCATTTAAGCTCCTCCCGTCTATAGCAGGTGCGTATGTGTTGCATACCGGAGCGAGATGGTTGTTTCCTGACAACGAAACCTACGTATCGTCCATCACGGTGAACGAACATGAAAGATGCCTTATCGTTCGTTATTATCGCAGTTGGGAAGGTGAAACAGAAAAAAGGCTCCTATTTGTCTCCACGAGAATTGAAATAATCCGGGACTTTTTCGGCAGAAGAATTCAGACTATTAAACTGTTGCCCGCGAAAATGGAATCGATTAAAATCAAACCTGGCCGTTTCGGGCTCGACAGGGATTCGATCAATGAGCTAGGGGTGTTGCTGGAAGCAATTACCCAAAAGGCGAAATAGACATATCGATCAGGTTCAGCTTCCGGTTTAAACATTATTACAACGAATAATGGCAGACATCTTAAAGCAACATATCCAGAAATTCACTGAAATCACCGACGAGCAATTTGCGGAGGTTCGTTCCTATTTTACCCTAAAGCGGATTGCAAAAAAAGAGAACCTGCTTGTGGAGGGTGAGACCTGCAAGGCCCATTATTTTGTGCTGAAGGGGATTTTGAGAAAGTTTTTCGTGAACAATAAAGGAGTTGAACATACTACTGAGTTTGCTATTGAAAACTGGTGGATGACCGACCATTTTTCCATTATTCAACAATCGCCTTCGCATTTCTTTATTCAGGCAGTGGAAAAAGCGGAATTACTGAGCATTTCGGGAGAAGCATACGACAAATTATTGCGAACGCATCCGGCAATGGAGACATACTATCGGCATATCTATCAGCGGGCTTATGCTGCAGCGCAAATGCGAATAAAATTCCAGTACGAACATACCCGTGAAGAACTGTATCATCATTTCCGCAAAAGCCAGCCCGACTTTTTGCAACGCGTTCCGCAATACCTGATTGCCTCTTACCTGGGCTTTACGCCCGAATATCTGAGCGAGATTCGTAAGAAATGAATTTCTTAAACTGGCTTAAGTTTTTCAGCGGCCCTATACCGGAGTTTTGTGTGATCAACAAAACCTGGTTAAAATGGAAAAGCGAATAAACATTCAAACTACCGCACCACAGGCCTACAAAGCCAAGCTGGCACTGGAAGGATACCTTGCTGGCGCTGAGATATCCAAAACCCTGAAAGAGTTAATCAAAATACGTGCATCGCAGATCAACAACTGCGCCTACTGCCTTGACATGCATAGTAAAGATGCTATCAAGAATGGTGAAAGGGCAGAGCGGATATTCATTCTTAGCGCCTGGAGGGAAGCGACTAGTTTTTTCTCTGAGGAAGAACAGGTGGTGCTGGCCATGACAGAAGAAGTGACATTGCTTCACCAGGCCGGACTCAGTTCAGAAACTTATCAAAAAGCGTCCGACTTATTTTCGGAAAATCAGATCGCCCAGATCCTTATGGCCATCGTAACTATCAATTCGTGGAACAGAATTGCGGTCAGCACACACCTGCCAATACAATAACTAGATGCGTTCAACCAGATAGTTCAGCTCAATAACACCCGAGGGTATCGGACTCACAGACACCTGTTTGAGCCGGAGAAAAGGTCCGTCTTCCTCGAAGAGGCGCTTTCCTTTTCCCAGGATCACCGGGTTGAGGAATAGCCAAAAGCCGTCGACAAGGCCTTGCTTCATGAGCGACTGAGTTGCGGTCGGACTACCGAAGATCAATATTTCTTCACCGGGCTCCTTTTTCAACAGATTGATCTGGTCCGACAGATGATTGTTCACTACTGTAGTGTTGTTAGCGGGATTATCTTTTGCGGAAGTAGATAATACGATTTTGCGAACGTTTTTGTACCATTTTGAATGTTCAATAGTGTGTTGGGTAGCATTTGGCTGATCTGCTGCGCTGGGCCAGTAGCTCTCCATCAGGTCATAGGTGGCACGACCATAAATGGCAGTGTCGCCTTTGCTAATTCTTTTGCCAACATACTCGAATAAAGACTGATCGACGCTAGCCCAGTCAAGTTCGCCGTTCGGACCGGCTACAAAACCATCGAGGGAGATATGGAGGAAGGAAATTACTTTTCTCATTTTTTCTGGCTTTTTTCGTTTTTAATGTGATTAAGATACCTTTCCAATTTGCTCATAGTCTGCATACCAGCTTCAGAAGCATTGACTTTCCGATTGAGCTCTTCGATGATTTCTCTGGATTTGAACACTGACTTCATCGTTAACAGGGTCTTACCTTGCTTATCTTCGAAACTAACTATTACATCGAAATTGTAATCTTCTCCCGCCTCCCCTGTATGTCTGTACGACAACAACGAAGGTTTAACGACCTCCGTATACTCGATTTTGTTAACAAAGTCTCTACCCATTCCATGCATAATAAAATCCCAAACATCTCCTGGCTGGACGTTCATTGCGCGGGTGGTTAATGAAAAGCCTTCCGGTCCCCACCATTCTTTTATATGGATTGGATTGGTCCATACTTCCCAAACAAGTTCTCGTGGTGCATCAAGCAGCCGGGTGTGCACAGCTATATTTCCTTCCAAAGTGAATGAGTTGTAGTTTTCCATTTTGTTATTTTTTCTTTTTTTGAATTTTGACAAGATAATTTTCCAATGCGTCGAACTTTTGATCCCAATACTCTTGATACTGACTCACCCAATCAGCAACTTCTTTCAGCTTTTTGGGATTGAAGTGGTAGTAAATTTCCCGCCCTCTTTGTTCCTGTGTTACCATCTGGCATTCGGTCAAAATTTGTATATGTTTCGATACCGTTTGTCTGGACGAGTCAAACTTAGCGGCAATGGCTCCTGGTGTCATAGCCTGCAACGCTAGCAATCCCAGGATAGCCCTTCTGGTTGGGTCGGCGATGGCCTGAAAAACATCTCTCCTTGTTTCCATTGTTATGCAGTCATTTGTATGCAAATATAATGCAGTTATTTGACTGCGAAAAAAAATCTCTTATCAATCGAGTTGTAACCTGATTGCGGTATAGCCATATTCAAAGGAATTGCCGAATTTGAGACATGCGTTATTTGTTAATTTTCTGCGGCTTAACGATTGGTCTGCAGACTTTTGCCCAGATGCCGACACGCAGGTATACCCGTTCGGAACAGCTTGCCGCCAGGCGTGTAGAACGAGTCTTGACCAAAACGCCGGTAATCGACGGGCATAACGATCTGTTCATTCATTATATGGACTGCAGGGAATGTCCTCGCGGACTGGACGACTACCGAATTGATACCATCAATCGCGGGCATACTGATATTCCCCGTTTGCGTGCCGGCAGTGCTGGCGCACTGCTTTTTAATGTATTTGGCAACGACAATACTGCGTCCTCTTACGAAAGCGCCTGGAATTTATTTCGTGCCATGGAATTGCGGTACCAAAACGATTTCAAAATTGTAGAAACGAGTAAGGAAATGAGGCGTGCAATAAAGGATGGCAAAGTTGCACTTCTTCCAATTCTGGAAGGCGCTGTCCGGCTACAGGATGACACAGCTTTATTGAGGAAATACTATGGCTGGGGGTTGCGTTCTGTCACTTTCGCCTATCGCACAAACGGTCTTGCTGATGGTAGTGATGATACTGTGCGGCACCGTGGAATTTCTGTGGTTGGGCGAGACATGGTGAAACAAATGAATGATCTCGGCGTACTGATCGACATGAGTCATATATCAGCCAATGCCATGAGTCAGATCCTGGACATTTCCCGGGCTCCGGTTATTTTCAGTCACTCGAATGCCCGCGCACTTTGCGATGTTAATAGAAATGTACCTGACAGTATTTTGTTTCGCTTGAAGGAGAATAAGGGATTGATCATGCTAACCTTTGTGCCATATTTTACTAAAGCAGCACATAGCAAATGGCTCGATGCAGGTGATCTTTTGTACTTTGATTTACAAAAGAAGCATAGCAACGACAAGGCAATGGTTGATAGTTTGATGGGTCAGTGGGAACTGGCTAATCCAGAGCCTCGGGTGAATGTTGCGGATATGGCTGATCATTTTGACTACGTGAAGAATCTGATAGGTGTTGATCATATTGGTCTCGCTGGAGATTTCGATGGTATTTCATTTACAATTCAGGGTCTGAGCGATGTGTCGATGTACCCGAATCTTTTTTTGGAATTGGCCCGTAGAGGATGGTCGGAGTCGGACCTGCGGAAGATCGCTGCTGAGAATTTTCTTCGTGTTTTTGAGAAGGTGGAGCGAGTGGCGAGGAAGGGGTAGTGGGAGGGGGCGTGAGTCAAAGGGAGTGTAGGTTTCCGTTAACCTCATAGGTCCTAACCTCACAGGTCATAACCTCACAGGTCATCACATCATAGGTTATAACCTCATAGGTTATAACCTCATAGGTCCTAACCTCACAGGTCATCACCTCAAAGGTTAGAACCTCACAGGTTAGAACCTCACAGGTTATAACCTCATAGGTCCTAACCTCACAGGTCATAACCTCACAGGTTAGAACCTCACAGGTTATAACCTCACAGGTCCTAACCTCACAGGTCATCACCTCACAGGTTAGAACCTCATAGGTCATAACCTCACAGGTTATAACCTCATAGGTCATCACCTCACAAGTTACACCCCCCTAACGAAGAATCACTGTACACCGATAAACACAGCCAACAACCCCACAGGTCGATAGCCACAAGATTACGACCCCATAGGCCGCCACCTCAACAATCAACAAATCACCCCAAAAAGCAGGCCAACCAATTAACCGAAACCATTAACGCAGCGCAACAGCGGATATTCCAATTTGCCTGCAGTTCCCTACCTTTATGCTTACCGAAATGTTAGCCGGTTCCGTAAATGAAAAAAGACCTTCTGCTGCTCCTGTCGATCTTCAGCCTCCCCATAATTTCTACAGGCCAGCATACAAAGCCACGTCATCTGGTAAGTCTTGCGCCAGGAGTCTCAATACCAATCGGAAGATTTGGCGGCAACTCCTCCTTTCGAAATGCTGATGCCTTCGCGAAAACAGGCCCGGCACTAGCTGTTCAATACAGCTATCATTTCAACAATAACTGGGCATTAACAGCGGGATTGAATACACAGATCAACGGCCTTGATACACGCGCGATTGCTGATGTCTTCGCACGCGAACTTTATATTCCCCGTTTTTTCACCAGTCCGTCGCCGGGCTTTCCCCCTCCGTCGCCAGGGAACAGGTACGATAACTGGGATGTAAAAAAGAAGTCGTGGGTAGTGGCAGCACTGCTTTTGGGTGCTGAATATCGACAGCCCCTCGGAAAAACGGGCAATACCTACTGGACAACAAACGCGTCCGTGGGCATCGTCCATATAAGTATGCCGGCACTTTCTGGTGAAACAGTCACTGATACCAGTTCCGCATTTATTGAACAGGAAAAAGGCTCAGGGCTGGGGGCGGCGTTTTCGATCGGAACCGGATTCCAATTCAGGCTTTCGAAGGCATGGTCGCTACAACCAACAATAAAATGGATCGCCACGAACTCCGTCTCTTTTGGAAAAACCAAAGCAACCATCACCGAAACAAGAGGCCAGCCCGGACTAGCTGATTATTCCATATCCCAGTCAATGTATACAGGTACCCTGTCGCAAAAAATTTCGTCGCTACAGTTTTCCCTGGGGCTGGCGTATTCGTTCTGATCCTACAAGCATCGATCATTCCTGAATCGGCCTTCTTATTCATGAGTAGATTTTTCAAATATCCTGGTTTTGTTCTTTCGATATTGATATTATTGTCGGCAACGCCAACGACATCACTGAAGCGATTTTATCTGACGGGCCCTGCCCAGGGTACCAGTTATCACATCACCTATTACGCGCATGCGGAACTGCTCAAGCGAGATGTTGTCGACAGCCTGTTAGAAAGCGTGAATAACAGCCTCTCTCTCTATAAGAAAGGGTCTCTTGTGAATCAGTGGAATAGTTCGAAAAATGGGGGGAAGATTGATATTCACCTACAGCGGGTATTGCATTCGGCTCTCGACATATCTGGAAAAACAGAAGGATACTTCGATATCACAGTACTGCCACTGACAAGTGCGTGGGGCTTTGCGCCCAAAGGGGTAACCTTGTTGCCCGACAGCAACAATATTGCGGCGGTGCTTCCCTGCGTTGGGAGCAACCTGCTAAGGCTTCGGAAAAATAAGCTACATAAAAAAAAGGCATGCGTTCAGCTTGACACAAACGGGATCGCACAGGGCTATACAGTAGACTTGTTGGCGGAAATGCTGGAAATGCGGGGAATTAAAAATTACCTCGTTGAACTTGGCGGCGAGATCAGGATAAAAGGGAAAAAATATCCGACTGCCGAAAAAATGTCTATCGGGATCGAGGCGCCTTCAGATGATCCACTGCACCCGGTATTACAGCGACTGATTTATCCGGATAGCGGGGGCATTACGACCTCTGGCAATTATCGCCGATTTCGGGAAACGGCTGATGGCCGTATTTCGCATCTCTTCGACCCACACACTGGCTACCCGGTGAAAAATGAGCTGATAAGCGTAACTGTTGTTGCTGCTGATGCGATGACGGCCGACGCGCTCGACAACGCGTTGATGGGAATGGGCCTTCAACGCGGGATGGAACTCGTGGAGGCTGATACCACGCTGGCAGCATTTTTTATTTACCAGAATGCAGACGGTTCTGTTGCTGACAGCATGAGTAGTAGATTCAAAAGACTGTCAATTCGGTAATCGCTTGCAATCTTTGTACATTTGAAAACATGCAACGAAGAGAATTTATTGAAAAAAACGCGTGGATGCTGGGCGGAATGGCGTTACTGCGACCACAGTTGTTAAGGAAATCAGCCCGGCTAAACGTTGGGATCATCGGCTGCGGTGACCGCGGACTGGGAATTCTGGAAATAATGCATCAACTGCCGGATCTTTTTCAGGTGACGGCTGTTTGCGATATCCTACCGTTCAGGCTGAACAACGCCAGTAAAGCGAAGGGTGCTGATTCGGCTCAGGCCTTCAACGACTATCGAATACTGCTCGACAATAAAAAAGTGGATGCTGTAATAATTGCCACTTCTCTAAATGCACATTACCCAATTGCAGCCGACGCGCTGAAAGCTGGTAAACATGTTTACCTGGAAAAGACAATGACCTGGTCAATTGAAGAAGCCACCCGGCTGGTGGAGTTGGCCCGCACTTATAACAAACAGACATTGCTGGTCGGTCATCAATATCGTTACACGCCGCTATATTTTAAAGTAAAAGAAATGATTTCGTCGGGATATCTGGGCGATGTGACACAAATCGATTGTCGCTGGGATCGAAATTGGAACTGGCGCCGTCCTGTTCCGGAAGGCTATACGGATGAACAGATTAACTGGCGCATGTACCGTAAGTATTCTGGAGGCCTGCCCGCGGAATTGCTTTCGCACCAGATGGATTTCATCAATTGGGCTTTTGATACCCATCCGGATTCGATCATGGGAACTGGAGGGATTGATCATTTCGACGACGGCCGCGAGACTTATGATAATGTTCAGGCGATCTTACGTTATGACAAAAAGGGTATGATCGGCAATTTTGGTGCAACCTGCGGAAATGCTCGTGAGGGCTATATCTTTAAAATAAAGGGCACCCGCGGAATGGTGTCGCTGTTGCCACATAAAGGCAGCTTTTATCCGGAAGCTGAGACCAGGAAGGAATTGCAGACGGTAGATGGTGTGACGGGCGCAACAAAACTGGATTGGAATACCGATGGAGGAATCAATATCATAAACGAACCTATGAATGACGGTACCTGGTACGCGCTGAAAGACTTTTACCGATGCGTGAAGGAGAATGCGCTTCCAGCATCGAATGTATTCACCGGGGCAACAACAGCCGTTTGTGTTCACCTGTCAAACAAGGCAATATTTGACAGAAGTATAGAAAATTGGACGAATCGCTACGATTTCACCTGATTATTGAAAGACTGAACTAATATAGTTATGCAGGCACGAATGAATTATCCTAAACTTTTTTTGGTGGCCATAGCCATTTTGTTCTCAAAAATGGGATGGTCGCAAAAATGGGAATCCCTTTTCGATGGGAAATCGCTCAATGGCTGGAAGTTGTTAACAGGGTCAGCCAAATTTGAAGTGAAAGATGGAAACATCATGGGCACAACCGTGCCGGGAAGCCCCAATAGTTTTCTGGTTACCGAAAAGAGTTATAGCGATTTTGCGCTCGAACTGGAAGTGATGATTGAAGATTCCAATTCCAACTCAGGCATTCAGTTTCGAAGCCAGTTTGATGCTTCCGGCAACAACGGTAAAGGGAGGGTATATGGGTATCAATACGAGCTTGATCCTTCGGTACGCATGTGGACAGCCGGAATATACGACGAAGGCCGGCGTGACTGGTTGTATCCCCTGGCACTAAATGCCGGCGCACAGAAAAGACTTTTTACAGGCGTGTTTCACAAAGTGAGGATTGAATGTCGTGGTAACGATATCCGCACATGGATCAACAATTTGCCGGCTGCACATTTGATCGACGCAGTGGACGCCAGTGGTTTCATTGCCCTGCAGGTGCATAGCATCAGCAATGCCTCGATGGCCGGAAAAAAGATCTGGTGGAGAAATATTCGTATTCAGACCGGCAAAGTTGATTGGGCTGAATTTCCAAAAGATATATTTGTCGTTAACACCAATTTAAACGAACTATCCGATTTTGAGAAAAAGGCGGGCTGGACGCTGCTGTTCGATGGTCGGTCGGGCAAAGATTGGAAAGGAGCTCATAAGCCGGGATTTCCTGAAAAGGGCTGGCAAATTGCAGATGGCGAATTGCGTGTCCTTTCCTCTGGCGGCGCTGAGTCTACCAACGGAGGAGATATTGTGACCAGAGAGCAATTCAGCTCGTTTGATTTGTCGTTTGAATTCAAATTAGCCAAGGGCGCGAATAGCGGGGTGAAATACTTCGTAACGCTTACCGAAAACAATCCCGGCTCTGCCATCGGCCTCGAATATCAGCTTCTCGACGATAGTCTGCACCCGGATGCAAAAATGGGTCGCGATGGTAACCGCACCCTTGCCTCGCTCTACGACCTGATCAAAGCACAAAAGCAAACCCGTTTCATCCGTCCACCCGGCGAGTGGAACCGCGGAAGAATAGTTGTTTATCCCGACAACAGGGTGGAACATTATCTGAATGGCATCAAAGTCCTCGAATATTCTCGTGGATCAGAACAGTATCGCGAATTAGTAGCTGTCAGCAAATACAAGGTCTGGAATAATTTTGGCGAAGCACCCCGCGGCCATATCCTTTTACAGGATCATGGCGATGCAGTGAGCTTCAGAAGTATCAGAATCAGAAAACTTTGAGGCCTTCGGCGCATCGCGCCTTCGGCAAAATTGCAAGTGCGCAAGTGTGGAAGTGTGCAAGTTATCAATTTGGCAATTTGCACACTTCCACATTTGCACACCTGCCTGCCGGCAGGCAGGTGTGCAAATTAATAAACGGGTTCCCAACCCTTCTCATAGCCTCTGCCCCACAACTTCATGGCAAGTGGATCGTTGGCAATATGTCCGTTGGCTGTATTGCAGTCAAGCGTGCGGCCGGTACGTTGTGCGATATTGGCGAGATGGCAAAGCAGCACGCTTTTATGACCTTCGTCTACGGGTGAATTGAGTCGGGCTTTTTCTCTGACAGCTTCCACAAAGTTCTGAAGGTGGTAGAAATCAAGATTCCCGCTTGCTGCCACCGGGTTCGTTGGATCGTTTTTAGCATCGGATTTTACTTCTTTCACCAACTTATTGTTGTAATCATAGATGGCGTAATCGTCATTTCCCCGGTTAACCAATGTGCCCTGATCGCCATAAATGGTGAATCCACGCCCGGCCCCTTCTACCGGAAAAATATTGCAGCTTCTGCCTTCCCAGGTAATTTGTTTGCGCTTACTGAATTCAAAGCTGGCAACCTGTGTGTCTGGTGTTTCCCAGTCGTCATCAAATGCGAACCGGCCACCAGAACTTGTTACTTTACTCGGATAGTCAACACCCAGAAACCAACGACAGCAGTCTATTTCATGCGTGCCGTTGTTGCAGGTTTCCGCTGTGCCCCAATGCCAGAACCAATGCCAGTTATAATGCACATAGTTGTCGTGATAATCGACCCGGGGCGCCGGTCCCTGCCATAAATCCCAATTAAGGTTGGATGGAACGGCTACTTTTTTTCCTCGCCCAATGGATTTGCGGTTATTGGCATACCAGGCTTTTGCAAAATAAGCCTGTCCAATGAGTTTCTCTTCACGTACCAGTCGCACTGCTTCAATGAGGTTGGGCATCGACCGCCGCTGGTTGCCCATCTGTATCAGTTTGCCGTATTTCTTCTGCGCGGCAATCAGCATTTCTCCTTCCGCTGCATTGTGGCCACAGGGTTTTTCTACATACACGTGCTTGCCATGAGCCGCGGCCAAAATGGCTGCCGGCGCATGCCAGTGGTCGGGAGCTGCTATTACGAGCGCGTCGAAGTCTTTTTTCTTCACGAGCTCCCTAATGTCTTTTACAACAATTGGCTTTCTTTCTGCTGTTGCAAATGGTTTCAATCCGTTGGCAATGGCCTGATCTTCCACATCACAGATATATCCTATTTCCACTCCGGGAAGTTTGGCAAACGATTCTGCCAGGTATGCACCGCGGCTGTTGGTGCCCATCACGGCCAGCACCACTTTATTAGATGGAGCTTTTTGTCCAAAAATCGGAAAGTTGAGCAGGGTAACACCGGCTGCAGCCAGCGAACCATTTTGAATAAATTGACGCCTGTTCATGTTGGTTGGTGTTGTCGGGTAAGAATGAGACTATAACAGTTTAAAGATAGGGATATATCAGCTTGAAACAGGCTCTCGGAGAGGGTTTTGAATTGGATAAATAATTGCCGATCTTCGCGCCACTGCATGAACAAACGCGAACGTATCATACTGGCCATCCTCGCGGGGTTGAACTTTACACATATCCTCGACTTTATGATCATGATGCCACTCGGTAATTATCTGATGCCGGCATTTGGTATTTCGACGGAGATGTTTTCGTTCCTGGTAAGTGCGTATAGTCTGACCGCCTTTGTATCGGGAATTGGGGCCGCGATGGTGATTGACCGGTTTGACCGGAAAAAGGTGCTGGTAATTTCTTATATCGGCTTCTTACTGGGTACAGCAGCTTGCGGGTTTGCAAACGGTTACTGGTTGTTGTTTGCTTCGCGTGTAATGGCCGGTCTGTTTGGAGGTATCATCGGCGCACAGGTGCTGGCAATTGTTTCAGATCTGTTCAGCTACGAGCGCCGTGGTCGTGCCATGGGAGCTGTTATGAGCGCCTTTGCGGTTGCCTCTATCGCCGGTGTACCAATCTCACTTTCGCTTACCAATAGCTTTGACGACAACTGGCATATGCCATTCCTGCTGATTGCTGGAGTGGGTCTGTTGCTTACACCACTCCTTATTCGCTGGTTGCCATCGATGAAAGGACATGTACGACCGGCAGGGCAGAGAAGGCAACTTCTGCTTGCGCCATTTTCCATGCTGGGAACCGCCGCAGCTCGCAACGCACTCATTTTTTCCTGCGTACTAATGATGGGGCATTTTCTGATCATTCCGTTTATAAATCCGTTTCTCGAGTTTAATCTGGGGTTTTCGCGAGATCTCACGCCGCTTATCTATGCTGTTGGTGGCATCGCATCTCTGGTTGCTGCCCTTTACCTTGGTTATATCTCCGACAAGAAGGGCAAGTTGCCCGTGTTTTCTTTTTCGGTTTTCTTTTCTCTATTCATGGTGTTACTTATTACTAAAATGCCGGTGCTCCCTTTCTATATCGTTCTCATCTTTTTCGCATTTTGGTTTGTGTTCGCCACCGGTCGGGCTGTAACAGCACAGGCGCTCATTAGTGAAGTAGTGCCTTCCGAACAGCGGGGAAGCTTCATGAGCTTCAACGGCAGCGTTCAGCAATTAGGTAGCGGCATCGCATCTGTGGCTGCCGGATTGATTGTTTATAAAGACAAAACAGGACGTATTCAACATTTCGACTGGCTCGGATATGCGAGTATCGTAGTGCTGGTAATCAGCCTTTTAATGGGCAGATACCTGTTCCGTGGATTTGACCAGTCTACAATGGCCATGGACACCGCCTCTGTGGGTTCCGAAGAAAACGGTAATTATTGAGCACCGTTTTGTATTTTGTATACAAACTATTTATCCCAAACTAAATTTTGTTTATGAAAAAGTCCTGGATTTGGCTATTGGCCCTCGTTCTTGTTGCCAGCAGCTGCAAAAGAAAAGATGCCTTCAATTTCAGTGAATCAATTGTAGCGATCGACACTAAGCTCGGCACCGAAATTGAAAAAGTGCAGCCCGAAGTGGAGCGACTCATCAAGGCCGACGAACGTGATAGCCTAATCCGACTAAGCACCAGAATGGAAACAATGGTAGACGAAAGTCTGGTGAAACTCAATGCTCTCAAAATACCATCTGTTCCGGAAGCCGATCAATTCCATAAAGAGTCGGTGCGTTATTTCGGTCATATTAAGGGTCTGTACACTTCTTATCGCAATTTCGCTGAGGAAACAACCGACTCAACCCGTATGGCCGCGGCTGTGAGAATTCAGGAGGTAGAACAAAATCTGACCGATGTGATCAATTCTATGCAGCAGGCCCAGCAAAAATTTGCGAAAGCAAATGGATTCAAGATCGAATAGGGCAGTTCTCGGTATTGGTGTTTACATCGCGAGATATAAAAAATAAGTTGAGAGAATGTCTGACGATCTATTTCAGCTCCCCACTATCAGGTTACGCCCATATCGATCTTTGTACTTCGCTGTATTGATTGTAAAGATTGTACTGGCAGCAGCGTGTTACTATTTGATCGCTGAACGGGCTTGGCTATTGCCAGGTCTTGCGGGTAGCAGGATCAATACAAATCCGGCACTGATTGCCATGTTATTGCTTTCGGTGGCAGTTACAGCATATACCCAAAAATTGCTAATCGAGTTAAGGGCGATAGAAGATTTTGATCAACAGGCTAAGCGTCACGAACGAGTTTTCAGAATTCGGGTGATCTGGTATTTGGTGTCGGCAATTGTCAGCCTGTTTTTGGGAGCCTTCACCGGTCGTCTGTTTTTTTTCTATTTCGCAGCCATTGAAGTGCTAACCTTTATTCCCTATTTTCCTTCACCCAGGATTTTTAAGCGGGAATTCAATAGAGATGATATTGTGTTTCTAAATTGAAAGCGCGCAGCGATCTGTTCTATTATACAAGATCGCTGCGCGCTTATTTAGTACAACTATCTCACAACCCGGTATACAGGATATCGAAGATAGTCGGGCTCAAACCAGGGTGAATTCTGGTAAATAAAATTCAATTGATCTCGTGCACTGGCGGCGAAACTACTGTCAGTCTTTCGCTTCTCTTCCAGTTTCGCTTGCAACTCCCCGTTGCTTTTTAAGTATTCGGCAGCAATGTCTTCGAAAGCATAGGCCGAGTAGCCTTCTTTTTGCCCCAGAATAGGGTCAAAGAAATTCCAGGTAAAATAGGAGTCTTCAGCCTCTGGCTCCAGAGTTTCTATAAGAAACCGATTGCCAGCCTGGTTCATTGGTATATACCAATCACCTTTTCTGAACTTAAATGTTTGCTTTTGTTTGCTTAGCTTAACTCCGGTGTTGGTATGATGTCCTTCGTAAGGCCGTGCGCCAGATTTATATTCCTCTATTCGGTATACTTCAACAGTAACGGTAGTGTCAGATTCAAATTCGCGCATGATTATCTTGTTTCGCTGCAGGCGCTCAATGACAGGCCACCAGCCTTGCGGGATAATATAAGCCTCGGGAGCCTCCACCATTCTGACAGGTTCATAAAAGTTAAATAGCGGGATCTTCTTATCGTACGGTTTCTTGCGGTCGTAGTATAAGCGTGGCAGCCCCGAAACTTCGCTTGGCTTTCGACCCGCTTCAAATCCCCGGTACAAAAACTCCTGCGACCGGCTACGATCGTTTTTCCAGGTTAATGGAAACGATTTTTGTTGGGCAGTTGCTATCATGGCCTGCTGCCTTGTTTGCTCTATCTGTGCGCTGTTCTTGCCCGTAAATTCGATAAAAGTCTGCATCAATGCATAAGTGGCTTTTACCCGTTGGTCGTAAGGCTTCAACATATGAGCCTCTGGTACAAAACTGAAACAGTTCCACAGGGCGCCATATCCACTGCCGTAGCGAGGGCTATCCCAGAACTCTGGCCATCCATTATCAGGGGAGTCGCCAAACGAATTGACATAAGGAATCAAATCAAATCCTTTCTTCTTCATACCGGCATACAATGCCGGCTCAAACACCTTGTTCAGGTATTCGCCCATCACTCCACCCAGTTTGCTGTGCTGGGTGGTCAGCAAGGTCATCACATGCTGGTAGTCTGCTCCATTGCTCACGTGATTATCAACAAAAACATCGGGTTGAAGGGCATGGAAAATTTCGGTGAATGACTGAGCATTCCGGGAATCATTCTTGATGAAGTCGCGATTCAAATCAAAATTCCGGGCATTTCCCCTGAATCCGAATTCTTCCGGGCCATTTTGATCCACCCGATAATTCGCGCTGCGATTCAGGCAGCCGCCAATATTATACACCGGGATAAAAGCAAGTTGGACATGGTCAGGAATCTTGTAATCGCCGGTAACGATATCCCTCACCAGCAACATGCTTGCATCGATACCATCCGGTTCCCCGGGGTGTATACCATTATTGACCAGAATAGTGGTTTTCTTGCCTGTCCGGATGGCTTCCAAATTCGTTTCACCATCGTTAGACACCAGGATCAAATGGAGCGGATAGCCCGAATCGGTAGGTCCCATCGGGATCATTCGCACTTTTTCACTTGCCGCATCCAGCTTCTGCCACCACGCTACAATTTCATCGTAAGTGGGTGTTTCGGTGCCCTTCGAAGTTTCGAATCGAGTCACAAACGACTGTGCATCAGTCGCCAAAGTAAAAAAGGTCAGTAATAAAAGGGTTGAGATTTTTTTCATGTGCGGACGTTTAGAGGGGTAGAACAACCTATTGCGAGCATGAAAATTAACGATTCTCTGAACGAAATGCGTCCGGCGGCGAAAAATGGGCACAAAAAAAGCAACCGCGAGCGGTTGCTTTTAATAAGTTGGTCAACAGGCTTTTACTTAGCTGTGTTTACACCACGAGTCAGCTTGCTTTTCAGGTTCGCTGCTTTATTCTTATGGATAACACCACGCTTGGCCAGCTTGTCTATCATTGATGCGACATTTGGAAGGCTTTCCAGGGCTTCTTTCCCGCTGGCAGCTTTCAGGTCGCGAATGGCATTACGGGTAGTTTTGCCATAATAACGGTTGCGATCCCGGCGCTTCGCAGCCTGACGCACATCTTTTTTGGTAGCCTTATGATTCGCCATTTCGTATCAAATTTAAAGGACGGCAAAGGTAAGGCTCAGTAGCTAAACAACCAAATTTTCACCAATTTTCGTGGCAAAGTTCCCGCTTACCTGGTAATTGGTGAACAGCAGCGGGCTGAGTTCGTAGGCGCAGAGCCTTCCTGGTCTACGGTGGCCGGTACAGTTGATTTTCCGGAACAAAATTGGGTAAATACGCCCTGATTTTCAGACTTTTTAAGCGATATTTGTGCTCCCTTTGCGCGAAGCAGCCAACGAAGAGGCCGTTTACTCAAAACGCCTTCGTGTCAGGGCAAACCGCATTCGGAATTTCTATTATGAAGGACTTTTCATACATCACCAATTCACATCCGGCTTTTATCGAAAACCTTTACCAGGCATTTGTTCAGGATCCTGCCAGCGTTGACCCCGATATGCGAAAATTTTTCGAGGGTTTCGATTTTGCAGTGTCAGGTCAGACAAACGGACATTCCGTTGCACCGGCTGCTGGCGGCACTACTGTCGTAGCCGACAACGGCAACTGGCGAAAAGAACTGGGCGTTTATCGCATGATCCTGGGTTACCGTAACAAGGGACACCTGATCTCAAAGACCAATCCTATCCGCGAGCGTCGCGACAGGGGAGCCAACCTTAACCTGACCTTTTTTGGGTTGAGCGAGGCGGATATGGATACCGTCTTCCAGGTGGGGGATCGTATTGGTCTGGGTGCCGCTACTCTTCGACAAATTCTCGAACACCTGCAGAAAGTATATGCTTCTTCTGTGGGTATAGAATTCAAATATATCAGTGACCAGAAAAGGGTCGACTGGCTCACACTTGAAATGGAACGAAATTTTGCCAATCCCGTTCCACTTGAAAAGAAGAAGCGAATTCTGGAGAAGCTGAATCAGGGCGTGATGTTCGAGGAGTTTTTGCACAAAAAATATGTTGGGCAAAAAAGGTTCTCACTCGAAGGTGGTGAAACCAGCATCGCGGCTCTTGACGCGATCATCAACGTGGCGGCCGATGATGACGTACAGGAAGTAGTAATTGGAATGGCCCACCGCGGCCGTTTGAATGTACTGGCCAACATTATGGGTAAAACCTATGAGCAGATATTTAGCGAGTTTGAAGGCACAGCCCAGGTGGATCAGACCATGGGTAGCGGCGACGTGAAGTATCATATGGGTTTTGGCAGTGAATTAACCACACCTAATAACAAGGTGATCCACCTGAAACTGATGCCCAATCCCTCTCACCTGGAGGCAGTGAACCCTGTGGTTGTTGGTTTCGCCCGCGCCAAAGCAGATGTGTTATACGAATCTAACTACGACAAAATACTTCCCATACTAATCCATGGCGATGCCTCGGTTGCCGGCCAGGGCATCATGTACGAAGTAATTCAAATGAGCAAGCTGTCGGGCTATTATACCGGTGGTACTATTCATTTCGTTATCAACAACCAGATCGGCTTTACAACCGACTTCGACGAAGCAAGAAGTTCAGATTATTGTACTTCACTGGCTGCTACCATTCAGGCGCCGGTATTCCATGTAAATGGCGACGATCCCGAAGCAGTGCTGAAATGCGCTGAAATTGCGACCCGGTACCGGCAGGAATTTAATGGCGATGTTTTTATCGACATGGTCTGCTATCGCCGCCACGGGCACAACGAAGGCGATGATCCGAAATTTACACAACCACACCTGTACAGCCTGATCGATAAACATCCCAATCCGCGGGAAGTATATGTCAACTTTTTGCTGCAAAATGGTGAGCCCGATGCTAAAGAACTGGCGCGGGAAATGGAGAAGAAGTTCTGGAATGATCTCCAGGAACGTCTCGATGAAGTGAAGCAGAAGCCATTGCCTTATCATTATCAACAGCCTGAAATCTGGTGGCGGAATCTTCGGAAAGCTACCGAAGAGGATTTTGAACAATCACCCATCACTGCCATTTCCGAAGAATCGTTCAAGGCAGTTTTCGACGCCATGATGCAATGGCCTTCTGATTTTAAACCGTTGCGCAAAGTTGAAAAAATCATTCAGGACAAAGTCAAGTTGTTTGAATCAGAACAAAAACTCGACTGGGCGAGCGGTGAGTTGCTGGCCTATGGCAGCCTGTTGCTCGATGGTAAGGATGTGCGGATGACGGGTCAGGATATTCGCCGGGGCACTTTCTCGCATCGCCATGCCGTCCTTCGCGATGAAAATACTGATCAGGCTTTCAATCGCCTAAGCCGTATACCGGGAGCAACCGGTCAGTACAGAATTTATAACTCCCTGTTAAGCGAATACGGAGTATTGGGCTTTGAATATGGTTATTCACTGGCTAATCCCAATGCCCTGGTGCTTTGGGAGGCACAGTTTGGCGATTTTGTAAACGGTGCTCAAACCATGATCGATCAATTTATTTCGGCTGGTGAGCAGAAATGGAACCGTATGTCGGGACTGGTGATGTTGTTGCCGCATGGCTACGAAGGCCAGGGACCAGAACACAGCAGTGCTCGCCTGGAGCGTTTCCTGCAATCCTGCGCCGAATGGAACATGATCATCACGAACATAACCACTTCAGCTAATTTTTTTCATGCCCTTCGTCGCCAGCTATACTGGCCGTTCCGTAAGCCACTGGTCAACTTTTCGCCAAAGGCCAATCTTCGGCATCCAGGCTCTTACTCCACACGCGATGAATTTTTGCAGGGAGGTTTCCGCGAAGTTATTGACGACAATACTGCGGATGCTTCCAAAGTGAAGAAAGTGTTGTTCTGTTCAGGCAAAGTGTATTTTGACCTGGCCGAAAGGAAAGAAAAAGAAGGCCGAACCGACATAGCCATTCTGAGACTTGAGCAATTGTATCCCTTGCCCTATGTACAGCTCGACGAGCTTTATAAAAAGTACCAACGGGCTACCTGGTTCTGGGTTCAGGAAGAACCCCTGAATATGGGGGCCGCCGGCTTTTTGCAAATGAATCTGAAAACCATCAATTATGGTGTTATCAGTCGGCAGCCTTCAGCATCACCCGCAACTGGTTATGCCAAAGTGCATAAACAGGAGCAGGAGGAAATTATTGAAACCGCGTTTTCAATTTAAGCAGACCACAAATAATCAGATAAAATACCGCGTAATAAACGTTCTATGATCGAGATTAAAGTACCAACCGTTGGCGAGTCAATAAGCGAGGTAACCCTGTTGAAATGGGTGAAAAAAGATGGTGAATATGTGGAGCGTGACGAAGTGATTGCAGAACTGGAAAGTGAAAAGGCCACGTTTGAAGTAAATGCCGAAAAAGCCGGTGTTCTTAAAACTGGTGCTCAGGAAGGAGACACACTGAAAATAGGCGACCTTCTGGCGAGCATTGATGAAACGGCGGAAAAGCCGGCGTCGGCAACACCCGCAGCTGAAAAACCTGCTGAAACCAAGTCTGCTTCCGAAAAACCGGCCACCCCGAACCAGGCTCCGGTTACCAGTGTTCCTAACGACATCAAAGCCACACCAGTGGCGTCTGCGATCATCGCCGATAAAAAGGTTGACCCGAAAAAGGTAACAGCTACCGGCTTTCAGGGAAAGATCATGAAGGAAGATGTGCTGGCGGCTTTGTCCACGCCAGCCAAACAACCATTTGAAGGTCAGGAATTGTTCAGCCGCAATGTGCGAAGCGAAAAAATGAGTAACCTGCGGAAAACAATTTCCCGCCGACTGGTGGAGGCAAAGAACACTACCGCCATGCTCACCACTTTCAACGAAGTGGATATGACCGAGATCATGGCTATCCGTAACAAGTACAAAGACAAATTCAAAGAGACCCACGGCGTAGGGCTGGGCTTCATGAGCTTTTTTGCCAAAGCATGCGCAGTCGCTCTGGCTGAATGGCCTTCTGTGAACGCCTATATCGACGGAGATCAGTTATTATATCACGATTATGCAGATATTTCTATTGCTGTGAGTACTCCACGCGGATTAACCGTTCCGGTGATGCGTAATGTGGAAAGCCTGAGCTTTGCGGAAGTGGAAAAGAAAGTTGTGGAACTTGCAACCAAAGCCCGCGACAGTAAGCTGACGGCGGAAGAACTTACAGGAGGCACATTCACCATCACGAATGGTGGTGTATTTGGTTCATTGATGAGCACGCCGATCATCAATATTCCACAAAGCGCGATACTCGGAATGCACAAAATACAGGAACGCCCAATGGCTATTAACGGACAGGTGCAGATCCGTCCGATGATGTACCTGGCCCTCAGTTATGATCACCGGATCATCGACGGCCGCGAATCGGTAAGCTTCCTCGTTCGTGTAAAAGAATTACTGGAAAGTCCCCAACAACTGCTGATCGGCAAAGATCCGGTGAAGGCGATGTTGGAACTTTGACAAATGTGCAAATGAGGAAATTTTTAACGGAGCTTTTTGGATCTGCCAATAAAAACCGAAACTTTATTAGCCTGGGTTAGTCAAGTTTCCAAATCGCTTATATATCGAATTGTGCATTTCCCCACCTGACAGCCGGCAGGCAGGTTTCCACATTTGCACATTTCCACATTTCTTTATGCTGTTTTTCTCCCACCTGCAAACCGCTGTCAACCTGCTTCAAGCCTATCAGGGAGAGGAGCCATTTCATCTTTTTATAAAAAAATACTTCAAGGCTCATCCACAACATGGTTCGCGTGACCGGAGAAGTATAATGCATTTGTGCTATGGCGCTTTTAGACTGGGCAAATCGGCGCAGGACCGATCGCTGGAGGAACAGGTATTGACTGGATATTTTCTCTGTAATCAAAGTCCTGCAGCCCTCCTCGATAAACTCAAGCCAGGGTGGAACAATAAAATAAAAGAGCCGCTCTATCAAAAGCTGGGCCTGGTGGAACCGCCGATTGATTTGAGCCAGATATTCCCCTGGAAAGATGAACTGAGCGCATCAGTAGATCATCAACAACTTATTCTTTCTTATTTTCAACAGCCGCTGGTTTTCCTGCGTGTGCGACCTGGTAAAGAAGGATTGGTACGACCGTTGCTGGAAAATATCTCCCATGAATGGATTGATCAGAGCTGTGTTGCTGTTGAAAACAATACCCGTTTAAGCGAGCTTTTGCCCTTGAACTCGGCGGTTGTGGTGCAGGACCGCAGTTCGCAGGCGCTGGGACAGTTGCTCAAAATGGTTCCTGCCAAACCAAAGCTGTCTGTATGGGATTGCTGCGCAGCCAGCGGTGGAAAAACGCTACTGGTGGCCGACCAATGGCCAGATGCTCAAATAGCTGTTTCTGATATCCGTCCTGCCATTCTGAAGAATCTTGAAGTAAGAATGCAGGAAGCCGGCGTAAAACTGATGAACAAATGGGTAATCGATCTGGCGGCCGAAAAGCCATCGCTTCCTGCAAATGTGTTCGACCTGATTGTGGCGGACGTACCTTGTACGGGCAGCGGAACCTGGGGGCGTAACCCGGAACAGTTGTTTTATTTCGAACAAAAGAAAATTACGGAGTATGCAGATTTGCAGGCCCGGTTGCTGCAAACGGCAACCAGAAGACTCAAGCCGGGCGGCTATTTGCTCTATTCCACATGTTCCCTGTTCCATCAGGAAAATGAAGATCAGATTAACGCATTGGTAAAAGAGGGTGACTGGACGCTGATCAGACAGGAACTATTTGCCGGCTATGGACATCGTGCCGACAGCCTCTTTGGCGCCCTGCTGCAACGCAGTTAATCCTGCTTAAGGGTCAGCGTGGTCCATTCCTTATTTTGATCGAATAGGCGGACATAATAAAGGCCGGCGCTCCGATAAGAAGTTTCAATGCTGATGTATTGTTGGGCTGCCGACAAAGATCGCCGGGTTTGACCAATTAACATACCGGCACTGTTGAGCACCTGAACCAGCACATTTTCCTTTGCCTCAGTCAACGAAATCTGCAATCCTATCTGTGTTCTTGATGTTGCCGGGTTTGGCGCCAATAGCACGGAGTTGGTAGTGGGCACGGGGCAAGGATGATTGATGGAGGCTGTAATGGTGTCGAGCAGCACGAATGCATAGCCTGCCATACTTGTGTCAATAACCTGTTTGATGCGAAACTGGACCGAGCCCGCTTCTGTTTCATTCAGATCGAAAGTTCGCGTATAATTCCAGTCGCTTAAAATACTGCTACCATCGGATTCCCAGGAAATGACCGGATTAAAGTCAGTGTCCTGAGGTCCTTTACGTTCGAGAATGTACCGCATGCCGGCAGCATCTTTCGTTTGCCAACGGATAGTGAGCCTGCAATTGTTGAGCTCAGCTTCCGATTCCGCATATTTTTTCAGCAGCCTGGCAAAGGCAATTTTCATATCAGGAATCCCAAAACCGGTACGGTTGTCGGGATTGGCGAATCTGGTTGCGGATTGTTTCATTGCTTCCACAATCTGCATGTTGTTGAATTCCGGAAAGGCCTGCCAGAGACAGGTTGCCAGTCCTGCCAGGTTGGGGCATGCATAAGAGGTTCCATTGCCTGAACCCACCAGATTGCTGGTACTCTGTAGAATTGCCGATACGCCTACAGAAGCCATATCCGGCTTCACGCGACCGTCTGCGGAAGGCCCATAGCTTGAAAAAGATCCCACCTGCCCGTTGCTGTTTACGGCACCTACTGCAATGACACTGTCGCCGTCGGCCGGCGTAGTGATCATTTTCCAATAATCGTTGCCAGAATTACCAGCCGAGTTAAATACAAGCATTCCTTTGGATGCAGCCAGATCGGCACCACGGGCTGCTATGGTGACATCACCGTTCAGGTCGCTGTAGGGATAATCGGGTACAGGGCTGCTCCACTCGTAGCCATAACCCAGAGAAGAGGAGATGATATCGGCTCCCACCGAATCGGCTCTCTCGGCTGCACATACCCAGTTAAACTCCTCAATGGGGTATTCCGATCCTACATCTTCGGTTCTGAAAAGATGAAAGGATGCCTTAGGGGCTTTGCCAACAAATTGACCTGGAATATTTGCTACAATGGTCGACAGGCACATCATACCGTGTGGATGATCTTCCTGAACGCTCGCTTCTCTGGCTACAAAATCCCAACTGCTCAAAAACTGGTTGTTGGCTACAGCACTATCAAATGACCTGAGATTGGAAAAGTTGAAAAAGCCGCCGTCGAGCATCGCTATCTGAAGCCCCTGACCACGGAGTCCGACATTGTGCAAAAACTGGCCGTTGTGCAAATTGATCTCTGCCAGTGAAGCAGTCCCATAATCAAAATAGTTTCCCTGCGTTCCGCCGGGGCGGGCAGAAGGAAAGTCGGGTATTGTTTCGCTTATTTCTTCTTCACGCCAGCGTCCATTTTGCGGGTTTCTCGCTGCAATGCCTTCCACAGTTTTTACAAAAGGTAGGGCCTCCAAAGTGGCCAGCGCCTGTGGATCGTTTGTTTCAACAGTAACCGCATTCAACCATTTTGACTGATTGAGCAACACCAACTGGGGGATAGTCTGAATCTGGGAAATATAAACTGCAGGAATGGGCAGGTCACTACTATCGATCGGAATCTGATATCGCGCTCTTCGCGCAACAGCTCTTTGGGAAAGATACAGCCCTGCATTGCTTAGGCTGTAATTGGTAGCTCCCTTATCACGCAATTCAACGCGGTAGCGGCTAAACTGTGCCTTCGATAAAAAAGCAGAAATGGTGAATAGAAAAACGAAGAGTGCATGCTTCATGAAAAAGGCTTTGCCGTCTTCAAATTTACGGCAAATGGCCTAGTTGTGATCGATCATCCACATAGTAACGCCAAACCCGCTATAGTAAGGATCGGGTCCACTCAAATTGGGCTGATATTCCCACAGTTCGTACTCTCGATACACAAGTCCAATACCCTTTGAATATTTTTCAACCGAACGGTTCTTATAGCCATAGCTCAGCGGATCGGAAATAGGTACGTTCGAAAAATCGTCCTGTTGCTCAACCGTGTAAACGTCGTTATAGGTTTCGCCGTTGATAGAAACCGATGATTCAAAAAACTGGAAATAAAAATCCCAGTTCTGCATATCATCGTCGTTACTAAAATTAAAACCAAAAGGTTCATAAGGATCAGTAGGAAGGTAGGAATTGCCTTTCCAACTGGTTCCTTCGCGAAGTGGGGCATGTAGTTTAATAAAGCGCAGATTGTCTTCTACCAGTTCAATCTGATCACTCAGGGCGGTGATGAAGTAAGTGCCATTGGGCTCCCAGTTATCGGTACCGTCTTCGTTGTTTAAATAGCGGTAAATGCGGTAAGAAGGGCGCCCAAGTGCATCAGTGACCAATGCATCCACCACGTGTTTTACCTGGTAGCTATGTATCTCCGGATTACGTTGAAAATCGACAAATACGAGGGAATCAATACGGTAGGTAATGAACTTCCCCGGCTCCAAAGCGAGGTAGTCAGTTAGCGGCTCTGCCTGAAATTCTTCTTTTTCGTCTTTGCAGGAAAACAGCACAAGCGTCGTAAGCGACAACAGAAACAGTCGGAAAAGTTGAGTGGAGCGCATATAAACAGTTAATTCCAGGATACAAATTCGAGCTAAGCGCCTGTCTGCCAAATGTTTGGCCTAAAACTGCCCTTAGCTGCCTGCCGGCTTCCGGCAACGGCCATCGTAATAACGGCGGACTGCACCGGTTATTGTTCTGAAAATCAGTGGATGACTCCCTGGTAGCGCTGGATAATTCCTCCCGCAATGACATCATCGCCTTCATAAAACACGGCACTTTGCCCAGGGGCCACGCCCTTCGCATCTTCAAAAAAGCGAACCAGTACCTGATCGCCTTCGCGATAGATGGTCGACAGTGATCCGGCGTCTTTGTACCGAATCTTGGTGGTCACTTCCATTCCGTCGGTCAACTGATCATATTTGATCATATTCAGGCGGGCTACCCTCATTTCCTGTTGCTGCAAATCGGTTTCATCCCCCAAAGTGACGGTGTTTTTTTCAGGGTCAATATGCGTTACAAATGCTGGCTTTCCCAGGGTTATGTCAAGTCCTTTACGTTGACCAATGGTGTAGAAGGGGTATCCTTTATGCTTACCGAGAACTTTACCCTCCTTATCAACAAATAGTCCTCCAGCAACTTTTTCTTCCAGATCGGTTACCCTACGTTTTAAAAATCCGCGGTAGTCGTTGTCCGGCACAAAGCAGATCTCATAGCTTTCACTTTTTTTCGCCAGTGCAGGATACCCGTAGTCGTGGGCCATTTGTCTTATTTCAGTCTTATGATAGGGGCCAAGCGGCAGAAGCGTTCTACTGAGTAGATCCTGTTGCAATCCCCAGAGCACATAACTCTGGTCCTTGGTGTGGTCCACTGCCTTACTCACAAAATACCGACCGTTCTCGTGTTGGTGAACTTTTGCGTAATGTCCGGTGGCAATAAAATCGCAACCCAGTGCATCGGCTCTTTTCAGTAGTGCCCGCCATTTGATATGCGTGTTGCAAAGTACGCAAGGGTTGGGCGTACGGCCCGCAAGGTATTCGTCTACAAAATTATTGATTACAAAATCGCCAAACTCTTCTCGTATGTCGAGGATGTAATGGGCAAAACCATGCTCTACTGCCGCCTGCCTTGCATCATTAAAGCTGTCAACATTACAGCAGCCTGTTTCTTTTTTTCCACCACCACTGCTGCTATAGTCCCAGGTTTTCATGGTAATACCTACCACTTCATAACCCTGATCATTCAACATCAGGGCCGTAACGGTGCTGTCAATTCCACCGCTCATGGCTACCAGCACTTTACCTTTTCTGCTCATAAAATTTCAATTGTTGCTGCCGCGGTTCCAGCCGAAGCAAGCCGCAAAGATACGACATTTTCGGGGTTGCTTTGTTCGGCGGGCGAGGCTGATGGATAGGCAGAACCTTCCTTATTTCAATGGGAAAAATCCCTGATTGCTACGTTTTTTTCCTTTGGAAACGGGAAGCGGGTGTCAATAAATTGCAGTATCAAATCTCGGCGGCAGGTTAACGGAAGTTATTCACATCTGAGGTTTTGGGGCTCTTTAGCCCGTTTGGTTGCGACCGGGGAGGTAGAATAATGTTAACTTGCCGTTTTTACTTTAGTAACAAAAAGCGCGAAATATGATCAAGTTGCAAGTTATCGGTCATTTGGGCAAAGACTGCCTGGTGAACACCGTGAATGGGAAAAATGTGATAAACTTTTCAGTGGCGCACAGCGAACGTTATAAAGACAGTCAGGGCGTGCAGCAGGAAAGAACTACCTGGGTTGAATGTGCTTATTGGACGGACCGCACCGCCATTGCTCCATATCTCACGAAGGGAACGCAGGTATTTGCGGAAGGTCAGCCCGAGGTTAGAACTTTCCAGCGTAACGATGGTACAACCGGTCATTCCCTGACCATGCGTGTTCGGGAAGTACAGTTGCTGGGCCGAAAAGAAGGCGGTGCAGCTCCGGCTGGTGGAACTTATGCCAACGCAGGAGCTTCGGCCAACACCGGCTCTGGCATGTCTTCCGGTGCCGACATCAACGAACCAATAGACGATCTGCCATTCTAACTTCGATTGTTCCCTATGGCAGAGGTATACCAGTTCCGATACGCCGATCTATTTGAGTTCACAAAGCAGGTTTTCGAGAAAATGGGATGTTCAGCGAATCATGCAACGCTGGCAGCAGAAAGCTTGCTGGCTGCTGATCTGCGCGGCGTAGACTCGCACGGTGTTGCCCGTCTGAGTGGTTACATCCGATTATGGGAAGCAGGGCGGGTAAATGCCAGTCCTGATATCAGGCTGATTCATGAAACACCTTCTACTGCCGTGGTAGACGGCGACAGTGGACTTGGGCTGGTGGTCGCCAGGAAGGCGATGGAAATTGCCATAGAAAAGGCAGAAAAAGTTGGAACCGGCTGGGTAAGTGTTCAAAACAGTAATCATTTCGGGATTGCTGCCGTGCATGCCATGATGGCTCTGGAAAAAGATATGATGGGGATTGCCATGACCAATGCGAGTCCGTTGGTGGCGCCTACCTTTTCAATCGACAAGATGCTCGGCACCAACCCTATTTGTGTGGTAGCTCCGGCAGGCACAGAACCGGCTTTTGTTGCTGACCTTGCTACTACTACTGCCGCCAATGGCAAACTGGAAATATTACAGCGAAAAAGCCAACCCACACCGGATGGCTGGGTGCAGGATGTGAATGGTCAGCCCAGCAATGATCCGCATATTCTAAAGCAGGGCGGCGCGCTGTTGCCACTGGGCGGCGATCGCGATCATGGTAGTCACAAAGGATATGCGCTTGGCGCCGTAGTTGATATTTTCAGTGCGCTCCTTAGTGGCGCAAATTATGCGCCATGGGTGCCGCCATTTCCGGCTTACGTCCCCATGCCAACGCAACAACCGGGCAAAGGCATTGGACATTTCCTGGGAGCAATGCGAATAGATGCCTTCCGACCGGCCGAAGAGTTTAAAGCAGCCATGGATCACTGGATCGGTGGCTTCAGAAAGGCCCGACCCTTGCCGGGCCACGAGCAAGTGTTGGTGCCAGGAGATCCTGAACGTGAAATGCAAGCTATTCGCTTGCAGGAAGGAATACCATTGTTGCCCGTTGTAATAGAAGATCTTCTCGCAGTGGCATCGAAAATGTCAGTAGATTTCCCTTCTGAATTGGCTTAGTTAATATCCTGACTTATCAAATCACGACGATGGCTGAGCAATCCTGTTTTAGAGCCTGGATCTTTATTGCGTTGGTGGCCGTTGGCTGCAAAAGCCCCACCCATCCCGACAAGAATAGTGTTCCAACTCAGCCAACTCTTGCATTGTATGTTCTTGGCAACGTCCAGGATGCAGGTTCACCTCAGCTGGGTTGCTATCGAAAATGTTGCAGGGCATTGTGGGAGAACCCGGATATGGACCGCCAGGTTGCCTGTCTGGGAGTCATCGATCAGGTAGCTGCTGTCAAATATCTATTCGACGCCACTCCTGATATCAATGCGCAGTTGAATCAACTACATTCTATCGACACCAGCATCGCATTTCAACCGGCGGCTGTGTTTTTGACACATGCGCATATAGGGCATTATACCGGCTTAATGCATTTCGGCCGCGAGGCGTTGAATGCAACAAATGTTGATGTGTACGCTATGCCGCGCATGGATAGTTTCCTTCGAACGAATGGACCCTGGCAGCAGTTGGTAAGTAACGGTAACATCCGGATAAAACCGCTTTACGACAGCCTTGCTCTGAATTTTTCCAGCCGGCTCACTGTTATTCCTTTGCAGGTTCCACATCGCGATGAATATTCGGAGACAGTAGGCTACCGCATTCAGGGGCCGTTAAAATCAGCCTTGTTTATACCCGATATTGACAAATGGGAAAAATGGGACCGCTCGCTGCTGGACGAAATTGCAAAAGTAGACTACGCATTCCTGGATGCCACATTCTTTGATGAGGCCGAAATTGGCTTTCGCGACATTCGCGAAATTCCCCACCCTTTGGTAGTCGAAACCATGCAACTGTTACAAACGGCTCCGATTTCTCTCAAGAGGAAAGTGTGGTTCATTCATATGAACCATAGTAATCCATTGCTTGATGCAAATAGCGAGGAAACAGGAAAGCTGCTTGCAAACGGATTCAATATTGCCAGGAAAGGCGACAAATTTGAATTGTAATTTAATCCTGACTCGTCGCAATGCCGCGGTATTGCCGTCGAATATCCCGCACTTCTCCCTGCGCCAAACTTTTTCGGAAACTTAGGGTGTAGTAGGGGAAACCTTCAACTATACGAATGGTAGTTCGAGCATTCTGAAACCTGTTCCTCCTTATCTTTGCGCCCAATTCCTTAAACAATTCAACATAAAATACGGGAGGGGGGAAACCAATCATGAAAGTAATGAAGTTTGGGGGCACCAGCGTGGGCAAACCGGAAAGGATGCACCATATTGTAGGGCTGGTGTCGGCGCAAGAGGAACCAACCATCGTGGTGCTCTCAGCACTGTCGGGCACCACCAACGCACTGGTGGAGATCGGAGATTATATTGCGAAAGGCGATCGGGATGCAGCGCGCCAATCGATTGAAAAGCTGGAAGCACACTATGCCCAGTTTGTCAGCGAACTCGTCAAGAAGCCGGAATCAGTTGCCAAAGCCAACAGCATTATTTCCGAACATTTCGAATTCCTTCATATTATCCTGAAGATATCGTTCAGCGAAGCGTTGAGCAAGGATATTCTCGCGCAGGGCGAATTGCTGTCGACCCGTCTGTTTTGCGCCTACCTTGAAGAGCAGGGAATTGACCATGCACTCTTGCCCGCGCTCGAGTTTATGTCGATCGATGCAAACGATGAGCCTCAGATCGGTAGCATAAAAGTGAAACTGAGCCAACTGCTGCAACAACATCAGGGACGCAAAATTTTCGTAACCCAGGGTTATATCTGCCGCAATTCCCGCGGCGAAGTAGACAATCTAAAACGAGGCGGCAGCGACTATTCGGCATCCTTGATTGCAGCCGCTATACAGGCCAGCGTGTGTGAAATCTGGACGGATATTGACGGCATGCATAACAACGATCCGCGGGTGGTTAAAAAGACCGTTCCCGTAGAACAATTGAGCTTCGATGAAGCCGCTGAGCTGGCCTATTTTGGGGCGAAGATTTTACACCCGGCTTCCATCTGGCCGGCACAAACTTATAAGATACCAGTTCGACTGCTGAATACCATGCAGCCGGACGCAAAGGGTACGCTGATTACCGAAAAAGCTGGTGGAGTGGGAGTGAAGGCAGTAGCAGCAAAAGACAATATCATCGCTATCCGAATCAAGAGCAGTCGTATGTTGCTGGCTTACGGTTTTCTTCGGAAAATTTTCGAAGTTTTTGAAAAATATCGCACGCCAATCGATATGATCACCACCTCCGAAGTGGCTGTTTCACTTACCATCGACAACCCCCAATTTCTAAGGGAGATTCTGAAGGAACTCGAGCCTTTCGGTAGCACGGAAGTAGACCACAATCAAACGATCATTTCCGTTGTGGGTAACGAAATCGCTCAAACCTCCGACATTATCAAAAAACTGTTTGGTTCCATCATGAATATCCCGGTTCGAATGGTCTCTTACGGTGGCAGTCCGCATAATATTTCCCTGCTAATCGACGCATCCCAGAAGACCCAGTTGCTACAACAACTGAACCGTGGAATGTTTGGTCTCGAATAACGCCGTGGGCGGGAAAATTGTAAATTGCCGGTATGTATCGCATACCGGCAATTTTATGCCTGTTATTTTCAGTGTTGCTGGCCCAGGGCCAGGGGGCTATTTCAGGTACTGTTGTTCGTGCCGACAATGGCAGCCCGCTTGCCGGGGCCAGTGTGTTTATCAGCAATACTTCCCGGGGTACAGTGACCGATGCATCCGGTTCGTTTACACTTAATAATATTCCCACTGGCAAGTACGAGCTCGTTGTATCGTCCATCGGCTTTGAAACTTTTGTTTATTCATTTTCGGGATCGGATTTGCCTGCGCGCCTTCGGGTAGAAATGAAATTGAAAGTGCGAGAGCTGGAAAACGTAACGGTTGAGCCATCCGTTGAAGAAACATGGGAAAAATGGGGTCGTATGTTTACGGAATCATTTTTGGGCTCCACGGCAGAGGCCTCGCAATGCAAGATTAGTAACTACAAGCAGATTCGCTTTCGTTATTATAGAAGAAGCGATCGACTGGTGGCCTGGGCCGACGAACCCCTCAAGATTGAAAACCGTGCGTTAGGATACCGAATATCCTACCAACTCGAAGATTTTGAAGTGAGATTCAAGGAGCGTTCTACCCGGTATATGGGTTATGCTTTGTTTGAAGATATGGACGGCGATAAGAAGGAGGTTCGTAAACGCTGGCAACGAAGCCGCGATCGGGCCTTTTATGGAAGCGCTCTGCATTTTTGGCGATCGGTGCAACAAAACCGTTTTGCTCACGATGGATTTCGCGTTCGCCGAATGTGGCAAACACCGAACACGGAGAAAGAACGCGTGAAAGAAATTTATCGACAGCAACGCGGATTGATCGGCGGGCAGGGCGGAATCCGGATTGAAACGAGAAAAGCTCCGTCCGATTCAACATCAAGAGACTCTGCTCGCTATTACGAAAAGATTATGCGGCAGCCCGATTATTTCGAGCATTTCGGCGACAGCCTGCTTACAGCGGACAGTATTTTTCATAGCCGCACCGATGAATATGTTGCGATCTATTTCCCCAATTATCTTGAAATTACTTACCTGAATGCGCTGGAAGCTCCGGAGTTCCTAAAGTTCTTCAACGAAAACCGAAAGGCTTATTATCAGCGAAGCCGTATTTGGATAACACAACCAACTGCGATAGCTGTTTTTGCAGATGGGGGATTTTATCCACCCGATGCAATATTTAGTAGTGGATATTGGGGTTGGGGCGATAAAATGGCGAATATGCTTCCGTACGATTTTGAGCCTTACGAAGGCCCGCCCAGATTGAAACTTTAGGATTTTTTCCTCTGCCAGACACGTACATAATCCACTTCCATTTTCTGTGGCCAAATGTTTTCATCCACACCCTGTTGGCCACCCCAGTTGCCGCCAACGGCAATATTCAACAACAGAAACATGGCATTATCGAAAGGCCAGGCTTCATAACCGCCACCGTCGTTGGCAGTGCGAAAGAATGGCTGATCATCTACACTCACTATCACAGAATCACTGGTCCATTCAAGCTGATAATTGTGAAAATTTTCGGCAAAATCATTGACGATCGTAGTGTCAGTGCGTTGCGTGCCCAGTATATGGTTGTACTTCCTGGTATGTATGGATGCATGAATATACCCGGGTCGAAATCCCACATGTTCCATGATGTCGATTTCGCCATCGTCGGGCCAATGAAGCGGTTGCTTGGCCCCCAGCATCCAGATAGCAGGCCAGGTGCCACGACCTTTCGGCAGGCGTGCGCGTACTTCAATCTTGCCATATACCCAGTCGGCTTTTCCACGGGTTATAAGTCGGGCAGAAGTAAATTCTTTCCCTTCCCAGTTTTCTTTTTTCGCTTCAATTGTAAGCATACCGTTTTCTACACGCATATTTTCCAGGCGCCCACGGGTATAGTATTGCAGCTCGTTGTTGCCCCATCCATGCCCACCTTCTTCGGCTACCCATTTGCTGCTGTCAGGCAAGCCGGTGTAATCAAACTCCTCCTGCCAAACCATCGTCCATTCAGCAGCCGGTTGGTCCTGTTTGGCGGGCTCCGACTGATTGCAACTGGCAAACGAGATTACAACAGAAAGAAATAGTAAACGCGACATGGTAATGAGCTTTTGTGTGTTAAAAAAGGTAGAGCCATAAATGAGAATCGGAGGATCTGGTAACTGGAAATTACTAAATCCTCCGATTCTCAGCAGAATATAAAGCCGGATTTCCCGGCTACTTTAGAATGCTTTTGGCTGCTGTGCGGGTTTTGCATCAGCAGGAGCATTTTTCACATATTTCTCCAGCCAGGCGTATTGCTCGGCCAGCACATGTAAAATATTCTCTCGGCCGGCATATCCATGACTCTCGTAGGGTAGACTGATATACTTGGCATTTCCGCCATGACCCTTTATGGCATTGAACATGCGTTCGCTCTGTATAGGATAAGTGCCGGTGTTGTTGTCGGCATCACCATGTATCAGCAATAACGGAGTCTTGATCTTGTCAGCATTCATGAAGGGGCTCATAGCGTTGTAGAGATCGGGGGCTTCCCAGTAAGTGCGGTCTTCATTCTGAAAACCGAACGGAGTAAGCGTACGATTGTATGCTCCGCTACGTGCAATACCTGCTTTAAAGAGCTTGGTATGAGCCAGCAGGTTCGCTGTCATAAATGCACCATAGCTATGACCACCCACAGCAACGCGATTTGGATCGCCTACGCCCATTTCTTTCAGTTTGTTGATAGCTGCTTCAGCATTCATGCGCAGTTGGTCAACAAAATTATCGTTAGGTTTTTTGTCCGCTGAAGTAGCTACAATAGGCATTTCAGCATTGTTCAGTACTGCATAACCCTGGGTTACATAGTAAATAGGTGTACCCCAGTTCAACAAGGTAAACCGGTGTTCGCTTCCGCGCACCTGAGCGGCATCAGATGCAGAATTGTATTCTGCAGGATAAGCCCAGATGAATACTGGCAATGGTCCATCGCGCTTGGCATCGTAGCCTTTGGGCAGATAAAGATCACCTGTCAGCGTCACGCCATCCTCGCGCTGGTATTTTATTTTTTGTTTGCTTACGCCATCCAGTTGTGGATACGGGTTATTGAATTGAGTAAGCGGACGGTCTGCAATTCTGGCTTTAAGATCCTTTAACCAGAAGTTAGGCATGTCTTTCTCCGTTTCGCGCCGCGTTACAAGGGTAAGGCGGTTGGGGTCGATCACTTTTGTAACCATTTCAAAGCTGCCTTCGGGACAGCGCCAAAGCGTGTCGGCCTTTTTTGTATGAACATCATACGACATCAGGAAGGGCAGATCACCTTTTGCAGAAGCGCCCTGAGTATTGTTCATCAAAATCTTGTTGCCATTGTCGATGGTAACCAGCACATTTCTGCCGTATTTGTTGCTAGACGTAACAGGATTACCGGGATTCGAATAAGCATCCGTGGTGTTGCGGGTAATTAATGCTTCCAGATCGCCAGTTACAGGATTGTAACGGTTCATCTGTGTCAGCTGTTTGCTCCGCAAGCCTTCATCTACCAATGCGAGGTTTGCATTTCCCCAAACTGTGCCGCGATAGCGCATCTTGGTTTTGAAGAGCTCACGAGGTGTTTCGGTGAACGGCGCAGCCTGAGCGTAGACCGCATCGTGGTATTCTACATCTTTTTTGATCTGGCCTCCATCGAGCGGTTTGCACCATACCAGTGTAGCCGGTTCATCATCGCGCCATTCAAATGAGCGGGGAACATCCTGCACATTATCGTAGCCGGAAGGAGAAGTTTCCGAAGAGGGCAGTTTGGCTACCTCCTTGATTTTTTTGCCTGCAATGTCGGTAATGACAACAACGCTCGGAAAGCCGGACGCGGGCACCAGGTAGGAAAAAGGCTTTTGAAGTGTCCGGATCATCAGATATTTCTTGTCCGGCGACGGAGTAATGCTGGCATAAATGGCCGGCTGTCCAATTTTTGTTTCTGCACCCCCGGTATTCTTCACGAGTTGGGTAGTGGCATAAAATTCAAACAGATCCTCGTCGTGCGGAGTTTTGATCATGTCCTGATAAGTAGGGCGAGGCGAAGCTTTACCGTACACTTCCTGTACGGCGGGGCCACCCGGCAACAGAGGTTTGGCTGGTGCAGCCGAAGCGGGTTTGAGCGTCGCCCTGTACAGGAGGCTGTTGTCGTCGAGCCAGGTATAGCCGCCCATTACAGCATTGAGTGCTGACTTGTTCACTTTCGTTGCCTTCAGTGTAGCCAGATCAATCACGTACAGATCCACGCGATCGCGATTGACTTGCATGAACGCAATTTTCTTTTCAGACGGGTTCCAGCTAAAGCTGGTCCCAAACATGGGTTCCGGTAAACCGGCAACCTTGCTCTCTTTACCTGTCTTGATGTTTTTAAGATAAATACTGTTTACATAGTTCTGCCTGCTGGGTGCATAGTTGGCAGGGTTGATTCGCAAACCTGCGATCTTCAATTCAGGTTTGGCCAGTTCCTCTACCGAAGGATACTGACTGCTTTGTGTAAACAATATCCATTCGCCCTTGTCGTCAATGCTAACTCCGGGAGTTGGCTTCGCAAGCAGCATGTCCTGGATGTCTTTTGGGGGTGTTTTGTATCCGCCATCATCCTGCGCTTGTACCAGTTGAACAAACAGCAGGCAGCAGATCAACAGCTTTTTCATGCAATTGTTTTTAGTGATGGTGTAATTCCCCGCATTTTTTGAGAGCCTTTTCCGGGGCTCCCGAAGTTATGAATTAAGCCATCTTTTCCAAATCAAAATACAGGAACGGCAGCCATTTTTTTGATTGAAAAGTGCTGACGATTTTAGCTGCAAAAACTTGTGCGGTACTTATTTTTTTCTGTTGTGGAGGCGGATTTCTACTGGCTTATTTTTTAAAAGTAAAGCCGACAGGCGCCCGCAAAATACCTTTGTCGTACATGTTTAAATACAACTGAATCGGTTTATCCTGGCCGGCAATTTTAACCACATAAATATCCAGCAATCCCCCGCCCATTAGTCCGTTTGGACTTGAAAATGGGCAGCAACTGCCTTTTCGCGAGTATTCCACCGCTTCACCGTTAGGTCCCAGCAGCGCGTTCAAAAACCGACGCTGATTAAAAGGTCCGCCTTCGGTGCCCTTGCCTACCATCACAGGATTTTGGGCGCTATATCCATAGTCGGCCATCACCGAAATGCTGTCGAGCTTGAACGTAACTTCGTCTAGCAACAACTGATATGCATCTGAAAAAAGATGGCCGTAGGTGGCTTTGTCGGAGCTTTGCGAGGAAATGGCAGTTTTCCGCGATCCTCCACAGCCGGAAGCCAGCAGCGCAATTAAAAAAACGGTCGTGATTCTCATAAACAGGTTTTGTGTGGATGAAAACTTTAAGCTAATAAAAAATTTGTTGTTTTCGGGATTTGCGGGCATATTTGCATTGTTATGTTGAAACAATTGAATAATACACAGTGGTGGTGGCATATAGAGTCCAGGGGGATACTGTATTGACATTGCATTGTTATTGGACAAGATATACAGCCCCGAAGTAATTCGGGGTTTTTTATTGACTCGAAAACGGGCATCGCCTGACATGATGAAGAAAATCGTTCTTGAAACTGTTTGCAAGCGCTTGCTGGCTGATGTATACACGCCGGTAGGAATTTATCTACGCCTGCGCGATCGCTTTCGCGACACCCTGTTGCTGGAGAGTACGGATCATCACGCAGCAGAAAACAGCTATTCTTTTATTTGTGTGAACGCCATGGCTGGCATGGAGATTAAAGGGATGGATGAACTCGAATTTAAACTGCCTGCAAGAAATCCGGAACGCCGGCAAATTCCGGTGCCTGATAAAGTGCCGGATATGCTCTTCGAATTTATGAACCAGTTTGAAGCGATACCGGTAAAGGACACAGCTGCCCGGTTCGCGCAGGGTCTTTATGGCTACACGAGCTACGATGCAGTGCAGTTCTTCGACAGTATCCGTTTGGCCGACTATCAGTCGAAAGCAGGAGCCAATGCGGTTTCCATTCCTTTGATGCGATATCGGATGTATCAGTATGTTATCGCCTTTAACCATTTCAAAGACGAACTTTATATATGCGAGAACCGCGTGTCGGGTGTGGAGAGTGATTTCGATCTGATTGAATCACTGATCCGTCGTAAAGACGTGCCGGTATATCCATTCCGAACGCTGGGCGACGAACACTCCAATATGTCAGACGATGCCTATCGCGAGATGGTGAGCAAGGGAATTGAATCCTGTTTGCGCGGCGATGTGTTTCAGATTGTATTGAGCCGACGTTTTCAACAATCGTTTTCAGGCGATGAGTTCAATGTATATCGGGCATTGCGCAGTGTTAATCCGTCGCCTTACCTGTTCTTTTTCGATTATGGAGATTATAAGCTCATGGGTTCCTCGCCGGAGGCGCAGTTGCTGATTCAGCAAGGCCGAGCAATCGTGCACCCGATTGCAGGTACATTTAAACGTACCGGTGATGAAGAAACCGATCAGTTGGAGACGCAACGTTTACTGGAAGATGCCAAGGAAAATGCTGAACACGTTATGCTGGTTGATCTGGCCCGCAACGATCTCAGTCGCCTTTGCGACGAAGTGCAGGTAGCACACTTCCGCCAGGTCCAATATTACTCGCATGTAATTCATCTGGTGAGTGAGGTTACGGGAAAAGTCAGACCCCAAACTAATCCGTTTGCGCTTTTGGCCGCATCTTTTCCAGCTGGCACACTGAGCGGAGCACCTAAATTCAGAGCCATGGAACTTATTGACGAATTGGAACCAACACCGCGGGAATATTACGGCGGCGCGCTCGGATTTATGGGCCTCGATGGTAGTTGTGTACATGCGATTATGATCCGTACGCTATTGAGTCGGCACAATACGCTCACCTACCAGGCCGGCGCAGGTGTGGTAGCTGCCAGCAGCCCCGAAAATGAACTGCAGGAAGTGAACAACAAACTCGGCGCATTGAAAATGGCAATCCGCATAGCCGAAGACGTAGCATAAATTGAAGCGAAGCGATGTTGAAATCCCAGAAAAACGACCATACTTCCAAACAACCATACAAACTAACAACTCAACAATTCAACAACTCAACAATTCAACAACTCAACAACCCTGCCTGCCGGCAGGCAGGTCAACAACAAAACAACTAAACATAAAAAACTCTTCATCTTGAAACTCCTGGTTTTCGATAACTACGATTCATTCACCTACAACCTGGTCCACCTGGTTGAAAAAATTCTGCAGCAAAGGGTCGATGTGGTGAGAAATGACAAGATTCCGCTTCAGGAAATAGAAGCCTACGATCGGATCATACTATCGCCGGGACCGGGCATACCTGAAGAAGCGGGATTGTTGCTGCCATTGATACGACAGTATGCTCCTGCCAAATCGATACTGGGTGTTTGCCTCGGGCATCAGGCAATTGCCGAAGCCTTTGGCGGTATGCTGATCAATTTGACTTCGGTATTTCACGGCATTGCCACTCCCATACATCAGGTGCCGGTAAATCCATGGCGCTCGCAAGCCATCGTGGAAGGCAGCACCCATTCGGGAGATATCTTTTTAGGACTGCCCAACGAACTGGAAGTGGGCCGCTACCATAGCTGGATCGTTGACGAAGAACACTTGCCGGAAGAGTTGGAAGTAACGGCTCGCGATAGCCAGGGCATGATCATGGCATTACGCCACAAGTTTTTTGATATCCAGGGCGTACAGTTTCACCCGGAAAGTGTATTGACGCCATTGGGCGAACAAATGCTACGCAGTTGGTTAAATGTAAATTCATAGATACAGAAACCGTTTCAGACAATTGTCATGAAAAAAATACTTTATCATCTTTTCGAACATAAACCGCTCTCACGCGAACAGGCCCGTGCGGTATTAATGGAAATTGGCCAGGGCAAATACAATGAACATGAGGTAACTGCCTTTATGACCAGCTATCTCATGCGCAGCATCACAATTCCTGAGTTGCAGGGGTTTCGCGATGCGCTGCTTGAACTCTGTGTGCCGGTTAATCTGGGAGATATCGATAGCATTGATATCGTTGGAACCGGTGGCGATGGAAAGGATACATTCAATATTTCCACGCTGTCCTGTTTTATTGTTGCCGGCGCAGGGCAGGCGGTGGCTAAACATGGCAATTACGGGTCATCTTCAGTGAGTGGTGCCTCCAACGTGATGGAACAGATGGGCTATCGATTCAAGAACGATAGCGATTCCCTCCAACGCGAGCTAAACGAAGCAGGTATCTGTTTCCTGCATGCCCCGCTTTTTCATCCGGCACTGAAAACGGTGGCGCCTATCAGAAAGAACCTGGGCATGCGCACCTTTTTTAATATGCTCGGCCCATTGGTCAATCCCGGAGATCCGGCATACCAACTGGTTGGCGTCTATAACCTGGAAATGGCAAGAGTATATAACTATCTGTTGCAGGAGACCGAGCGTTCTTTCACCATTATTCACGGACTGGATGGTTACGATGAAATTAGTCTGACCAACGATACAAAAGTTATTACCCGCGAAGGCGAGCGTGTGATGACCCCAGAACAATTGGGCAAGCGCATGGTGATGCCATCAGATCTTTACGGAGGGTCCTCTGTACAGGAAGCAGCAGACATTTTTTCGAAAGTAATAAAAGGAGAAGGCAGCTGGCCTCAACATGCGGTTGTGTTGGCAAATGCGGCGATGGCCCTGCATTGTACGGGAAAATATATCTCATACGAAGCCGCTTATCGGGCGGCTGTGGAAAGCCTTGAGTCAGGCAAGGCATACGAATCGCTTAAAAAATTACTTGCATTGCAATGAGTACTATTCTTGATACGATTATCGAACACAAACGGAAGGAGGTAGCCGAACTAAAGCCCCTCAGCAGTCTTGAGCGATTTCGCAGAGAGGGATTTTTTTGGGAAATTTCCAATCGCTCGTTGAAAGCAAGGTTGATGGACCCGAACAGTACAGGTATAGTTGCCGAATTCAAGCGCAAAAGTCCCAGCAAAGGCTGGTTCAAACCGCCAGAGATGGAGGTTGAAATGGTGGTTCGTGCATACAACGACCTCGGAGCAGCAGGCATGTCGGTGCTGACCGACACCCATTTCTTCGGCGGCGACCTCGACGACCTTATTCAGGCGAAAGTGATTTCAGACATTCCGGTGCTACGTAAGGATTTTATTGTTGATCATTGGCAAATAGCCGAAGCTAAGGCTTTTGGCGCCGACGTGATCCTGCTGATTGCTGCCTGCTTAAGCCCGGAAGAAGTGAGGCAACTGGCCCTCTACGCAAAAACAATTGGCCTTGAGGTGCTCCTGGAGATTCATGACGATACCGAACTGGATCATATCTGTGATGAAGTGGATATGGTAGGTGTGAATAACCGAAACCTCAAGACATTTGAAGTGGACATTCAGCGTTCGCTCGACCTGATTACCAAAATCCCCGTTGAAAAGCCTGCCGTGGCAGAAAGCGGCATCAACGATGTAAAAACGATCTTAACTTTACGGAATGCCGGATTCAAGGGGTTCCTGATTGGCGAGCGGTTTATGAAGGAATCTGATCCGGCTGCCGCCTTCGGTTTGTTTGTAGACGAATTGCGCGCGGCGACTGCCTGACGATTGCCTGCCGGAACTTTTAAAAGGTTATTATGCACGACAACCATGCCGAACATGCCAACCTGCCGGTGGAGCGGAACAATTTTCGAATTAAAGTTTGCGGAATGACTCTTCCTGAACAGGTAAATGCACTGGAAGAAATGGGCGTGGACCTCGCGGGTTTTATTTTCTACGAAAAATCGCCCCGTTATGTGGCCCACAAGATTTCGCCCGAAAAAATGAAGCAGATCCGCGGGCGCATCGCTAAAGTGGGGGTGTTTGTGAACATGCCTTACGATGATCTGTTAAGGACTGTAGAGGATTATCGGCTGGATATGGTGCAATTACATGGCGATGAAACACCTTTTTTCTGCGAAAAAGTAGCAAACTACGTTTCTGTAATAAAGGCATTTCGGCTTTCCGATGGCGATCCGATCGATTGGATTGTGCGCCCCTATCATGATGGTTGCGACATGTATATGTTCGACACCATGGGCGCTGGCTATGGTGGCACAGGAAAGAAGTTCGACTGGACAGTATTGCAGGAATCACAAATGGATAAACTATTTTTCCTGAGTGGTGGCATTGAGCCAGGGGATGAAGCGGCCATCCGGAAGTTTGCAGCCGATGGAGTGGGCAGGAAATTATTTGCAATAGACCTGAACAGCCGGTTTGAAGTAGGCGCAGGCGTGAAAGATATGGTGAAGCTCAAGCAGTTTTTAGACAATGTACGAGCCAAACGCGGTGCAGGCGAATGAAGCAACGAACAGATTAATGAAGATAAAAAGCACAGTGGAATATGAGTTATAAAATACCCGATCAGCGTGGGTACTATGGAAGTTTTGGTGGAGCATTTATTCCTGAAATGTTGCACCCGAATGTGGAGGAACTAAAGCAGGCTTACCTGAAACTTTGGGAAGACGCCGATTTTCAAAAGGAGTTCAGAATGCTTTTGAAAGACTTTGCCGGCAGGCCCACTCCACTTTATCTTGCCGAAAGGCTGAGCGAACAATATGGCACCCGCATTTATTTGAAACGCGAGGATCTCTGCCATACCGGTGCTCATAAAATCAATAATACCATTGGACAGATCCTTTTGGCGGGCCGCCTGGGCAAAAAGCGAATCATTGCAGAAACGGGTGCCGGACAACACGGCGTGGCTACTGCTACCGTTTGTGCTCTTAAAGGACTGGAATGTATTGTGTACATGGGCGAAAAAGACATTGAACGGCAGGCACCCAATTTGGCTCGTATGAAAATGCTGGGAGCTACTGTAAGGCCAGCCACTTCAGGCAGCCGAACACTGAAGGATGCCACCAACGAAGCCATTCGCGACTGGATCAATCATCCGCACGACACCCACTATATCATTGGCAGCGTGGTTGGTCCTCATCCTTATCCCGACATGGTGGCTCGTTTTCAATCAGTGATCAGCGAAGAAATAAGATGGCAATTGAAGGAGAAGACAGGAACAGAACTGCCCAAAGCAGTAATAGCCTGTGTGGGCGGCGGAAGTAATGCTGCCGGAGCGTTCTATCATTTTCTCGATGAACAGGAAGTGCAGTTAATTGCAGTAGAAGCTGCCGGACTTGGGATCAACAGCGGGCAGACTGCCGCTACAACTCAGTTAGGTAAACCCGGCATTCTACACGGCAGCATGAGCCTGCTGATGCAAACCGCCGATGGTCAGGTAGTAGAACCACATAGCATATCGGCAGGACTGGACTATCCCGGTATCGGTCCGCTGCACGCCCATCTGTTCCAGTCGCGCCGCGGGCAATTTCTCAGCGCAACCGACCAGGAAGCGGTAGATGCTGCATTTCTGTTGGCGCGGCTGGAAGGCATCATACCTGCACTTGAGTCGGCCCACGCATTAGCCGCCCTTAATCAGCTTTCATTTGCTGCCAACGACAACATTGTTCTTTGTCTGAGCGGACGGGGCGACAAAGACCTCGCCACATATATGAATTATATTTCCTGAACAGTTATCTCCATCAAAACAAGAAAACTGACATGTCGCGAATCAAGGCCGTTTTTCAAAAGCCCGATCATAAGCTGTTGAATGTGTATGTAACCGCGGGTTACCCTGTGCTCAATAGTACCTTGTCACTAATCCGCTCGCTCGAAAAAGCTGGGGCTGATCTCGTAGAACTAGGCATGCCTTACAGCGATCCGCTGGCAGATGGACCGGTGATTCAGCACAGTAGTTCGGTGGCATTGGCCAATGGTATGTCGATCGAAAAATTGTTTGAACAATTGCGTTCACTTCGACCAGCGTCTTCCATACCGGTGGTGCTGATGGGCTATATGAATCCGGTGCTGCAATATGGATTTGAACGCTTTTGCATGGATGCGGCAGCCGTGGGCGTTGATGGACTAATCTTACCCGACCTGCCGGAATTTGAATTTGAAACGGTTTATGGTCCCGTTATTCAAAAGGCGGGACTAGATTTTATCTTTCTGGTAACACCCGAAACCAGCGAAGAACGCCTGCGAAAACTGGATCAACTGAGTACAGGATTTCTATATGCTGTTTCGTCCTCATCGACCACCGGCAGCGAAAAAGATATGTCGACAGTGGGCTTGTACCTGCAGAAACTACAACAAATGCAATTGAAAAATCCCGTATTGGTAGGGTTTGGCATAAAAGATAAAGCAAGCTTCGATGCAGCGGGGCGCTATGCAGATGGCGCCATCATTGGCTCCGCATTTGTGCAGGCCCTGGCCAATAGCGAAAATCCGGAAGAAACAGCTGCTCAGTTCGTTGCAACTATCCGGGGCTAAAGCTTTCTTAAATCTCGCCGCTGCGGCGCTTTACTCCTCCGCTTTCTGAACCGGATGGGTTATTTTTGCGTCTTCAAATGTATATCATGAAGAAAGTGATTTTACTCTGGCTCCTTGCTCCTCTGGCTTTGTCGGCACAGGAAAAATTTGAGATTAGAGGGAAATTGAAGGGTGCAGCAGACAGTACGCTGGTGTTTATTGTAAATGCCAACCAGCCGGGCGATACGATTGCCAAAACAATGGTATCGAAAAATCGCTTTAAACTGGAGGGCACGGTTTCAGAACCGAGTCTGGTATTGATCAATCTGGGTGCTGATAAAGTTGTACTCAGCTTCGTTGATAAAGGGAAGTCGCGTATGCGTACAGATCTTGCCAATCTAAAAAATATCAAATGGAAGGGCGATGCCACTCCGCAGCAGTTTCGCGCCTTTCAGCTGAAGTTTGACCCGTTGTTTGAAAAAGTAACAAACGTAAACAATCAGGTGCGGCAGACTGGCTGGAACGACAGCCTGGTTCAACTGGTAGAGCGATACAGGGACAGCATCCAACAATCGATCGATAAGTATCTGGCGAAATATCCGGCCTCGCCGGTGAGCGGATTTCTGCTGGCGGCAACTTATCAGCTCAATGATGATGTGTTGCTGACCCGGCAACGACTCGATGCACTGAAGCCGGCAGCACTTAATACCATGTATGGAAAATTTGTACGTGAATCAGTAAATAACGAACTGGCAACAGCCGTTGGGTCAGTGGCAGCAGATTTTACACAGGCCGATACGGCCGGTGTACCCGTTTCCCTTTCGTCTTTCCGGGGAAAATATGTGCTGCTCGACTTCTGGGCCAGTTGGTGCGGACCTTGCCGACAGGAGAATCCGAATGTAGTGTCAAATTTCAATCGGTTCAAAGACAAGAATTTCACGGTACTTGGCGTATCACTCGATCGGCCGGGACAAAAGGACCGTTGGCTTCAGGCAATTTATGCAGATAAGCTCAACTGGACCCATGTGAGTGATTTGAAGTTTTGGAACAACGAAGTTGCACAACAGTATAAAGTACAGAGTATACCACAGAACTTTCTGATTGGCCCCGACGGAAAGATTATTGCGAAAAATTTACGGGGCGCTGAGCTCGGCAACAAACTCTGCGAGTTGCTGGGTTGTAACTGATCTGGCGTTTGCCCAAAGCAATAGGAGAATAAGGGTCAAAACCGCCGCAATCGCTCTCGGGCGAAACACGTATTTTTGCAGCAGGGTCAGGCGACCCGGGAAATAACCATTAAACCTGTAATTCAATTTCTTAGTTGTGGCATTGATTAAAAGCATATCGGGCATTCGGGGTACTATCGGTGGTAAGCCAGGCGAAACCCTCAGTCCGTTGGATATCGTAAAATTCACGAGCGCATACGGCAGCATTCTCCTTGAAAAAAATAAGACACCTAAAGTAGTGTTGGGCCGCGATGGACGAATCAGTGGGCCCATGGTACGCGATCTGGTGGTAAGCACACTTTCGGCACTGGGTATACAAGTGGTAGATCTTGGCTTGTCGACCACGCCAACCGTGGAGCTGGCAGTGACCATGGAACAGGCCGATGGAGGAATCATATTAACGGCCAGCCATAATCCAAAAGAGTGGAACGCTCTTAAGTTGCTCGATGACCGCGGCGAATTTATTTCTGCAGAAACAGGGGAAAAGCTGCTGGAGCTTGCGAAGGCAGATGCATACCTGTACACATCGGTCGATAAACTCGGTGCCATTACACAGGCTGATTATTTGCAAAAACATATTGATGCCATCCTTGCTTATCCCCTCGTGAATAGAGAAGCCATTGCGTCTCGCAACTTTTCAGTAGTGGTGGATGCGGTTAACTCAACCGGAGCCATTTTTGTTCCCGCGTTGTTGAAGGCATTGGGGGTTGAAAAGATCACCGTTTTGAATGAAGAAGTAAACGGTCGGTTTGCTCACAATCCGGAGCCATTGCCCGAACATCTTACGCAGCTTAGTGCGGAAGTAGTTCGTCGAAAAGCGGATTTGGGTATTGCAGTAGATCCGGACGTGGATCGCCTGGCATTTGTTTGTGAAGACGGTAGCATGTTTGGTGAAGAATACACGCTGGTAGCCGTTGCTGACTATATCCTTTCGCAGCGACCTGGCAATACCGTCAGCAATATGAGCAGTACCAAAGCCCTTAAGGAAATCACCATGCGTCGCGGCGGCGAATACTACCCTTCGGCAGTGGGCGAAGTGAATGTGGTGAAAAAAATGAAAGAGGTAAACGCGGTCATTGGTGGTGAGGGAAATGGAGGCATCATCGTACCCGACTTTCACTATGGCCGGGATGCATTGATTGGCATTGCCCTTTTTCTAACGCATTTGTCGGTACAAAAAACAACGATCAAATCGCTGCGGGGCACATATCCTGATTATTTTATTTCCAAGAATAAAATTGAACTTGAGCAGGGCGTGGATGTGCCCGGCATCTTTGAGAAGATCCGAAACAAGTATCCTCGCAATCCGGTAAACACGGAAGATGGCTTGAAAATCGAATTCGATTCCGACTGGGTTCACCTCCGCACTTCTAACACCGAACCCATCATTCGTATTTATGCCGAAAGCGACTATGAATCAAAGGCGAACAATATTGCCGCCCGCTTAATGCAGGACATTCGCGAGTTCGTGTAGAGCCTGTAAGCCGGTTCAACTGCATCAAAGCTCCATCAGCACTTTATCAGGCGTTATGGGTAGGTCGCGAACGCGAACTCCCGTGGCATGGTAAACAGCATTAGCCACAGCCGCTGCAAATCCGATCAGGGCAATTTCGCCCATTCCTTTTGCGCCCATCGGGTTGAGTATCGGGTCGGGCTTGTCGACAAAAATTACATCTATCGGCGCCGTGTCGGCATGAACAGGCACGTGATAGTCAGCGAAATTGTTGTTTACATATCGGCCATACCGATGATCAATCAGCGTTTCTTCCATCAGCGCCATTCCCAGTCCGCCCACCGCTCCACCAATCATTTGGCTTTCGGCTGTTTTTGGACTCACAATTTTTCCGGCGTCACCGGTGGTTACAATTCGGTCGATTTTAACCACTCCCGTACGGCTGTGCACCTTTAGTTTAACGAAGTGTACCGAAAACGAATAACAGGAGTATTTACGCAATTCAGCATTGCCCGCTGAACTTTTTTCCACTACCAGCTCGGTCATACGATTCCGCTCCAATAGGTCTGTATAGTTGATCTTTTTTCCGGAATTGTTTTTAGCAGCTATTTGCCCGTTCTCAAAAATCAACTCTTCAGGTTTGGCGTGTTGCAGATAGTCGTGCCACTGATCTGATGCCATCTTCCCAAGTTTATCTTTGATGTCGGTACAAACATCAAAGACGGCTGAGCCCAGGGTACTGGTGGTAGCACTCCCGCCCTGGGTAGGTCCTGCCGGCAGGGAAGAATCTCCCAATTCAAATCTTATTTTTTCAGCAGGGTAGGAAAGTGTTTCAGAGGCAATTTTTACCATCGCTGTGGCTGTGCCGGGACCCATGTCGCTCACGGCACTTTGCAGAATCAGCGTTCCATCTTTTTTCAGTATCGCCCGTACCGAAGCCTGCCAGCGCATGGCGCTGAATACTCCCGAGGCCATACCATAGCCTACCCACCAGCCATTTTCGTTTTTGGCCTTTGGCTCACTCGCCCGCGCTGACCAGCCAATCTTTTCCGCCCCCAGTTCATAACATTCCTTCAGGTATTTGCTTGACCAGGGCAGGTTGCGTTCAGGGTCCCGCTCTGCATAATTCTTCAGTCGCAACGCAATCGGATCCATTTGAAGCTGGTAAGACAATTCATCAAGCGCCGACTCCAATGCAAAGCATCCCGTTGCTTCGCCGGGGCCGCGCATCCAGATCGGTGTATTCAGATCCAGTGGCAGGATTTTATAGTCGGTATTTACATTTGGGCACTCATACAAAAAACGGGAAGCATTTACAATTCCTTCGGTAAAGGTTTCGTACGAAGAAGTACTTCCAATGGCTTCGTGAGTAATGGCGGTAAGGCGACCATCTTTTTCGGCACCCAGCTGCACACGCTGCCAGGCCAATGGCCTATAGCCTACCATGCTAAACATTTGCGGACGGGTGAGTACCAGCTTAACCGGCCGGTTGAGCATTTTAGCTGCAATCAGTGCTGCAATTTCGTGAGGCCAGGTGCGCAAGGCACTGCCAAAACCTCCTCCCACATATTCTGCAATGACCTTTACTTTTTTAGCATCCAGTTGAAAAGCCTGAGCAATAGCGCCTACTGAATCGCGGGGTCCCTGTGTTTTGGTGTACACCAGCACTTCATCGGCGGCAGGCCAATGTGCAATGATTGCGTGCGGCTCCATTGGATTATGTGTTTCCATTGGAAGCGTATAGCTGGCATTTACCTGCACCGGTGCTTTCTGCCAGGCGTTTGCTTCGCCACGCGTGTAAGTCATAGGCGCGCCATCGCTGCGCGGCGATTTGGCGCTGCCAAGGTTTTTCAGAAAATCGGTTTGATGTGGCTCCTTTTTGTATGTCAACTTTACCAGACCGGCTGCATGAATGGCTCGCTCAGGAGTGTCGGCAACAACAAGTACTATCGGTTGTCCATCTGATACAATCTTATTGTCAAAGAACACTTTCAAGCCATTCCAGGGACGTTTGTTGGTTTTTTCAGCTTCTCCTGCAGGCTGAAAGCCAGGCACGGCGTAGCTGTTGGCATGCGAGAAGATGCCTAATACGCCAGGAACACGCTCAGCCTCGCTGCTGTCGATGGATTCAATACGGCCTTTCGCGATCGTGCTGGCTACCAGGTGACCATAGCAGAGCCCGGGTAATGTGTGTTCGGCGGCATACTTTGCCGTGCCTGTTACTTTTGCCCTGCCATCTACACGTTCATCATCCGCCCGTTGTATTTTATTCAGATCCATCGTTAATGTCGTTTCAGTTTTTAGATATTACCCGCTGTTTGACGCAGCGATTCTTCAAGCATGGCGGGGAGCAGTTTAAGTTTAAACTGGTTATGCTCAAAGGCTTTTGCACCTTCCGTAGAAAGTTTCGCCGCCTCATTGAGCACAGCGGCCGTCAGTTTTTTTCCAGTCAGGTACTGTTCTACTTTTGGCAAACGCCAGGGCTTGTGCGCTACGCCTCCCAACGCAATGCGCGCCCGTGTAACGATGCCTTCGCGCTGATTAAGCAAAACGGCAGATGATACAAGGGCAAACGCGTAGCTGGCCCGGTCGCGAATTTTCAGGTAGCCAGCCTGCGTATCGGCTGGCGGGATAGGTATTTCTATCCCCGTGATCAACTCCCCGGGTCGGAGTGTATTGTCGTTAACGGCATCATTTCCCGGCAGGCGGTGAAAATCAGTAATTGCTATTCTCCTGCTGCCGGCCGTTCCTCTTACTTCTACTGTCGCCTCCAGAGCGGCCAATGCCACGCACATGTCGCTGGGGTGTACGGCAATACAGGCATCGCTATGCCCAAAAATGGCATGCATGCGATTGATGCCCTCGCGTGCGCCACAGCCACTGCCCGGAACGCGTTTATTGCATGGCATATCATTATCGTAAAAATAGGAGCAGCGCGTACGTTGTAAAAGATTTCCGCCTACCGTCGCCATATTCCTTAGTTGAGCGGAAGCTCCGGCAAGAAGTGCGCGGGAAAGCAGGGGTAATTTTTCTTTCACCAATGGATGTTCCGCTAAATCGCTGTTGGCTACCAGAGCACCCACATGTAGCACAGACCCTTTGACCGAAACTTCTTTGAGCGGAATAGGCGTTATGTCGATCAACCGACCGGGTACGGTTACTCCGTTTTTCATGAGATCGACCAGGTTGGTGCCGCCGGCAATATAAGCGGATCCGGGATTTTTTTTCCAGGCAGCCAGTGCGGCTTCAATAGTGTTGACCCGGCTGTATTCAAAATTGATCATACCGTTTTTCCTCCTTCTGCCACTTCGCGAATGGCTTTGGTGATATTGGTGTAAGCGCCGCAACGGCAAATATTGCCGCTCATAAACTCCCGTATATCTTCATCGTTCTTCGCATGCCCCTCCCGAACACAGGCAATGGCCGACATGATCTGTCCTGGAGTACAATACCCGCATTGAAAACCGTCGTGTTTAATAAAGGCTTCCTGCATAGGGTGAAGCTCTTCGCCTTTTGCAATGCCTTCAATGCTGGTAATCGCCTTACCCTGGTTCATCACCGCCAGCGAAAGGCATGCGTTTACACGCCGACCATCCACATGCACCGTACAGGCACCACACTGACCGTGATCACAGCCTTTTTTTGTGCCGGTTAAACCCAGTTGCTCCCGCAAAAGGTCGAGCAGCGTAACCCTGGGCTCTACCAGTAGCTCCTGCCATTTACCATTGATCTCTATTTTTAAAGGAATTTGTTCAAATACCCGCGTAATGAAAGTTTCCTGATCGGCGGCACGCGCCAGCACCGGTCCGGCGGCCGCCATAGCAGCAAGTGCACCTGATTTTTTAAGAAATTCTCGCCGGCTGTCGCCTCCGCTGGAGTTTTGGTTGGATTGGTCGTGGTTCATACCCAGAACATTTCGGCTTTAGTTTCACCGAAATACGCTTTAAGGTACAATTTTTTGAGACTGAACCAATCCTTATTAAAAGGTATCTGTGTCGCTTTCAGGCAAGCGGTCAGCGGTAACCACTCCCACACGCATGGCTTTCAATCCGCTCACACCCTGTAGTTCCTCCAGCTCCAGATATTCCAGATCATTTTTAAGGATTTTACGTTCCTGCAGGTGCTGAATATAAGACGCATATTCATCGGCATCGCGCTGATTGAAGTAAATCAATGCAATCTTGCCCGGTTGCGTAAGGCGTTCACGTGTATTTCGGATATGCACCTTGTCAATTCTCTTTTTCAGGATATGGTAGCGAATATTATACCCGCCTTCCACATCGAACCGACGCTCGTCGTTACGGAAGCTGATGTCAATGGTGTTGGAGTAAATAAAGATGAGTTGTGTGGTGTGTAGCGGTACTTTCATTCGGGGTATCAGCAGATTCGACAACCGGGCGATAGCTGCCATAGACCCCAGTTGCCACAACCGCAGATTTTTCAGATATACCAGGTCGAAAGGACGGCCGGGCGCGATCGACTGACCGATATAGATGTCGTACTCAACACCGTCTGTTCTGAATTTTTCAAAATAACCGGGATATGCCTGTTGAATTTCTACATTCATCAGGTCCAGGTAATTGTTAACGGCATTGTTAATAAGCTGCATCGACTCTTCCAGTGCCCGCCGATGTTCCCAGGCGCGACCGGTGTCGGGCTGTGTGTCGGCGAAATAGGCCTGAATGGGCACCGCCAGTTCGGGAATAGCTTTTTGAAAATGTTCCAGGAAGGGGTGTGCTTCGTCTGCCAGAAACTGGTTAAGTCTGATCTCATCCTGGGTACTCAGCGTGCCATCGAGCAGCTTTGTACATTTATTGCATTTGTAAATAAAATCTTCGGTCAATGCCATGCCCTGGCGGTTCTTCATATGTTGAAGTACTTCCTGCAACTGACCGAATTGAAACCGAAGATCGGCCATTACAGCCCGGTTGCGTTCGGCAGTAGAATCGCGCATGTCTATAGCACCGTACAATGGGTATACCTGACGGAACTCGATCTTTCGAATGGGCACGGACTTTCCTTCCTGACGGCTTCTGTAAATATAGTCCCAGGCGGCTTCAGAAAACTTCCATTGTACCGAGGGCTGTAACGACGTAAACTTGTCGCGAATGGTATCGTTGATCTTTTTATTAAATTCTTCCACGCTGTTTTGAATCAGTTGACTGACAAGTGTCATGGCACTGTCAACAGCGGCAAACACATGTTCATTCAGCACTCCCTTTTTTCTGCTGTACATTTCAAAAGCGCCTATAAGCCTGTTATTGTAAAACACCGGCATCAAAGCATAGGACTGAATGCCGGACAGCTTGAACAATTTGCCCAACTGCAATTGGGATGGCCCCGATTTTTCAAGATCCGGATAATATATAACCCGTGGGTTGCCTGCAAATTTTTCAAGCATCGGCAGGAAAAAATCCTGCATCACGCCTTCCTGTTTGCCCATGGAAAAAAGAATGCTATGCGAATAGGCGTCTGCGTCGTGTACAATTTTATCGTTGACTCTGAATAAAGGCAGCAGGGAGAATTCGATATGTCGGCAACCTACCAGCGATTGCAATGACTGCGAAATGGTTTCGTAATTTTCTTCGTTGGCATTGCCATGCCCGTCGACCAAAATCTGCCGCAGACGTTCGGTTGCATGCTGCTGGGTCACGTCTGAAATGGTTAAAATACTAAAGCCGCTGAATTTGAAGTGCTGCAGAGGTAGTATTCTTTTAAGCAGAGAAAGTCCGTTTTCTTCATTCAGATGTACCTGCAGGCTTTCCTGATTCAGTTCTGGCAATTCAGCACTGGTAGTAACTTCAACGAAGCGGGTGTCGATATTGATTCGGTAATATTTATGAAGACCGGTTTCCGGAATCAGCACCGCCCTTATCATTTCCTGTTTCTTGTAAAAATTAAACTTATAAAACTTTTCCAGCAGAAATGCATACAGCATTTCGCATTTTTGATCATCCATTTCTTTGGGATCATCTAGAATCTCAGCCTTGATTTCGCCGGTCTGGCTGTTCATCAACATTTCGTACAGCGCATTGGATCCGTAAAATATCTGGGGAGTAACCGGAACAGAAAGACCCCAGAGCACTTCACGTTCGTCTTCCACCACGGTTGACAACACGATATAGAGCAGGTTAAGCAGATCGGGGTAATTCAATACCTTTTCAACCGGTACACTTTCTTCTAACTCCGGATAAGCGGCAAATTTGTCGAGTATCAGTTGGTAGATTTCTTTCTTGATGGCATCACGATCCTTCAGGCGCATCCGCACGTAATCCAGAAATGGTTTGAACGACAGTTCTGTTTCCACCGGTGGCTCGCCCGGTGCCGACATGTCAGGTAGTTTCAACAGCCGATGTTGCATAACGCAAATTTAAGAAAGCTCGTATGGCCATGGGTGACTTAACAGACAAACGGCCGGAAAGCAGCGGTCAAAAGCGGAATCCGGCGGTGAAATATGGCAACCAGCCCTCGCGGGAATAACCGGCCACCAGTTGAAATACAGCCAGCTTAGCAGGTGCAAAGTAAAAACCGCCACCTACCCCCTGGTGCCATGTTTCCGACTGTTCCTTTTTGATCCATACCCGGCCAAGGTCATAAAACCCGGTGAGGCCAAATTGACCGGGCAAAATGTATCCGCCCCAATCGGCCAGCTTGATCCGCAGTTCCAGATTATTGAAAAGCATTCGTTGGCCAGCGAACCGAAACTGCCGGTATCCCAACAAATTGCCCTGACCCCCTAAAAACAGCGACTGATAAAAGGCTGCATCTCCTGCCTGAAAACCAACACCCAGCCGGTTAGCAAGGATCATGGTTCGTTTGGCGTTTAGTGGTCGGTAAATGGCAAGATGCATACGTAAGGAGCCATAAGACCGGGCAAAAGAATTAATGCCCCTGTAAGCTTGTAAATCCATGTCAAACCAGGCACCGTGAGTGGGCAACATGCTCTGATCTCGTTTGTCAACCTGAAGGCGTATGGTCCAGCCCAGATGCCATTTTTGTTTGTCAACCGTGCTGCTGTCGTAGGTTCCAATGTTGGCAGGATCTTCAATGATCCGCCCCCCGTTTTCGTCGCGGTCGTAGCGATACCATTGTAGCGAAGGCCCGGTTAGTATCTGCACGCCGTGCCTGTTGGCCCAGCGTAATTGCAGGTCGGCATGGTAAATGGAAAATCGCGTTCTGTAGTATCTTATCCCATCTTCTCTTTTTTCGTAATAGCTACTGTTTCCGAATCCGAAAAAATTCTGAGTATTGTCGGGTGCTTTGGCATATAGGTCGGCCAGCAGATCGGCTTTTTTCCATACCCTTGTCCACTCACCCTGATACCGAATACGGTATGCCCGGGTGCTGAAACTGTGGGCTGCTAACACCTGGTGCCTGCTCGCGAATGGCGTTTTGCGAAAACCCTGATGAGTATGACGAAACCCGATGCCGACAATCACGCCATCGTCAAGATTGTAACCGGCCGTAACCAAAGGCATGGTTACCTGATACAAATTCACCGGTTCAAACCGTACCACGCTGCTATCATTGCTCAGTCGCATCTTAATCCGGTCACCTGTTCCTACAATAGAAGCCGATGATCGGAGGTCATAGAGTCTGACCTTACGTTTGGCATATGGCACCTGATAATGCTTCGCGCCCTCTCCACCAATCAACCTGATCCTGATGCGTGTACGGTTGTCGATCCACACACTGTCTTTCCCGGCTTCCAAATAGATTCTTAGTTCTTTTGTCTCGGGAAATGCGAATGTTTTGTATACGAGACTATCTTCCAGCACACCATTTTTGCTAATCTTTCGAACTAGCATTTGCAGTGTGTCGTTTGCAACAGTTTTCAATTGAACCCATTCATTCTTTTCGGTAGCGCGTATATCCACCCTTTTACTAATGAACCTGTAGTAATTTTCCATGGCCGACGGAATATTATCGCGGCGCTTTTTCATTGTTTCAGCCTGAGCGTTACCTCTCACCAAAAATATTTCAGGAGGCAGGGAGCGGAACGCGCTGTCGATTACGCCGTCTGATACGGCCTGTGCAAAATCCCTGGCTTCTTTTGTCCATGAATCATGGGTGAGATGACTGGGCAAATAGGCATTCAGGAATCCTGACTTTAGCAAAGCAAATTTGGGATGCCTGATTTCCGCGTCGAAGCCCTGCAGCGTAGGTAGTACCCAGGAGCGGGAGGCAAGTTTGGAAAGCAGTCCTTCGCGCAAAAACAACGCCTGATCACGATCACGTGGCACAGCAAGGTACATTTTCCCTTTTCCTTTGCGTTTGTCTACCCATCGCCATTGATCAGCATGCCTGTCCCAGTCGCCCAATAGCAGGTCCAGCATACGTGCGCGCAAAAAAGCGGTTGCATCGTAGCGGTTGTCATTGTCTTCCACCAGCTCTTCCAACATTTTTGCCGTATTATCTGAATTTCCGGCTGGTTCTCTCTCTTCCAGTAAAGCAATTTTTCCTGCAAACCATCGCTCAAATATGCCCAGGCTGCTGTCGGGCGCAACAATTCCTATTTTAGGGTGAGCATGCGGCACTCGTGCTGCTTCGGCTAATGTGGGTACCAGTAGCGGGGCAAATGGATGCTGTGCACTCATGTAATCATCGAGTAAATCACGTGCAAATGTTTTTTGAAGTGCATAAGGCAACAGGCCATCCGGATTCTTCTGAAGATTTCGTAATACCCATTCTGTTCCGTTATCAGCCTCCAGCCGGAGCGACACAGTTTGCATACCGCCGCCACGCTTTAATGGCTCCAATCCACCCTCAAGGGTAGACAGCCGAAACACCGGCAACTTAACCGGGCGTGCAAATTCACGCCGGTAGTTAGCGCCTAAAAATGCTTTTTTCAAGCCTGATACCCGATTGTACACTGGACGAACCTGCACGATAGCGGAGTCGCCCTGCAATGCCAATGGTATCGTACCTGCTGTTTCCGCTACTGCTGTTTTGTGATACCATTTTTCGAAGGCCAGCGTTATCGTCTGATCTTTTTTTGCAAAGAATTGTACATGCAACCGCTCATCGGAATACCAGTCAGCAATCACATATCCGGGCCATTCTTTTCCAAATACAGAACGCCGGCCTTTAATGGTGTGATTCAACTTGGCTCCTGCACCGCTGACTATCTGGCGGTAACGCCCGTCGTTCAGTTCAATTAGCTGCAAACCGTGTTCATGGCCCGATGCATGGAAAAAATTCGGATGTGATGCAAAAGCACTGTCCACTTCCCTGACCATGTCCTTGTACAACGGATGTGCCAGGTCTTCCGGATTGCTAAAAGTCTGACGCAGCAATGGGTATAGCGATCCGACTAACGGAAGGGGGATATAAAGTTTAGGGTTGACTTCTGTGAGAGGGAACAGGTGGTCTTTCCAGTTGTAGCGACCTCCGTGAGTGCCATAGCTTTTGAACGGGTGATGTGTAACCAGCAAAATGGTCTTGTCTCGATATTGATAATTCAATTGAATCAGTCGCTGAATGAGATCGCTCCTGCTATTGCAATCGCAATCTGCTGCAGGATTGTCGGTAGAAAAAGGAAATAGCCACCATTCAGAATCTATGGCAATAACTACAAAATTGTTGTCGATTTCAACAACTGTTGGATCGGGACAGCCGTCGTGTGGAATCAATGCGAGCAAGGAGTCGTTCTGTTCTTGCAGGAATTGCCACTGGCGACGAATTTTCGCTAGCCCCTGTGGCCCCATTCGATCCCAGTCGTGGTTGCCGGGGATAAAATACACAGCCGCCCCGGCCGCCCGGAGCGGTTGATACTGCGATTGAAGAATGGCCTCTGTTCGCAGTTGGTCGGGCTGGCCTGGCAGACCCATGCCCCTGGGATATATATTGTCGCCCAGGAAAACGGCAGTACTCTTTCCTGCAAAAGCCCTGCCGGCCGCATCCTGCAGTATTTCTTTCTGCACATCATCAATTTCGCCCGCATCGCCAATTAACAATATCCGGTGACGGATGCTGTCCTGTGCAGTAAGGAAGAACGGCCAAATTAACAACAACGTTATGGTCACTAATTTCCTCATCGAGTTCCTGCCGGGTATTGAAAATGAAATTTAAGCACATTACCGCTTGACACTTCGTCGCCTTCATTACTGATGAACAGATCACCATTCGGTGCAAAACAAATGCCTTCGGGCTGTCGGAATCGGGTAGGGGAAAGAGGCCATGCCGACTTTACCCGCCACCCCTCATCGGCAATGATCAACAGTTTGTTTACATGCGAAATGATGTACCAATCACCACTAATCGGATGTTGTGCGAGTCCGGAAGGCTGCAGTTTTTTCCCTTTTATCTCGCCGTCTTGCAGATGCCGACTGACCGAATCAGACGCGATACGGATTTCACCCTGCAGTTTCAAACCGAAGGAATCGACATCGAGTTTTTTTATCAGCAAATCACCTTTGCTGTCATCACATTCTTTGCAAAGCAAATACAGGCTTTTTTCGTCTGGTCTTGCATACAGTCCTTCGTACTCACCCTTGCCCCATGAATTAAGCCACTCTGTTGCCGCAATTTCCTTTTCGTTCGTCGTGAATGAAGACAATAGGAAATTGAAGATGCTACCCTCGCTTTTCAATACAAATACCTGGTCTTGTAAGATGGTCAGATCCTCGAAGTCTCCGTCATCGGCGAATCGGATATCGCGGTATTTCTTTTCTCCCGCCTTCAACAAAAACACCCTTCCTAATTCGTCCTGTTGTGCCAACAAGCTATCATTTGATCCAGGCAGCAGGCTAATACCGGAAACTTCCAGTAGTCTGTCAGGCATATAGAATTTAATCGGATTGTCCCAGTCATAATTATCCGGGCCTTCATGTGAGCGGGAATTGGTACCACAGCCAACCAATCCGGCACCGATAGCTAATACGAATAATCTAAGCATCATGTCCTGTAATTTTTTTCCAGATTGCTTCCTGCGATCGGATAATTTTATAGTTGTCGTCGGTTTGCGCCGGATCGCACTCTGCCTGTGTATTATCCTCCCATTGCAAATTGAATAGTTCTATCAATTCTTTTTTGTGAACATCGGAGTGGATGGGGAAACAAACTTCAATCCGTCGATGCAGGTTGCGTTCCATCCAGTCGGCACTTCCTGCAAACAGCAAGGGCTTGCCTTCATTATGAAAATAGAATAAACGGCCATGTTCAAGGTAGCGATCTACTATTCGTTTAACGGTAATATTCTCACTCAATCCGCTCACTCCGGGGCGCAGGCGACAGATACCACGAACCAGCAGATCGATTTTCACGCCGGCTTTCGAAGCCTCGTAAAGCAGCCGTATCATATGTTCGTCTTCCAGGTTGTTGAGTTTGATGCGTATGCCTGCAGGCTTTCCTGCTTGTGCAAGGATAGATTCCTGCCTGATCAACTGTTCGAACACCGAAGGCAAATTAAATTGGGCCACCAACAGTTCGTTAAATTCTATTTCACGGATGCTGGTCGGTTTACGCCGGTGTGTAAGGAAATGAAACAGTAGTTCCAGCTCCTGCATCAGGGCTGGTCGGCTGCTAAATAATAGGTGATCGGTATAGAAACGGGCGGTACGTTCGTTGAAATTACCCGTGGCCAGAATGCCTGCGTACTTCATTTGCCAATCGCATCGGTATTTAACCATGGCAATTTTCGCATGTACTTTCAAACCCGGTATGCTGTAGATAATGCGCACGCCGGCTTCTTTCATGCGTTTGGCCCATTGAATATTGTTGGCTTCGTCAAAACGGGCTTTCAATTCCACAAATACGGTAACCTTTTTACCATTACGGGCGGCTGTTATCAAAGCTGTGGCAATTTTCGAATCCGCTGCGATACGATAAAGTGTAACCCATATCTCGGTGACGGTCGGAATCACTGCTGCCTCATTAAAAAATCGGAGAACGGTTTGATAATTGTGATAAGGTGGATGTATCATCCAGTCTTCTTCCTGAATGCTTTCCAGCAGGGTTCGCTTCGACCTGGGCTCTATCATCCGGCTTTTCCAATTCGGATAGTTGAATTGGCCTGGCAAACGAATGTCCGACAGATCGCGCAGGTTGTGGTATCGACCGCCTGGCATGACCAGCGCTCTTTCCAGACGGAACCGGGCAATGAGTTGCTGCAATTTGTCAACGGGCAATGCCGGATCGTACAATAATCGGGTTGCCATTCCCAGATCCCGACTGCGAATTTGTTTTTCTATTTTTTCGGCGAGGTCTCCTTCAAATTCATCCTGCAGATCGAGATCGGCATCACGCGTTATTTTCACACTATAGGCCCGCCAGCTGTCGTCCCGTTGAAGCACAGCAGGAATGAACTGACGGATAATGTCATCAATAAATACAATGTACTCCAGATCCCCATGGCGTATTTGTACAAATCTATTGGCTGGGTAACCCGGTATCTGTACCCATAGTGGATCCCTCAGTTCATCGTTCGAGCAGAGCAGTAAATAAAGTGTATTGCTTTCGGGAAAAAAATCGGGCGTTTGCTGAGGGTCTATCACTTGTACCCGACTCAAAAGTTCGTAGCGAAAATGTGTTTCGAGCTCTGTCAATATCTGGTCGGGAATTGGCTGGTTGTACACGAACCTTATTCCGTTTGACTGTAGCTCCGGAAGGAGCTGGCTCTGTAATATGTGGCCAAATTTGTTTAGTTGAGCTTCAATTTTTGTATTCACCTCTGCGAGCAGACTGTTGCCTGCAGCATCATTTACATTTACTTTGATCTTTTGCAATGCCATGAGTGCCGGTATTCGGACTCGGAAAAACTCATCCAGGTTCGAGGAGTAAATGGAGAGAAAGCGAATGCGTTCCATTAAGGGTACGCTTTCACGTGCCGCTTCCTGCAATACGCGCGCGTTAAACGATAGCCAGCTCAGGTCGCGGTTACGGAATATATCAAAACTCGGTTCTTTCATTTCCTCAATCATTTAGCAGCAAATGCCGAGGCAATCACGAATGCCAGCACCGACAGGATGAGTCCGTACATGAAAATATTATATGAAATCCGCAGTAATCGATACTTGCGACCCAGTACAACGCCTTGAGCGTACACATCGCGGATAAGTGTGCCATAAAGAAAGTCGCGGTCATTCATTACTTCCCGCATACCCGCGGCATAATCTTCCAGATGCATTTTGTAAAAATTGCCGAAAAACAGCAGGTTGACTTTCTTCTGGTCAATATCTTTTTGAGAAAAAGTACCTGGCAATAAATGTGGCCGTGTGGCCAGAATGGAGAATATAATCGTGCACACGCTTACACCCAATATCAGGTAGGTTGGCCAGGCCAGATAGCTGTATTCTTCCAGTTTTCGAAGCAAGATGCTCAGTACGGCAGATAATATGATGGAATTTACTGTGATCATGATCTGAGCCTTGTTGTCTGCCATATCGCTCAGTCGCTGGTTGTTGTTGCTGGTGATGCGGAACATCGTTTCAATACCGCGGGCAGGTTTTTTTTTGCCTTCAGTTGTATCCGATGCTGCCGCTGGTAGCTCTGCTTTTTCGGCGGCCGTTTTTTTGGATTTGCGGAGTAGCTTTTCCAGATGAGCCTGCTTGGTATCGTTGAGCAGGTTTTTGCTATAACCGGTAAAATAATGATGTGTTTGCAGCAACTGGATGCTGTTGCGTCGCCATTCTTCTTTGGAAATGCTGTTTCCGGTCCGGGCTTCCAGTTCGCGTCGCATCTTTTTATTATTATTGTCAAACTCTTCTGTGCCCAAATGAAAAAGATCGGCATCACATACTATTTCCTCCAACAGGTTAGTCGGTTGCTGGGGCATTCGCGTGGCAAGTATGCATTTGGAAACTGCATCAATATCTCCTTCGGGCAGGCCCTGCTTTCGCAGAAAATCGGCTGCCAACTCGGCGCCTTTCTGTTCGTGATTTTGGGCATCCACATAATAACCTGCATCATGAAACCAGGCGGCTGTTGTTACCACAAAAAAGTCCCGCTCGTTCAGGTGATAATGATGTGCCATCTGTTCAGCCGCGGCGGCTACTTTTTGGGTGTGTTGAAGATCGTGGTACACAAACACGTCGCCCGGCTGCGATAAAAAGAAGCTTTGTTGATGTGCCTTTACAACTGGCAACAGACCCGCATAATTCATGAGAAGAGATTGAAGATTAGAGAAGCAAAAAAGGACTCCCAATAGGTTGATTAAAAATACTGCTTGGTTCTGGAAAGTTCCGATTTGACTGCAAAATTAGCCGGTATTTTCCAACTAATTCGCCGAAAGGTACCTTGCCGCAGCTTGCGCCGGGATTACTTACCTTTGCCTCGCCTGTGCCAGCCCGGTTAGGCAAGTTTATTCAGAACGAATCAGCCCATGAACAGGATTTATTTCGACAATGCGGCCACCACGGCCCTCGATCAGGAAGTGCTCGATGCCATGCTGCCGTACATGACCACTCATTTTGGTAATCCGTCTTCCATCTATAGCTACGGCAGGGAAACAAGGCTGGCCATTGAAACGGCCCGTAAATCAGTAGCAGCACAATTGAACGCCCACCCCGGTGAGATATTCTTTACAAGTGGCGGAACCGAAAGTAATAATACCGCCATACTGTCGGCTATTCGTGATCTGGGTTGCCGCCATATCATCACTTCGCCCATCGAACACCACGCCGTATTGCACACCGTTGAGCATTACGATAATCTGGATCAGATCAGCAGTAGCTATGTAAAATTGAAAGCCGATGGCCATGTTGATCTGGCCGATCTCGAAGAACAACTGGCGGCTATGTCAGATATTCGTTGCCTCGTGTCGCTAATGCACGCCAACAATGAAATAGGCAATATTCTCGATTTACAGGCAGTAGGAGAGCTGTGCAAAAAATACAATGCCATTTTTCATTCCGACTGCGTGCAAACAGTGGGGCACTATCCTCTGGATTTGCGCAACACTCCCGTACATTTCATATCAGGAGCCGGGCATAAATTTCACGGACCCAAGGGCGTTGGTATTCTGTATATAAACGACAATGTAAAAATACGTCCGCTTATTTTTGGTGGAGGGCAGGAACGAAATATGCGCGCCGGGACCGAAAACCTATATGGTATCGTGGGCTTCGCGAAAGCGCTCAATCTGGCGATGGAGCGCTTTGAGGAGGACAGTGCCTACATCAGAGGATTAAAGATGTATATGAGATCTTCGCTGGTAGAGGCGATTCCTGGCATTCGGTTCAATGGCGATGTAGATGGCAGGTCTTTGTACACCGTGTTGAGTGCAGCATTTCCAAAGACTGCGAAATCGGAAATGCTTTTGTTCAGTCTCGACATGCAGCAAATTTGCGTTTCGGGTGGAAGTGCCTGTAGTAGCGGCGCCGATGTGGGCTCCCATGTGATTCGCGCCATCAATAACGATCCGAATCTGGTAACCGTGCGGTTTTCCTTTTCGCGCCATAATACAAAGGAAGAAATCGACAAAGTGATTGAGGTACTCCGCGAGATAATGGCCTGACTCATTCAATAACCTGACATATGCAACTACTGCGGCATTCCGGCAAGTATTTGGCCTGCCTGATTTTACTGGCAGCCTGCAATCAAAACGATAGCAAAAACAACAAAACCCAAGCAATGGACGCATCTGCGAAAACGGTATCCTGGGCTCATAGCACCAATATCTATGAAGTGAACACACGGCAGTACACACCCGAAGGGAACTTCAATGCTTTCGCTCGCGAAATGCCAAGGCTTCGCGATATGGGCGTACATACGCTTTGGTTCATGCCCATCACTCCAATTGCTCAAAAGAACAAAAAGGGAAGTTTGGGTAGTCCCTATGCGTGCTCAGATTATGTATCAATCAATCCGGAGTTTGGCACGCTGGCCGATTTTCAAAACCTCGTAAGGCAGGCCCATGAACTGGGCATGAAAGTTATTATTGACTGGGTAGCCAACCATACGGGATGGGATCATGTATGGACCCGGTCTAATCCCGACTACTACCTGAAAGACAGCGCTACCGGCGATTTTCAAATTGCCAGCGGTATGGATGACATCATTGAACTGGATTATAGCAACCCCGCCATGCGGAGGGCGATGATAGACGCGATGAAGTATTGGGTTGAAACCTGTGATATTGATGGCTTCCGTTGCGACCTGGCCGCCTGGGTAGAAGTGGACTTCTGGCAGGAGGCCCGTCCCCAGGTTGATTCGGTGAAGAAATTGTTCTGGCTCGGGGAATTTGATGAACTGGAAAGCCCGGAGTATGGGAAAGTGTTCGATGCCAGCTATACCTGGAGCTGGATGCACAAAACCCGTGAATTCTACCAGCAGGGTTTGCCCCTGAACGCCCTCGACAGCCTTCTGCAACGGTACAGTCAGATCGGCGACGGATCCATGCGGGCATGGTTCACCAGCAACCACGATGAAAACACCTGGAACGGAACAGAATTTGAGAAATATGGTGATATGGCCGACGCATTGGCCGTCTTTGGTTTTACCTGGAACGGCGTACCACTGTTGTACAGCGGACAGGAACTTCCGAATCACAAGCGTCTTGCTTTCTTTGAAAAAGATCCCATAGAATGGAGCGGACAATACCAGAAGGCGGCGTTTTATCAAACCCTGTTGCAGTTGAAATCAGATAATCCAGCCTTGCGTGGCGGTGACCCGGCTGTAAAAACCTACCTTTTGCAGCAATCAGCACCCAATCAGGTGTTGTCTTATATGCGTAAGCACGATGACCATAAAGGGCATGGTGTGTGGGTGCTGCTAAATTTATCCAACGAACCAGCGACAGTTGTTTTTAACGACAATCAGATCGAAGGTAGTTTTCGCGATGTCTTTTCCGGCCAAACCCGCCAGTTCAAAGCCGGCGATTCAGTGGTGCTGGAAAAATGGGGCTGGAAGCTTTATGAGCAGTAATTTGGCAACAGGAGAATGCGACAATCCAGGTAATTTTTTGCTCAGCAAATAAGTAAAAAGGGGCTCATCGAGCCCCTTTCTTTTTTATAACATTCGATCGAAAGTTTAGTCAGTGCCGGCGTAATACTATAGTTGCGAACCCACAACAATTGACATTTCCACACCTGCCTGCCGGTTTCCGCACTTACAAATCTTCACATTTGCACATTTTCACACCTGCCTGCCGGCAGGCAGGTGTGCACATTTCCTCAGTATTCTCCCTGATCCAACTGCACCTGATACGTGTATGTGCCGGAGTAGTTGGGATAAATTCCTTCAAGACGCACGCGTCCATCGCCATAGGAAAGTGCCTGTGCAAAATCCTGTGCGTTTTTGATGGCCCTGCCATTTACTGAAGTGATCACGAATCCTTCTTCCATTCTGGTGCTGCTAAATGCACCACCTTCGCGGATCTTCTTCACTACTACACCGCCTTCCACTTCGTATTTTTTAGCTGTAGCGGCATCCAGGTCCGCCAGTTCAAGACCCAGTCGGTCACCGATTATTTCTGCATAAGAAATATCGATCTTGCTTTTTTGTCCTTTCAGCACAATGTTGGCCGTATATTCTTTTCCATTCCGCAGGTAAGTTACTGGTACTTTCTCACCGGGTTTGAAGCTGGCGATTTGTCCGCTCATTTCAATACCGCTCCATACAGGATAGCCATTTACTTTCGTAATAATATCACCTTTTTTGATACCAGCTTCGTAAGCTGCGCCATCATTGGGAACCTGCTGTACATACACACCCTGACCATCTTTCTGCCCTGCCTGTTTTACCAGCATTTCGTTTTGTCCCTGGTTGGGGTTATACGATATGCCGAGGTAACCGCGGCGCACATCACCAAATTCGATCAAATCGTTTACAATCTTTTTCACGATGTTTACCGGAATAGCGAAACCATATCCTGCATAAGTACCGTTCGGAGCCAGAATTGCCGAGTTAATGCCTACCAGTTGGCCCTCGGTAGTAATCAGCGCACCGCCACTGTTTCCCTGGTTAATGGCTGCGTCGGTTTGAATGAAATTTTCTACCGGGCTATCACTCTGGCGACTGTTGATGCCAATTGTACGACCCTTCGCGCTTACGATTCCCGCCGTAACGGTTGTTTCAAGCGACAATGGGTATCCTACTGCCAACACCCACTGCCCAAGTTTCAGATTATCGGCATTTCCATAGATCATATAGGGCAGTCCTGAGCCGTCAATTTTCAGAACGGCGAGATCCGAACTGGGATCCCGGCCTATTACCTTGGCTTTGTAAGTTTTTCTGTTGTGAAGCGTAACAGTAATTTCGTCGGCCACACCTTCGCGTCCGTCCGATATAACGTGGTTGTTGGTTACGATATATCCATCTTCGCTGATCAGCACACCACTACCCGAAGCGCGTTGTTCGGGCTGAATCATGGGTTGGCCGAAATTGAAGAACTGTTCAATCATGTCGTCCATTGAATTACCCTGGCTGCGTGGCAGCTCGTTTACCAGACGCCGTGCAGGAATTTTTGTGCGAATATGCACCACCGCCGGTACTGCAGCATTGGCAGCTTTTGTAAAGTCGATTGGCTCAGCCGCTGCAATATTGTCGAGATAGCCGGCGTAATTTACTGGCAGCTTGCCCTCTGACAGACTTACGATTGCTGCCTGGCGGGGATTGATCTTACCATACAACCACACACCACCGATACCAGATGCGGCACCTACAAAAATCACGAGCAAGAGTTGTTTCCATTTCATACGCTATGACGATTTAAGAGTATTTAAAAAAATGTTGCTTGTTTGCCTTGGACCTGTTCAATTTTCATGCCCACGCATACAAAGTAACAAACTGACATAACAACTTGTGAACCCGCTCGTTTAGTTTAACAATCCTTTTACTAAGGCCTTCGTACTTCGGGTCTTTTTGTCAGTTTTGCGTCATCTAAGTTAGTGAATTTTGCAGCGCCGGTTCTGATTATTGCGGGCTTTACAGACTGCTGAGAAACGCCATGCTGTCGACCCCGTCGGCATAATCAGTCAGCGCCGGCTGCTGGCTGCTGCCAAATGGTAAAGCTCCGGCACCCAGCACAGCCTGTACCTGTTCATTTGCTTTCAGTTCTGGCAAAAATTCTCTGGGATCTTTTGCATATCGATAGTGCAGTTGACTAACGGGAGAAAAAATAGAATCGTCCTCTATCAGCAGAATGCTGCCGTTGGTCATATAGAACTTCTTATTAAGCAGATGTAGTGCCAGGTTATAGTCGTAGTTGTTTTTGAATTTATGGTGATCGGCCAGATACGAGTATTTCCTAAAGGCATCGAGCAGCGGTACAAAATCATAGTTTTCCGGTACTATCAGTTGGGTTACGTTTCTGCAGCCCAGGCCAAAATATAGATGTACATCGGTTGCCAGTGCGTGTAGTTCTTCCAGGCTCTCCTCACCGGTAAGTATAGCGACAGAGCTGCGGTTGCGACGGATGATATGAGGAAAGCGGCCAAAATAGTAATCAAAATAGCCGGCGGAATTGTTGCTGCCAGTTGCAATATATGCATCACAGCCTTTCAGGAAATCGCTGATCTGAGCAAACTCGGCAACGCCCGGTTCCCATTCCGTCATTTTGTTTAAAAGATGGGGAAGCAGAACGGCATCTTTTGAGGAAAGTTTGATGATGGCTTTGTGCCCTGCCACAAAACAGCAAAGCCAATCGTGAAAACCTACAAGCGGAATATTCCCGGCCATCACAATACCTACTGAGCGGGGCGCTTTTTGTTCCTGCGGAAGCTCATATTTATCTGCCCATTTCTGAAGCAGATCGGCCTGCAGATACTGTCGGGCAATTGCTTCGGTGGCCGTTTGTATAAATTCATCTGTAAACCATGCGTTTTCGCGAGCCGCCCTTTCTTTAGCGGTCAGCCATTCAGGGCTGTCTGAACTGATATATTGACCAAGGCGTGCTAATAACTCAATCCTGTATTGTAAATTCATTTATCCATTCTATTTTTGTGGCAGCCTTTGAGGCTGCCAAAGATTTGGCAAAAGTAATTCACTCCCCATTAAATCATTGAATTATGGCAATCAAGATAACTGATGAATGTATCAACTGCGGGGCCTGCGAACCCGAATGTCCGAATAACGCCATCTACGAAGGCGGTGTTGAATGGGCCGTTTCTGACGGCACATCCGTGAAAGGTTCCTTTACACTTATCGATGGATCGGTGGTGGATGCTGACCAGAAAAATGCACCTGTAAGTGTTGATACTTATTATATTACGCCGAACAAATGCACCGAATGTCAGGGTTTTCATGAAGAACCACAGTGTGCCGCGGTTTGTCCGGTAGACTGTTGTGTGCCCGACGAAATGTATCAGGAAACTGTGGAGGAACTGATGGCCAAGAAAGACCGCCTGCACCTGTAGGAATGTGCATAAAATTAGTGGTGGGTCGAGCGTTTTGGTTCGATAAATGCTTATCTTAGATTTATCCTACAAGAGTAGCAACGCTGCTCATTTATGGGCGGGTGATATTTCCCGTCGTATGAAGGTGAAGGAGAAACGGCCTTCACCTTTCTTATGTCTGAAATAATCCAATTGTTATTGCAACCTATACCCGCCCATTTCCATCTGGGTAATTAATTCGTTGTTAAAGGCCCGTTTTTATCCAAACCCAGATTTTTCTTCCAATATTTGTGACAAAATTCAACAAGCTTACATGAAGAAGCAGATTGCGCTGGTTACCGGCGGTTACTCGGGTGAATCGGTTATTTCCTACAAAACAGCCTCCACAATACAGGCCAATCTTGATCCGGCGCTTTTTTCAGTTTACTATATCGACATTTCAAAAGATGGCTGGAATTATGTGAAGGCCGATGGAAGCAGGCAGCCCGTTGATAGAAATGATTTCAGTATCGAAATCGATGGCAGCAAAATCCGTTTCGATGCGGCTTATATCGCCATGCATGGTACGCCCGGCGAAGATGGAAAGCTGCAGGGATATTTCGACATGCTCGGTATTCCCTATACCAGTTGCGATGCTGCAACAAGCGCAATTACATTCAACAAACGTTATACCGTGGCAGTGGCACGTATGGCTGGCATCGGAGTGGGCAATTCTGTTCATCTTTTCCGCGAGCAGGGGTACAAAGTAGGGGAGATTCTTGATCGGGTACAGTTGCCGGTTTTTGTAAAGCCCAATAATGGAGGTAGCAGTATCGGAATGAGCAAAGTGGAAGAACCATCTCTTTTGCAAGCTGCTATTGACAAAGCATTTCGGGAAGATGGACAGGTATTAATTGAAGAAATGATCCAGGGCCGTGAATTCACGGTCGGTGTATTTCGTTCAGCCGGACAAATAATCGTACTACCGCTCACCGAGGTCCGGGCCCATGCCGAGAAGGCGTTTTTTGATTTTGAAGCTAAGTATGAAGGTAAGTCAACCGAAATCACTCCGGCGGAAGTAGACGAAGTAATTGCGGATCAGATAAGAGATGCTGCACGCAACATCTACTCCATTTTCAACTGTCGCGGAGTTGTGCGAATTGATTTTATTTACAACGAGCAGGCTCGCAAACCCTTTATGCTGGAAATAAATACCATCCCCGGGCAAAGTGCGGCCAGCATTGTGCCGCAACAAGTGAAAGCGATGGGCTGGAACCTTCGCGAATTTTATACTAAATTGCTCGAAGAGGCGTTAACGGCAGGAGGACATTCAGCCAATTTCGGACATAACCCCTAGTACATGTTTGGATTTATCACGAAAAGACCCCTTTGGGTAAACATTATTGCCGGCATTGCACTTGCCCTGATTATTTTTCTTCTCTTTATTTTATCGCTCGACTGGCTGACTCATCATGGACAGTCGAAGACGGTGCCATCGGTGCTTGGTAAAACGTATGAAGAGGCGGAAAAACTGTTGGGTGACGCTGGCTTTGAAGTAGAAATTTTGGATTCCATTTATGTTGACACTACCCGTCCGATGCAGGTATTGCGGCAGGTGCCCGAGGCTGATGAAATGGTCAAGGTTAACCGCACCGTTTATCTGACCATCAACAGGGCGGTACCGCCCCTTATTGAAATGCCCAACATCGTTGGCGCCAGTTATAGAAGTGCAGAGCTGACTTTGAAGAATTACAATTTACGCGCAGGCGATACCAGCTTCAAACCCGACTTTGCGAAGAATGCGGTGTTGGAGCAATGGTTCAATGGACAGCGCATCACTCCCGGTACTAAAATCAGGATGGGAAGCAAGATCGATATGGTACTTGGTGATGGGCTGGGCGATCGTCAATTTATTGTGCCGCAACTGCTGGGCAAAACCTACTGCGAAGCCAAAGCGCAGATCGAATCAGCCGGCATTGCGTTCGGCGTGGTGCTGGCCGATCCGGATGTGAGTGATACCTGTAATGCATTCATTTACTGGCAAAGCCCCGAAAGGCTGGATGCAGACCGACGTTATCGTTATATTCGTTCGGGACAATTGATTGATATAAAAGTTCAGGTAGAACGTCCGGTGCTCGATACTTTACCAACGGTTGACCCACTGGCGCCTGAAGAACCCTGATAAACAATTTAAAACGATTTCCATGACTACAATTACTCCTGAGGAACTTAAAAAAAGAATGGATGCGGGCGAATCACTGACCATTGTAGACGTACGCGAGCCCCACGAGCATGACGCATTCAATATTGGCGGAACACTGATTCCGCTTGGTAGAATACAGACCATGCAGGTGGACGAACTGGAACCACTTAAAGAGCAGGAAATAATTGTGTACTGCCGAAGCGGCAATCGGAGCGGGCAGGCCTGCATGATACTCGATACCATGGGCTTCAGAAACACCGTTAACCTGGTTGGTGGAATGCTGGCCTGGGAAGAAAAATTTGGCAGTTGAGCTTGCGCTCGTTGCTGAAAAGCGGGCCAAAGGCCCGCTTTTTTTATGGCAGCCACTGGTTCTTACAAATCTAAATTGCTCCATAACTTTAAAAATTCATGACTTATGGAGTAATATAGAATTTTTATAATCCTCCATAAGTGCCTTTTTTTTATATTTGTGGAGGATTATAAACTATAACAATGGAAGCCGTAATTGGTCGGGATGAAGAAAAAACTATTCTTACAGAGGCACTGCTTACAGATTCGGCGGAGCTGATAGCTGTTTTCGGCAGGCGGCGAATAGGAAAGACCTACCTTATTCGTAACCATTACAAAGACTACCTGAAATTTGAACTCACGGGTATTCACGATGCCTCGCTGAAAGAACAACTCCATAATTTCAGCCGCTCGTTGCAGGAATCTGCAGGTCTCACATATCGACCCTCAGATCCGGCCAGTTGGCTCGAGGCATTCGAAATGTTATCCGATCACCTGAAAAAAATAGTTCGGAAATCGCCTGTAGTAATTCTAATTGATGAACTGCCCTGGCTATGCACGCCCCGATCAGGTTTTCTGCAGGCTTTTGGACATTGGTGGAATACCAGCGCTTCACGTATTCCACAACTAAAGGTAGTGATCTGCGGTTCAGCCGCCTCCTGGATGATCCGACAGGTAATAAATGATCGTGGTGGTCTTCATAATCGAGTTACCCGACGCATCCGGCTATTGCCTTTTACCCTCCACGAAACAAAGGCATTCCTCGAATACCAACGAGTAAAGCTTGACGATTTTCAGGTGCTGCAACTTTATATGGCGATGGGAGGAGTGCCTCATTACCTCAAACATGTACAGAAAGGGCAAAGTGCGGCTCAAATTGTCGACAAGCTGTTTTTTTCAAAACAGGGAATTCTGAAAACAGAATTTAGCGGACTTTACCGTTCCCTGTTTGCAAATGCCAGCAACCATGAAGCAGTGGTACGTGCTCTCGCACGTAAACCTGAGGGACTCAACAGGGCCGAGATCATTGCTGCCTGCGGATTTACGACCGGAGGCTGGACAACCGCGCTGATAGAGGAACTGGAGCAATCAGGATTTATTACGCAGTACATTCCTTTTGGCCGCACACAGCGTGACGCTATTTACAAATTATCCGATGAGTACAGCCTTTTTTACCTGAAGTTTGTTGAATCGGCAAAGTCTGTTGGACCCGGCTCCTGGTTGCGAATCGCCAGGACTGCACGTTTTCACAGTTGGGCGGGTTTTGCGTTTGAGGCAGTTTGCCAAAAGCATGTAGACCAGATAAAAAAGGCACTGGGTATCTCGGGAGTATATACTGAAACTTCCGCCTGGCGCCACACAGGGGGAGCTCAAATAGATATGCTGCTTGATCGGGCTGATCACTGCATTAATCTCTGCGAAATGAAATTTTCGGAGATGCATTTCACCATTTCAAAAAAATATGCTGCCGAACTTGATCGCAAAGTGCAGGTGTTTCGTGAACAGACCGGCACCCGCAAAAGTATCTTCCTGACTATGGTGAGTAGCTATGGCACTGTTGAAAACGAATACTACCTCGGCCGTGTAGTTACACAGCTCACTATGGCCGATCTGTTCAAAGCCTAAAAAAAGCCATCGTAAACGCTACGATGGCTTTTCGGCAAAGATTTCTATAATCTCTTCCTAAAACCGGGCGGTCAGTTGCATCATGAAATTTCTCCCGGCCATTGGGTAGTAGTAATTGTCGGAAACAACATTTCCATCAAACAGGTAACCGTAAGTGTAACCATTTGGCTCATAGAGCCGGTTAAACAAGTTGTTGAGTTGGAAGCTGATGTCAATTTCGCGAAACAGTAGTTTCTTCAGGCTGTAAACAATACGAAGGTCCTGCGTATAAAAATCATCCAGTTGTCTTGCTGAGTTACCGGTATTGTCCAGATATTGACTGCCTACATATTTCCCCATCAGAGATAGATTGAGTGAGGGCCGGACCTGCCAGTGTAAGGCCAGATTAGTAATCACCGAAGGCGAAAAACCGATCGGAGTGTTTTGGTGTTCTACGGCCTCCTGGCCCACCCAGTCAAAGTTTCCGTCATAGGAATCGAGGTATTCTGTAAACGACTTAATACGGTTACGGCTCAATGACAAATTTCCGGTTGCCCGAAGCCGATTGCTGAATTGATATTGGCCCTGAAGTTCTACTCCCGCGCGATAACTTTCAGGTACGTTGATACGGGTGTACGCACCCACATCATTGATCTGCCCGGTAAGCACGAGTTGATTGCGATAGTACATCAGGTAAATAGTTGCACCCAGGCTATAACGTGCTCGTGTTAAGTTAACACCGGCTTCCACATCGTGCAGTGTTTCATGCCGGGGCTGATTGCTGAGTCCGGCTTCAAAGTCGTCGCGATTGGGCTCTTTGTTTCCAAGTGCATAGCTTAGGTAGGCCTGCCATTCCTTATACTGGTAGGAAATGCCCGCTTTTGGGTTGACGAAATTGAAGCGCCGGCGAATATCGAGTTCCGGATTGTTGCTAAAACCGTTCATGTCGTGGCTGACATGTCGATACTGAACATCGGTAAAGCCGTTCCAGCGTTGGCCCATCGGGAACTGCCATTTGGCGTAGAGGTTGATGTCTGATTTCAGCGCATCGTTATCGTAGTAACGGAATCCTTCCGGGAATCCGTATTGAGCCCACACAATATCGCCATGGTGCAGACCATCGTACACAGACCAGCCTCCGCCGAGGGTAAATTGTTGTCTTTCTTTCTGGTATTGTGCTGAAAAGATCTGGCCGTAGAAATGATTGTCCAGCCATTTCTGCCGAACCAGGTCGGTTTCTTCCAGCAGTGTACCATTCAGTGAAATAGGAGGGAGGCCATAGTCTTCGAACGCTTCACCTCCCCGGTAGTTTTCATAGTAGCCCTTTCCGCGCGTAAGGAAAAGAGCCGTGTTGAAATGCCAGTTGCTACCGGCATTCACGTCGTAAAAAAGCTGGTAATGCGTTTGGGTATAATTATCCGTTTCGTTGTCGTACGGTTCGCCCGGCCGGTCGGTTCCAGCTGAATTGTAGCGGCGGTCCGTCTTCAGCAATGAAGCCGGCAAACCATTCCAGGCCTGATAGGTTTTTTCCTTTCCTGAAAAAATATTCAGGCGCAGGGATTGCTGATCGCCCAGCCAGGCACCCGACAGGTAGAATGACTGTAAATTGCTGCTTGCGCGATCCACATAGCCGTCGCTGCTTATCCGGCTTAGACGTGCATCGATGGTGAATCGCTCATTGATCAGCCCGGTGCCTGCCTTTACCGTGTGACGCCAGGTGCTGAAAGAACCATATCCGTTCGATATCTCTCCATAAGCCTGTTTCAACACTTCATTGGTCGAAAGGCTCACCGTAGCTCCGAATGCCCCGGTACCATTCGACGAAGTGCCTACACCCCGCTGAATTTGAATCGACTGTACACTTGATGTAAAATCGGGCAGGTTTACGAAGAAGCTGCCCTGGCTTTCGGCATCGTTGAAAGGGATGCCGTTGAGTGTAATGTTGATTCGGGTGGCGTCGGTACCTCTAATCCGCAAACCTGTGTAGCCGATTCCGTTGCCCGCATCGGCATTGGCCACTACCGATGGAGTTTGATTTAGAATAAACGGCAGGTCCTGACCCAGGTTAAGCGGTGTGATGTCTTTTTTACTGAGGTTGGTTTTCGAAAAAGGAGCGGTTTCGGCGGCCCTGATCGCCCGTACTTCCACAGGGGAAAGGGCATAAAAACTGTCTTTGACTGGTTGAGTCTGTGAATGGACGGATGTAGCTGATAATAAAATACAGCTGAACCATGCAATCCTCTTCATTTTTTTTCAATTTAATGGTTAAAAAATGAGAGGGAAATGCTGTTGGAGAAAGGGCAAATACTGACCTCCTTCCCTGCGCAGGCATTACCCTGATCAGGTTTTACGGGTATAATCTCAGATCAAACTGACAGGGATCCACTGTCGGTTCGAACACCCCGGGAAACACTGAAAACTTACAAAGCTTTCGTTTGCAAGAGCTGCCGCAAAATTAGGAAGAAAAAACTTAACCGCCCTGTAACATTTCCTTCGGTTGGCGCGTATCAACTCTAAATCATCAGTTTATGAAAAGAATTTTGGCTACCATACTCTCGCTGCTGCTGACAGCCGGCCTGGTTGAGGCGCAAAAAACGATTAAGGACGAAAATGTGGAATTGCGACAGGCTTCGGGATTCCATGGCATCAAGGTGTCTGGAGGATTTGATGTGTACCTGAGCAGTGGTAATGAAGAGTCTGTGGCGGTAAGCGCTTCTCAAAAAGAATATGTGGAATACATTAAAGCTGAGGTAAGAGACGGCATCCTGCATATTGAGTTCAAACCGCGCAACGGAAAATGGAATATTCGTAATCTGAAGCTGAGTGCGTATATCTCCTATAAAAATCTTGATAAGCTCGTGATGAGCGGCGCTACTGATGTACGCCTGATGGATATCTGGAAAGCAGATAAAGTGTCGATTGATCTTTCAGGCGCCAGCGATTTGAAAGGGGAAGTGAAATTTGAGGAACTGGATATTGAGCAGAGTGGGGCTTCTGATGCTGATATTCGTGGTACTGTGCGAAAACTGCAGATCCGCAGCAGTGGTGCCAGCAACTTTAAAGGATATGGCTTGAATGCTCATATCTGCGACGCACGTGCTTCCGGCGCAAGCGATATTCGCATCACCGTAAACAGTGAAATTTCAGTAGATGCTTCGGGTGCCAGCGATGTATTTTATCGCGGTGAAGGGCATATCCGTGACATCCGTACCAGTGGTGCCAGCACCGTTTCCAGACGATAAACTGCCGCACACATTTGTGTGCCGAATTCAGACAATAAAATAAAAGGCCGCGGCAGCGGCCTTTTATTTTATTGTTTTCGGAACGTAGCTTTCACTTCAGCACCCATGAAATCGGCAGAGCCGCGGATATTCGTGCAATCAAAATCTTCCAATGTAAGTTCAAGTGGTATGAGGTCAATGGTAAACTGGTTGCCGGCCAAACTCCAACTGCCGGTGGATCCTCCCGGAGGATCGCAGGCTACGCCGGCATCTATAAAATTGTAGGTGCCGTTGGCATTTAATTCTATAATGTTGTCTTTTTCGCAAGCTTCAAAGTAGGTATCGGTTGCATCAAAGCCGTTCACCGTAAAAGAAACGAGTTTGTAGGAACCAGCTATCCCTGCCATGGTAGTCGGGCAACTATCGTCATTACTCTTTTTGCAGGATATAAACAGCGCGAGCACTGCAGGCAGGATCAGGTGTTTTTTCATAATGAGGGTTTAGGTTAGAGTTCGATTTAAAGTTACAAACAGGCGGCTTTAGTTGCAAGTTTATTTGGTAGCGAACTATCAAAGGCTTACCTTTGCAGCCCACATCGCGAGGTAGAGCAGCGGTAGCTCGTCGGGCTCATAACCCGAAGGTCGGGAGTTCGATCCTCCCCCTCGCAAC
>JBKBHA010000019.1:0-40742 GCA_046297935.1 Chitinophagaceae bacterium
AATATTCAGCCGTCGGTTTATTACTATCAGGCAAAGCCCAAAACGGATGACCAAGTGATAAGAGACAGGCTCAGCGAACTGGCGGTTATTAATCATCGTTGGGGCTTTTGGATGATGCATCATCATCTTCGCAACTGTAATCATTGTTGGAATCACAAACGAGTCTACCGCATTTATACGGAAATGGGCTTAAACCTTCGCAGGAAACGTAAAAAACGCCTGCCTGCCAGAATCATGGAACCCCTATTGCAACCCATCTATCCCAACATCACCTGGTCGATGGATTTTATGCATGATACTTTGAGTAATGGAATCAATTTTCGATCCTTAAACATTATTGATGACTATAACCGGGAGGCACTCTGCCTGGCTATTGATACAAGCCTGACGAGCAAACGGGTGATCAGAGAGCTTGACAAACTGATAGCATGGAGAGGTCAACCAACAAAAATCCGGGTAGATAATGGTCCTGAGTTTATTGCTGAAGTCCTTAATAAATGGGCTGATCATAGAAATATAGAACTGAAGTTCATTGAGAAAGGTAAACCTCATCAAAATGGCTATATGGAACGATTTAACCGCAGTTTTCGGGAAGAAGTATTGGATGCTTACCAGTTCTCAAGGTTGACAGAAGCCCAGTTAATGGCTACAGCCTGCTTTAATTAGATTTGTAGATTTCATGCAGTGAAATATCAAGGTCAACATCTAATTTGACAATTGTTAGAAACTATATGTTCTTTAACCCATTCTGAATAAACACAGAAGAACTTTTAGACTAATACGACCTCCCCTTTGAATAAGTATAATGCTTATCAGGAGAAATAGGAAGTTTGTCTATTTCAAGCCTTAGGTATGGTATAATTTTCTCAAGGGTGTCACCAATAATAAACTCATGAGGAAACGCTCCTTCGACAATAGCCTTTCGAATAGTTACCATTTTTAAGGCATCGCTATTAGGCAAGAATAGAATATTTTTTGAGATAAGACCATCAATTATTCTCATGTCCTCATCATTGAATTCGGCTAGATAATGGCCTCCTTCTTCAATATCCATACAGTACATTTTCCCGATTTTTCCAGTGGACTTCGCATAATCATATAATTCCTTCTTTGCAGCATTCAGGATAGAATCTCTATGTTGCTGCAAAGTCCCAATCTTGCTATCCGCCTTATTCGGTTTTAATAGTCGGTAAAAAAGATAGCCAATTAATAAACTAATTAGGCCGACAAGAACTTCCATATAGTATTCATTCAATACAAAAATTGGAAATGAAAACAAAGTACAGCAAGTTAGGTGGCTGGCATAAGGCTATTCAATTGGCCTTGCAAGAAATTCCGCCATAAACACAAAGCCACTACACAGACCCATCTTGTATTGCGTTGCTTCTTGCAAGGCAATCCACGCCACCTGACCGGATGCCTTTCTTTTTTCCCTTTTTCTTTTAAATTAAATGTTAGTTATGACAAATGCAAATGTCCACTTTGGTTCCGGCAACGGAACAAAGAATATCTATTCATGCAGACCCTTCCCGATAGCTTATACTGACGGGGTCAGAGATATGGTTGAAAACTGCAAGGTTTACAGGTTAATAGACCTGATCATTAGCCACCAGACAAGCAAAAAAGTGAATTGCCAACCCTTCCAAGTATGGAAACTAGAAAGGTTCAAACATGATGCTTTCATTGTAAGAGCTACGGATGGCAACAACAGCCTAATAGCCCGTCGCTTTATCCCGTTCACGGATTTCTCCTTTGATACAGCAACTATCTGGCTGGGTGATGACACGCTGCTACGACCCTGTGAGTATTAATTGGCTTCTTATGAGAAAGAGAATAAGACGAAAACAAAGGATATCTCTGACCATTGAACAATGGAGCCGGGAGAATTATCCATTACCTGTAATTCCTGACTGGGTATATAGCCCACACTTACGAAGAAGGGCTTCTTACAGGTATAGAGATGGAACAGTAGTAATTTATATAGGAAGTGGGTGGTATGTTCACAGTTATCGCGATGGTACGAAAATGCTGTCAGTCCTCCCATTCTGAATGAGATGCAAGAGGACGCCTTTACAGGGCTTTTTCATACCCAATAGTAAGGAAACTCAGGCAAATGAAAATCGCATTATATAACATTTTTAACCCCACAAATTAAAACCTATGAGATTAAAGTTCTCGGGGATGCCCCCATAGAATTGTTTTACCTATGTTTACCCCCAAATGAAAAAGGTCTCAGAAAAAACATATTTCCAAGACCTTAATCTAACTGTTTGTGATCCCGCTGGGACTCGAACCCAGGGCCCATACATTAAAAGTGTATTGCTCTACCAACTGAGCTACGGAATCTTTCGCGCCGTTGACCGGCGGAACCCGCTCTGGCAATTCTGGAAGCGAATTGTTTCAAACGGGGTGCAAAAATAAGGACTGGCAGGTTTCGGGCCAAAAAAATGTAAAAAAATGTGGGGTAAGTTTTTTGTGAGCAGTCTTTTATCTGCTTGATTTCAAACGGCATGATACTATTTTTTGAAGTAGGTTTGCAGCATAACTGCACCGTATGGCATCCTATTTCGCTAATAAAGTGGTAGTAGTAACCGGCGGCACCGATGGCATTGGCAAAGCGCTGGTTGATCAATTGCTAAGAGCCGGGGCCAAAGTGGCTACCTGTGGCCGAAACCACGATAAATTATATGCACTCCAGTCTGAGTTTCCTTCATTTCCGCTGCATACAATGGTGGCAGATGTGAGCAGCGAAAACGACTGCCGTCGCTTTGTTGAAACCACTTTGAAAGTGTATGGCAGCATCGATATTCTGATCAATAATGCCGGAATAAGCATGAGGGCGCTGCTGAAGGAGGCGGATACGGAAGTATTGCGTAAGGTGATGGACATCAACTTTTTTGGTAGCGTGTATTGCACCAAATACGCCCTGCCTTCGATCCTTCAGAACAAAGGCACCATTGTAGGCATTTCATCCATTGCGGGCTATCGGGGATTGCCGGGACGCAGCGCTTACTCGGCCAGCAAGTATGCCCTGCAGGGCTGGCTGGAGGCGGTAAAAACCGAATTAATGGACGATGGAGTGCATGTAATGTGGGTGAGTCCGGGCTTCACGACCAGTAATATCCGCAATGCCGCTCTCAATAAAAATGCAGAATCGCATGGCGAAACGCCCATGGACGAATCGAAAATGATGAGCGCTGAGGAGTGCGCAGAACGAATTCTGGAAGCTATTCGTAAAAAGAAACGCAGTCTGGTAATGACCTTTACCGGCAAACGAACGGTTTTCCTGAATAAATTTTTCCCTGGGCTGGCGGACCGTCTGGTGCATAATTTCTTTTTCAAAAATGGCGAACTGGTAAAATAACCGTATCCAAACCAATCACCTAACCTAAATCCACCGCGCTTGCCGCTGCTTACGCTTACATCCGATATTGGCCCACAGGACTACCTGGTGGCAGCGGTGAAGGCGCAATTGCTGCAAACAGATCCTGCTTTTCAACTGGTGGATGTATCGCATAATATTCCGCCTTTCAACGCCCCACACGCAGCCTATATCTGTCGCAGTGCGTTTAAAAATTTTCCCGACTTCAGTTATCATATCGTGCTGGTGAATCTGTTTGAAAAAAAACCAGAACAGCTACTGCTCGCATTTCACCAAAATCAATACCTGCTTTGTGCCGACAATGGCCTGCTGCATATGATACTGGAAGAAAAGCCTGAACTGGTGATCGGCATTCCGCTCGAAAAGCGGGCCATCAAGAATACGCTGTATTGCGTAAGGAAGATGGGAGAAACGATCAAACGTCTGGTAGATGGTGAATCGATCCAGAAAATTGGGGATCCGGATCCGAGCTATATTGAAAAAAATCACCTGCGTCCCCTGCTCGATAATAACTGGATTGAGGGCCAGATTATTTTTATCGACAACTTCGAAAACGTGATTGTAAATATCACCCGCGAGCAGTTTGAAGAACAACGTCGTGGGCGCAGTTTCCGAATCGTATTTAAACGCGATGAAGTGATTGACCGCATCAGCGAATCATACGCGGATGTGAATCCGGGCGAAAAGCTCGCACTATTCAACAGCGCCGGATATCTGGAAATTGCTATCAACAAAGGCAATGCTGCCGGACTTTTTGGTTTAAAGGGATTTTCCGACAAAGCCGGACAGGCAGGTGCATTCTTGCAGAATCAACTTTTCTATCAGACGGTGCGTGTGTACTTTGAATAGACGGGTGGACAGGCGCGGCCACGCGGCATGTACAGAAATGAGACAACGTCCGCAATAGAAATGTATAGTTTTGTCGACTAACTGCCAGCACCAGTACACATTGAATTTTTACGTATGTACGAAATTGCAGAATTGCTTATTATCGGATTTTTGGTTGGCGGCGTTGGTACTCTTATAGGCGCAGGAGGTGGATTTGTGTTGGTGCCACTGCTCATTTTTCTTCATCCGGATTTTACAGCTGAAGAAACTACAGCTATTTCAATTGCCATTGTTGCTGCCAACGCCATATCCGGTTCTGTAGCGTATGCCCGGCAAAGGCGTATCGACTATAAAGCGGGATTGTTATTTGCAGCCTGTACAATTCCGGGTTCCATACTCGGAGTATATGCTACGGAGTATATTCCCAAAGCGGTTTTCAATTTCACATTCAGCATATTGTTGATATCGCTGGCGCTTTACCTGATATTTCGAAAAGAAAAGGCAGCTCCGGATGCCTTGCATGAGGTGAACAAAAAGGGATGGAAGCATCGATTGCTGGTCGACAAATCGGGTACTCGCTTCAGCTATGCCTACAATCAGGCCGCAGGAGTATTGATTAGCGTGGTAGTGGGTTTTGTTTCTCCGATATTAGGTATCGGCGGCGGCATCATTCATGTGCCGGCCCTGGTAAACTGGCTGCGCTTTCCTGTATCTGTTGCTACAGCCACCTCGCATTTTATACTGGCCTGTATGGCCAGCATCAGTGTATTGGTGCATTGGTTCAATGGAGGCTATGCGGATCCATTGATACAACGCCTTGTCATTTATATGGGCATTGGCGCACTGGCGGGTGCGCAAGTGGGGGCCATGCTATCACACAAAATTCAGGGCAGCATGATCATTCGCATACTGGCTATTTGCCTTGGGTTGGTGGGACTACGAATTCTGCTGGGCAGCTTTTGAACCAGCTGGCCGGCGATGATGAAGTGTGAACTTGGTGTTCTTGCCCCTTTTACATTATTCCACCCATCAGGGGATCAGTGATGCTTTCGCGGCCGGTCTCAACATGTCCGGCATAGCGTCGCTCGAAGCTATTGTTACCTGCTAACCGAACGCTGCAATCGTACCATTGATTACTTTCGGCCAGGTTATAAGGCAGAGCAATTGTTTTGCCAGCTGCAATGCGCCTGCTGATGGGCCTGGCACCATAGGAACGATCAATAATTTCAATATCGAGCGTCCGATTGCTGCGGTTATGGATTTTAATGAGGAGATTGCCAGTGAGATCCTTTTTGTTGTTTCCTGTTTCGTAATGGCATTCCACATCCAGTTCGGGTTCATTCTTATGTCCGGCAAACTCACGGAAAAATCCATTGGCTCCATGCACCCGCAAAAGGTATTGGCCCGTTTCGTTAATATTCCATTGATCTATCAGCTGATCGCCGGCAGCCACCACAAAATTGCGGGGCGCTGCAGCGGATGTTGTGTCAAACACCATGAATGCGGCGCCGCTGGTTTGATCGCCAAAAAGGTCGCGACTATTGGTAAACTGAATCTGAAGTTCGTCGCCCTTGCGCCGGCAGTCAACCGAAAAATGATAGGGCAGGGCATTGGCCGGGCGGGTGCCAGTTTCCTGCTTCGGCATCAATGGCGAAGCTGTCGGATTATCGTTCAATTGCTTTAATTGGGAAGCTGACAATTGTTGAAAGCCCGAAGGCAGGTCTTTGAACTGAGCTTTATGAATACTTGTAAAAAAAGATTGGCGCTGAACGGGGGAAGGAGCTTTAACTGGTTCGCCATTGTAAGGACGGAAAATGGAACGCATATCTCCACAAATGGCGCGTCGGAACGAGCTAATATTTGCTGTTTTAATCTTCTTTCCGGTTTTATGCGAAAGGAAATGCTCCATAAACTGGATGGGCGATGTAAGGTCAAACACTTCCGAGTTCACATAACCTCCACGGCTCCAGGGCGATGCTACGATCATAGGTACCCGGAACCCCAAACCAACGGGTCCATCGAGTCGGCCTTTCAATCTTTCTTCGCTCTGCTTTGCCCAGGCCTGTTGCTGACTCACCCACTCCGTTTTTGCGTCAATGCCGGCCGACATTTTACCGGAATTTTCCTTGTACGGATCGGCAGGCACAAAGGGCGGCATATGATCGAAATAGCCATCGTTTTCATCGTAATTCAGTATGAAAATGGTCTTTTTCCAAACCTCGGGGTTCTGTGTCAGTATGTCAATTACCTCGCTAAGATACCAGGCGCCGTACCAGGGAGAGCCGGGATGGTCTGAAAAGTTGGAAGGAGCTACTACCCAAGACACAGTTGGAAGTTGACCATTGGCAACATCCTGGCGAAACTGATGAAGAATATCGCCTTTAGGTACCTGCATTTCGCGTGTAGTTCCGTTGTCATCATACTGCACAGTCTCCAATTGGCGGTAATTGGGGTCGTTGCGGTTGTCGCTAAACGCACGCTCGTGCAGACTTTTGTCCCTGGCAGAAAGTCTTTCATAATTTTCGTCGGTGTAAACCTTTACGGCCTCCTGAGCATATGCCAGCGCTTTTTTCAGGTTGTCGAGTTGCCTTTTCAGGCGCGGCATTTCCTGGTCGTCGGCACTGGTCTGATTGATTTGTGCATTCAGCTGCTCTATTTTTTCAGGAATGGCAACAACTGCTTTCTTCAAATAAGTTCGGTGACCTTTAGCAAATCGAACCTGAAATTGTTTGAACCACTCGATCGGATTATCGGTGAAATTGGCCAGCCAGTCTTCTTCTTCGCCTTCAAATCCGCTGTCAATGCTAACTTCGTTTTGATAAATGCGCCAGGAGATCTGGTTGTCTTCTAATATTTCAGGAAATGTTTTCCAGTTCGCTTCGCGACCGTAGTCTACATCTGAGTTATACACCATCGGCATGGCATCGGCGTCCTGTTTTTCGCGAATGGTGCCCGTCCAGAAATGCAGCCTGTTGGGAGTAGTGCCAGTGAGTGAAGAGCAGAAATGATGATCGCAAACAGTAAATGCATCGGCGAGGGCATAGTAAAATGGTATGTCGCGCCGATCGAAATAACCCATGGTGAGTGGCATGCCTGCACATTCTTTTCGCCCCGATTTCTTGGCCTCCAGCCAGCGATCGTGGTGACCCTGGTTCCGCGCCTCGGTCATATCGTTCCAGCTATGCGGCAAAGAGCCGAGCCATGTGATGCGGCTATCTTTTAAATTCAGATGAAAAGGAGTATAAGTTTCTCCGGCATTGTTAGTTTGTGCCCACACTTTGTTTTGGTTAGGCAGGTTGATCGCCCGGGGATCATTGAACCCACGTACACCCTGCAGCGCGCCGAAGCAATGATCAAAGGATCGATTCTCCTGCATAAGGAAAACAATATGTTCGGCATCGAGGTAGCTGGAGCCGGGAGCCGGGTCAATCATCATCGCTTTTTGAATGGATGCAGGTACCTCGTTGAGAAGGCCCAAACCGCCCGACAAAAAGGCGGCTTTCTTAATGAATTCTCTTCTGTTGTTCATGTGTAGGAGGGTGTTCGATATTCGAACTTATCGTTTCTCCGGCTACTAACCTGCGATTGGCTGTTAAAATAATATTGGCCCAACAATTAGTTCATGTAAGTTTAATGATACGAGCAATATTTCTCCACAAAACTGGCCATGCCAATTCGCCTGGTGGCCAGTCCTCAATGCAGGGTAAATTGAACAACCTGTATATTCGTACTACGCCGCTTGCGTTTTGAAGTTAACTTGACTTATGACATTCGGGAGCAACTTACTCTTTTTCTTCAGCGCCTTGGGAGCCTTCAATGCTTTTTTAGTTGGTTTATACCTGCTCATTAAACGCCGGCAAAAAGCGCTTTCTTCGTTCTTTTTAGGTGCCCTTTTGATTGCGCTTTGCATTCGGACTGGTAAGTCGGTCGCGTATTTTTTTGACTATGAGCTTTCTCGCACCGTGCTTCAGCTCGGTCTTACCGCCTGTTTTTACATTGGACCTTTTCTTTATTTTTTTGCAAAGTCGGTATTAGCGAAATACGAACAAATTCCAGCCAATTGGAAACTGCTTTTGATAACATGGTCCGCCCTTGCTTTTGGGGTGGGGTTAACCTATCCTTACAAAGACTATCCCGATATGTGGGGACAATATTTGGTGCCTGTTATTTATTCGCAATGGGCCCTTTATATTGGCTGCACAGCGGTTGTTGTGAAGCCGGTTTTTGGGAAATGGCTAAAGCCGGGCGAAAAGCTATTGCCGGCTGAAAAATGGGTACTGGCAGTATGGGCTACTGTACTCGTTATTTTCCTGGGGTATCTCTGGGCCTATTTGGGAGTAACGAGGGGCAGCTATTTGTCGGGGCCTCTGTTTTTTTCGTTGGCTACCTATTTCGCCATTTTTATATTATTTCATCGACGAAAGTCAGCAGAGCCAAATTCTGACCCGGGGCTGAAAAATAGCAATTTCAAACTGGATGAAGTAGAAGCGGGTGAAGTGGAACTTGGGCTGAAAAAGCTGATGGAACTGGGGCTTGCCTATCGGAATTCGCGTTTGAAAATCGGCGATGTTGCAGCCGAACTCCATCTACCCGCCTATCGAGTTTCGCGGGTACTGAACGAACGCATGAAAAAGAGCTTTACTGTTTTTGTAAACGAATATCGGATAGAAGCGGCCTGTGCTATGCTCAAATCAGACTCGCATTACACCATTGAAGCCATTGGTGCCGAAGTTGGTTTCCACTCAAAGTCAGCATTCTTCGTGGCCTTCAAAAAAATTAAAGGACTGACTCCCAATGCGTATTTGAAACAAACTGGTTCGGATTTGTAAATCCGCACAAGAAACCAGCGGGATAAACAGACATATAAAACAGGAAGAGGCAACTTTGGGAAAACCGAATATTGATGAAAATTATTTGTCTTTTTTGGGTCTACGCCTGTTTATGTATTTCCGTCAGTGGCCAGAGAATTTCAGAGGAACGAGACAGCATTTCCAGCCTGATAGAACAATACTTTGATGGTTGGGCAACCGGCGATACGTCGAAGTTGGGGGCGGTCATGCATTCTTCCTGCTTTCTGAAAACTCAGCGCGATGGACAATTCCTAATGTATACTAAGTCCCAATACCTGGCTCTTTTCAAGCCACGGTTGCGTGCCGCTAACCTGTTGACCAGGATTCTCGATATTGATATTACAAATCAAACCGCATCCGCAAAAACTGAAATTCGAACAGAACGCGAACGGTATACGGACTATTTCAATTTGATGAAAATTGACGGAAGCTGGTTAATTGTTGATAAGGTAGCAACCAGGAGTCCGGCTGTGACAAATACTTCCTGGCTGGGGGCAGCAAGTAAAGTTGATTCGATGTTTGCAGCCTACAGCGACAAGAGCCCTGGCGCGGCTGTTGCAATAGTGAAGGATGGAGAATTAATTTTATTGAAGGGTTACGGAATGGCTAACCTTGAACACGGAATTCCGATCACTCCGCAAACGGTGTTCAATATTGCTTCAGTTTCGAAGCAGTTCACTGCTTTCTCCATTTATTTGTTAGCTGCCGACGGTAAAATTTCTCTGAACGACGATATCCGTTTGTATATCCCCGAGTTGCCGGATTATGGTAAGCCAATTCGAATTAAACATCTTTTGGCACATACCAGTGGTTTACGCGATCAGGCGGCCCTTCACTCACTTGCAGGTAGTCTGCCCGGCGATATATTCAGTACTCAACAGGTGTTAAAGCTGGTTAGCCGTCAACGTACGTTGAACTTTGAACCAGGTACTTCATTCGGCTATTGCAATACCGGCTATACGCTTCTTGCAGAAATTATCCAGCGTGCATCAGGAAAAACATTTGCCGAATTTACCCATGAAAAAATTTTCCAGCCACTGGGTATGAATAACACAAGATTTGTTGATGACCATGAGCAGCTAATTCCGAACTGTGCAGCCTCGTATGAACGGAGAGACGGGAGATATTTCGAGCAGTCGATTAACAATAGTAATCCCGGACCATCTAACCTTTATACCACAGCTGAAGATCTGGTAAAATGGGTGTTGAATTTTGAACAGCCGATTGTAGGCAGCAAGGATCTGATTGAACGATTCAACGAGCCATCGATTCTCGATAATGGCAAAAGGGTGTTGTTACGCGTTTCGTCGCCCGGCGACAGTATTTTTCATGCAAAGGGTCAAAATCTGAGTTTTTACAAAACTGTAAAGATGATCAGTCATGGCGGGCATACAGCTGCATTCCGAAGCTTTTTAGGGCGTTTTCCCGATGAGCGTTTAGCTATTATTGTGCTCAGCAATGATGAACACAATGAAGACTTAAATGCCCGCTGGCAAATTGCAGATTTCTATATAAAGGAGAAATTGAAGGAAAGCCAGCCAACGAATGATACACAGGCTGTGAAGTCCTCTGACCGGAAGCCAGCCGTGCAGATCGAATTGACCGACTATGCCGGTACTTACTTTAGCGATGAGCTGATGACCGGCTACCGTGTAGTGCAATCCAATGAGAAATTAACGCTGATACATGATCGCCTTGCAGATATTGAATTGAAGCCTGCCGATAAAGATCGTTTCACCGGCGCCAGCCGGGAAGTATTTCCCTTTGGCATTCAATTTTCGCGCGACAAAAAAAACAGAGTTTCCGGTTTTCTGATCTCAAATTTTGGGGTTAAAAATCTTGTATTCACAAAGCAGCGTAAACGTTGAATGCATGCCACCGTTCATGGGTAACTGGCTGGTAATTGCTTGCCGTTTTCCAGCCTGAGTCGCAGGCGAAAGTTTGCAGGAATATGTTCTTCGTAATGACTTACAAAAATGATGGTACTATTGCTTTGTTCAGCAATGCTGCCAATCAGCCGCGTGAAAAATTCCTGTTCAGGCTGATCCAGTCCCTGAGTGGGCTCATCAAGCACCAGCAGCGGCGGATTTTTTACTAGTGCCCTTGCGAGCAAACAGAGCCTTTGCACGTCGGGCGGTACCTGGCTAAACACCCGGTCGGCAAAGTCGCCCAAATGTAACAGATGCATCCATTGTTGTACGATGCCAGCCCTTAGCGGATCGCTACGGCGGAACAGACCAATACTGTCGTAAAAGCCGGATTCCACCACATGCTTGCAACTCTGGTCAGTGGGAAAGTATTGGAACAGTTCGGGCGAAACGTATCCGATCTTTTGTTTGATATCCCAAATGCTTTCGCCGCTGCCTCGCCTGCGATCAAATAGCCATATCTGATTGGCATAGGCTTGTGGATTATCGCCGGTGATCAGACTCAGCAGGGTAGATTTACCCGCACCATTGGGCCCCGACAATACCCAGTGCTCTCCCGGCTTTACTGTCCAATTCACCTGATCGATCAAGAAGCGATCACCATATCGTATGCTCACGTTTTGCATTTGCACGATGTGCTGGTAGTTGCCGGGCTTGCGAAAACTGAGCAGGTGCTTCAGCAGGTTTTCATCAATTGGCAAGGCGCTCGCCTCGCTATTGTGATGTTGAAGAAAAATGTCCCGACCTGGATATGCCGTAAGCCGGTTGCCCTCAATGAATGCAATATGACCGATGTTTTCCGGAATATCACGGGGCTCCACTGCCATGATTATTTCAATGCCTGATGCCAGAATATCGTTGAGCAGCGAGTTGAAGGAGGATCGTGAAGCCTGATCGAGTCCGGTAAGCGGATGATCGAGCAAAATGGTTGTTGGATTTTTCAACAGTGCAGCGGCGATGAGTACACGCCGTGTTTCGCCGTTTGATAGCTTGATTACCTCTTCCTGCATAATGGATGCCAGCGACAGGCGGTCTGCCAGTTTTTCGATGGTCCAGTAGCCCGACCTACCGTTCGATTCTTCCTGCAGCCATTTATAAACGGTAGCGGCATCGTCGCTGTCGAACGAATTGAAACGTTGCTGGTAGTAAAAGTTGCTGGTGTTGGAAAGCGTTTTGAAGGAATGACGAAAACTGACAAGGGGAGAATGTGCATGCTGCAATTGCTTTAGCAGCTGGCTATGCGCCGAGCCGCGGGAGCAGGTAATGGCCCAACTTGAAGCGTTTTTGCGAATAGAAGCAAACTGTTGTGCAAGGTTCATCTCCTGGAAGTTTACAATTTACGGGAGCCGACTAAATTTTCAGGCGCAATCTTATTTTTTCCAGCAAACCGGTGATGATGATGATGATGAGCGCATAAAGAAGCGACTTGATGATGCCAACGACACCAGTCCTAAGAAAGAGCGGCAGACTGATACCTATTAATGTATAAGCTGCATAATGAATATAAGGGAGCAAATAAGCCGTAAGTGTACTGGTGCCGGCAGGTCTGATAATGCCAAACCAATGGGCTTTAGATTTCCGATCGACAAGCCAGGTCAATACGGCAAATACAATCAAACTGATGCCGGTGCATATCATCACCCAGGAAGGGGTGGCGAGTATTTTAGATATTCCCCAGTATGGACGTAGAAGGAACCCCAATGCGATAAAGACAACAGCTGCCAGCAATAATTTGCCAAAGAGCTGCCGGTTTTCGGCTTGCAGACCTGCAGCCAGCACACCCGCCATTACGAGTGCGGGCATACTGCCATCGCCAACGATCCAGACATATTTTTTCACCGGATCAAGAAAGGACAGCCATACGGCGTTGGCTGCAATATTAAATAACAGGAAAAAGATCAGGGACGCGAGCAAAAGCAGCTGCCTGTTTTTACTAAAAAGAAAGATAGTGGCCCCTATCAGATACGACCAGCCTATAAGACCCAGGATACCCCACCAGCCTGGCTCCATCCACTGGGTGCCATCGCCACCGCTGTATAACATGGCCATAAAGATGAGCGCGAAAATGCCCAGGCCTTGCAAAAACCACTTTCTTCCCGTCGACATGGATTTGGGATAGTCGAGCCAGATCAGAAAAAAGCAAACGGTGATCAATATCTGCCAAACCGGTTTGGGAAGAAAAGCCGCAGATGAATAGGCTTCAAGGTTTACATGAAAGAATCCCATGACGAGTAAGGCGAGGCTACGAAGCAGAATATGTTCCATTATCAACCCGCGCGATTGTCCTTTACGGAGCCGGCCACCAATGGCCAGCGGAATCGACAACCCTACGATGAAGAGGAAGGCAGGAAATACTACATCCGACAGCCCCATGCCATCTTCCTGAGCTTCGGTGTGAAGTAACCACCGTGGAATGTCTGTGAGCGTCCATAGATCGTTGACAAAAATCATCAGGAACATGGTGAGTGCCCTGAATACATCGATGGAAGCGAGGCGAGTTGCAGCAGTATTCATAATACTTGATTCCTGCCGCCTAAAGTAGCTAATTTTTTTTGTCGCAATTCCCTTTTGTTTTCATCTTTCAGCTACGGAACTTTAGCGAAACATCAGCAAATGGCCAGCAAAAAGAAACGCCCTTCACCTTATGGCTCGGTTAAATTTGAAACCATTGATCAGTATCATACCAGTTGGCCTCCCGAAATTCGTGCCGTTTTAGACAGGATGCGGGGCATCATAAAAAAGGCAGCGCCACGCGCAGTTGAGATCATCAGTTACAACATGCCCGCTTTCCGGGGCCACCGAAACCTAGTGTATTATGCCGCACATAAAGCGCACCTGGGCTTTTATCCTGCTGTACCTACCGATTTATTTGCTGATCAGCTAGAGGGCTATACTACTTCAAAAGGTGCCATACAATTTCCCTACGACAAACCCTTGCCCGCAGGTTTGATTACCAAGATTGTAAAAATTCGTGTACAGTCCGACCTGGAAACTGCTAAGACAAGATTGAAATAGTTGAAGATGTCGGGGCTTGCAACAGCTCAATCGATGTATATATTTCCTTCCAGAAACAAGCGGCCTTTTCCTCCAATTTCTACCCGTTCGCCTAAATATCGGCAACGTAGGAAGCCGCCCCTTGCAGAAAGTTGCCGGGCAGTTAAATCGTTTTTGCCGAGTTCTTTTGCCCAATAAGGAACGAGGGTGGTATGGGCCGATCCCGTAACAGGATCTTCCGGTACGCCTACCGCAGGCCCAAAAAACCGCGAAACAAAATCGGTATCGCTACCTCTGGAAGTTATGATTACACCACGCGCAGGTAATTGCGCAATTTGATCCAGTCGCGGCATTACCTGCAGTATATCGGCTTCATTTTCCATGATCAACATGAAATCGGTCTTACCTTTTACCGCAGCCAGTATTGATTTGTCGAAACATGCCTGCATGTCGGCAGTAACCTCAATTGGTTGCAGGGTATCTGCCGGAAAATCGAGTAACAGCCAATCACCGGAGCGCTTCACATGCAATGGACCACTGCGATGAGAATGAAAGGCAATTTCGTTGCCGGCAACTCCCATTTTTTCAAACAACACGTAAGCCGATGCGAGGGTGGCGTGTCCGCACAGATCCACTTCAACGGCCGGCGTGAACCAGCGTATGTCATATCCGTTGTTGTTCGGTACCAGAAAAGCAGTTTCCGCCAGGTTGTTTTCCATGGCAATCTGCTGCATCAGTTCATCGCTCAACCAACTATCGAGTGGGCAAACAGCGGCAGGATTGCCTGCAAACAGTTGGTCGGTGAATGCGTCGACCTGGTAAACGGGGAGAAGCATATTGCTAATTGATAATTAGAAGGTGAACAGTGAAATGACAATGCTAAAATATACCAATAGGCCGGATCAGTTTACACAAATATGATGAATGGATTGGTTGGACTAGCTAACCAAAATTGGGGTGTTTTTGGCGTAATTAGTTTAATTTGTAACTATACTTCTGATCATTTCTAATTAACTCGACTAATACCATGATGCGGACATTGTTCATTTTATGCTGGTTATCGTTGGCTGTTGCCTGTGGGAGCAAATCGGGCGGGGAGCCTGATCCTGGCGATTCATTCGCGCGCGGCGCGGATGTAGGTTGGATTACGGAAATGGAATCGGCCGGCCGAAAATTTTATACGAAAGCGGGTGAGGAAATGGAGGGAATGGCGTTGTTGAAATCACTGGGCTTAAATACCATTCGTCTTCGGGTTTGGGTAAACCCCACACCGTCCTGGAACGATGCCGCTGATGTGGTGGCGAAAGCGGTTCGTGCAAAAAATCTGGGTATGCGGGTAATGATCGATTTTCATTACAGCGATTCCTGGGCAGACCCTGGACAGCAGAATAAACCCGCAGCCTGGGCTTCTCTTGGCTTTCAGGACCTAAAAGGCGCCCTGGCCAATCACACGATCAATGTATTGACGCAATTGAAAAACGCTGCTGTGACTCCGGAATGGGTACAGATAGGAAATGAAACCAACGATGGGATGTTGTGGCCCGACGGAAAGGCCTCCACGCAAATGGCTCAGTATGCTCAGTTGATAGACACCGGTTACCTCGCGGTGAAATCAGTCTTTCCAGAATGCAAAGTGATCGTGCACGTGTCGAATGGCTGGGATAATGATCTGTTTAAATGGAACATTGGAGGACTAATAGACCGGGGAGCCCGGTTTGATGTAATAGGCATGTCTTTGTATCCCTCCTATGTGGGGGCGGGCTGGCAGGCAGCTAATCAGCTGTGCCTCGCCAACATGAACGACATGGTGAACCGCTACGGTAAGGAGGTAATGGTGGTGGAAGTGGGAATGCCCTGGGATCAGGCGGCAGAATGCAAATCGTTTATTGCAGACCTGATTAGAAAAGTTAAATCGGTGCCGCAAAACAAAGGACTGGGTGTGTTGTATTGGGAGCCATTAGCGTATAATAATTGGAAGGGCTATAGCCTCGGTGCCTTTGATAATTTTGGTAAGCCCACGGCGGCGATGGAGGGGTTCAGGTGAGAGGTGAAAGGTGAGAGGTGAAAGGGGAGAGGTGAGAGGTGAAAGGGGAGAGGTGAAAGGTGAGAGGTGAAAGGTGAATCGTGAGTCGTGAATCGTGAATCGTGAAACGTGAAAGGTGAAACGTGAAACGCAGGCGCAACGCATGCGTTGCGCGGTGAGAGGTGAGAGGTGAATCGTGAAACGTGAAAGGCGAAACGTGAAACGTGAAAGGTGAAACGTGAAACGTAGGGGCAACGCATGCGTTGCGCGGTGAAACGTGAAACGAAGATTTCATCTGCGTAAATCTGTGCAAAAATCTGTGCAAATCTGCGGGAACAGAACTGCTGCATTGTTTTGAATTACGCGAACAGTAAATGGTTTTCTCTTCCCGCAGATTTGCGCAGATTATTTCACAGATTTACACAGATAATAGGCATCCAAATCAACAACTAAACGACCCCACAACTAAACAACAAAACAGCTCCACAACCCTGCCTGCCGGCAGGCAGGTCAACCATTCAACTCTTCATTCGTCCGCAAACAAAGACCTGTCCGTCGGTGGTATACACTTTGTTGGCGGCTTCAATCCCAATTTTATCGATTATGGGTTTAAGTGCTTTGCTGATTCTAAGTTTTACGGCAGTGCTGTTGAGATAAGTTTTTACCTGTTTTTCCATCTCTTTTTTGATGGCAAGCTCGAAGCTGTTCAGCAGCGGCATCAAAATATCCGAAGGGCCATTGAATTCGAACTTTCCGACCATGTTAACTTTGTCGGCCTGAAAACTGATTGAGCCGTTGTGAATAATTGGTTTGAGTTTCACAAAAATCTGACGCGCACCCACCCAGTTCAGATCAGGAGCACGGCGGTCCTCGAATCGGTCGGCGCAGCCCGGACAACGACCTTTTATTTCGTGTTCTTCACCTTCAAAGTCGAGTCGTAGCCAGAATGCATTTTCCTCGAAAACGATGGCATGTCCGGTACTGTTGATATCGTTCACATGGTAAACCCAGTTGTGACCTGGCTTGGTTATTTTTTTCTCAGCTATTTTGAAGCCGCGTTTGTCTGCTCCGATTCGAAAAAAGCCATTGTCGCGATCAAGTCGCACAGATACAGAACTAAACTCTCCCGCCATCATTAGGGCTGCAATTTCAGATCCACTGATTGTTTTACAATCAGTGGTATTGGAAACTTTGACCGTTGCCGGGGCAGGATTTTCTGTATTGATTCTGGGTTTCACCACAGGAGTAGTTTGTGCATGGCAGCAAAAAGCTGCCAGCATAGATAGTACGAGCAGTTTCATATTGTATGTATTAAACTTTCAATTTTATGGACCTGAATCAATCGCCCGACCGCTTGTACTTTTCTTTCACAAACTCATAAAACATGTAGCCATATCTGTCATACCAATCGGGTGTGCCAAACTGTTCCTCACATACGGCCAGTTCAATCATGCTTTCCTGCAACCGTTCCAGCAGTTCCGTATATTTTTTATCATATGCATCTTTCAGATTTTTAACGGCACCTTCGATTTTGGCTCTTTCGGCCTGCCAGGCCAGACCAGTTACGGCGTGTGTTCCGGATGCGTTGTCGCCAAAAGCAATCGCTTTGTCGCTAAAGTCTTTGGTACACTTGTAAATGATCCGCAACTGCTCAAGGTTGTAGCGCACTTTGTTGAATTTTTCGCGTGCTTCGGTGAAGCAGGTGGCACAGTCGCCGCCGCCGGTTCCCAGAGCGCCTTCTTCCAGGTCGGGACAAAAGGAGGGAATATTTGGCATGCCGGGCGGAGGAGGCATCGAAAGACATTCACCCATGCCGAAGTATTCTTCGAGCAGGTCTTTGGTGCTGGTCATCATATCTTTTGCCTTTTTGATCTTCTCCTGCAGTTCGCCCAGTTTTTTGGCATCCATTATGCCTTTCAGGCGCTCCCAGTCTACACTGCTACCACGTCCGCGGGCGCTCGCTGTCAGAGGAAGGGCCAGTTGCATCAGCATTGCCAGTAATAACAATCCTGCCTTATTTCTTTTCCTAAGTAAAACAAATACAAGGATCAATAAAATCAGCACTACTGCACCGAGTACATAGAGGACTATGCTGCTGTTTTTGCTTTCTTCATTGGGTGTGGGGGAGTTTGTTACGGCACCGTCGCTCATCGATGATTTGTTTTCTTTATTGGATGCAGCAACAAAAGGCGAGGCGAGAGCGCCTTTTCGCTCAGGTGCGGCCAAAACCACCAGTTGGTATTGGCCAGATTGATCATCGGAAGCAAACACTCTAATACCAAAGTCGCCATAGGTTCGTACTTTGAGTTGTGCAATGCCATCATCCACGTCGGCCGTGGAGGCTGTCTTCTTTATATCCTGCCAATTGTTTTTAACCAGCTCCATTTTCACCTCGGCATTATCAGGACCAATGAGGAATACATCGATTGGTTGAAACATGGATGCTCCCTTTACATAATAGTAGTCGCCCTCCGCATTAAGGGAACCTTTACCTCCGGCGATACTCGCACCTTTCCATTCTTTATAGGGCTTCAATTGCAACTTTACCGGCTTCAACTTTTGGTCGAGCGAAAAGGGCTGTGCCTGTACGGTAGTTGCTGCCAGCACCAGAATGAAGCAAACCAGAAAGCCATTTCGACAATAGGAGGTAAACATGTTCAAAGTTTTTTTAGATGATCAGCCCAATCTATGGCAAGTTGTTTGAGTGCTGTGTCGGAAAAGAGTATACCGTTGTCGGCGGCACTTCCGGCGTCGATATCGGAAACGATGCTGGCGAAATAGTTGTTTACTCTAAATACTACGGTATAATAATGGCTTGCCCGCTCTCGTGTGAATACAAGCGCCGCTTCATCCCCGGCAGGGAATGATTCTTTAAAGTCGGGGTGATAAGACCAGGTTTGCAGCATTCGTCCCAGTCTTCCGGCATCGGGTACACGTTCCACACTCAATTGTAAGGAAGGTTTCGATTGGCGATCATATTGCAGTCGCACCAGTGCGACAGTGTCATTGTTGGCGCCAAAGCTGACTGGTGGCATTTTTTCGAACCGTTCCTCCAGCAGTGAAATAGGTATCAGATTACTTTCCGGATAGTCGTTGCCCGATGGTTCATTTCTATCCATACTGGTTGCTTTGGCCTGATCACTTTCTGTTCCGGCGCTCGTGCTTGCCTGATCGGCGGCAGTTTCTTTCGAAGCCGACTGATTCTGGCAGGAAACGGAAATACAGATGCCAGTGGAAAGGATGATTAAATTCAATATCCGATTCATGATGGAAGGTTTAAGGAGTTAACAGTTTTATTTCTACACGTCGGTTGAGTGCTCGTCCGGCTTCTGTTTGGTTGTCAGCGACTGGTTCTGTTTCGCCGTAACCCCGGGTTTGCAGGTGGTCTACTTTCAGGTTTTGTTCTTTTAACCAGGTCAGCACTGCCTCTGCTCTCTGGCCAGATAATCGGAGGTTGTATGTGTCGTCACCTTCCGCGTCAGTGTGGCCGCCTATTTCCAACTTTCTATTTGGGTTTTTTCGGATCAACTCGGCCAGTTTATTTAGGGTTGGCAAGGAACTGCTCTTAATGCTGGCCTTATCAGTATCGAAATAAATGCCGTATAATTCCACTTTGCCTTTTTCGTCAAGCTGCTCCTGCATTCCCGCATCGGTTTCGGGTTCCAGCTTTAGGTTCACTACAGCCGGTTGTCGTTGAGTGAGATCGTCGCTGCCGCTTTTGCTTTTGTAGCCGGCGCAGGATGCCTGCACCAACACCATACCGCAGGGAACCCTGTCAATTCTGTATTCACCTTTTCCATCGGTTCTTGTTTCGCCCGCACCCGATATACGAATCAGGGCATCGGCAATTGGCTTGCGTGTTTTGGCATCCGTTACCCGTCCGCTTACCGAAGACAGGGGCAGACTTTTTGGATTGATAAGGAGTCGAACAAAATCGATCGCAAAGCCGTCGCCTTTCACCGAAGTCGGGCTGTCGATAAAAATATTCAGCCGACCTTTTTTGATTTCTGAGAAATATTCGGGCAGAATAGCCAGGGTTATCAGTTTGCCCACCGGACCTCCCTGTTTAAGTTCATTCAGCAGGGTGGAAATGGAAGGAATTTCCCGATCATTTAGATAGAATCTGAATTGCGATGAGAAACTGGGAGCCTGAAAGTCATCAACAAAAATCTGCAGGACTACCTGTTTGATGTCGACGGAAGCAACAGGTGGCTGAAGACGCAGTGTTTCCGGCAGGTTGTCGGGGCGGCGCGTGCTGCTGGTATACCCGTCCGACTTCTCGCGTTTGTAACCACCGGCTTTCGATGGATATTGGTAGCCGCTGTTTACCATTATCCTGTCCGTACCCGGCGGATCGTCGGGTTCAGACACAAAGGGGAAACCATGTGGTTTGGTGCTTTCGCCTGAAAAGGGATCATAATTAGCTGGCCAGCCATACCCGAGGTTGTCGATATCGCCATACACATATACCAGGTCGGCGAGCGGCACGTTGGTTTGCTGCTGTTCAGGGCGTGCCCATTCGTCTGGAATAAACGGCCGCGACACTTTGAAGCCTGATTTTCTCCGCTGTGCAATTAGTTGCTTACGCATTAAAACATGCAGGGCACGTGCATCGGCCGGTTTTTCGCCGTACAATTGCTCAAGGTAGTCGGAACTAAGTTTTTCAAATTGTTTTCTGGCATCGTGAAAAAACCGGGCGTCTTCCTGTGGCGTAATGTAATCCTTATCCTCTTCCGACAACGGGGTAAGCGCCGATTTATCAGACGTATCGATCAATACGCTGCTGCTGTTATTGTTTGTATGCTGAACCGTTTTCGTATTGGGCGAATCTTGAACTTTCGTCTGTTCTCTTTCGCCAGACTGTTCGGCCTGGTTGCAGGCAAGCAACAGCGTTAACCATGGTAGTATGCGGAGCATGGCTACTGAATTTTTTCGGCAATTGCCTTTGCCAGCGATTTAAGCTGGCTGGCATTAAAGCAGGGACACGGTGTTTTAGCGCTTCTACTTTCCTGAGTTTTTAATTCAACCAGCAGATTTTTTTTGTGAAAAACAATTTGTTCCTGTTGCCGACCGGTAAGTTTGTCTGTGAATGAAAGCGAAAATGCAGCTTCGCCTATTTCAGAAAGTTCTTTCAATCCGTTGGCTGCATTTTGCTTTTTCATCGCATTGAAACTGGCGGCGCCATCCGATTTCGGACTGGCAATGAAGATCAGCTCATCGCCCCATGCTTTATCAAGTCCATAACTGCGGTTGCAGGTCGCGCCTTTGCGTTCTACGGAAGTAATTCGCTCTTTGATTGCTTTTGCCTGGCAGTATTCTTCAATCATGCCTGCAGTTAGCAGATTGGAGCAATCGACTGCTGTAGTGGCTTTGCTTGCTGTAGCTGGTTTCGCAGCCGGGCTGGTTGAAGTTTGTTCAGACAGTGCGGGCTCATTGCTTTTTGTTGTTTCTGTTCCTGCATTGGGTGAGGTTTGGCAGGAAAATAGCAGCGCTAGCAGGCCGATTTTGGCACTGCTTTTACAGTGTAAGAGAAGGTTCATGGGTAATGGTATTTGATCAGGTTATGATTCAGCGTAAAATTGAGAGAAAGGGACTGAACCAAAAAAGCATGATCATGCAGGGCTGACTACAGTAACTTTTTTCGGAGTGCGAGGCTTACGGCTTCTGTTGCGCTGTTTACATGCAATTTGCCATAGATATGGCGAATGTGAAATCGAACGGTGTCGATACTGATGCCTAATTTGTCGGCGATCATTTTATAGCTGTCGCCTTCCACCAGGCGGGCAAGCACTTGTTGTTCTTTGTCGGTTAGCAGACTCAGTTGGGAAGATGGCTTTGAGCTGTGTTCCTGTCGGGCAAAAAGAGAAAGCACTTTACGTGCTACTGATGCGGTCATGGGTGATCCGCCATCCAATGTGTCTTTGATGGCTCGCACAATATCGTGTGGAGTACTGCTTTTGAGGATATATCCGTCTGCTCCGGCACAGATCGCATCAAATACCCGCTCATTGTCGTCGAATACAGTTAGGATAAGCACCTGCACATCCGGAAAAGCCTGTTTAATGGATCGGGTAGCGTCTATTCCGTTGGTCCAGGGCATATCGATATCCATCAGTACCAATTTTAAGCCGAGACCGTGGATTTTTCCTGCTGCGTCACTGCCTTCGGTAAAACTGGCTCGCAAATCTATTTCCGGGTATTCATCGAAAAACAGTTGCAAACTGTTGCGGTAGGCTTCGTTATTTTCGAATATGGCTATCGGTACAGGCATTATTTCTATTGTGTAAAATCGGACAAGTTTAAATGTTGGTCACTAACTGAATCAGACAGCCGTGTCCAGGTTGGCTTCTTAAAATAAACTGACCGCCCATTTCTTTCATACGATGACGCATATTGTCGATGCCGTTACGACGATCGATGGCTGATTCATCAAAGCCTACTCCATTATCTGCCAGTTTTATTTGCAAAGACCTCTTGTCTATCGAGGTTTCAAAAACGAATCGAGTGGCATTAGCATATTTCAATGAATTGTTCAACGCTTCTTTACATACCAGGTATAGGTTTCGGCGTTGAAGCATTGTTAGCTGCACATCATTCCTGGAAGTCGAGTCGGTCCAGACTATATCAATGCCTTTACTTTCCAGCAATGGTACGGCATAGGCCCGAAACCGCTGTACAAAATTGGTCAGTCGGTCATTCTCCGGTTGGATGGCCCAAACAATATCGGCCATTTCCTGAATGCTATTGCCGGCTTTACTGCGAATTTCGTTCAACAATTCGACATCTTTCGTTCCTTCAAGTCTTCCCGCGAGCACACTGCTGTAAATTCCAATGCTACTGAGCGTACTACCCACATCATCATGCAGGTCGCGTGCCAGTTGCCATCTGATTTTGGCGATCTTTTTCTGCTCTCTGTTCTTTCGCCAGCGATAGATGAACACAGGCAACAATATCAGGAGGGTTGCCAATACGTAGAGCCAACCCTGTTGCCAAATGGGTGTTTTAATTCTAAATTGATAGGACAGTCCAGGTTCCATCCATGTGCCATTGGGATGGCGGTATTGCAATTCCAGGCGATAACTGCCAGGCTGAAGTCGGGGAAGTAGCAACTGGCTGTTATTTCCCAGATAAATCCAGTTGTCGCCGATTCGGTAGCGATACTGGAGGCTGGGTGCCAGCAGATAGTCGAGTGCGGCAAATTCAAATTGAAGCTGATTGTCGTTCCAGGCAAGTACAGCTTGTCTGGCAGGGTCCAGGCGCCGGGTGCTGCTGGCCATTTTAGTAAACTTAAAGACGAGGGGACGGGGTTGTTGAAGGAGTAATTGGGGCAGGTATTCCATTCTGTTTCGATACAGGAAGAAAAAGCCCTGTTTCCCGTCGTGAGCGGCTGCCAGAAAATCATTGTGACGTTTGTCGAGCTCAGTATTAGCCAACAATTCAGGATCTTTAACATCTCTTAAGAAATTGAATCCTACCGGCCCTTCAATGCACAACAGACCGTTCAGGTTTTCGATTCGGTTAATGGTATTCGATAAAAGGCCGTCGCGGTGCGTTAATTTTCGAATGAGTTTGCCATTTGAATCAAAAATAGCCAGGCCCTGATAGAGAGTACCAACTACCAAATGGTTTGCCAGCCAACCCAGGCGATACACGCTTCCCCGCAGTTTGGTGTCGGTCACTTTTACAAAGCTCCAGTTTTGTTCCGGTTGAAGAACGTACAGTTGGCCAAGTTCGTCAATTATCCAAACCTTACCTGAGGGATCGGCACACCAGTCGGCCAGCGAAGCCATATCGTCGGGAAGGGTACAATAGTCGATTTTTGTGCCTTCGTCATTGCAACGAATTATTTTTCGTTTGCCGGAAAAAAGAAGTCCTCCCTTATATGCAAGGCCGCGGGTAGAAAGTTGCCCCAGTTCACCAGGTTGCAAAATGGGCCGGAATGTTCCGTAAGTGATATCGAATTCAACAACCGCATCGCTGAACCAGGGAGTGAAATAGTGTTTATCCTTTTTTTGACATAGCCAGGCTTGATAGTTTGACCATTTACCTGAAAAATAGGGTTGATCGTGGCGCTGTGAAAAGTTGGTAGCAGGATTCCAGCGCAGCAGGGGTGCTCCCAGGCTGTGGTAGAGGATCATTCCCTCAGGACCGCTTCTGAGGCGACCAAAATGAAATTGCCAGGGGAACTCTGGTGCTGGTAAAGGCAATACGTTTCGACTCGTTGCTGATTCGCTGGCTACGAGGAATAAACCATCCTGGCAACCGACCCAGAGATGCTGGTTGCGGTCAAAGAAGAGGCTGCTGATTGTTTCAAATTGATACTCCCGATCGCCAATTGCCACGCGATCATATATCTTTTTCAACAAAAGACTGCTGTCATATTCCAATAACAGTCCACCCTGTGTAGCTATCAACATTCGTCCCTTTCCATCGCTGGCCATGGCGTCGGGCAGGTTGTAGAATTCGTTTGCTTTTGGTGGAGGCTGGGGAAGTGCAACGCTATCGATCAGCAGTTTGTCAGGATCGTAGCGGTACAGAAACCGGCCGCGCTGCGATTGTTGCCAGGTGCTAAACCAAATTCGACCACTGGCATCCTGTTGTATGGCGGCAATGTTCCTGCGTAAATTAAGTAATGGATGTTGATCGGGGTTATGATGGTAAAACTGCCATTCTGTTTTTTGGGGCAAATAACGCAAAAAACCTCCTGAGCTGGCAATCCAGATAGTGCCGTCTACGTCGACCAGCATATCACGCTGATTCAACAAGTCTGGATCGGTGATCATGCCGGGCGCTGTTTTCACGGGCGCAGCAACATTGTTGTTGATTTGGATGAGCCCCGACACACTGCTGCAAAATACCTGGTCGAAGGGTGTGACCAGCACATCATGTGTCCGTAAATGCTCTTTTCGAAGAGTGCTTAAGTCCGGCGAAGTAATTTGTCCGGTGTTTTGATTGTAGGCTATTGGCCCCTCGTGTTCGGTTACCGACCAGATGAGTCCACTTTTATCTTCGGCAATTCCCAGGTTCATGATGCCCGATGGCAGGCTGGACGACCTTTGTTCGGTATCGAAACTGAGCGTCTCAAAGCGTTGTCCGTCGAAACGTTGGAAGCCGTTGGCGGTGTTTAGCCAGATTAGACCTTCGGAATCCTGAAAAATGAATTTTACGCGATGGTCCGACAGCCCGTCGCGTAAACTAATATGTCGCGCAGCGCGCATCGGGTTGGGCTGGCTGAAACAGACCTGAGACAACAGCAGCAGGATTGGCAGCCCAAGTCTAATGGTATAGGGTTGGTCTCGAATAAACGTAGAATGTTGGTTGGTTTGAAGATACGAATTCGGGTTAAATGATTTAGTCTGGCAATTCGACGTTATGGCCTGCCTGCACTTTTTCTGTTCATCTGTGCAAATCTGCGCTCCAAACTGCGCAAATCTGCGGGAACAGAAAACCATTCACTGTTCGCGTGCCTCAAAAAAGTACAGCAGTTCTGTTCCCGCTGATTTACACAGATTTTTACACAGATTTACGCAGATAATATGCATCCAAATCAACAACTAAACAACTGAACAACCACACAACTAAACAACTAAACTACTAAACAACTCAACAATTCAACAACTCAACAATTCAACAATTCAACAACTCAACAATTCACCGGTTCACCAATTCCCCCTGCCACTGCTTCACAAAAGCTCTTGCTTTTTCCGTCACTTCTTTGCCGGCGCGGTAGCCCATTTTCCATTCGCGGCTTTTTGATTCGTAAGAGGGATTGGTGAAACGCATTTTGCCATATTTTTCGACAAGGGTAGCCTGGTAGTCGATGCCTTTTGTAGCATCGAGCATGCGTTGCAATTTGTCGGCTATAAAGGTTTGAATGTTTGCAGGGTACTGCTTGTTCCACCTTTCGGTATCTTCTTTGAAACGGCGATCGGCGTCTTCCTGTTGTAGTTTTTCGCCCATTTTGACATACTGAAAGTTCTGATGATTACTATCCTGATATGCTTTCAGTGTTTGCTTCAACTGGTCGAGTAGGGGTTGAAGATCTTTTGCCATCTGGCCACCAAGTTCCTTCATTGTTTTCTCGGTACTCTTAATAGATTTTTCGGTATTGGCAATTTCCTCTTTTTGTATTTCTTTCAGTGATCGAAGGGGCTTTTTTTCAGGTGCAACGGGCTTGGCCTGTTCCCTGGTCTTTTCGTATTGCTGTTTAAATTCGGCGCTGTTCACGTACTGTTTGGTATAATTCAGCAGGTCCTCGGCAACCCGTACACGATCGGCACTGGCAATATTTTTTAGATTCCTGACGCCGTAGTGCTGAAGATAGCCGTTCATAAAGCTGTTACGAATCTGATTGCTGCCGGCAGTTTCGGATATGCCCAAAATTTTCCAGAAATCGTCGGCGACCCGCATCGACATATAAGAGGAAAGGGAAACGGCCAGCAGCGCCAGTGTAAGGAGCAGCAGACTGCTGCGGAAGAGTAATTTTTTCATACTGTTTGATCAATTTAGGTTAAGGTATCCGCCGGCAAATCTGCCTGGTTTTCAGGGCCGGGTCAATGCAAGGAGGGATGACTTGCTTAAAGCGACGGGTGAACCGGTCCGGACGCAGGTTGAAACGCGGGTACCCGAGTACGTGAGCGATTCATTATCAACGATTAAATGCGGGTTTTTGCAGGCGTTTTTTCTTCCTCCAATTCAAACAGTTGTTTGCCCAATTCATGCAGGCAAATTCGCACCCGGTTGGCCGGCACTTAAGTCTGTCGAGAAAACCCATTAATTTGCTGACAGGCGATGATTAAATGGACATTTGATATCAGGCGGGAGTTCCGAACTATGCTCTGGAGCATGATCCCTTATACAATCATACTCAACTGGATTGTGTTTGGGAGCCGGTTTTTTACGGAGGCACGGGTCGGCATTCTGGGCGAATTGATCGCTTTTCCGGTCATCGGCGCTACCTATCTTTTTTTCTCACAAATTGCTGGCATATTTCGTCTCCGCCTGCCCGACGATTCTCAGTTTTTTAAGCGCGTGATGTTACAAATTCTATTGTACCTGTTGTTGTCGGCGCTCATTATTTTGGGTTTGATAACGCTATACCGCCTGGTTGGCATTCTACATGGCCCTTACGATTCGCAATTCACCTGGGCGTTTATCTTTACCGGCATCATCAATATATTTCTGACTTTCTTTAACGAAGCGCTCTATCGATTTGAAGTGTGGAAGGCTGATTTGCGGGAGACAGAACAGCTGAAATTGACTTATAAGCAGGGCCAGTTAATGGGCTTGAAGAGCCAGATTAACCCGCATGTGCTATTTAACAGCCTCAATTCCCTGTCGGGCCTGATTCAGGAAGACAGTCAGAAGGCTGAGCGCTTTCTTGACGAAATGAGTAAGGTATATCGGTACATGCTGCGTCACGAGGAGGAATCACTTGTGCCTTTGCAGACCGAGTTGCAGTTTATTGATTCCTATTTCGCCTTGTTGAAAGCCAGGTACAACGAAGGAATCGACCTGAAGCTGGAGATAAATGAAGAGGATCAGCAGAAGCTGATTCCACCATTGAGTTTGCAGGTGATTTTGGAGAATGCCATTTTCCAGAACAAGATTGCGCGGCAACATCCGCTCAGGATAAAGATACAGTCGGTAAGGGGCAATGCGCTGGTGGTAACCAATAATATGCAGCGGAAAATGATTACCGAGACGGTGGATTATGAAGCCGGCCTTGATAATTTGGTGAAGAAATATCAATTGTTGAATCAGCCACCCGTAGATATACGGGAGGAGGCATCGGAACGGCGGATTAGATTACCCTTGATTGAAAGCCAGGAGGTGCTGTCATGAAATGGTTTAAGCGTGCCAGCAGTATACAATGGTATTCATTTCTGTTTTCCATGCCGTTGATAGGGGCCGGATTACTATACGTGTTGTATGGTGACCGCATTTTTGAAGAGTGGCAAATATGGGTGGTCGCATTTCCGCTTATTTGGATATTGGGACTTGCTACCTTTTACATGCATGTTTTGTACGACAACTGGGCCACGACTCGATATCCGGAGATCAGGCAGACAAGGCAACGGGCTTTGCTGAAGACGGGGGTAGTGTTGCTGGTGATGTCGCCCGCCGTGATGGTTATTTTTTTCCTTTTCGACTGGCTACATATCCTGGGTTATGCATGGCGGCCGGGCCACTTGCGGGCAGGCATGCTGATCGGCTACTCGGTAAATATTATTTTTCTGGCGCTTTGGGAAGCGGTGTATATCATGGAAAAACATAAGGAGAGTCTGGCCGAGCGGGAGATCCTGCGGCAGATGTCGCTACAGCAGGAGTTTGATGTGCTCAAAAGCCAGGTTAACCCGCATTTTTTGTTTAACTGCTTCAATACTCTTTCTTCTTTAATTGCTGAAGACCCGCAGCGGGCCGATTCGTTCTTAAACGAACTTAGCAAAGTGTATCGCTACCTGCTCCGGAGCAACGAGAGCAGTCTGTCGACTTTGGAAAATGAATTGCGATTTATAGAATCCTATTTTCGACTGTTGAAAACCCGTCATGGCGAAGCAGTACATTTCCAGCTGGAAATTGACAAACGATATGCGAATTACCTGCTGCCCTCGCTCAGCCTTCAATTACTGGTTGAAAACGCGGTGAAGCATAACGTGCTTTCGAAAAACAAGCCACTGCTGATCGATATCTTTACCACGGCAGCCAACCGGCTGGTGGTAAGCAACAATTTGCAGCGGCGAACAAAAAAAGGACCTTCGAATCGAATTGGGCTGGATAATATTCGTACCAAATACGATCTGCTGCGGCAACGTGGTTTTCAGGTGATGGAAGATGCCAAGAGTTTTACCGTGGTATTGCCATTGATCTGGGCGCAAGGCCTTGCCAATGACTGGAAGGAGGGCGGAATTGATAAAAACAAGCAACACATACCATTCATTCAATAAACTACTGCATTATGAAAGTTTTGATTGTTGAAGACGAGGACCTGGCGGTCAAAAAAATCACAAAGACACTTGCTTCGGTAGATCCCGATGCGGAAGTAGTGGGCGTAACCGACAGCATACTTTCAACAGTTGCCTGGATTGAAGAAAATGCGGCACCCGACCTGATTTTGATGGATATTGAGCTGGCAGATGGACAAAGTTTCGAGATTTTCAACCGGGTTAAAATTCAATCGCCTGTTATTTTTACCACATCTTACGATGAATACGCGCTGAAAGCTTTTAAAGTAAATAGTGTAGACTACCTGTTGAAACCAATCCAAAAAGAAGATCTGGAAGCCGCTCTGCAGAAACTGGGTAATATGAAAAACCTGTATCAGCAGTCGGCGCCATCGGCACCTGTGAGCATCGACAGCCTGGTGCAGGAGCTTCAGAAAAAATTGCAGCCTAAAGAGTATCGGAAGCGCTTTCTGGTTCGTCACGCACAAAAGCTGGTTTCAATTGATACCGAAGAAATCGCCTACTTCTTCAGCGACGGGCGTCTGAACTTTTTCAAAACCTTCGATAACCGAAAGTTTGTGGTAGACTACACGATGGACGAACTGGAAGAAATGCTGGATCCGCAGGCTTATTTCCGGATTAGCCGTTCGTTTTTCATTTCTATTAATTGTGTGGATCAGATTCACGATTATTTCGGCAATCGATTGTTGCTACACCTGAAGCCGGCGGTTGACAAAGAGTCGATCGTAAGCCGGGAAAAAGTAACTGATTTTAAGAAGTGGATGGGCAAGTAAAATGAATATAGAGTAATTACTTTACCGGGAGCAGCACAACGATAGCCATACCGTTCTTGTCGTACTGGATGTCCGATTCGCCGTTTAGCAGTTCGCAACGTTCCTGTATTTGTTCGATAGCCTGATCTATTTCTGCCGCATTTGAATCGAGCCGGGCGGTATGGTCCTGAAATTTCAGCGAGAGTTTATGACGAAACAGATCTACCTGCAGCAGGCTTTGTCTGCCGCCGGCAAGCTGAACCATTAAGCGAAGCGCATCTTTGAAGATCAACAGGAATTCGTGCCTGGTTTTCATATCCAGCTTTAGCGACTGCACCTTCTTATCAACAGATATTTCTATGTTGGCTTCGTGCCGGTTGCGGAGAGCGTCGGCGTACTCCAGCATACGAAGAACCGTTTTTTCCATGCTGTCATTCTCCGGATCAATGCTCCAAAGGATATCGTCCATGGCGATGATCATATTATGACTCTTGGCACTGATCTGGTCGATGTATTCTTTTGATCGGTCAATGTCTTTGTCGGCCTTGATCTTGGCCATTTCTCCCAGCAGATTGATATTGCTGAGGGTGGTCGACACGTCGGCATGAAGGCTATTGGCAATTTCTGACCGAACCCGCTCCAGTTCATTCAGTCGCCTTATACGCTCACGATCGATCCAGTAAAGTACAACAGCGCCCAGCAATAACAGAAGTCCGTAAAACCACCAGGTTTGATAGAAGTGTGGGTATATTTTGATTAAAAGCTTCGTGGTGTGCGGACTGGCCTTGCCATCGGCATCCTCGCTGCGAGCCATAAAGGTATATTCGCCTGCTGGTAAATAACTGTATACAGCTTCGTTGCTTTTGTCGGCTATCTGCCAGTCTTCGTCGAGTCCCTCCAGCTTGTACCGAATCATGAACGCGCCATTATAGCTTAGCCCTGAAAAGTTGATGGTAATGGAATTTTCTTTCGGGCCCAGTTCCAGTCGGGGCTGCTGAAGCAGGGAGTCGACCAACAGTTGGCGATTCATGACGCGAACGCCGGTAATGGTAATCTTGGGAATGGTATTGTTGATGCGTACGTCGGCTGGTTGAAAGATGGTAAATTGATTCTCTGCTCCAAACAGCAGGCGTCCATCGGGTAATCGAAGGCTGGCCGACAGCACAAACCTGTCGTCGGCAATGCCGTCGATACGATCAAAGTGTACAAAAATTTTATTGTAGATATTTACCCTATACAATCCCTGTGAACTGGATACCCAGAGATAGCCGCCTCGTGGGTCTTTTTCAACAGACGCGATTCGTCCACTGATCGTATTTTCATTTCCTACAGTTCTGATCTGTTTTGTTATCCTGTTGTAAATATGAATAAAGGGGCCACCCGAAAATACCATACTGGTATCGTCGTATTCCATAATATGGCCTACTTGTGCAATTGAGTTATAATCGCCGTTTTCGTTAGTAGCAGGTAAATGCAGCAACAATTCATCGCCGATGGGATCAAACACATATACACCGGTACCCAGGGCGGCCACCCAGACAAGACCTTTGCTGTCGACAAAAATTTTGGTAATTGAGCCAGGTACCACACCCTCTACTTTCTTGAGGCCATCTTCAAATTTTCCTGCGCTGCCTTTTGCTACATCCCACTTGAAGAGCCCTGAATTCATGGTGCCGATCCACAAGTTCCCGCGCCGGTCGGCTTCGATCTGGCGAATCGTATTATTGTTGAATTGAGGTGGAAAATGCGTTCGAAAGGTTTTGCTGCGCAGATTGTATTCGCCGATTCCAGGTTGCATGCCCATCCAGATTCGGGTACTGTCGCGATCAATGAGCATATCCCAAACAGTGATCGGGTTTTTTTCGTTGATGCCACGAAAGTTGAGTGGCGTATTTTTTAGCTGCTTGTCGTATCGATAAAGGCCGTCGCCCCAACTGGCAGCCAGCAGATCGCCACCAGGCAAGCGAAGAAAGGAAAGTATGCTGCCTTTTCCGGGCAATCCGCTTACCGGATGCAGATGGCTAATATTGGTGAAGTATTGTTCGGAAGGGGCAAATCGGTACAAGCCGTTATTGGTGGTGGTTAGCCAGATGCTCCCGCCATTGTCTTCGCAAAAAGAACTAACTCCTTCATATACGATGCTCTGTTCATTTACAAAACCGTTATACACCAATTGAAAGCGGTTCTCATTTTCCAGGAACCTGGCCAGCACGCCGAGTCCCCGAATCCAAATGGTGCCATCTGCCTGTTGCATATACCCATGCGTTTCATAATAGGTCTTGAGCAGGTTAATAAAATGGAAATTGCGAAGCACCACTTTATTTGCACTCAGATCATAACAATTGACCAAAGGATAGCCGGGCCCCCAGATATCGAACCATACGCGATCGTTGCGGTCGAAGAAAATATTAAATGCATGGTGGGTAGTATCGAACAGTTCCAGCACTGGTTCTTTTTCTACGTTATGCCCGGCATAACTGTGTTGGCCGGTAGCGGCATTGTAAATGCTGAGCCCGCGGTTGGACGATATCCAGTATTTTTCTGTGCCAGGCTGTGCGGCTATATCAATACAGAGCCGCCCGGGAGGGATGCTAAACGGATTATTAGCTTTATTAAACTCACCCGATTCAGGCGTCCAGGTCAGTAATTCAACGAGCCCCGCCAGCAGAAACATATTTCCTTTCGGGTCTCTGATTAGTTTGGTTGTGGCCAGTGCCGCGTTCTTGCTCGTAAACTTTGTCGGTATCTGTGTAAACTCTAATCGGTCGGGATCGAGGACCGCCACCTGATTGTTGGAACATAGGACCCAAATCTTATTATCCGGACCTTTTATGAGTTGGAGAACTAGGTTGTTGGGAATCGATTTTGGATCATTTCGGTCATGGCGAAAAGTAATGAAACGTGCACCGTCGTATCGCTGAAGACCGTTTCCGGTTCCGATCCATACAAAACCTTTGTCATCATGAAGAACAGCTCTTCCTTCATTGCTGATCAGGCCTTCGGCTGCACCAAAATGGGTAAAGGAGTATTGACGGATGTCCTGGGCCCTGGCTGACAGGAGCAGGGCAGTGAGCGAAAGAGTGATAAAAAGTCGTAGTGCGAACACAATGGTGGTTGGTTATTCAAATATATATAAAGCCCGCACAAATTAGCCTACTGGCGGTATGAACTGTTATAAACGCCGATGAAGTGTGAAAAGCTTCTTGTGGCCACTCAGGAGCCGGCTCATTTCAAACGCCGATTTGGTCAGCCCATTCTTCCTGCTATTTACTTTGGCCTGCCATTGTTTGATCTTTGAATCAGCCTGCATAACCGTTGATTTGGATTACGTGCAGCACACTCGATAAGCCATGAGATATAATATTTTTTTCCGCGTGCACCAGGGTTTAAGGTCCCTGTTATTTGAAACGGCCCTTCAGCTGCAGCGAACTGATTTTTCACATCCGGCAGAAGCAACCGGTACTTTGGAACTGCTGTCGGAAGTGCTGATTTTGTTTGATCGGCACGCCCAGACGGAAGACGAACTGCTCTTTCCCATGCTACAACCATTTGAACCTTCCGTGCAGGATGCTTTCGAGAAGGAACACCAGAAGGATAGCATGCTGGCGTCATTGCTGGCGGAGTCAATGAAGTTGTACGCTGGTGCCGATACAAACGCTGAACGATTGGAAGTGGGCCGCACTATCCGGTTTGCATTTGAGCATTTTCTGCTATTCAATCTGGAACATATGTCCCGTGAGGAATCGGTGTTGAATCCGTTGTTGTGGAAATACTATGAAGACGAAGAACTTTATCGATTAACGGCCCGGATAGTGGCGGAAACTCCTCCGGAATATCAGCCATTGTTCAATCAATGGATGCTTCGGGGGCTTAATGATGCTGAAATACTTTCCTGGATCAAACAGGTAGAGCCAGTGGCGCCAGCACCTGCCTTTCAGGGTTTGTTGCAGCTGGCTGCAAGCCAACTTCCGGCATCAAGGTATCGCAAATTGCTGGAAGGCATTAAAGACGCCACCTGGCTTGGATGAAATAATTAATAACCATTAAACCATATTGCAAAATGAAACATGTCGCCTGGATTTTGCTCGCAATTCTGATGCGTGAGCGAATGGCCAATCGGTCAAAGGATGAGAATATTCATGCAGCGCTTTGACAGGTTAGCTGATGGATCGGTCTGGCACGAACGCAAATAGTGTTCGCGCTTTTTTATTGATGGCCGGATGATCGGGGAATCCAGATATAAATCCCTCTCCGTTCCCTCTGCGAAAAACTCTGTTACCTCTGCGGTAAAACAGAGTAGCAGTGTTTTGAAATTCTTGCTAACCTTAAACGCAAGCGCTTCTCTGTATCGAATCAAGGAACCTTTGCATATCTGTAAAATATCTGTGCCATCTGTCGGAACTCAATTCACTGCCATTAAGTCGTTAGCTTAACAAACAGAAGATTCAATTCCTACAGATGGCACAGATGGAGCTAATTGAAGAACCAGCACTATTTCACTTCATCGAACGGTACCCAGGCGGGAACGATATTATCCACAGGCTTGGTCGATTTCAGGAATGCAAACATCGCTTTCAGGTCTTCCTCATTCATTTTTGCGAAACCCTGCCAGGGCATGGGCGGCAACAAAGGACGACCTTCTTTCATGCCTTTGAACTTGCCATGTTTAATAGCCGTCATGAACTGCTCTTCTGACCAGTTGCCGATGCCGTGTTCCGAAGACGTGAGGTTAGCTGCATACGATACACCCCAGGGACCAAATGCCGCAGTGGTGCCCATACTAAACAGTACCCAGCCTTTGCTAAGTACGCTCTTGTCGATGGGACCAATGGGCTGGCTGGCCAGGTGTCCTCCCAGGCGATTGGCCATGTCCAGTTCAGGTCCGTTGGGCCCCATTACTTTGTTGGTATGGCAATCATCGCAGCCCATAGTGTTTACCAGGTAAGCACCGCGCTTGATCAGGCTGTCGTTGCTGATGGCTACCGGCTCTGTGGATGCGGAGGGCGATTGACAGGCAAAAGTCAATGCCAAGGTGCCGAGTGCCGCAATGCTCAGCACAATAGTTGTTTTTTTCATGTAATTATAGTGTTGGTTTTAGATGTTACATTTTAATGTCCGAAAACATATCCCACTACCAGCGCCAGAAATCCCAGCAGATTCAGGACCTGCCTGATCTGATAGATGGAAAGCCAGCGGTCGCGGTATTGATGCCAGTTGTCGGGATACATGTCCGCCGACCAGGCATTGATTTCACGGTTAATTGGAATATTATATCGTAGGGCTAAAAATATATCGCTTATCAAAGCCAGCAGGGACAGGATCGATGTTGTAAACAACAAACCACCCGGATTAGTGACTGAAAAGGCGATCAAAAGGATACAGGAGAAGATGGCTGCATAGTAGACGTTCGCGAGTGTACGTTGCAGGTTTTTGTCAATCAGCTGACGGGCTTCAATGTAAGCCTGTGCCTTCATATTCCTGGTTACATTACTCATGGCCAGCCAATAAAACAGACTCTGGCTGATAACGGCAGCGTACAGAAGCAGGGTCGAAAAGTAGGCGATTTTAATTAACATAGCACAGTTATTTCGAAGTTTCTTTTTTCAGGAAAACGTTTTCCAGCGCACTCACATAGGCTTTTAGTTGTCCGAACCGCGTCCATTGTGCAGCCTGATTGCAGTCAACCGGCCTCCGGCTTCCGGGGCATTCAATGGTAAGGATAGGTATGGCGGGCCGGTTAAGTGCGGGGTCCGTTTCCCATTCCACAGCCGTACTGCACCAGGTACCCAGCGTGATGCCTTGTCCCCGCCCGGCAGGCTGCCAGGATCCTTTGGTATTACGGGCCTGCCATTGACCTGCAGGCACTGGCGCCGGATCAAGAAAATAATGCGCGGTGTTTTTGCCATTTCGAAAATTGCCCGGCGGAGTGAAGCCTGCGGCAGCAGACTCAAAAGCCATCTGCATGGCCAGGATGCTGTCGGCAGCAAAGCCAATGGCAATGCCATGTGCGTCGGTTCGCGGATCGGCGAAGAAACCAGCCTGTTTCTCATTACGGATGGCATGGAGGCTGGCAATGCGTTCGGGACGAAAACGCTGAATCAACTCCAACAGATATTGATTCTCCCTTTCAATGACCCGGCCTCGGTAATCTATGCCGGCATTTGAATGAAATGCCTGACCGGGCCCCGGCATTTGTCGGTTCGGATCTGCATTTCCCTGACCACTTATTCGACCAATATTTTTCACCGAGCCTATTTCCTGGGGTTGTTGCATAGCAGTGGCAGCGTTGTCGGGAAACAACACAGGAATGATGATCACGGAGAAATCAGGAACCATTCCATGTTGCAGATCTTCTATCAGCATTTGGGCCAGTGTTACTGACGCAAGTTCGGAACCGTGCACGCCGCCAATTATGAGTGCGCGTCGGTCGGTTTTTCCGGGAAAATACCAGGCATCGACGCTGCGCCCTTCACGCGTGAGGCCCAAACATCCGCGCATCGGTGTTACGCCCGGATCTGCCGGCCAGGACCCCGGCCATGCATTTAAAGCAGAAGGGGTTGGGCTTGCCGGAATAACGGTTTTTTTACCCGTGGGAATATTCTCCCCCAGTGCAAGGCTGAACAGAAATCCCGCTATGATGGCTGGCCATTTCATGATTTCGAATAATGGATTATCAGAGTTTCACAAATTCTACACGGCGGTTGGCAATTTTTCCATCGCGGGTGTTGTTGTCGGCAACAGGTTCTGCTTCACCCTTGCCTTCGTCTTCAATGCGACTGGCGTCAATACCAAACTCGGTTATGAGTAATTGTTTTACGGCCGCAGCCCGCTTGCGCGACAGTTCAAGGTTGGCCTTATCGTCGCCATCGCTGGATGTATGTCCTACCACTTTCACCCGAACCTGCGCATGTTCTTTCAATACAGCGGCTATTTCTTTAACAACAGCATAAGATTCAGGGCGGATCACCGCACTTTGAAAATCGAATAGTATGCCGGTAGTGGCAAATCGTCCTTCGTCTATCAGTTTGTGACGAGTGTCGGGCCGGCCGGTAGCTACTTTAATATTGCTTACAAAGACAGCGTATTTGTCTTCAGGGTAGTTGGTGCTTCCTACTTCGAACATCAACTGGTTGAAACTGGCGTTGGCTGGTACTGCCTTTGGTGCATCAAACACTTTATCGCTATTGATCCACATTCGATAACGTTCTTTCTGTACCTGGATGGCCACATGCACAACTTTGAAATATTCTTTTTCCAACGCATCGTACATACGTGCATCACTTGCATAGTGGGTGCGCGACTCACGGAAGGAGTTCAGGCGAACACTGGTGTTGCGCATTTCAGCCGGATTGATGTTGGCTGTTACAGCGGTGAGCTGGTCAATTCGTTTCAGAAATTCATTGGAACTGGCTGGTTCTTCTCCACTGTCGAACATCGATACGCGCAGGTTGGGATAGGACCATCCGTTGTTTTTGAGCTGCAGTACCATGTCAAACTCGAGGGTGAAATTCTCCGGCCATCTCTTCAGGTTGGCACTGAGGTACCGAAAATTCTTGTGCAGACGTAGCCAGTTGCCGGATATTGACTCCAGGGTGGATACCTCACCTGTGCCGCTGGTGTTCCAGTTCAGCGGCAGTTCGCCCAGGGCATCCTGGGCAAAATCTTCGGCATACAAAATGGAGTCGCCGGGAACAAAATCGTATTTGGAAAACTGGGTAAACTTGTTGGAAGGAGTATTGGCTTCGCTGTCTTTGTCGCCGGCGACATTGGAAGGGCTGCTGGTTGCCGCTGTGTTGGTAGCAGGGGTAGTCGTTTCTTTGCCTTCGGCTTTATCGAGTGTTTTGTCAATTGATTTGTCGATGCGCTGATCGATTCGCTCCTGTGTTTTTTGTTTGGCTTTTTTTAGAATGCCGCCAAACTGTGCCGAAGCAGAGAAACCAGCGAAGAGGCTTGCCAGGAACAGCACGAGAATTTTTTGCATGGTCAGGTTATTTGCAGGGCAAGGTAGAGCCTGGCAGCACGCTTGCCTAGTGGGGGATGTATGAATTGAAACAAATCAGGAATGAATGGGGCAGGAGTGAAGTTGGCGTTTGCGTCTGGTTGTTTTGAGATCAAAACTGTGCCACAGCTTTTTTACCACAGAGGTCACCGAGTCAGGAACAGAGGGCGCGGAGGGCTTTTCCGGTCAACTATTCACCGCCTTTATCTGCACTTAATCGATCTCCGTGTACTCTGTGCAAAGAACTCTGTGACCTCTGTGGTAAAACTAACGATAAGCGCTCTCGAACTGTTCATACGGTCAATAGTGAAGTTGGCGTCAGCCTTTGGTTGTTTTCGAAATTAAAATTGTGCAACAGTTTTTTTACCACGGAGGACACCGAGCCAGGAACAGAGGGCGCGGAGGGCTTTTCCGGTTAACTATTCACCGCCTTTATCTGCATTTAATCGATCTCCGTGTACTCTGTTCTTGGCTCGGTGGCCTCTGCGGTTAAATAGCAACTTGCACGAGCGAGTTGTTTGGGAGTCGGTAGGAACGTGCTATTTTGGCGTGAGATGGAACGAGTTGATTGGGCGTTAGAGGGAACTAGCAATTCCGACGTCTGAAAGGGCGGGTAGTAGTTTCAGCCCAATGCTAATATGCATTCTTTTCGCCCTTGGCCATATTGAATGCCGTCATTAACACAATTCGAGTATCGAGCCAGAGGCTCCAGTTTTCGAGGTACCAGATATCATATTCAATCCGGTTGTTGATGTCTTCAAACATTTTTATTTCGCCGCGGTAACCGTGTATCTGAGCCCAGCCCGTGATGCCGGGTTTGAGGAAATGGCGTATCATATAATGATTAAGCAGCTTCGAATAGTCGTCGGTATGTTTCAACATATGCGGGCGCGGACCAACCACGCTCATATCGCTCAGAAAAACGTTGAAGAACTGTGGCATCTCATCGATACTCGACTTACGAAGAAATTTTCCAAGCCGCGTTATACGCGCGTCATTCTTAGTTGCCTGTTTTTCATTGGCGTCCTTATTTCGGCGCATGGTTCTGAACTTAATGCACTTGAACGCTTTGCCTCCTTTGCCACTACGCTCCTGCACAAAGAACACCGGCCCTCGTGATTCCAACAATATCAACAGGGCCACAATGGGTACCAGCCAGGAAAGAATCAGCATGATGACCAGCGAACTCACCACAATATCAAACAGTCTTTTTTTGATCCGGTTACCCACATCGTCCAGCGGTTCCTTCCGAAGTGAAAGTACCGGCAGGTCGTTGAGATAATCAATATGTACCGGTTTGCGGATAAAATGTCCGAAATCAGGTATAATCCGAAACCTGATGCAGGCCTGGTCGGCCTGAGTCATCATTTTATATATACCCGTTTGTTGTTCGGGAGCGATCGTCGAAAAAATTTCCGTTACCTGATATTTTTTTGAAGTCTCAATGGCATCATCGATGCCACTAAAGATGGGATAACGCGACAGCTCCGTTACATTTTCCGGCTCTTCAAAAAATCCCACGATTTCAGTTTTCACCGGCTCCTGCTCCAGGTATTCGGCCAGTTTTTTTGCCCGTTCATTATATCCGATGATCATCACCTTTCGGACAATATGATGCTTGCTTTGAAAAAAATTGTGAAGCGCCAGATGTAAAACGCGATTGATGGCAAGGCTCATTACAAACGAAACGAGTACGCTGACCAGGAACAATCTCGATAGATCGGCCTGTTTATTGAAGAACAGGTAAAGCATGCACATGCCCAGAAAATAGGCATAGGCCGTTACTGTCCGCTTCGAGAATCTTTCAAAAGAATAAATGTATTGATCCTGATAAATGCCTGAGCTCCAACTGGATGCTACCCAAGCCGCATTACTGAAAAACCAGAGATAGGTATACTGCAGATCCTGTTCGGGCTGCAAACGGTTACGAAATACATAGAAGCAGATCACGAACACGAGGTTCAGAACGACCAGATCGAGTATTACGAAACTGATACGGAGTAAATTAGCTAGTCTTTGGTTCATGGTTTGAATGGCTCTCAAAGTTCGTAAATAACTCTCTAATTTTCTAATGTAAACCCTTACCCAGCGTTTTTTGCCTTTGGGCGCTCCTTCGCTAACGCACGTTCGGACATGAGCAGTCCCGAAATATGATTTTTTAAAACAATTGATCTAGCGCAAGAAACTGAGAAAAACCATCGAAGGTTTACGATCATTTGATTCGGTTTGTACTCGGTTTTGGAACTATTTTATTCACAGCTGTGGATACATGTTAGAATTGGCAAAGGTCTTGCTTTCATATTGCCGGTTAATATTCCTGGATTGATTTTAATGTAAACTGACATCCTCGCAAATGTCAAGTATTATTGAAAAGGCCAATATCTATGAAACGTTTTTACTCTGTTAGCAGCAAGTCTGTGCCCGTCCTTCTGTTGGTACTTCTTTGCAGCGCATTGATTGGAAATGCGCAAACATCCAATTTAAACTTTACGGTGATCCCCTTTTCGGATCCGGACCTTAACCGTCCCGGCGCTGGCGCTGAACAATGGAATGACCAGAACCTGGTAAACATTCCGATTGATGGCACCAATACCCGCCGGCTCGACAAGTACTTCCGCTTTAGCTGGTCAATGCTCGAGTCGGGTCAGGGCCAGTACACCTGGACGCGTTTCGATCAGGAGATCAATGATGCCATTAGCAAAGGACAGAAGTTCAGCTTTGGCATCATGACGCATTATCCGGATGCGGTAAGTCCGCACCGATTGAACTACGATGGTGGTTATTCTGTGTATCCGCTGTATCTGCACAACCTGATGCAGGCCGAGTCAGTAAAAGACTGGCGTGCATCCAATGGTTCCTGGGTTCCTAACTGGAACAGTGAAGCCTATATTACCCGGCTGCTGGCACTTCACCAGGCAATCAACAACCATATTAATACCACTTCTTATAACGGAGTCGCTTACAAAGATGTGATCAATTACATTGATGTGCGCGGCTATGGTGCGTTTGGAGAATGGCATA
>JBKBHA010000020.1:0-37546 GCA_046297935.1 Chitinophagaceae bacterium
ACCGGATTGAAAAATGTGCAAGTGTGCAACGGTGGAAATGTCCAAATTGACCATTTGCACATTTCCACATTTGCACACTTGCACATTACTGTTACATTTTCTTAGCGTCTTCCAGAAACTTCGCGAGTCCGATATCGGTGAGGGGATGTTTGAGCAGACCCATGATTGAATCGAGCGGGCAGGTACACACATCGGCTCCGGCTTCGGCGCAGCGAACAATGTGCAGCGCATTGCGGATAGAAGCGGCAAGAATTTCAGTCTTGAAACCCTGTATAGAATATATCTGCGAAATCTGGGCGATCAATTCAATTCCATCCCAACTGCTGTCATCAATTCGTCCTATGAAAGGAGAAACATAGGTGGCACCGGCCTTGGCGGCCAAAATGGCCTGTCCGGCTGAAAACACGAGTGTGCAATTGGTCTTAATGCCGTTGTCGGTGAACCATTTCAGTGCTTTCACTCCATCGCGAATCATGGGAACCTTCACCACGATGTTGGGATGAATAGCGGCCAGGCGCTTGCCTTCGGCCACAATACCGTCAAAATCGGTAGAAATTACTTCTGCACTCACGTCGCCATCTACCAGCTCGCAGATCGTTTTGTAGTGATTCAACACGGCATCCTGTCCTTTTATTCCCTCTTTCGCCATCAGCGACGGGTTGGTGGTTACACCATCCAGAATACCGAGTTCGTATGCTTCCTTAATTTGAGCCAGATTGGCTGTGTCGATGAAGAATTTCATAATGTATAGTTCGTCCGGGAGGACATTTGGTTACTCGCCCGTAAAAGTTCGGGCAGTTCTTGCAGCAATCGAAAAGAAAAAAAATCGGCAGGCTACTCACATCGCACCGCTACAACCGCCTATCCTTGCTGCCTTCCGGCCCTGGGGAGGTTCAGCAGGAGCTGGTCGTGTAAGACCTGCCGGCCGTAAAGATAGGTAATTCTGTTCAACAGAACTCTCTGTAGCAGATGTAATTAGCCTAAAAAATGAGGTTCGGCAGAACAAATAATGTGACTGGCAGCGGAGCCATCAAGGTCCAAGATCCCATAACAAGAATATTTAAACAATTGTTTTTCAATAACTTTAGATACTCTTTATGTTGTTCGCACCAAGCAAAATCTTGTAAATTACTGCAAAAACCGCCTCGTTTTATGAAATTTCAGGCAGGTTTGCATTATAATTGTATGTTCGTTTATAAGCTACAAAACAATGTCGGTATGTCTAGCACCAAACTCTCTAAAGGCGACAGAAAAAATTGGACACCTCTGAAAGAGGTTAAGTCCACACCCTTGTCAACAGAAAGTGTTCGTGGTCAAAAAGTTCAACCAAAAACTCAATCTGGCGAAAAAGGAAGAAGCGGTAAGTCAAATTTCTTGATTCCTTGACGTTTGACATTTATCCTGGCTATCAGCTTAAGTTTGTCCAGAAACAGAGCTGCAAAGATGAAACGGAACATCTCTTCACTGAAATTTATAAGTTTCATTCCCCGAAAACTAAATATAACTATATAATCAGGGCCGAATACCACACAGAGGACGTATTTGCCTTAAAGTTTTACGTTCAACAACATAGTAAAAGCGATTTCAAATATTTCAAAATCACGAATAAGGGTGATCTTGGAAATATCTTAATGACCTGCCTGATGGTCGTTCCTATTTTGTTGAAAAAATATCCCGACTCATCATTTGCATTTATGGCTTCCCCATCTATTGACCCCAGGTCGAACAAAGTGGAACCCCTTTCGAACAACCAGCGTTATAAAACCTATGCATACTTTATCTATCAAAAAATAGGTAGCGAAATCTTTCAACATATTGCCTATACAGAAGTAAGTGGCTATATGTTGTTGAATAGAAAGGCAGGCAACCTTGACGAAAAAGAAGCTGCAATTAAAAGTATATTTCTCAACACATACCCGCGCCTGCTAGATATTTTATAGATTTAGACGGAGCTACTCAAAATCGTCCTCATGAATCCTTTAGATCCAGAAGATGATTTTAATCAATTGAGCCTCGAATTCACTTCTGCAATACCCAGCAACTCATCGGCACGGGCGCCAAAGGGACGGAAGTATACCAGCACGGTGTATTTATTTTCAGTGGCCTGAAAATTACCTTCGGTGTTAAGATAAGAAAGGCGGTCGTTTCGGTCAGCACGGCCGTCGAGAGTGATATAGGTATAGTTATAAAATCCCTGTTTCAACAGCAACGTCTTTTCGTACACACCCTTTTCTGCATTAAATTCCATGCGCGAGTGATCGTCGGGACGGTATTGAGTCAACTCCCCATACAGGTACACATCGCGGCCGGGAATTGCCTGATTGCCAGGCGGTATAAATGTGAAATGTGTCAATGCAAAATCACTTTGCCAAAGCGGATTGAACCGGTCGCGGTTTTCAAACACAAACTGCCCGTTAAGGTCCTGATAAAACGTGTACACCAGTTGTCGCCGATCGTGGTCGGGCTTCACAAACACATTCATCCGGCTATCAATGGGGCGCATACTATCCATGCGCTCACTCATCAATTGCATGCTCCGTATATCAATCCATCGCCATTCACGGCCGGCCTGAAAACAAAGCTGATCGTCGTTGTACTCCAGGTAATTGCCGCGATAAACAGTTGGCCGGTTTACAAGCACGGAATTGAACCAGCTGTTATTCTGCATCACTACCAATTTCACATCCTGAGGCGAAAGGAGGTTGATCCTTGCATTGGCAGTGTTGAGTGCAACCTGAATACGCTGATCAGTGAGTGTGTACCGCGAATCAAATGGCGTACGCACCTGTGCCGCCACACTAATTCGGTTATCGAGGACCATAAATCGGCGGGTGAGTACAAGTTGAGAAGTATCGTTATTAAGAAATATTTTCAGCAGATAATTGCCTGATCGGGTTGGAGTCATATTTCGCTCGGGAAAAACCAGTTCGTAATGGGTGTATCGTGTGAGCGCAATAGACGAGTTACGATAAGTATTGAGCCTGTTGCTTTGAAAGCCTTTGATGTAATCGAAGGGTTGCAGATTGCTTGGAGTCCAGTCGGCATTGCAGAGTTGGAAGGTATAGTAGTAATTCTTGATATCGCCGTCCAAATCATCAAAGTTCAGCTCCAACTGTTCCGTACTGTTGAGCCGCAGCATGGGCATACTATAGGGATCACCCGGGCGGTTCAGTTTCACCGCCTGAATATTATCGGAATAATTGAAATCGGGTTGTTGAGCGCTGACTGCAGAAATAAACAGCAATACGGCAAACATCAGGTTAAAATTCTTCATAGTCGGCTTTCTATTCACGGTGAAAATCGGTCATTTTAGGTGAAAAACAGGCCGATCCGCCTATTTTTGTGGATAAACGTCTATTTCGGCTTTCACGTATCTATCAGACTTCCCAATCAATTCAATGGTTGCAGCATTCATAGCACGTCGCATAGCTTTCAATCAACAGCGATCCTTTTCAAGGTTCATTATTCGCCTTTCCACGGTTGCCACGGCCATTAGCGTAATGGTGATGATACTTACGCTCGCCTTTACGAACGGGTTTCAGGCTGAAGTCAGCAATAAAGTATTCAGCTTTCTGGGTCATATACGTATTCAGGAAAAGCAACCGCTCAAAGCAATTATTGCCGAAGAGATTCCTCTGGAAATGAATGATACACTGGAGGCAGAGATCCGAAAAAATCCGGCAGTACGCCAGGTTCATCCTTTTTCCACCAAATATGCTATTCTAAAAACCAGCGACGAACTGGAAGGCGTGTTGCTGAAAGGCTATAACGCCAACTATGATTTTTCCTATCTCCGTAGGTTTATCACCCAGGGACGTCCCATCGAATTTAACGACAGCACCTATAGTCGTGAAATCATGTTGTCGGAATACACGGCCAGGCAGCTGAATCTGAAAGTTAATGACAGGATACTGATCTATTTTATTCAGCCCGACGGCAGCCCGCGTCCGAATAAGCTGACCATTACCGGTCTTTTTAAAACAGGTATTGAAGAATATGATCGCACATTTGCTGTTGGCGACCTGCGGCTGATTCAGCGTTTAAACGATTGGGACAGCAGCGAAGCGGGCGGCTATGAAATTTTTCTGCACAACCCGAAGCAGATCGACCAGATGGTACTATCCATTTACGACATGGCCGATTTTCCACTGACCTGGAATACCGAGAGCATACGTGATATTGCCCCCAACATTTTCGACTGGCTCGATATGCAGGACCTGACCCGGGATGTTTTAATTATTATCATGATCGTTGTGGCTTTGATCAACCTCGTGAGTTGCCTGATCATTCTTGTACTGGAGCGGGTGCGTATGGTTGGTGTGTTGAAGGCAATTGGCGCCCGCGACAGCACTATTCAGTCTATTTTCCTTCGGCACGGACTCATCATCACGCTCACGGGTATAGTAGCCGGTACATTATTGGCCCTTGGCCTGATCTGGCTGCAACAGGAAACAGGCTTTATTCGCCTTCAGGAGGAAGCCTATTACCTGAGCGAGGCTGCAGTGAAAATTCGCTACTGGGAAGTTCTGGCAATTGGAGGTTCCACCTTCCTGATCACTTTGCTGGTATTGCTTTTGCCAACCCTGCTGGTCCGTCGGGTAAAGCCTGTAAAAGCGATCCGCTTCAATTGATGTTTACGACAAATGCGAGAGAAGGATACCGGTGGCAACCGCTGCGTTCAGCGATTCTGCCTCTCCCATTTTTGGTATAGTTACTTTCACGTTCACGCGCTCCATCAAATCAGCACTTATTCCGTTCCCTTCGTTGCCAATTAATAAAACGCTGTCACGCAGTGGTTCCATACGTCTAATATCCTTTCCCTGAAGATCCGCTCCATATACGCGAAGGCCGGGATAATTGTCGAACCATTGGCGCAAAGGCAGGTAATGCAACTGTACTCTGGCTACACTACCCATGCTGGCCTGCACCACTTTGGGATTGTACATGTCGGCTGTATCGGGCTGACAAAGTATATGTTTCCATCCAAACCAGTCGGCTATCCGGATGATCGTGCCCAGATTGCCGGGGTCCTGAATAGCATCAAGCGCTAGATAATTTTCGCCTGAAGGAGCGCCCGGAAGATCATATTTCCATTTTTCAACCAGGGCCAATACCTGATTGGGCTGTTGCAATTGTGAAATTTTTTCTAATTCCATTTCCGACACTTCTGTTGCCGGTGCACCGGGATTGGCAGCAATCCAGTTTTGTGTGGCATAAATAGCCTGGAATTTTACCCGCTTGTCCTGCAACCACTCTCCCATCAAACGCGGTCCTTCGGCAACAAAGCAGTCGGCATCGTCTCTGAATTTTTTGTGGCCTAAACTTTGAATATATTTGACTTGTGATTTCGTAAGCATAGCCGTTATTTTTAATTATGTCTTCCGGCAGTTCCCCCCTACATACCAGTTCGCTCAGGGCCATCCTCGCCGGTTTGATCCTTGCATGCCTGGCTTCCTGTACCATCGTAAAGAACGCACCTCCGGGGCAGAACTTTGTATTTAAAACAAATATCCAGGTAATAGGCAATTTTTCAAAAGAAGAAAGAAACGAACTTGAATCAGCGCTCGAAACCCAGCTCGACGATAGCTTAAAGGTTCGCAGCCTTGAAAAACTGGCCTGGCAGGTGATGAAGCGGCCGCCCGTGTTCGACAGTATGAATGCCGTCAACTCTATTGTTTATCTGAGGGCACTTTTGAAATCACGTGGTTATTTCTACGATTCCATTTATTTTACCCACGAGCTTAAGCCACCTCGTAAACTGTTTCCAAAGGAAAATCACTATCACCGCACAGTGGTTACATTCTATGTAAAACCTGGCAAACTTACCACGCTCGATAGCATTAGTTACACGCTCCGGCATCCGGAATTGCAACGGCTCACTGACTCTACCCAGGCGGATGCCTTTATTCAAAAAAATACACCATTTGCAAAAGCGCCCATATCGGCCGAGCTCGACCGCCTCACAGAGTTGTTTCGCAACAACGGCTATCTCCGTTTTTCACGCGATGAATTGATTGGCGTATGGGATACACTGGATGCTGCCATACTTGATCCTGGATTTGACCCCTTTGCACAGTTCGAGCTGCTGGAGCGCCTGCAAAAGCGCCGCGAAAAACCCACTGCCGATCTGAACATTCGGCTGCGGGCCTATGATAGCGCTAAACTCACTAAGTTTTATGTCGGCCAAATCAGCGTTTACCCTGATTATAGCTTTGAGCTCAAAACCAGTCGCGATTCCATTCGTGTACCGATGCGAACCGATACGGTGGAAGGTATAAAAGTTGTGCAAGCCCGGGAGCGGCCCAAGTTTAAACCTCACATTTTCCCGCCTTATATTTCTTTGCTATCCGACTCGGTTTACCGGCAAAACAGGTATCTGCGAACAATCAGCAAGTTCAACAATCTGGGCACCTGGCGTATTGTGAGCGTGGAAGAAAAGCCGCGTCCGGGTACGGATACGGTTGATTTCGACATCAAGTTGACACCTGCTGCCAAATATTCCTTCAGCACCAACCTGGAAGGTAGCATCAACCAAAGCGTTATTTCAGGCAACCTGTTTGGTGTGGGCGTGAACCTGGGTTTGCAAAATCGAAACTTTGCCCGTGGAGCCAATATCGCCAACACCAACCTTCGTTATGGCATTGAATTGGGAGCCACAGGATCCAACCAGTTTATTCAAACCCAACAGTTCAGTCTGAGTCACACCATCGTGTTTCCCCGTTTTGTGCCAATGAGTAGTCTGATACCAGATAACCGGCGCGACAATTTCCGAACGCTTTTTAATTTTAATGCTGCCAATACGGAACGACGGCTCTTGTATAATCTCACCAGCTTCAACGGCAGCTGGGGTTATGAATACACCTGGCGGGGCCGCAATTCCATCAATAGTAAACTGTTGAACATAAAGTTGCCCAACTTTGAGTATTCAACCCTCACACAGCGCGACAGCTTAAAAAATCTGATCATTGCCAACCCGGCACTTCGCAACATTTTCACCGATGGATTTATAGCCTCAGTAATCGGCAACCTGACCATTCCCGGCGGACGTGGCAATAAGTTGAACAAGCTCGTGTTTAACGTAGAAGAGTCAGGTTTGCTGACCGGTATGATCCGCAATTCTTTTCTCGACGAAGAGCTCTATCGGTTTATCAAAGCTGATGTGGAGTTTGCCCATCTCACTCGCTTTCGCAGAAGCTCCGTTGCCATGAGGTTTTTTGCGGGCATAGGTTACGAATTCAATTCAACCCGTAATCCCCTGAAGCGGGCCAACCTGCCATTTTTCAAACAATATTTCAGCGGCGGCCCTAACTCCATGCGTGCATGGGCACTCCGACGGCTGGGTCCTGGTTCTACCATCAAAGCATTCGACGGAGAAGGAAGCACGCCCGACCGGTATGGCGATGTGCAATTGGAGGCGAATGCCGAATATCGCTTCCCGATTGGGCGCCCATTTGGTATAAAAGTGAACGGTGCTTTTTTTACCGATATTGGTAACGTATGGTATTTGAAAAATGCTGACGGGCGGCCGGCAGAAGAAGTGTTTAAACTAAGTAGGCTGGGTACCGATATTGCGATTGGTGCAGGCGGCGGTTTACGTATCGACTTCGACTTTTTCGTAATCAGACTTGAATACTCTTACAAGGTAAAAGATCCGAGCCCCTCGCTGGCCGATGCACAGTATCAAAACCGATGGTTTAGTTATCCCTTTTTCAAAGGCAGCCAGTTTCAACTCGGTATCAACTACCCCTTTATTTTTTAATGAGCCATTCAGGGTGTTCCCTTACCATGTTCTCAAAAACATCAATATCCATAGCATCCTGAAGATTGAATTCGCCAATGCGAGTGCGACAAAGTTGGCTTAAATAGGCACCACAGCCAAGCAATGCCCCCAGGTCATTCGCGAGGCTTCGAATATAAGTGCCGGTGCTGCAAACAACACGAAATTGAAGCTGGTTGCCCTCGCGCGATGTGATATCGAATATTTCCACGCGAACCGGTCGTGGCTCCAGTTTTACTTCTTTACCCTGCCTCGCCAGTTCGTACACGCGTTTGCCATCCACTTTAATTGCAGAATGGGCGGGAGGAACCTGCATTATGTCGCCGGTTAATTTGTTGACAGCTTCTCTTATATTTTCATCGGTAATTGATTCAGTAGAACGGAAATCGGTTGGCTCCGACTCTAAGTCGTAGGTAGGCGTTATTGCGCCGAGAGTAATGCTTCCGGTGTATTCCTTTTCACGAGCCATATACTCGTTAATTTTTTTCGTGTACCGACCCGTGCACACTATGAGCAAGCCTGTTGCCAACGGATCAAGAGTACCGGCATGGCCCACTTTTTTGATCCGCACCAGATTACGAATTTTACGGACCGCATCAAAACTGGTCCAGTGCAGCGGTTTATTTATCAGCAAAACCCGACCCTCTTCAAAGGTATTCATGTCGCGAAGATAACTGTAACGGGGAAAAAGCCACGCGGGCTAAATCAGTGCGCGCGTTTTCAACTCCAGGTATTTGTTGATGGTGTTGATAGTAAGATTTTCCGGCGTGGTGAGTATGGAAAGTATGCCGTTGTTGTGAAGTTCCTTCACCATCAGGCGCTTTTCAAATGCAAATTTCTCTGCAATCGTTTTAATGTAAATGTCTTCCGTTTTCTGGGCAGGCGAATCCATCAAGGTTTTCAACTCGGTGTTTTCGAAGAAAACGACGAGCAGGAGATGGTAGCGTGCAATCCGGCGCAAAGCCGGAAGTTCGCGCTGAAGCGATTCCAGGCTCTCAAAATTGGTAAACAACACAATCAGGCTTCGCTGAGTGATACGGGTACGTATTACAGAATACAAACGCTCAAAATCAGGCTCCAGAAAACGGGTTTGCTGCCGGTAGAGCGCCTCCAGCAGCTGGCTCATTTGTGTGGTTTTCTTATCAGCCGGCACAAACATATCCAGGTTTTCAGCAAAAGTGATCAGCCCGGCTTTGTCCTGCTTTACCAACGCTACATTGCTCAACACCAACGAGGCATTGATGGCGTGATCAAGCAGGGTCATGCCAAGGAAGGGCATTTTCATGACGCGACCTTTGTTGATAACGCAATAGATCTGCTGACTCCGCTCGTCGGTGTAGTTGTTCACCATCAGTCCTTCTTTACGGGCCGTGGCTTTCCAGTTGATAGTGCGATAGTCATCGCCGGGCACGTATTCCTTGATCTGCTCAAACTCCATGCTGTGGCCCAGTTTGCGCATACGCTTCACACCTGCTTCCTGCAAACGGTTGCTTACTGCCAGCAAATGGTAACGCCGCATCTGAATATATGACGGATATACTTTGATTGTTTGCTCCTCCGGAAACACATAGCGGCGGATAGCCAATTGCAGCGGGCCGCGTACCAGCACGTTCAGATTACCAAAGCTGTACTCCCCGCGTGTTACCGGGCGCAGGTCATAATTCACGGTGGTTTCAGCATGAGGCTTCAGCGTAACTTTTCGATGCCAGTCGCGTTCCTGGAACTGTGCAGGCAGCTCATCAATTACTCGCAGGTTTGCAGAAAACGGGTACTTGTTTTCAAAATGAAGTTGTACCAGGTTGGCATCCCCGATACTAAAGCGGTCGCTGGCTTCGCGCTTTGCGCTTAAACCCTGTCTTTTCCCAAACAGCAAAATGATATCTACCAGTAATGCTATCAACAACATCAACAACAAAATGCCCGCCACGCGATAGAGACCTGGCAGGAAGTAGCTGCCAGCATAGAGGGCTGCAATGCTGCCAACTGCGTAGTAAACCCATTTATTGAGAAAAAAATACTTATGCATGCCGGTGTTTATCGGGGTATATCCATGCTCTGAATAATCTGGCGGATCACTTCCTCCTCCGTTACTCCCTCCATTTCTTTATCCGGCGCAAGGATGATGCGATGACGGAGCACTGGTATCGCCACTTCGCGTATATCATCGGGCGTAACAAAATCACGTCCCGACATGGCGGCGATTGCTTTACTCGCATTCATCATGGCCAGGGATGCACGCGGCGATGCCCCCAGATAAATGCTTTTATGATTACGGGTCTGATGGGTGAGTCGCGCTATAAATGCCAGCAGCCTTTGCTCGATCACAAGGTTACGAATCTTCCTTCGAAGTTCCTGGATGTCGGAACCACGCAGCACGGGCTTCACCACATCTTCCGCCTTATTATTTCCCATTTGATGAAACTGGGTAATAATGTTCAGCTCCTCTGCTTCCGATGGATAAGGAACAACGATCTTGAACAGAAAACGATCGAGCTGTGCCTCGGGCAGCCGATAGGTTCCCTCCTGCTCTACCGGGTTCTGTGTGGCCAGTACCATGAATGGACTATCCATCTGATAAGTCTTTCCATCTACCGACACCTGCTTTTCTTCCATTACCTCCAGGAGGGCCGACTGAGTTTTTGCAGGAGCACGATTGATTTCATCGACCAGTATGAGGTTACTGAAGAGAGGTCCTCTCTTAAACTCGAAGCTACCTTCGCGCGGGTTAAATACCGGTGTACCCAACACATCTGAAGGCATCAGATCGGGCGTAAACTGTATGCGCGAAAAACCAGCATCCACGCTACGGGCGACAAGCTTGGCGGTCATGGTTTTGGCAACACCCGGAACTCCTTCAATTAATACATGCCCATCGGCCAGCAAAGCCGCTACAATCAATTTCACCATTTCATCCTGCCCTACGATCACCTTGCGGATTTCGCTACGAATTGACATTACAGCCTGATGCAAGCCGGTAAGGTCGGTACGCTGTTCAAATACTTGTTCTTCCATATTGTTTCATTTGATCCGCTTTGGCGGTAGAATTAGGATTATTTATAAAACTTTTCCAATAAATCGTGAAAGTAAGCCATTTGCTGGGCCGACACACGAACAGCGCCATGCATTTGCTGTATCTGCTTTACAATTGAAACGACCAATTTCTCGTCAACTCCGCTTTTGTAGCTGAGATCGCGTATAAAATCCTCATTCAAATGCTGTGTGTTCAACTTGTATCGCGAGCGCACATGCTCAAGAAAATAGGCGGTCATTTTTCGGCACAGGTTGGCATGATCACCTTTATCGTGATACAAACGGCCAATTGTCTTTACAAAATCAAGCGATTCATTGGCCGGCTTTTTCATCACGGGAATGGGCCTTTGTTTGCGACGCATTTCTGAAAGAGCATAAACAGCCAGCAAACTGAGCAGCACCAGCAGGGCCGTTTTGAATGGCTTTTTACCTTCGGCATTTTCCAGGTTCATCAACACCGTCAACCAATTTTTCTGCGGCTCCGGCGGGCTATCCCTTTTCGTTATAAAATATTCGTCCCATACCACGGTATTCGCCTTTTTCGACATCATGGAAAGAATGCGATCGTAGTACTCCATGTTGTTTTTGTGCAAAAGAAAATAGTTGGAAAAGGCGATGGGTGCCAGGTGAAGATAAAGATTGCCCGCACCAGCCTTCATACCAATAAAGTCGGCCTTGCCAGCTTCGTTCGTTCCTAGTATTCTGCTGCGGGCCGTATCAAAGGAGTGAAACCAGAGGTCCATTCCATGACCGGGATAAGCGAATTTCTTTGCTTCGCTGCCCAACGGCACGCTCAACGACAACTGCATCGAGTCCGGCGGCATCATGGGGCCGAACTCGTAACCCTGAACAGAATAAAAGATATCGCATCTCACTGCCTGCTCAAGGTAGAACGGTGCTGAAACAGTGCTGATGAAAACATCATTGCCATTTTTGATAAATCGCAAGAGAGCATTCATCTCCGATTCGTCTGGCTTAAAATTGGGTGCGATGATGATCAGCAACTGGTTCTTATCCGTTTCAGACAAATTGGTCCAAAGCGATGGTTCCGCCGATTCAGTTGTGATGCGAGCGGCCGGAAACTGGGTACGCAGGTTTTCCCAGGCTACAAAAGTGCCATAAGGTATGCGGTCGCGCTTTTTAAACGACATGCGCCAATCAGGCCTGCGGTCTTTGGTGCCGGAACCTGGTACAATTATCAGCAGTACCAATGCTACCAACAGTACACCCAGAAATATATATGGCAATTTCTTTTTCAATCTGCTCAATAAAACTTTTTGTTTACCTGTTCAAAATCTGACTTTATTCGGCCATATTGCGACTCGCTGACATCGAATAAACCATACCAGCTAAATTCATAGTGCCTCATCAAACGGAAAAAATCATTGTACCAGGGTGATTGTTGCAATTGCATCAGGTAGTCAAGATTGGTACGCTCGTCGAGATACTGAATTATTTGCCGCTCCGACAACTGCTTCAGCAAACGAAGGAAGCGGAGCCTTATCGCCAGACGATAGTTGGCCTGCTGCTCGGCCCGGCCTATTTCGCGGTCGTACTCGATAGCAAAAATATTGTCAGGAATGGTGTCCACATCAGGGTTGTCGCGAACAATATTCCTGGAGCGGCGAAGCACCATGGCACTATTCTGGGAGAGGAAAAGCACCAGCAGAGACACAAAAGCCATGATAGCCAGCATCAGCAAAATGGTCTGAAACAGACGGGACCCCCAAAATGAGCGCCGGCCTGCCCGTCTTGTGTCAACCTCTTTTGCTTTGGCGTTAAATGCCTTGTCGGCATACCAGAAATCGTCACTTGATTTCCATTGTTTCAGCTGGCTGTCGGAAGTTGCACGCAATTGAAAATTATTCCGTTCCTGCTGAGCTGCCCCCTCTGTGTAAGGAAGAAAATGTATTGGTTCGTCTTCTTCTGCTTCTACGGCTTTTTCATCGTCGTACTCTTCGATTGCTTCCACTGGCTGTTCCACCGGCTCGGTAATGACGGTGTCAGGTGCGGCAAAGCCCTGGCCTCTGTGTATTGAGTCCTGGGCCTGCGAATCAACAGCAAGCAAAAAAAGTACCGGCAGCAACAAGGCCGACAAACATTTCGAAATATATAAGGCTTTAGGTCGACCCACTGCTAAACCTCCTCCTGTGTTTGCACCTGAATTTTTCGCGCAAGGCGAACCGGGTAGATGAGAAAATACCAGATCACAAACAACACCGACAGCGAAGCAATGAGCGTGGTGAGGATTGACAGGTCGTTATATAGGCGCGTAATAAATCCTTCAAAAAAAGCGGCGAGTCCAAACACGGGCATCAGTCCGATCATTATTTTCACACCGTCCTTAGCTCCGTTTTTAAAAGATTGCATCCGGCTCAAGGTACCCGGAAAAAGAAAACTTTTTCCCAACACTATTCCGGCGCCTCCGGCAATGATAATGGCGGTCAGCTCAAGCGTACCGTGCACAAATACCACCATCAGGAACTCTACTCCCAACCCATTCGCCACAAAAAACTGATCGAAGATACCCACCATTGCTGCGTTCTGTCCAAGCAAATACATACTGGGCAATCCGGCAAAGATGCCGGAAATAAACATCATGAGCGATACCCTGATGTTATGAATCATCAGCATCAGCCAACTGAGTACCGGATTACCGCTCTCATATACCCCGAACGGATTCCCTTTTTCGATATTGTCGAGTGTGGTGTCAACATACGAATCACCAAAAAAAGAGCGGGCCACACTGTCATCTTTCATCGACACAAAAAAACCGATAGCGAAAAACAACAGAAATAAAGCCAGCGCAAAGAGCATTGGCTTCCGATGCCGGTAAAGTGTGAGCGGCAGTCCCTTTTTCCAGAATTGCCAAAGACGATTGGTCTCTTCTTTTCTGTTCTGATATATTTTCAAATAAATACCGGAAGCCTGGCTGTTGATATAGCGGGTAACATTGCTGCTTGGGTAAAAAGTTTTGGCATAGGCCAGATCATCCACCAGTTGGGTGAAGTCGCTTGCCATTTCGTCGGGATCAGTGGGCGGCTGGTGCTGATGCTGCAACCATCGATCCTTATTTTTCTTTATAAAAAGTGCCTCGCGCAAGGAATAGGTTTTGGCTTGTAAAATACCATTTTTTTATCATCATTTACAATTGCCAGGGATTCATTTTCTCTTTAAAAATGACTATTTTACCAGCGAATAACCCGCACATGTCAACCCTGAAGGTTCCAACCAGCTTCAATATAGATGTAGAATTCGAAATTCCGGAATTTTACCGCCGCCTGCTGGCTTTGCTGATAGATATGATCATCCAGTATTTATATCTGGTTATTGCCAATGCCATTTACACAACAATTATGCGATCGATGGACCCGACATCGAACGACGCCTGGCATGATCTGAGCGCCTGGTCGCTGCTGCTTTTTTTGCCGGTGATGATTTATCATGTTTTTCTGGAAATAACGATGAACGGGCAAAGTTTTGGTAAAATGCTGATGAAGCTGCGGGTTGTGAACGAGAACGGAGGTCGGGCCAGTGTGAGCCAGTTTTTTATTCGCTGGCTGCTGCGGATATCCGATACCTGGATCATTATTTTGGTGATACTTACCGCCAGTGGTGCTTTCCTGTACTACGATAAAGAAACTACCTTCCTGCTGATTGCGGTACTTTTGTTCCTGCTGTCTGATATCATTTTATCGGTTACCAGCAGCAAGGCCCAGCGAATCGGAGACTTGCTGGCTGGAACAATCCTGATTCGTACCAGTAGCAAATCAAATATCAACGAAACCGTTTTCCAGGAAGTTGAAGACAGTTACAAACCGGTATTCCCCGAAATAATGCGGTTGAGCGATAAGGACATTAACGCGATCAAGTCGATACTGGAAAGCGCACAACGAAGGAATGACCCGCTGGTGGCCGATTCCGCAGCAGATAAAATCAAAAGCCATCTGCACTTCGAAACGAAGATGGATTCCATGCAGTTTCTGGAAACACTGTTGAAGGACTACAACTACCTGTCAGTGAAATAACAAACAAAAAAAGCGGGCCAGGCCCGCTTTTTTTATCGATAAATGATTTTATCCTGCCGCAAGGCCACCGATCATGATTCCCAGTAGCGCCAGTAAAAACAGGATGATTACTATGATTGCCTGAATCATGAAATAGCCCTTCAGATTCGCAAAACTGCGACCCAGTGAAGCAGCGTCCGACAAGTCGACCGCGCGTTTTGCCTGGGTGCAAAAGCGAAACAGAAAGAAATGGATCAGCAGGCCCAGTATCACAAAAAAGATCGTGCTTCCTTTATTAGTTCCGGAAAAACGCTGAAAAAGCTGACCAAATCCCTCCTGTTGAGCCAGCTGCTCATAAGGATTGGCGGTAAATGCCTGAAACAGGTTGATGGCGTAGCCGATAACAGCGAGAATTACAATGATCATTCCCCATTGTGCAATAGTTCTGATATGCTGACGGGCCACCTGGTCAAATTCCAGATCGTTGAAAATACTGCCCTGATTATCTTGTTGCATGGTAGTTGGATTTAAAGTTAACGTTGGAGGATTCCCAGCAGCGAAAAGATCATGCCGATGATGGAGATGACACCATACATCACAAAATAGTTCTTGATGCTGGCCAGGCCGCTGTTGAAGAGGATCTGGTCTTTGCTCTGAATGCCCAGACGAATTCGATTGGCGCCTTTGATCAGAAAACTCATCAGGATACCTACTATTACAGCAACTATTACCATTACAACTGCTGCCATAATACCAACCGCAGCGGCAATGTTTTCTTCGCCCTGCGCCTCAGTGGCCATGAATTGTCCTATCTGGCTCCAAAAAAAAGCCAGCAGAAGTACCATTAATCCGATCCCGATCAGGAGGAGGATAGCCAATAGTTTGGCCCATCTCGAAGTTTCAATCAGTTGGGTGCTGCCGTTTGGATCAACACCCATTCCGAGTAATGAACGATTTTCTTCCATTTGTTGATTTGGTTTTGGTGCCATTAAATATAAGCCTTGCTACCGGTCTTTGCAAAGCAAAGTGGGTAGAAAAGCTCAGGAAGCGATGAAAAAAAGCCCTTATTTAGCGAGTAGCGACCATTTCAGGCAGATTTAATAGGCCTGAGCAAAAAGCACCCGCTGGGTGGAAGGCTTGCCGGTCAATATACATTTCCCGGCTTCCTGCAGATTGTTGAGCGGAATACAACGGATGGTGGCTGAGGTCTTTTCCTTGATGGCCTCTTCGGTTTCTGCCGTGCCATCCCAGTGCGCTGACACAAAGCCTCCCTTTTTTTCCAGCAGCTCCACAAATTCTTCCCATGAATTCGCCGGAGTAATATGTTGCTGTTGAAAGGTCTTGGCGCGGTCAAACATTGCCTGCTGAATGGACTCCAGCAAAGTCACGATATATTCTGATATGCCGTCGAGCGACACAGACTGTTTTTCTTTGTTGTCGCGGCGGGCAACTTCCACAACATTGTTTTCAAGATCACGGCTGCCAAGTGCCAGACGAACGGGTACGCCCTTCAGTTCATACTCCGCAAATTTCCAACCCGGCCTCGCGTTGTCGCTATCGTCATATTTTACGCGAATTCCTTTTGTGCGCAATTCGGCCATAATAGTGTGGACCCTTGCATCGATCGCCGCTTTTTGTTCTGCCGTTTTGAAAATAGGTACAATCACCACCTGCACTGGCGCGATCCGTGGAGGAAGTATCAATCCTTCGTCGTCGCTATGAGCCATGATCAGTGCGCCAATAAGGCGGGTACTCACTCCCCAACTGGTAGCCCAAACGTATTCCAGCTGGTTTTGCTGGTTGGTGAATTTCACATCAAAGGCTTTGGCGAAATTTTGACCAAGAAAATGGGATGTACCTGCCTGTAGGGCTTTCCCGTCCTGCATCAGGGCTTCTATGCAATAAGTTTCTTCGGCGCCGGCAAAGCGCTCGTTGGGTGTTTTAATGCCACGCACTACTGGCAATGCCATGTAGTTCTCGACAAAGCTGGCATATACCTCCAGCATTTTTTCTGTTTCCTCTACAGCTTCCTCACGAGTTGCGTGGGCAGTATGTCCTTCCTGCCACAAAAATTCGGCGGTACGCAAAAACAAGCGGGTGCGCATTTCCCAACGCACCACATTGGCCCACTGATTGATCAGCAGTGGCAGGTCGCGATATGACTGGATCCAATCCCGATAAGTGTTCCATATAATGGCTTCGCTGGTAGGCCTTATCACCAGTTCCTCCTCCAGTTTCGCTTCGGGATCCACCATCAGTTTGCCCTTGGCATTAGGATCGGCTTTCAGTCGATAGTGAGTTACAATGGCACATTCCTTGGCAAATCCTTCGGCATTCTTTTCTTCCGCCTCAAAGAGGCTTTTGGGAACAAACAAGGGAAAATAAGCATTCACGTGGCCAGTTTCCTTAAACATCCTGTCAAGCTGGTCACGCATATTTTCCCATAATGCATAGCCATAAGGTTTAATCACCATACAGCCTCTAACCGCTGAGTGATCGGCCAGGCCGCTTTTCACCACCAGCTCATTGTACCATTTCGAATAATTGGCCTCCCGCGAAGTAAGTTCCTTGCTCATAGATTGATCCGTTGCCTCAGAAAAGACGCTATTTTATTTTTTAATTAACAGAGGGTTACATACTATCCGGTAAAAATGGGTGTAATTTCGACAAACACCCGTTAGAACCAGACGAAGTCGCACAAAATTAGTAACTTCCGCTCTAAACCACTAAAACGCTTTTATATGAAACTGAGCCTGATATGCACCGGATTGGGGTTGTTGGCGCTGTCTAGTTGCAGCACGGCTTATCGCACAGGTCAGACCCCTGACGACGTTTACTATTCACCCGCCCGCGAAGTGGATGAATACGTGGTTGCCACCCGCACCGAACCCCGTTACTCGGGCGGTGATGATTTTTATGAGGACCGGTTTATCCGCATGCGGATGCTGGATCGCATGAGGTGGTCATCCCTTGATTTTTACTACAATAACCCATACGCTTTCAGCCCTTATAACTACTACCATTCCTGGAATACCCCATGGAACAGTTACTGGGCCTGGAATAATTTCTATAACCCTTACTGTAACCTTTATTTCGGTGGCGGTTGGGGTGGATGGGGCAGCTGGGGAGGCAATGGTCCAATCGCTGTTATCAATCCCAAAACAACGATCCGTCCGAGCCGCGCATTGGTATTTAACCCCGCCAGCTACAATCCTCCGTCTAACAGCCGGGGCATGAGCAAGTACAGCAACATGCGGTACTACGGCGCCGACAATGGCAGTCGATACAACAATACCAATTCTTCAGGACTTGGCAATTCTATGCGTCGTGTTTTCAACAACAACAATAATAATTCCTCGGGTTACGGCACCAATAACAATACCCGTACCAGCAACAACAATACGCCTACGCGCACCTACAACCCTTCTTCGTCCAGCAGTAGTTCATCTTCGGGCAGAAGCAGTGGTGGCAGCAGCGGAGGTGGTGTAAGCCGTCCAATCCGATAAATATTTAACATACTATAGCAGGGAGGAAGCGGAAATTGAAACGACTCAACGACTGTTTCCTCCCTTCTTGTACCCCTTAATCAGGTGTTATGAAAAGATTCTCCCTTTTTTCTTTTATCCTGGCCACGGCGCTTGCGGCGCAGGCGCAAATTCCTGAAGACGTACTCCGGTATTCCTGGCAACCCGTGAATGGAACTGCAAGGATCAATGCTGTGGGAGGCGCCATGGGTTCCCTTGGAGGCGACATCTCGGCCACTTTTACCAACCCGGCCGGATTGGCGATGTATAAAACCAGCGATTTCGTACTGTCGCCTGGTTATAATTTTCTGAACAACAAAGGCAGCTTCCGTGGCACCAGTGCGTCGGAAAAAGACAAGACTTTCAACCTGGGCGCAAGCGGTATTGTGGCCGGCATCAACGGCGGCCGCAAATGGACCAACAAAGCCTTCAGCATCGCCATCAACCGCACGGCCAATTTCAACAACATGGTGTACTACCGTGGCCAGAATGACTTTAGCAGTTACGGCGAGCAGTACGCAGCAGAAGCAGCCAGCAGCGGCCTTTCCCTCGATGAAATATTAAACAGTAACAGTGTTTCGCTAGGTACCCGAATGGCGGTTTACAGCTTTCTGATCGACACGGCTACACTGGGCAGTAATGCGTTTCCCGATGTGGTGAGCATGGCCCAGTGGGATAATCTGAGAAATGGCGGCAATTACCTCGTTAACCAGTCGCATCTAATTGAAACCAGTGGCGGCGTCACTGAAGCTGCCATTGGATATGCTGCCAACATGGACGATCGGATTTATATCGGTGGCTCTATCGGAATACCCTTTGTTCGGTACGACAAACGCAGCACTTTCCGGGAAGAAGATGCCACAGGAAATAACGACAATAATTTCGATTTTTCTGAACTGAAAGAACATTTTACCACCAAGGGTGTGGGCATCAATGCGAAACTGGGGATGATCGTTCGCCCCTCTGACCGTGTGCGGGTAGGCGTGGCAGTTCATACACCCACCTGGTATAGTTTTGAAGACGGATACGAAGCCGATATGGCGGTGAACCTCGAAAACTATCGTACCACACCAGGTACCGTTAATGTTTCCTCTCTGCTTTTTACCGGAGGTGAAGTTCCTGCTTACAAGTACGAGTTGGTTAGTCCCTGGCGAATGATGGTGAGTGGAACCTATATCCTCAATGAGGTAGAAGATATTCGCCAGCAAAAAGGATTTATAACTGCCGATATCGAATACATCACCCACCGCTCGAATCGATTCCGCAATGCGGAAGACTATGACGACGGCGGTTATTATGATCAACTGAATGAAGTGATGAAGGGCTATTATAAAAACGCGCTGAATTTTCGCGTAGGCGGCGAACTGAAGTTTACCACCATCATGACAAGGCTCGGCTTTGCTTACTATGGTAGTCCCTACTCCGACAAAGAGTTGAAAGGTGGCAGAACGCTGATTAGTGGCGGGCTTGGTTACAGGAATTCAGGCATGTATATCGATATCACTTACACCTATGCCATGCAGAAAGATGTAAGCTTCCCCTATCGCCTCTCAGATAAAGCCAATACATTTGCCAACCTTCGGAATAATGCAAGCAACCTGATGCTTACGCTGGGTGTAAAAATTTAGGGAAGTTTAGCGTTTTTCCCAGACCTGAAAAGAATAGTTATAGGCGTGTTTTTGGTCTGCTTCATGGTTTTCCTGGCGTACAAGTATCCACTGCTTTGGATCGATTACGGGAAATAAAGTGTCGCCTTCCGGCTCTGCATCCACTCGTGTCAGGTAAATACGGCGAGCTTTTTCCCAGGCCAGCCGGTATATTTCGCCTCCACCAATTACCATGGCTTCTTTCACGTCCATTTGTTTGGCCAGAAAAAGCGCATCGTCGAGGCTCTTCACCACGATTGCTCCTTCCGACTGAAGCGACTGACGACTAAGCACAATATTTTTTCTGCCCGGTAATGGACTTGCAAGCGATTCGTAAGTTTTACGCCCCATGATCACCGGCATACCCCAGGTGATGTTCTTGAAGAAACGCATGTCGTTCGGCAGCTTCCAAAGCAGTTGATTGTCTTTTCCAATCACATGATTGTTGGCTGCAGCAACTACAAGGGATACGATCATTGATTCGGTAATTTTAATAAAACAATACCACTCACCACTTTCCACTTTCCACTTTCCACTCCCCTCTCCCTACTCCCCTCTCCCCACTCTCCTCTCTCCACTCCCCACTTCCCGGCCAACGCCTGCGTTGGCCCTACACCGCCACAGGCGCCTTGATGGCCGGATGGCTTTGATAATTTTCCAGCGTAAAATCTTCAAACTGAAACGCGAAAATGTCTTTTACAGCCGGATTGATCCGCATGGTTGGCAGTGGATAAGGTTCGCGAGTCAATTGCAACTCTACCTGCTCGCGGTGATTATTGTAAATATGTACATCACCAAACGTATGAATAAACTCGCCTGGCTGCAGATCGCATACCTGTGCCAGCATCATGGTAAGCAATGCATAACTGGCGATGTTGAAAGGCACCCCGAGAAATACATCAGCAGAGCGTTGATACAATTGACAGCTCAAGCGGCCTTCGGCGACATAAAACTGAAATAAGGCATGGCAGGGCATCAATGCCATTTCGGGCAGGTCGGCCACGTTCCAGGCACTAATCATCAGGCGTCGGCTGTCGGGATTTTTTTTGATCTGCTGCACCAATTCGCTGATCTGGTCTACTACCTTGCCGTCTTTCCCTTCCCAGCTGCGCCATTGCTTTCCGTATACCGGACCCAGTTCGCCATTTTCATCGGCCCACTCATCCCAGATGCGCACGCCATGTTCTTTCAAATAGGCAATATTGGTTTCCCCTTTCAGGAACCACAAAAGCTCATGTATAATGCTTTTCAGGTGAACTTTTTTGGTGGTCACTAACGGAAAACCTTTCTGTAAGTCAAAACGCATCTGGTAACCAAAGCAACTCTGCGTACCCGTGCCGGTACGGTCGGCTTTGTGAGTGCCATTTTGTAAAATATGTCGTAATAAATCAAGATAAGCCTGCATGGCTGCAAGTTACACGCTTTTGGCAGAACCGGTGGGCCTGCTATCCACATGCTATCCCCGGTTTCAGACCCGGTCGGCATCAAATGATAGGGTGATCTGGCGGATATGAGTATGAACCTGGCGATAGCGAACTCCGGCTGTATCGAGCATGCGGCGGGAGGCCTTGAACACATCCTGCCCCTGGTATTTATCGCTCAGGAAAATCACTTCGGTGATGCCCGCCTGTATAATGGCTTTGCTGCATTCGTTACAGGGGAAAAGCGCGGTATAAATTTTACAACCGCCGAGGTCCATGCCAATATTGTTCAGGATCGCGTTTAGCTCGGCATGACAGACAAATGGATACTTGGTATCGAGATAGGCCCCTTCCCTGCCCCAGGGAAAATCATCGTCATTGCATCCAATGGGGAGGCCATTATAGCCCGCGCCTACAATTTTATTTTTATCGTTTACAATACAGGCTCCCACCTGGGTGGTTGGGTCTTTGCTGCGCTGGGCCGACAAAAGTGCGACGCCCATAAAATATTCGTCCCAAGTAATGTAGTCGGTGCGTTTCTTCATTTGCTTGTGTTAAGGATAAATCAGGTATTTCTTGCGCATCTCGCGATATTGACTCAGACCCGGTTCCCAACTGGCCCTGATCTCTTCTTCCGGCACTCCGTCAATGATCTGCTGCCGAAAGAGTCCTGATCCTATCAGCCTCTCAATCACACCCATCTGATCACTAAGTTCTGATTTGAAAAATTTCTCCTTGTAAGGATGCGCTTTGTAGAGTTCTATGATCCATTTAAAATTGATCCTGCCCGATCTCCGAAGTTCCTCCACATCATAGTTGCGCAAGTCCAATCCAAAACATTCCTGATTCATGAACAGCGGCTTTTCCGCCATGCCGGGGATGCTGGTAGGTGTGAAGGAAAAAGAATAAATGCCCTTCAATTCGGGACTGCCAATAACGGTGAACGGAAATTGGGTACCCCGGCCATGATTCAGATAAACACCCTCAAACATGCAGGTGGAGGGGTATAACATGATGGACTGTTGAGTGTTCAGGTTAACCGACGGCTTTACCGGTAGCGTATAAGGCATTTGGTGGTTGTAGTTGGCCACGGGAATAATGCGAAGCCTGCACTTGATTGCATTGGCCAGCCAGCCCTCACCGTTGACCATTTGCGCAAACTCTGCAACCGTAAGGCCATGCGACATAGGTATGGGAAACATGCCGATACCGGATTTATATTTCATATCCAGCACGGGACCATCGATCAAATAACCATTTGGGTTGGGGCGATCAAGAATCATCAGCTCCTTATCGTTTTCGGCACAGGCTTCCATCAGGCGTGCGAGTGAATTGATATAAGTATAAAACCGAACGCCTACGTCCTGCAGGTCGAAAATGACGATGTCTACATCCGCCAGATCTGCTTTGGTTGGCTTGTTTTTCTTACCATACAATGAAACGATGGGTATACCTGTGGCCGGATCCTTTTCGTTTTTGATGCTTTCTCCGGCACTAACATTTCCGCGAAAACCATGCTCGGGACCAAATACTCTTACAATGTTGATTCCTCGTTTTAGCAAACTGTCTACCAGGTGAATTTTGCCAATGATGGAAGTGGGATTGGCCAGGATAGCCACACGCTTCCCCTTCAGATAGTCAACATATTTTTCGGTCTGTTCTGCGCCCGTGCGAATCGTATCCTTCGAAACTGAAGCCACTGTTTCCGGCGGAGTACTAAGACCCGAACAGCAAATAACAAGAGGAAGCATTAGAAAAAATATCCATTTCATATACAGGCAATTAATGCCCGAATATACATATCGGCCAGCTTAATTCTGATTTCATTCTTTTCACTTATCTGCCGGGGATTGTATTAGTTTGCGTGTTCAATCCAGCACATGAGCAATCAAATCAATTGGGGAATCATCGGATGTGGAGAAGTAACGGAACGGAAAAGCGGCCCGGCATTTCAAAAAGTGAATAATTCCGCCCTCGTGGCAGTTATGCGTCGCGATGAAGAGAAAGCACGCGACTATGCGAAAAGGCATGGAGTGGCCCGCTACTATACCCGGGCTTCAGACCTGATCCATGACCCACAGGTCAATGCGGTGTACATAGCCACCCCACCAGGTTCGCATGAAGAGCTGGCAATGGAGGCAATCGCCGCCGGCAAGCCCGTATACGTCGAAAAGCCCATGGCGCTTTCCGGCGATGCAGCCCAACGAATGGCGGAGATGTCGAAAAGAACAAGAGTCCCCCTTACCGTAGCGCACTACCGCCGTGCCCAGCCCTATTTTCAGAAAATAAAATTTTTGCTGGATAGTCAGGCAATTGGTCAGCCGCGTGTTGCGGAAATCAGCATGCACCGGCGTGCACTTACTGCTGCTGAGCTGGATATTCCCCGTAATGCATGGAGGGTAGACCCTAAAATCTCCGGTGGTGGTCTGTTTCACGATCTTTCTCCTCACCAGCTCGACCTGTTCCTGCACTGGTTTGGCAGCCCTTTAGAAGTAAAAGGAATCGCCTATAATCAGGCGGCCCTTTATGCGGCCGACGACACGGTTGCCTGCAGTGTTCGCTTTGGCAACGGACTCCTGTTGCAGGGAAGCTGGTGTTTTGCGGTTGATGCAGCAGAAGAAACAGATGAATGCCGCATCACGGGTACAGAAGGATCGCTCAGCTTTGCTTTTTTTGATCGCCAGGAAATCACTCTGCGCCGCCATGGTAAAGCGGAAAAGTTCGTGTTTGAGCCCCTCCCGCATGTGCAGGAACCCATGATTGCCAGCACGGTGGACTACTTTTTGGGAACGGGGACCAATCCCTGTTCTGCCGATGAAGCAGCTGCCGTGATGCAGCTGATTGATGAGATCTGTGCCAAAGGCTGAGTATCAAGCCTTCGTAAATCGTTTCCGCGGCTATACATATGAATCGGCTTTCGGCCGTCACAATCCAATTAATCGTGGTAAATTTGCGCCCTTATGACCATGACACGTTCCGTCGCTTTTCATACGCTCGGTTGTAAACTGAATTTCTCAGAAACCTCCTCTTTATCCAGAATGCTGGAGCAGGAAGGTTTTGAGAAAAAAAGTTTTGACGACCAGGCCGACGTTTACGTGATCAACACCTGCTCGGTTACGGACAATGCCGACAAGGAATGTCGTCAACTGGTGCGCCGTATTCAGCGCCGTTCTCCGGAAAGCTTTGTAGTTATTACAGGTTGTTATGCACAACTAAAACCAGCCGAAATTGCCTCCATACCCGGAGTTGATCTGGTATTGGGGGCGGCGGAAAAATTCAATATTGCGCAACACCTGCGCGAGCTCTCCAAAGGCGACCCTGCTCGCATTTGCAGTTGCGATGTGGAAGAAGTAACCGGCTTTCATTCTTCCTGGTCGGTCAACGATCGTACGCGCACTTTTTTGAAAGTACAGGATGGCTGCGATTATAACTGCTCCTTTTGCACCATCCCCATGGCCCGTGGCAAGAGCCGGAGCGACCGGCTCGAAAATGTGGTCAGGCAGGCGGAAGAACTGGCTTCGAATGGGGTGAAAGAGATTGTGCTAACGGGTATCAACCTTGGGGATTTCGGAAAAGGACCAGATGGAGCCGGACAGGTGATTGGCATGAATCAGCGCGAAGAAAATTTCTTTGAACTGGTAAAAGCGCTTGATCAGGTAAAGGATATTGAGCGCTATCGCATTTCTTCCATTGAACCCAATCTGTTGAGCAATGATATAATCGACTTCGTTGCACACAGCCAAAAATTCATGCCGCATTTTCATATTCCTCTTCAAAGCGGCAGTAATGATATTCTCAGCGCCATGCGCCGCCGGTATAAACGCGAACTCTATGCCGACCGGGTAGCACGCATCAAATCATTGATGCCTCATTGCGCTATTGGCGTAGATGTAATTGTTGGTTTTCCCGGCGAATCCAATGACCACTTCCGCGAAACAGTGGAATTTCTACACGATATCGATATCAGCTACCTGCACGTGTTCACGTATTCAGAACGCGACAATACACATGCGCTCACACTGGGACCCGTAGTACCCATTCCAATTCGCCAGGAGCGAAACAAGATTTTGCGCAATCTTTCCTATCGCAAAATGCAGAAATTTACCCGCCTGCACGAAGGTCAGATACGCAAAGTGCTTTTTGAAGCCCATAACAAGAATGGAAATATGGAAGGCTACACCGACAACTACATCCGCATCACAACCAGTTATAACGAAGCACTGACCAACCAGGTGGTAGATTGGACGATTTGACTACAATAGAATTCTAATGGAGCCGCTACCTCTTCCTCCCCTTTCGGGGAGAGCCGGGCTGGGGTTTCAGGATGGGCTTTTAATTCGGTTGCACCGCCGGCAGCCGGTAATGCTGACCATCCCACACAAACAATTCAGTGATGCGATAAGTCCAAAAAGAATGAAGAGGTGATTTTTGCAGGTATTCTTCCACCGCCTTGCGACTGTCGGCATTAATAGTGATCCACACCTGGTGGGTTTCCATACTAACCACATACTGATCAATAATTTCTTTGTTGATCAGGTAGTTGATATAGGTGCGATGCGCGGGGATGAGATCCACAAAATTATCACGCATCTCGAATTCGATGGTTACCTGGTATTTCTGCATGGCTCTATTTACAAGACAATCAGAATCTGCAAATGTTGCATGAGCCAAAAAATTCGCCCCGGATTTTTCTCGGTGAAAGGGCTTATTTTTGCCGACCCGGAACGTTAGCTCAGTTGGTTTAGAGCACTACTTTGACAGAGTAGGGGTCACTGGTTCGAGTCCAGTACGTTCCACTAACACAAAAAACGCGCTGAGGCGCGTTTTTTGTGTCTGCGGGTAATTCATTTACTATTATTGATACACTCGGATGTAGTCAACGATCAGCCATTGAGGAAAATAAGTGCTGGCATCGGGGCTGCCGGGCCAGTTGCCTCCTACAGCCATATTGATGATAAAGTAAAAATCTTCGTTGAACGGATAGATCATACCGGCGGGCACATCTGATTTGCGGAAAGTAGAAAACAGATTCCCGTCGAGCAGCCATTGAATTTCATCTTCTTTCCAGATAATACTGTACACATGAAATTTGTCGTTCAGCGTACCCGTGCTTAAATTGGTACTCCTGTTTACGCTGGTGCTGCCAGGGCCGGGACCAAAATGAACGGTGCCATGTGTGCGTGCAGGATCATGCCCTACCATTTCCATAATGTCGATTTCTCCACTGGTCGGCCAGCCGCCATATTTATTATCCTGTGGCAACATCCAGAAGGCAGGCCATATCCCTTTCCCTATCGGAAGCTTTGCACGAATATCAACCCGACCATATTTGAACTTCTTTTTACCCGCAGTAATGATTTTGGAAGAAGTATAGTTGCGTGTGCTGAAATTTTCCTTTCGTGCTTCAATGATCATTTTGCCGTCCTGAAAAAACAGATTCTCCGGCCGGTTGGTATAATATTCCAGTTCGTTGTTACCCCATCCGCAAAGGTTAATATCACATCCATCGCCATTCTGATGCGACCAGGCAGTAGCATCAAGCGGACCGTTATTGAATTCATCGGCCCAAACCAGTGAATAACCGGCATAGTTGTCAGGGGCATCATAGCCATCGTTAGAAAACTGCACCTGACTATCGTCGTTGCGAATTATTACAGTAGCCGAATTGCGACTCAATGTAGCATTGGACGGACTACTTAAGTTAACCTTCAACTCATCATCACCTTCTTTCCAGGTGTCAGCCACCACTGCCACGGTAATGTTTTTCTGTGTTTCACCGGGTTGAAAGGTGAGCGTTTGCGCGGAGACACTGGTAAAATCTTCCACCGCCCTGGCTGTACCGGCCTGCAGACTATACTGTACCGACACTGCCTGCTCGCTGGCACTGCTCAATTTCACCACTACGTTGAAGTTGTTAGCACCCCCGTTACCTTCAAATAGCGACAGATCTTCAATGCTGATCGACGGAGTTACCGGAGGCGGAGGCGGATCGCCGCCACCACTCTTTGAACAGGATGCTGCTAACAGCAACGCTGTCAGGGAGGCTAGTATGGGTAGTTGGCGCATGGTTGAAAGTTTTTTATATCGTGAAAGGTGAGAGGTGAAAGGTGAGAGGTGAGAGGTGAGAGGTGAAAGATGAAAGGTGAAAAAGGGCGGGCTTATTAACCCTCGAGTCGCCCGCCCTGTGCTAACTGCTTGCTTGCAACGATTGCCTGTATTGCAAGATTTTAAAGAGCGCTGTTAGTTTGAACGCAAGGTGAAGGTCCACCAGGCATCACCACCAATATTGACACCCAGCTTCAGAATATCATAACCTGCACCACCAGCGTTTTGAACGCGCTCCAGAATATCGTAAGTGATGGAACTGCCGGCAGGGCCTGCAGTTGTTTCACCACCATTGTGAACTTTTTGCAGACCAATATGAGCGCCGGTTCCAATTACACGCAACTGACCGAGGCCGCGTACTCCAGCTCCTTCAATTACGGAAAAATTGAAATTTCCGGAAGCCCAGGCAGCCTGTGCACCACTAAGGTTGCTATTGGGCTCACAACCAAAAGTGCCTGCGCCAATATAACCATCGGCGTAATAGTCACCTTTGTTGTCGTATACAAACGTACCTTCTGAATTAAAACTGAAAGTATACTCGTCGTTGAATTCGCAACTGCGGCCGGTTACATCACCTGGACCACTACTCCACCAGCTGCCATTGTCGGGGCCGGGACCTACTTTGTAAGTGCCGCCTTCCGGATTCAGTTTCCAGGTTTTGGAGGTACAGCCGGCGATGAAGCCAAGCGCTTTTGCGGGATCGCAAGCAGTGGGATCGCTCTGGCTGATCACTACGTCTTTGGTTACGGTAGACATACCTCCGCGACCAGCAGCCGTCATTGTTACCTGGTAAGTGCCGGCGAAAATCAGCCTTAACTGGGCTGAATCGCCAGAAAGCGATGCCCCGGTATTCACTGTCCAGTAAGGGATGGACGGCAGATTTGATTTGTTGACAAGAACAACTGTGTTGGCGTCGGGACCAGGCAGCACTTCGAAATCAGCATCTGGCAGGCTGCCCAATTCTTCGCCCTTGAAATCGGGCGTACAGGCGGCCACAGTAAGTAATACACTCACCATCACTGCCAGTGGTAGGTTGACAAAATTTATGATTCGTTTCATTTTTTAGAATTTGACGGTTCAAAATTTGTTTACTGGTAGTTAGGATTTTGCGTCAGCACTCCGTTGGTTACGTCAATTTCCTGTTGGGGAATCGGCAACACTTCGTTTTTGCCAGCGGTAAAACCTTTCGATGCCAGTACCGTTGATGCCTGGCCCGTCCGGATCAGATCAAAAAACCTATGTCCTTCAGTGGCCAGTTCCAATTGTCTCTCGCGATAAACATTTTGGAGCGTAACAGCAACAGGAGGTAAACCAACCCGGCTCCTAACTCCTTCAAAGCCCGGACCTCCGTTAAGCAACAAACCCGCGCGGCCTGCATCACCTCCGCTGCGCAACAGCGCTTCGGCTTCCAATAAATAGGTATCTGCCAGGCGAATTTCTACTTCGTTATATGGCCAGTTCAGCTCTGCGGTACCCACAGGTGAGCGAAAGCTCTGCATGGGTGCATATTTCTTGATGAAATAGTCGGTGTTCTGATAGCGGGCATTATATGATGCGCCACCAGAACGTAGTGCCTGACCATCGATGATGGTATGTTCAAAGCGAGGATCGCCTGTCATGGCAGCTACCAGATCGAGCGAGATGGGTGCAAAGCCCCAGCCGGCTGAATAGGTGCTGCCATTGTAGTCGGCCATGCCTACAAACTGAGGTCCCACGTTGCCTTCGCCACCATTGATCCATCCCCAGTCGCCCCAGGCAGCGTTGTTGCTATGCGGAATTTCCCAGATAGACTCTGCAGAAAAACGATTGGCCGGATTAAATACATCGCCGAAATTATCGAGCAGACTATACACACCGGAACTATTCACTTCATTCAGCAACTGTGCTGCCTGCGCCATTCGCGAATCCTCATTTTGAAACATGATGGCCTTAGCCAGCAGCGCCTTGGCAGCACCTTTCGACAAACGACCATTTTCACCTACCGGTATGGTCAGTGGCAGATCGGGAATTGCTTCGGTCAGATCCTTTTCGATTTGTGCAAATATTTCAGCGGCTGTAGCCTGCTCCTGGGAATATAGCTCTGCAGTAGGAATAGGCCCCACAATCAAGGGCACTCTTCCGAAAAAGCGCACCAGATCGAAATAAAAATAAGCCCGAAGAGTTTTGGCCTCAGCTATGGTGCGTGCTTTAAAAATTCCATCGAGCGCTGTTACACCTTCTACCTTCTGCAAAAACAAATTAGCGCGATAGATGCCGGAGTAATTTTTTTGCCAAAGCCCCAGTTGTGGCCCACGGAATGGATCGAGCGTGAAGTTATCGTAGGCTACCCAGGACGGTTGGTCCGAAGCATCGCTGCCGCCGGCATGCGCTTCATCCGATGCCACAGTCAGCAAAGGCATTTTCATGGTATAGCCACCCGAGTTACCCCATTGCATCACGTCGTACACGGCAATCAGGCCCTGGTAAAGCTCAGTTTGATTGCGGTAAAAATTACCTTCCAGCTGCGTACCGCGGGGATCGAGTTCAAGAAATTCCTTGCTGCATCCTGCCAGCAACGAAGCCGACAGCATTGTGAATATGCTATATTTCAAAAAATTCTTTTTCATTGTTCAGTCTTTTAAAATTAAAAACCAAGATTCACGCCCACCATGAAAGAACGGGCCTGCGGATAAATGCCGCGATCAACACCATAGCTGCCACCACCGATTTCGGGATCAAATCCAGAATAACGGGTGAAGGTTGCCAGGTTGTTGCTCATAACATACAAGCGCAATTTGGAAATGCCTGCTTTTTCCAGGGCTTTGTTGCTGAACGTATAACCGATTTGAAGCGTCTTGATACGGAAATAATCTCCAGGCTTCAGGAAGAAGTCAGAACTGCGGCTGAAGTTCTGGTTTGGATCATTCAGCACCACACGAGGAAAATAATTGGAGCTTCCCTGACCTGTCCAGCGTCCCAATGCCTCCTTGGTGTAGTTGGCGGTAGGCAGATCGAAGCGACGGATTGCCTGAAACACATCATTGCCGGCTACGCCCTGACCAAATAAAGTCATATCAAAACCCTTCCAGGCTGCGCCAACGGTAAATCCAAAGCTCCAGTCGGGAGTAGGGTCGCCAATGATTCCACGATCATCGTTGTTGATTACGCCATCATCGTTGATGTCTACATACCGGATATCGCCAGGAGCGGCATTGGGCTGCAGCATATCGCCGTTGTGATTTTTGTAATTGTTCACCTCGCCCCAGTTCTGAAACAAACCATCCGTCTTGAATCCAAAGAAAGAACCGATCGGATAGCCGATCATGGTGCGCGTTATTTCTACACCCTGCGGACCAAAGGTCTGGCCGCCGAGAAATTCCTTGTCGTCGCCAAGGTAAGTTACCCGGTTACGCAAATGTGATACGTTGGCCGAAACGCTATAGGTAAGCTCGCCCACACGGCCGTTATAACCCAGTTCCAGCTCAATACCACGGTTTTCCATGTCGGCAATATTGCCAATTGGACCGTTGTTGCCCACATAGCCGGGTACATCAATACCCAACAACATGTCGTAGGTCTTCTTGCTATACCAGTCCAGGGTTACGTTCAGGCGCTTGAACACAATCGCGTCCAAACCAAAATTGAGCTGCGATGTAGACTCCCATTTCAGATCCGGGTTCGCAATGGCATTGGGGCTAAAGCCGGTGATGAGCTGGCCGTTAATAGTGTAGTTACGTCCGCCACCCACAGTTGATACAAAGCGGAAATCGCCAATGCGGTCATTTCCATTCACGCCGTAAGAACCACGCAGTTTCAGGAAAGAAACTTTATCTGTTACCGGGAAAAAATTCTCGCGGCTAATCACCCAGCCGGCCGATACGGACGGGAACACGCCGTATTTGTTATTCGATCCAAAACGGGAAGAACCATCACGGCGCACCGTGGCATTCAACAGGTATTTACCGTCGAAGTCGTAAGTCAGCCGACCAAAGATCGACGACAACGCATTCTGGTATTCGCTTCCCCAGAAGAATTGGTTGTCCTGAGGAACGGAAAAACTGAGCGAAGCATCTTTAAGGTTGTCTACCGGTATGCCGCGCTTGGTGCCACCCTGTTGCTCACCGTAGTTCTTCTGCGCCGAGGTACCACCCATCAGCGATACGTTATGATCGCCAAACTGACGGGTATAGGTTAGCAGGTTTTCGAAGATCCAGTACATGCCGCGGTTGGAGTTCCGGGTATAACCATTCAGATCAACGTTCTGATTAATAGAATTCAGATAATAGAGCGGTTGAAAACTCTCATCGCCCCAGAAGGCGAGATCGGTGCCGATATTGGAGCGGAATTTTAATCCTGCAATGGGTTCTATTTCCAGAAATCCGTTTGCCACCAGTTTATCTGACCAGCCATTGCCCTGCCCTACTTTGAGTGCTGCAATAGGATTCAGAATTTCAGAAGTTACAATGGTGGAAATACCGTAGGGATTTCCATTGGCATCGCGCACAACATAGGGACTGTTGGTGTACGGAGCCTGGTTTGCCACATTCGGATCCGTTACCACTACTGGCGTCAGCGGATCAAGGTTGATGGCGCGGTTCAAAGGAGTACCCCATTCACCGTTGGTACCAACTCCCTGCGATTTAGTACGCGTATAACCAATATTGGTACCAAAGCTCGCAATGCGGCCAATCTTATGCGTTGAATTGAAACGGGCAGTAAAGCGTTTGTAGTTCGAGTTGGAGGTAGCAACAATACCATCCTGATTCAAATAGCCGAATGAACCAAAATAGGTGCTTTTTTCAGAACCACCGGAAAGGCTTATTTCATGATTTTGAATGAGGGCGTTGTTGTTAAAAACAGCAGCCTGCCAGTCGGTACCTTTACCATAGCTGGATGGATCGGCGAAACGGATCGGCTGACCCGCGGCCATATAGGCTTCGTTCATTAAGGTTGCATATTCTGTTGCATTCAACAGATCGAGTTTGCGCCAGGGCGCCTGAGTGCCCACAAAGCCGTTATAGTTCACTTTTACCGCGCCTGCACGACCTTTTTTAGTAGTGATCAGGATTACTCCGTTGGCGCCCTGTGTACCATAGATGGCAGCAGAAGCCGCGTCTTTCAACACATCAATAGAAGCAATATCGGCCTGATTCAGATAATCAATCCCACCATTCACCGGCACACCATCTACTACATACAGTGGATCGCTGTTGCCGATAGTCGTAGTACCACGTACCCGAACGGTAGAGCCTTCTCCGGGCTGACCAGATGCGGAAGTAATAGTTAAACCCGACACACGTCCCTGCATAGACTGCTCCACGCGAAACACCGGCATATTTTCCAGGTCGGTTGCTTTCACGCTGGAAATAGCTCCGGTTACGTTTCTCTTTTTCTGGGTACCATAACCAACCACAATCACTTCTTCCATGTTCTTGTTTTCGGCAAGCAACTGGATGTTCAATACAGAACGGTCGGCTACTTCTACTTCCTGTGTGAGATAACCGATATACGAAATGGAAAGTTTTGCGCTGCCACTCGCAACCGATAACACGAAACTGCCTTCCGCATTAGTGGTAGTGCCATTTGTCGTGCCCATTTCCACTACGTTGACACCCTGCAAGGGTTCGCCGCGGTCATTGATTACTTTGCCGGTAACGGGAAATGCGACCATTTGGCCGCCGCTGCCAGCTGCCGTTATTACAACCAGGTTGCCGTTAAGTTTTTTATAAGCCAGCTCGGTGTCGCGCAATATCCGGCTCATTACATCTTCCAGCGAGGCATCTTTTACCGAAATGCTCACCCGCTGATCGCGGGGTAATAATTCATCTTTATAAACGAAACGGCAAACGCCTTGCTGCTCAATTGTTTTCAATACTTTTTTCAGCGACACTTTCTCGAGGTTGAGGCTGATGTGCTCCTGTCCGTAGCTCTTGGCAAAGGACTGGAATGAAACCGCCAGCACCAGGAGGATCGTAAACTTCATCATAAGCAAGCATTTGATGAGTGAACGGGACGCAAAGGAGCCTGCGCCCGGTACATTTTTTTTCATACCTTAGTTTTGATTTGATGATAGAATCTTAGCTCAGGCCTGAGCTAATTTGCTTTCGTTCAAAAACGGGGAATGCCGCAAACATTCTCCGTTCTTTTTTGGGGGCTGTCAGGAAGTATTTTTCATATGCGCAGTTTTTTGAGGGTTAAGCAATCGTTCTTGCAGTTGTATCTGTCAGGTTATTGATATCCGTAATAGCGTCAACAGTTTCGATCAGGGCCTTATCAGCACTTTCTTTTTGTCGATCGTGTAACGGAACTTTCCAGCCGTTCGTAGGGCTTCAAGTACCTGCTGCAAACTTTCATCCTCCACTATCATCGAAAATTCTGTTTGCTGCAACTTTTCTCCCTCTACCTCCACCGATATATCATACCAGCGTTCCAGGCGAAGGGCTATGTCTTCCAGTTTTTCCTTGTCGAAAGCCAGTTTGTTGCGCGTCCACATTGCCTCAGTGGCTACCGTGTCCTGCTTGCTGGCATAATTTATTTTCCCCCAGGTCAGCACAATTTCACGACTACTGGTTTTTTCGTCTTCGGCAAGAGCCTGTGTTGGCAAAGCCTGCTTGTTATTAATGATGAGCTTATCGTTCGGCTTCAGCGTAAATTTTTTCTCCGGATGATTACGGATGGTTACTTCCACTGATCCCCGCACGAGGGAGGTTTCTGTATTTAATTCATCAGCATAAGAACGTACGTTGAAAGCAGTACCCAGCACACGGATATCAATTACGTTCGTATGAATAACAAAAGGACGCTCCTCGTCACGCACCACATCAAAATAGGCTTCGCCGGTGAGGTTCACTACCCTTTCCTTTCCCAAAAAGTTTTCGTTGTAAGTAATTCGACTATCGGCATTCAACCAAACCTGTGTACCATCGGGTAATTGCACTTTCGATTTAGAACCTCGCTTGGTGGAAACGGTGTTCTGTGCCTGTATGTCGTTGGCGTTTTTGCTCAGATAGGGCTGGGCCACAAAGAACCAGGCAGCCATCAACGAGGCGGCAATACCGGTTGCCCAAACCATGCGGCGCAGCAACGGCCTACGCGGCGACTCAACAGTTGCTTCGTTCTCAGCAACAGTGTCAGCAGGCGCTTCGTATCTCAGCACATCTTCGTTCAGGTGCTGGCTCAGGCGCTGCAGGTGGCGGTTAAATGCTGCTTCTTTCAACAGCTTCGGTGCCTGTCGGGTCTTCCAACTCTGCTCCATCAATGCCAGCTTCATTCGTACCGAGGCATGGTCACGCAACAAAACTTCCAGCTCATCAAGCTCAGCTGCTGTAGCTTCGCCCGATAGCCTTAGGCTGATCAATAACCAAATTCTGTCCTCGTTCATGCAGTGGATTGTCTGGCTAAAGACACCAGTTTACAGTGGGATGTACCAAAAGGAAATAAAAAAAGATAGATTTTTTTTCAAACAACTCCCAGGAACGGTTTTTTTCAATCCCGGGTCCTTTGCTTCAGGAATGTATCGGCCTGAAATTCAGGCAGCGCGCCTGCAATTCGGCGCACGGCAATGGTTAATTGGTTACGGACGGTAAGGGGCGATACCTGCAGAATATCGGCCGCTTCTTTATAGGCCAGTCCTTCTTCCTTAACAAGCTGGAATATCAAACGACACTGGGGTGGAAGTTGCCGGATGAGCAACTGAATTCGTTGCCGAAGCTCCTCAGATATGTAAAGATCCTCCGGATTTCCAAAAGCTACCTGCGGCTCAATGTCCATGGCATCGAGATGCAACGGCGGGTTTTTTTGGGACCTCTGCAAATAATTGATGGAGAAATTTTTTGCGATGGTGTATAAATAGACCCGGAGATTTTCTATTTCTGACAGGCGGCCGCGCATTTGCCAAATCTTGATAAATACGTCGGACACAATTTCTTCGGCCACTTCATTCGATTTTACAAATGAAGTAGCAAACCGATGCAGTCCGTCGAAATAAAGATGGTACAATTCCTTGTACGCATCCATATCTTCAAACAGGTCGATCCTCTTTTGCAGTTCCTGTATAGCAGTATTATCTGGCAATCGCAGTAGTAAAAGCACCTCAATGTTAGGAAAAAAAAGTGGATTGGAAAATCGGAGTTAAGCAATCATTGTTTAATTGACCAACACTTCAAGATCAAAAAAATTCAACAACGATGGGATAACTCGCAGTCAATCCTGGCAGAAATGGGAAAAAAAGCAGCGAAAAATTGTGGGCACCCGCTATTGAAAAATTTATGGGCCAGTGCTTAAGACTGTTTCTTACTACGCCTTTTCATTTCGCGATTGATCAGGCTTAGTTCTCTACCCGTTTGTCCGCCAACAGATGTATTTTCCTGTGCGCGGCGCATCAGGTAAGGTACTACATCGCCAATGGGACCAAAGGGCAGGTATTTGCTGACGCTGCAACCGGCATGGGCGAGGTTGAAAGTGATGTTGTCGCTCATGCCATAAAGCTGACTGAAATGCACATGAGCATGTTTGGCCGGCAGACCTTTTGACTTCAATAGCTCAACCGCCAGCAGGTTGCTGGCTTCATTGTGCGAGGCCACAATCAGGGCAATACGATCCAGCCGGTCCATACAAAAACGAATGGCTGCATCGTAGTCGCGATCGCTGCTGGCTTTATCAGGCTGTATAGGGCTGGGATAATTTTGTTCGGCTGCGCGCTTCCTTTCCTTTTCCATATAGGCTCCGCGCACCAGCTTGGCTCCCAGGATAAAGGGGCGTTCTATCGCCGCATCATAAGAGTCTTTGAGAAACTGCAACCGGTCGTGCCGATACAATTGGATGGTGTTGTAAACAACACAACGCTCCTTATTGAATGTATCCATCATAAGGATGGTAAGCGCATCCACCGGATCCTGAATCCAGGTTTCCTCGGCATCTACCAATACCCCTACCCCACTCGCGGCAGCTGTTTCGCATATCTGCATCATGCGTCGGCGTACCCGATGCCATTCCTCCCTTTCATCAGCCGAAACCTCATCGAGCGCCCGCAAATAACGTTTCATCAAACTGCCCTGGCCGGCGTGCATGAGCTGATCCAGCTTTTCCAGCAAACTGAAACGGGCAAAACCCGTCACTTTCACACTCATGAAAGGTATATTGGGCTGGGTGGCCGCATAGTTGATCACGCGCACAAATTCTTCTGTTGCGTGATCAAATCCCTGCTCGCCATCGTCGCCACCTTCTACACCATAGTCGAGGATCACCTGTACTCCGTACTCACCCAGGCGGTGGGCCACCGTAGTGGTTTCCTGCAGGGTTTCACCACCTACAAACTGGGCAAAGATCGTTTTACGAATCAGGCCCTTTACCGGCAACCCGGAACGAACAGCCCAGGGTGTGAGGCGGGTGCCTAACTTCACCAACCAGGATTTTCCCATCAGCGAAAAGAGCCAGCGTGCTTTACGCAGATCAGCGTCAGACTTATATTCAAATGCATATTCGGTATTGTCGAAGGACACCGGGTGAGATTCGGGCATACGGGCGTTTGATTGTGCTGCAAAAATAGGAGAAAGAAAATGTGCAAATGTGCAAATGTGGAAATGTGCAAATGTGAACGGGCTGGTAGACCGCCATGATGAATTAAACTATTTTATAATACTATTTGATTCAACATCTCTACCTCGCTCCGCGCACTCTGCGAAAAAACTCTGTTCCCTCTGCGGTTAAAAAGGGTATTGGTGCTTTAAGGTTCTTAACAGCCTCTAAGGAATCACATTTTCTGTTCCCACAGATTTGTACACAGATTGCATAGAACAACTAAACAACTCAGCACCCATTTAACCGCAGAGGACACAGAGATTCTACGCAGAGACACGGGAGGACTTCTTTAATTTAAGAACCCAACTCTCTTTCCTCTCAATAGCTCTCCGCGCACTCTGCGAAAAAACTCTGTTACCTCCTATGTTTGCATATCAACTTAAAAGGTCTTTGATTTAGCGATCGCGCTAAGTAGATTTGAGTGAATGGAGTGAAAGAGAGTGAGAGCACATCCGCTTCCAAACAGCTATTAAAGCAT
>JBKBHA010000021.1:0-33928 GCA_046297935.1 Chitinophagaceae bacterium
TCACCTTTCACCTCTCACCTCTCACCTTTCACCTCTCACCTCTCACCTTTCACCTCTCACCTCTCCCCCGCCTGCTGCTTCTCCTGAAATTTCTTGATGAACCCGCGGGCAAATGTTTTCACTTCATCTACCAGATCGTTTTGCTGCGTGGCGCGGCCATAGGTATCGGCCATCGTCATCATTGTCTGATAAAAGAAATCGGCCATTTCCTCCACTTTCATATCTTTTGTCCACAGGTCGATGCGAAGTGCAGTGCGCTCCGAAGGTTCCCAGAAAGCCAGCATCATGGCACGGGCCTGTTGTAGTTCTTCCTGCCCGGTGCTGCTGGCCTTCCAGCCAATTGCTTCGGGTATATAGTTTTCGTCGGTCTTTACTTCAATATGTATGGTCGATTCTGCCATGGTTGCCTGTTTATAATGCTGCAAAAATACAATGATCCTGCTATTGGCGAGGGTTAATTAAGCGATAAGTATGCTGTGCCATTTGTTCCAGACTCAAACTTCTGTAGAGTGCGCCCGAAGCCTGGCAACGTGCCCTGCGAAATTCTTCATCTTTGTACACTCGCATCATCAACCCAGCTATTTCCGACACATCTTCCGAGCCGGCATAAACCGCCGTATCACCCAGCCAGTCCTGTGGAGGATATTTATCGGGCAGCAGCAGCGGACAGGCATGTTGAAGGGCCATCAGCAATTGCGAGTCGTTGAGCAACTGACCCGCACCCTGCACCAATGCATAGGCAAGATTCAATACCGTATTCTTTTCGGCAGTTGTCGCCTCCAGCAACACGGTATCTTCTTTATATTTGTATGCATCCATCGCCCGCTTCAATTCGCGGTAGTTGCCATTCTTTTCAGCAATCAGCAACAGCTTCCAGTCGGTTTGCTGCCGTTTTTTGAAAACGGAAAACGATTTCATCAGCTGCATAGTGGTTTCGGGCAATTCGCTCGTCACAAAACTGGCAAAAAAGGGCCGGCCACCGGTATGATAGTCCATTTCGTAGAGGGCCGCTTCATTTACGCGCGAATTGCTTTCGGGTGCAGCTACGGGGGCCAGCGCCTGCCAGTTGCTGAGTTCAAGCTGCTGCTTATGCGGCAGCAGTGTTCGCCAGCCATCGCCATTCAGCCAGCCAATTCTGGCAAGTTGAATCATTTCCGGCAACATGCGTTTATAACTGAAGCGGGAGATCAGCGATTTTTCCAAAAAATGCCTCCCCGGTGCATGCAGCCAGAATGCCGCCTGAGGCACATCTAAGCCCCTGACCAGTACCCCTGGCACCGGTATCAGCCAATCGGGTCTGAATTTCTTCGACAAAACAGACCATTCGCGTCGATAACCCTGAATAACTGCGCCGGTATTCCGCCTAATTGGTGCTACAGACTCTATTTTCAGATTGGGTAAATCAGGCAAATCGCCGCTACGTTCTGAAAGCCACACAAATTCATCGGTTGGGTTCTGCAACGCCCATTGCAGAAACAGTTGCTCGAGCGTGCAGGCTCCGCCCGGTAAATGCTGGCCACCTTCCCTTAAGTCTATCACTATCTGCATGGGCTGCAAAGTTATGCCGGCCAGGATCATTTTCGGGCAGTAAATAGCGTTTTAAAAGAACAACTTGCTGCAGAAATTACCGGTTTGCAAAAGCAAAAATGCTTTTCAGGTGCAGAAATTACGGTCCGGACATCTCGTGTATTTATTCGTAACTATCCCTACGCAATTACGCCATTTACTGCGCATAAAATAGCGAAGTAATACAATTGTGTCCTGTACGCAACGAAGCTACCTTTATAATATTATAAGTGTAATCCAATAATCCGTACTTCCCTTTAACCCGGTGGCCTATGAAACCTTATTACACCGCTTTGAGATATTTGCTGGCAGGCATTAGCATGCTGATTTTGAGTGGAATGGCTAATGCTCAATGCCCCGATGGACACCCTCAGGGCTCCACTGCCTTCGATACAACCATCGCTACTCCCGCAGGAGTTACTTCCCGCGTGGTTAAGTTTCCTCAGTTCGATCCTTCTATGGCCATGCTAACCTGCGTGCGGCTTTGTATTTCCATCACGGCCGTAGTGGATACCATGGATATCGAAAATAACTCGGCTTCGCCTCAAACAGCCGATGTGTTTTATACCCGTAATGATAATATCACGGGTCCCGGCCTGGGCACTCCTTTAACCAACAGCTTTTCGTACGCCTACGGCACTTACAACCTGGGACCCAGCGATGGTTCGGTGGGTGGCGGTCCCGATTTTGTAGCGGTATCAAAAGATACCCTGCTCAATGCCGTACAGATATGTAGAACGATCAGCGACTCGGCCACTATTTCCCAGTTCTATGGACTCGACAGTGTGGCGTATACTTACAATATCACCGCACTGGTAAGCCCGGTTATTACCGGCGGCGATTTTAATTTCCGAATTGGAACCTCGGCCTTTGTCAACTTCCGCTTTGAATATTGTACCTGCCCGCCCGCAGTGCTGCCGTTGAATGTTAAAATGTTTAACGTTTCAAAGGTTACCGATACCCGTGCTGAGCTTCGCTGGACAGGTTACGATGATCCTTTTGCGAATTATCACTATGAGGTTGAAGTAAGTAGGGATAGTCGAAATTTTACAAGTATTGCTGTTGTTGAAAAAAACACAAACAGCACCGAGCCTTATCGCATGTTGTATGATGTGCCCAACGGTGAACAGGGTACATATTACTTCAGGATTAAACAGGTTTACAGCAATGGATATGTGCGTTTTACTAATATCAAGCATATTTCCCTGCAAAGTTCCGCAACTACAAAATTTTCTATCTTCCCTAATCCATCCCGTGGCACAGTTGGTATCAAATTTGATACTGGAGTGGGAGGAAAATTTGCGGTACAGATCTTTAATACGCAGGGGCAGTTAGTGACGCAGAAAGATATTGTGGCAAGTGGAGAAACGCCCGTTCAGGTAGCCCATTTACAGTCAGGTGTGTATTGGTTGAGGCTGACCGATAAAAAGACGCAGGAAGTAAGCGTCAATCAACTTTTAATTAAATGACCTCTTAGGTGGAAGAGGATGGTGGCTTGTAAAAGGGGCCTTGGTTCGGGGCCCCTTTCTTTTTGCCCTTTTTTCAGCTCCTGAGGGCCGCTTACTCAAGTTCCACTTATTTACTACATTTGTCCTTTCTCTTACCATTTTATGGAATATAATACTACGCGTAATCATCTGGCCATGCGCGAATATGGTCGCCATGTGCAAAGAATGATCGAACACCTGTTAGCCATCGAGGATAAAGAACGCCGGCAGCGGAATGCACATATTGTAATAGAACTGATGGGCTTCCTCAATCCACATCTGAAGAATGTTGAAGATTTTCGCCATAAACTCTGGGATCATCTTTTCCTGATTTCTGATTTTAAACTCGATGTGGATTCTCCCTATCCCATCCCTACCCGCGAGTCGCTGAGCGAAAGACCTCAGCCACTTCCCTATCCCAAGCGGCACCCGCGCCACTCACACCTGGGCAAAAACCTCGAAATCGTGATCCAGAAAGCACTGAAAGAAGAGGACCCGGAAAAAAGGGCGGGCTTTGCCAATGCTATTGCTTATTACATGAAGCTGGCTTACAACAACTGGCATAAGGAAACCGTGCACGACGATGCCATTCAGAGCGAAATGGGCAATATCACCGGTGGCCAGCTCACTTTTACCAACACACCATTCGTGAAAGCTTACCGCCAGCAGGAAAGTCGTGAACGAGGAGGTGGCGGTTATGGCAAACAAAGAGGTAAATTCCAACACCGCAACAATGGCGGCAACCGCCGCAACGATAACCGCGGAGGTAATTTCAAGAAAAAACGATTTTAACCCCCCAACGCCCGTTAAGGGGAATAGAGGGTCAATTTAATTGAATGCACTCCTTTGAAGTCAGAGGCGGCAAGGCACTGTCGGGAACTATAGTACCACAGGGTGCCAAAAACGAAGCACTGCAAATTATCAGCGCCGTTTTACTTACGCCCGAGCCTGTTGTTGTTACCAACATCCCCGATATTCTCGATGTAAACCTGCTTATTGAACTGCTGCAGGAAATGAATGTAAAAGTGCAGCGGCCCACACGCGACACCTGCATTTTTCAGGCCGACGATGTGAATATTGATTACCTGCACAGCGAAGATTATCGGAAGAAAAGTGGTCGCCTGCGCGGATCCGTTATGCTTGCAGGTCCCATGCTGTCGCGCTACCGCAAAGCATTTATACCCAAGCCGGGTGGCGATAAAATAGGTCGCCGCCGCCTCGACACACATATCATTGGCTTCGAAAAACTGGGTGCCAATTTTGTATATCACCCGGAAGATGGTTTTTTTCATTTGAACGCGCCTGCTTTACAGGGAACCCGGCTTTTGCTCGACGAACCATCGGTAACAGGTACCGCCAATATTGTGATGGCGGCTGTAATGGCGCGTGGTACTACCGAAATATACAACGCAGCCTGCGAACCATATGTACAGCAACTCTGCGGTATGCTCAACCGCATGGGCGCCCGCATCAGCGGCATCGGCAGCAATCTGCTTCGCATTGAAGGAGTAGAATACCTGTCGGGTACCGAACACCGCATGCTGCCCGATATGATTGAAGTGGGTTCCTTTATTGGCCTGGCAGCGATGACAAAAAGTGATATCACTATCCAGGGAGCCGGTGTGGAACACCTGGGCATCATTCCCGATAAATTTCGTCAACTCGGCATTGAACTCCATATCGAAAACGACAATATCCATATTCCCGCCCGCGATATTTACGAAGTGCAGCGCTATTTCGACGGAGGTGTGCTCACCATTTACGATCATCCCTGGCCGGGCTTTACGCCCGATTTGCTGAGTATTGTGCTGGTAACCGCCATACAGGCCCGGGGCAGTGTGCTGATACATCAGAAGATGTTCGAGAGCCGGCTATTTTTTGTCGACAAACTGATCGACATGGGTGCTCAGATCATTCTCTGCGATCCGCACCGCGCGGTGGTGATTGGTCTTGAGCGGGAGCAGCAGCTTCGCGGCATCACCATGAGCAGCCCAGATATACGCGCCGGTGTTGCCCTGCTGATAGCTGCGCTTAGCGCCGAAGGGAAAAGCACCATTCAAAATATTGAACAGATCGATCGTGGCTACCAGTACATCGATGAAAGGCTGCGACAGTTGGGTGCCGACATACGCCGGGTATAAGCAGTTTTCTTTTAATTTTGCGGATGCCAACGCCACTGTATCAGGATAAGATCATCATTATTACGGCCCCCTCGGGAGCGGGCAAAACTTCGATCACCCATTTCCTGCTGAAAAAATACCCGCAACTGGCTTTTTCCATTTCTGCAGCAACCCGCCAGCCCCGCGCTCATGAAAAAGATGGTGTGGACTATCATTTTCTGTCGCAGGAAAATTTCAGAGACAAAATACGCGAAGGCGCTTTTGTGGAATGGGAAATGGTGTACGAAGGCAAATACTATGGTACCCTCCGCTCCGAACTGCAGCGGATCTGGAATAATAACCAGGTTCCACTGCTCGATATCGACGTAAAAGGCGCCATACATGTACAGCAACAATTTTCTCAAACTTCGCTCAGCATTTTTATCGAACCCCCATCGGTAGGTGAACTGAAGCGCCGACTGGAATCGCGCGGAACAGAAACAGCCGAATCGCTGAAAGACCGGGTGAATAAAGCGGCTTACGAAATTTCATTCAAACAACATTTCGATCATTGTATTGTAAACGACAACCTCGATCGCGCCTGCCAGCAGGCAGAAGAGATTGTCGTAAACTTCATTAAGACAAATTAGATTATTATCAATTAGCTAATTTGTCTGGAGGGGTTAAAATATCAGAATTCTATTTCTCTCTCCCACTTTTGGTGCGCCGAAGTTTCGGATATTGTAGGTAAAAGTCAGCATGAAATATCGCTGTAAGATGGTCGTTTCCGTATCCTGAATAAAATTCTCATTCACCGAGCGGTTGACGTTCGTAGTCTGATTCAGCAAATCGTATACAGCCAGTTTTACATTAGCCCGATCCTCCTTCATAAAAAGATAGCTTACCGCCGCATTCCAGGTCCAGATCGATTTGCGAATGCCGGGTGCTACCTGGGGGTTGAACACATAGTTCACGGTATTTTCCCAAACCAGTTTCTTCGGCATACGCACCGTCATATTCGATTGAAGGTTATGACGCCAAATGCTGAGCGTGGGAAATGTAGGGTCTTCGTAGACGCTGCGGTTCCAGTTGGGGCTATATCGCTGCGTGAATTCAATCTTGTCTTTCCAGTTTAATCCTACCGATGCCGATGGCCTTAGCGACCAGATTCCGACCTGACTTTTTTCATTGTTTAACAACACAAACTGCCGATTGAAGTTGACGGTAACAGACCCTGAATAATTGATCTTAAAATTGCTACTGAACTTATGCTCGCGGCGGGCATTGCTGGTGAATTGCAGCGACCAGACTCCGTCGATATTGACAGGGCGCGTTGTTTGCACGCCGTTTTCATCAATGGTACGCGCACGAACCACCGCGTTGTTTCGAATAGTGCCATTTACATAAGCCGACAAAAACTGCCCCTTCTGCGGATTGTATTTAAAGAAATTGAAGTAAACGGTATGTCCCAGCCCGGGCTTGAGATCGGGGTTGCCAAAGCTTTGGTAGAGCGGATTGGTATTGTTTACAGCAGGCTGCAAATCGGCAGCCTGCGGCTCGGTTACGCTCAAGTTATAACTTAGGCTATAAGGACCTTTCCGAATCGTAGCATTGGGTGTCACAAACAAAAAGTTCTGCTTCACGTCGGGCTGTCCGGCAAATTCATTTGTAACGTTCAATGATCGCAGTACGACACCCGATTCAAAATTCCAGCCCTTATTTCTAAAGATCAGGTTGGCCCCTGTATTGGATCGTATCCCTTTCCGGGTGATGCTATTGCTTTGATCTTCGTTCAAATCGATATACTCCTGCGATACGGGGTCATAATCATAGGTATTCACCCTGTTTCGCTGGCTAAACAATTCTGCCGATTCGGTAACCGACAAACTCAGTTTTTCTGAAAAGGGTGTATTGTAGCGCAAATAAAGCTGGTGCCGGCTATCGGCCGCCAGCAGATCGCGATACTGATTGAAGCTTTGAGTATTGGGAACCTTGTAAAAATTGTTGATCGATTCATTGTAATCGTCCTGTACCTGCCTCACATAGTCGTTATTTAACCTTGCGTAAAAGCTACGCCCTTTTCTGCGGCGCGAACTACGGGTAAAAATCAACTCCTGCGAAAGCGTCATGGCATCCTGATCCATGTTTTGCTCGCGTTGGCTATCGTTTAGGAGATTATCGACATTGCTGCTGTTGGCTGATTCAAAAAGCGATTGCGTGCGACCAACACTCTGCTGGATAGCCGGCCGCCAGGTTAATCTGGTCAGCGAATCAATTTTCCAGATAAGCTGAGAACTAAAGCGGTGTGAGCGTTCTACCGTGTTGCTCCGATTATTACTCGTAGTAGTTTGTATGGTATCGCCGAAAAACTGCTCCCGGTTCGAACGGCTGGCTTCGTCGGTGCCATTGTTGCCATAAAAATATTGCAGGCTCAGTTGCACCTTTTTACCAAATAAGGTATTGGCGTTTACACCAAATGCCGTGGAACGTGTAATGCCGCTGCCCAGTCCGCCAAAGCTGATATCATTAAGCGCAAAGCCTCCATTATCGGTCACCATCACGCTATTGATATTGCTTCGGCCAAAACCCCCGATGCGCATCACATCGTCGATGCTGAATGCGCTACGGTTCAGGTTGTTGGTATAACCCAGAAAACTCAGTTGCAGCGTATCGCGAAAAGTATTGATGATGCCACCTGTTTCAAACCGGTTGTTGGTGCCGGCACCGCCATACAATTTGCCAAACCAACCCTTTTTGATCGCTCTCTTCAGTTTTAAGTTGATCACCACTCCCAAATCGGCCTGATTAATATTGGGATCCCGGTCTTTCTGCTCCTGATCATCCGAAATCTGTACCCGGTCAATGATATTTGCCGGCAGATTACGAGTGGCCATCTTGGGATCTGATCCAAAAAATTCCTTGCCATCCACCGTCAGCCGGTTGGCTCTTCGGCCATTCACCGTAATATTTCCACTCTCATCTACATCCACACCCGGAAATTTTCTCAACAGGTCTTCTACCAATGCCGAAGGAAGGGTTTTAAAAGCGTTTGCATTAAACTCAATGGTGTCGTTGCGATATACCACTGGTGGACGTTCCGCTATCACCAGTACTTCTTCCAGCTCCTTCAGGTCGGGTTGCATTTTTAATGGGCCCCAATCCTGGGTAAGTGAATCATTCCCGAAAGTAAATTCTCTCCGAATCACTTCAAGTCCTGCGGCAGTTATAACAGCCCGCAGGTTGGTTTGAACAGGAAGGGAAGGAATTCGAAAATTGCCTTCCGGGTCGCTGAGGCGATAGGTGATGATGCTGGTGTCGCTGGCTTTAAACACCGTGATGGTGGCATAAGGAACGGGCTTCGCACCCGAACTGTCGACCAGCCTGCCGGTCAGCAGGCCCTTCTGGCCATAGACGCCGCAAAGCGCCAGGCCGGAAAAAATCATAAGCAGTAGGAATTTTTTCATGGCTATACTTTCGGAACAGGCACAAGATTACTGGCAACAGTCCATAAATCCAATTTATTTAAACTAATTTTTTAGTTAAATAAAATTTAACGCGGCCTTAAATTGATTGTAGCTTTGTTATATCATGGATAAAAGCGAAGAATGGGCGCTGCAGAAGCTGGCGCAAACAATGGATCTGGATCTGCCAACGGGCGCAGAAGCCAGGTTGCGTTTACAACAACATATCAATGAGTTGATTCAAAACGATTTCAACAGGCTGTTGACGATTCTGTACCGGATAGATGTGGATGAAGATAAATTGAAGGCAGCGCTACGGGGGCAGCCGAACCGGGATGCGGCGGAGATTATTTGTGAGATGATTATAGAGAGGCAGGCGGTGATGAGAGTTGAGAGGTGAGAGGTGAAAGGTGAAAGGTGAGAGGTGAAAGGTGAGAGGTCATCTGCGCCATCTGCGTATAGATCTGCGTAAATCTGCGGGAACAGAACTGCTGCGCTATTTTGAAGCACGCGAACAGTAAATCGTTTTCAGTTCCCGCAGATTTACGCAGATTTTTGCACAGATTTACACAGATTTTTTTTTCGCAGATGACGCAGATTTGATGCAGGTTCTTCCCTCTCACCTTTCACCTCTCACCTCTCACCTCTCACCTCTCACCCTTCCCAAACATCAACTCCTTCACCTTCTCCTTATCCTCCTTCTCCTTCTTCAAATCGAACATCGTCCCAAACACATGATCCCAGATCGTTGAGCTAACCCCAAATCCGTTGTGTTCATTTTTGTAATGATGCAGGTGATGATTGCGCCAGAGAGGTTTCATCCATTTGAATGGCGGATTCCACGCATGAATCGCGTAGTGCATAGATCCATAGATCAGATAGCCCAGGATAAAGCCCGGGAAAAACATAAATGCATACTGCCGCATAAACAGATACATGATCCCAAACAGGATCGATGCAATGATGATGCTCGGCACCGGAGGCATAAACAGACGCTGCTTATCGCGCGGATAGTGGTGGTGATTGCCATGCAGCGTGTACACAATTTTACGCGCCCGCTCGGTTTCCGCTACCCAGTGAAAAATATATCGATGGGCGATATACTCGAAAAATGTCCAGAAAAACATCGCAAACAGAAACACGAGTGTAATACGGCCCACCGAATAGCCCAGGCTATCGTGGCTATAATACAACATGTACCCAATTACGGGAAGATACATTCCCCAGATCACCAGGGGGTGGGTCTTGGTCAACATTTCCAGATAGTCGCTCTTGAACAGGCGTGCCTGACCTTTATTATGGATCTTTTCGAATTGCATGGCGCAAAGATACAACGTCGGGTCAATTCAGTTATGACTCCGATCATGCTAAAAAAAGGCCAAAACCGGTTATTTCGATGTTGGCCGGGCCAGCAGTTCGTTAACCCGAACCAGTTGATAACCAGATTTTTTCAAAAAACCGATCAAATCGGGCAACAGGTGATAGAATTTGTCGGTTCGCCGGGGGTCGGTGCCCACATGCATCAGTAATATGTAACCGTTTAGCCCGGCAGGTTTCTCCAGTTGATCAAGGATCGACTGCCAGATCTGCGCGCTGCTGCGGTAAGCCTTTTCCTCGGGCACGGTGTAGTCGGCATGACTGAGTGTGCCGGGCGTATAATTGATCAGTTGAAATCCATTTTGTGCAGTCCAGCTGGCAATGCTGTCGTTGTACCACTCATAGGGTGGTAAAAACAGTTTGGCATCGTCCTTTTTTATACCAAAGCGCGCCATTGCAGCATAATTGGCCTGCAGGTCAGCATCAAATTCCTTTCGGGTAATCAACAGCCTGCTGCGTTCCTTCCAGTCGCAATACAACAGGTGCTGATCGCTATGTGCGCCCAGATAGTGCCCATCTTTTTTCAGCGCAGCTATCGATTTTCTAAATGCGGGCTGCCGATAAAAATTGCCGGTAAAAAAGAAGGAAGCCTTTGTATCATTTTTCCGAAGTGTTTCGGCAATAAAAGCGGCTCCATCGGCAAATTCATCCCCTGTGAATACCATGGCCAGTTTTTTCTGCGAACGATTAGCTCTAATTACTGCACCATGTTCCTGTTGTTGTTGGCTGCCGTCATTGGCAGCTTCTGCTTCCATGGCAGCCAGCAAATAAATCAGCGATGCGGTACCATCCATGGTTGGCTCATTGCTGCTGTAGTCGCCATAGTCGTCGTGATAAACAGCCAGATCACTTTGCAATTCCGCATATTCGTCAGGATTATTCAGCGTAATGCCAATCAGATTTTTGTAGATACTGGTATACACGGGTCCATCAACCAGGCCACCATCTATCGGATAATTTTTCAAATGCGTAAAGGCGGAATGTGGATCAACAGGCGTATCGCCACTAGCAGGCAGTCCATACACCATGCTGGTACCCCAGGGATTGCATCCAAAAAGCCAGTCGAAATTGGCCTGCTCCAGTTGTTGATACGACTGATCGCTGCTTAACTGTCGATACCATTTGCATTGTATGGCAAAAGAAACGGTGAGGTTATTGCTGCACCAGATAAAGGGTACACCGCGATAAAACGCATTCTTGGAAGCTTTCTTCCATACACTATCAATTCCCTGGCGATAATAATTGATCAGCTCCTTTTGTTCCTGTCCTTTCAACTGTTTCGCCAGTTCAAAATGACCGAGATTGATAAAGGGATACCATTGGTAATGCTTCGCAGTATCGGTGCCTAACCAGGGCGTGATGGTCTCCGCCCTGGCATATTTCATCGCGCTGTCGAGCATGCCGTTGGGCTTTTCTGATCTGCGTGCAATGGCAGCAAAAGCCAGCTCCATATCGTCGGTCCAGTTTTCTTCGGCATAGATATAGGGCGACTTCACCGAAGCTGTTTGTGTAACGCCGTGTTTGCGCTGCGCAAATGCCAGCGCTGTTTTGGCACGACTGGCCAATTGCTGCGAATAATCCTTTTCAGCAGCAAACAAATCGGCACCCAGCGAAAAGGCACTCACAAATTTGGCGGCCGTAGATGAAGTGCCGGTGGTTTGGTTCAGAAATTTTCCCCGCTGCTGTACATCGCCACTAATAAAATACACGGGACGCTGATAACCTCTACCATATTGCGAGTCCTGTGCAGGAATACGCATATTGATATGATCGCGATCATCGCTAATCTGGTTAAACATCCAGTCGGGTCGCGGATGCATTTTTTGCAACCAGTCCAGTCCCCAGCGGGCTTCATCCAGTATATCGGGTTGGCCATTGCTGCCCGGCAGACCATTGGCCTGATGCTGATCGCCAAATACAGCAGGAAAATCGCGGTAGGCGGCCAGCAAATGATAAGTGGCATTGGCCGATGTGGTGGAGTATTGCAAATAATCACTGGCATCGTGCCATCCGCCCACTACATCCACATAGCTGCTGTCGGCAATTCCTGCTGCCTGACCATACAGCACATATCCGTCGTGGGTATGACAGCTATCGTTCAGAAATGGATTGAAGCCCGTACGTTGCTGCCGCATATAACGCAAACAGAAATCGGCCGCCGACTGGTACACCTGATCGCCAATTTCAAATACCGGCGATTTTGCATCGCCCGCCTGCAGATAATAGGAACCAGGCTTTTGAAAACGCGAAAAATCGATACGATAGGTTTGCACAAAGGGACCATAAGTACCAAATGCGGGCCCCGCTTTTCCCGAGCTGGCAATTTTTTTCGTCTTTGCGTCTATCAATTGCCAGCTTTTCACCGTTTCGGCCTGCTTGCTACACCAAACAGCCACTTTTATACCATTGGGTAAATAGCCAAGCTGATTGATGCGAATATATTGTTGCGCCTCAACAAGGGAGCTATTCAGAAAGAAAGCAAACAACAGGCAGGCAATCTGTTTAATCATGCGGGTAAGTTACAAACAAGCTTCCTAACTTAGCGGCACCAAAACCGGAAATATGAAACTGGTCAGCTATATCAAAGAAGAACGTGAACAATTAGGTGTGCTGGTAAATGGTATGATTTACGACATGGAAGTGATTCATCCCGACTTACCCAACAGCATGAGTATGTTTCTGAACTATTGGGACGATTATTTTCCTATTGCACAGGCTGGAGAACATATGCTTGCCAGTGGCGAAAGGACCAGTAATCGGGGCGTGCCAGCCTCATCGGTGCAACTGATAGCTCCCGTGCCTTATCCAAGCAGTTGTCGCGATGGTTATGCTTTTCGTCAGCACGTAGCCGCTGCCCGCCGCAACCGCAAAGTAGACATGATACCAGAGTTTGATCAGTATCCCATTTTCTATTTCACCAATCACCATAGCATACAGGGTCCCGGCCCTGTGCGTTGTATGCCCGATCATTTCGAAAAGCTCGACTTCGAACTCGAAGCTGCTATTGTGATCTGCAAGCCCGGCCGCAATATTCGCGCCGAGGAAGCCGATGAATATATTGGTGGATTGATGATCATGAATGATCTCAGCGCTCGTCGTCTGCAAATGGAAGAGATGATGCTGAACCTTGGTCCAGCCAAGGGCAAAGACTTCAGCACGGTCATTGGTCCCTGGCTGGTAACGCTCGACGAACTGGCACAATGGGAAGTAGCGGCTAAAGAAAACCATACCGGCAAAAACTGGAACCTGCGTATGACCTGCAGCGTGAATGGCGTGCAGGTGAGCGAAGGCAATCTGGCTGATATGGACTGGACTTTTGCCGAAATCATTGAGCGCGCTTCCTATGGTGTAGACCTGTTTCCCGGCGATGTAATTGGCAGTGGCACTGTTGGCACCGGCTGCTTTCTCGAACTGAATGGTACCGGCAAGCTCAACGATCCTAATTATGTGGAGCAGTGGCTGCAACCCGGCGATCAGGTAGTGATGGAAATAGACCAGCTCGGCCGCCTCGAAAACCAGATCGAAAAAGAAGACACAGACTGGAGCATCCTCGCACAAAAAAAATAAAACAACAGAAAATCATAATTGGGAATTTGGCAATTCTGTAACTTCTTTCTCGGGTAATGTTCACTTGCCAAATTCCCCAATAGCCAAATTCCCAAATCCACAAACTGAAACTCCATGGTTACAAAAGACATGAGCGCCATGACCGTGCAGGAGCGGCAGTATTTTCTGCAGCACCTGGTTGCGCCCCGGCCCATTTGTTTTGCATCCACCATCGATGCAGCCGGTCATGTTAATCTGAGTCCTTTCAGTTTCTTCAATTTGTTTGGCACCAATCCACCCATCGTTATTTTCTCTCCCTCGCGCCGCGTACGAAATGGCACTACCAAGCATACCCTCGAAAATGTGCTTGAAGTGCCTGAAGTAGTCATCAATATTGTTACCTACGACATGGTGCAGCAGATGTCGCTCGCCAGTTGCGAATACTCTAAGGGTGTAGATGAGTTTGTAAAAGCCGGCTTCACCCCCGAGCCCGCTACGCTCGTAAAGCCTCCCATGGTAAAGGAAAGTCCGGCCAAAATGGAATGCCGCGTGCTGGAGGTAAAGCCCATAGGTAGCGAAGGTGGCGCCGCCAACCTCGTGATCTGCGAAGTGCTGCGGCTCCATATCAGCGAAGCGTTGCTGGGTGAAGATGGCCGACCCGTACAACAAAAAATTGACCATGTAGCCCGCCTCGGCGCCGACTGGTACTGCCGCGTTGGCACCGATAATCTGTTTCGCGTAGAAAAGCCCAATGTTGAACTCGGCATCGGCATCGACGCCCTCCCCCCCTCCATCCGCAACAGCCGTGTTCTTACCGGCAACCACCTCGGCCAGCTCGGCAATGTGCATCATTTACCCGAAATCGATCCCACTTACGACGATCCCCACCTGCGGCAAATTTTTCAATACTACAGTCTGAATCCCGACGAAATGGAAAAGGAAATCCACCGCTACGCCGCCTCCCTCCTCGACCACGGCCAGGTACAACAGGCCTGGCAAGTGCTGTTGTTGCAGGCGTAGGTGTTGTTGTTGAGGGTTTTGGGGCGGTACGGTTTTCCATATTGGGAAGTTATTCCCCCCTTTTCTTAACCGATCTACGGATGCGCAGTGCCAGATTCTCGGGCCGTTCCGTTTGGACTTGCTTGCTCTGCAAGATGGAGTTTCCCCAAAGATGAGTTGTCCTAACAACAACAAGAGTTAAAGAATGTTATTGCTTTAAAATCAAATACTTTGTATATTAGTTAGTAGTACAGATTGATGTGTTAGTGGTAATTCTAAACCCAACACCCTAATATGGCTGACATAGTAAAAAAGACAACAGAAGAAATTGTTTTACCTGCTGAAAAGCTCGACTACCTTCAGCGAGAGCTGATAAATGTTCGAGAGGATTTGACTGACAATAAATATATAAGGGAGGCAAGAACAGTACTTCAAGCAGGAGGCTTACGGAGTGCCATTGGTTGCTATTGGAATGCAGTTAGTGACGACTTACGACGTAAAGTCATGCATAGGAGTTTGGATTTGTTCAATAAAGAAATGAACAAAAATGTAAAGACCTACGAGGATTTCCAAAATCATGTAACAGATAACGATTTAATCGAAGGAGCTTATAAAATAGGTGCATTGAGTTGGGAGGCAAAGAAAATAATGCACCAAGCAAGGGAAACAAGAAACATTTTTGATGGACATCCAGATAGCTCTGACCCGAGTTTGTTCAAGGTTTTGAACATGATTGCGGATTGCAATCGTTACGTTTTATCGCAAGAGTATCCTATTCCGATAATTAACGTCAACGACTACATTACCAAAATGGACACGGACACATATGCGAACCACGAATTAGCTGTAGAACAGGCATTTGTTGACTTGCCAGAAATTTACAAAGGCGAAATGTGCAATAAGCTATTTACATACTATGTCAGCGACACAATCTCCACACGCTTCAGAGCTAATATTGAGTTTAGCTACCCTATCTTATGGAAAGTTACACCCAAAGAAATAAGGCAACAAATCGGTCAACGTTTTGATAAAATGTATTTGGAAGGTGATGGACCTAAAAATGAAAAAGCAATTGAATTGCTAACGTTGGTGGACGGGTTACGTTATGTAACAACAACAACCCGAAAGCTCATTTACGAACCGAAAATTAAATTTTTAGAAGACCACCTTGATGATTGGAATGAAGAGGCGGCAGCCGTAAAAGACTTAGAAGAGTTTGGCTCTGTTGTGCCTGACGAACTAATTGGACGACTTGTAACAGCCATGACGCTTACCTACGTAGGATACAAGGGTTCAAGTTATCAATATAGCAGAACTGCATTTTATTCAAATGCGGCAGCACCGAGAATTTCAAGAATGTTTGAGAAATTCGATAACAAGTCGGCGGAAGAATTTGTAAATACAATCAAAACAAATGGGACTTTGAAATCCAGAATTAGCAATGCCGCACAGCTAAAAAGACTACGGACGCTTGGTGACGTACTTTTGAACAAACCTGAAATAAAGGGAGATACAAAGACTTTTCTGGAATTACTTGTTGATGAAACAAAGACCAAAGATTTTTATTACGCTATCAACAAGTAGTAAAGAACTGCCACTAACATCGGTTTGGCGTTATGGCGGCTGACCCAAAGCAGCATCAACTTTTGGTCAGCTATTGTGCTGCATATCCAGCTTAAAGGAACGCTATTTTGAAGTAGAATAAAACTTGTACATTAGTTCATCAATCGGCTTTAGTCGTGGGCATACGGAACAAAGAATATCGCCACAACGCCAAGCCGTCCAACGTTATGTGCAATAAAAACCGACATCAAGACAAACTACAACAATGACAGACATAGAAGCAATACTGCAACGAGTTGACAAAGTTTTAAAGGACAATAGAAATATTGAACTCCTCTATATTGTCCTAACTTCATTATTATTCCTTTGTGGAATTAGTTGCTTCATAATTGCGATAACAACTGGTAAGTTAGTTTGGTCGACACCATCTGCAATAACGACAGGATTTTTATACTTTCCTATTAATGAAATAAGGGACTTAAGAAAAAAGAATATAGCATTGGCGACAGCTCCAATATTAATTACACAATTACCAAAAGCAAAAGCGGCAGAGGAAATTCAAAAATTATTGCAGAACTTATACGGGGATAAAAAGTAATGTCAGAAAACAAAGACAAAACACAAGAGCTCTTAGAGCAACTACTCTCCGAATTATATAAGGCGGGTAGCCAAGGCGTTACGCCATCCGGTGAATCATATTTGATAGCGGAAGATGGTCAATATCTCGGAAAGATAACATCGAATAAATTTGATTCTCAATCGATCTTAAATAAGTATGGTTCGTTCGGTAGTAAATATAGCACGACAAGTATTTTCAATAAATACTCGCAATACGGTAGTAGGTATGGAACGTTTAGCGTAAATAATCCATATAGTAGTCAACCGCCTAAGTTGTATTTAAATGGGCGGTATATTGGCAGGGTGACAGAGAATAAATATTTATCAGACCGCATTCCAACCGACGTTTTTTTATACGTCTTACAAAATGATATTAATTCTTTATTAAAAGGAAGAATACCTAAAGACGAAATAGAAGTAAGGCAAGACCAAGGAGAATCATTCATAATCGCTAATGACGGTACATTTCTCGGCAGCTTAACGCCAAATCAGTTTGACCAAAAATCAATATTCAATCAATTTGGTCCTTATGGTAGCCAGTTCTCTCAAACATCAATATTTAACCAGTTTTGTCCATATGGTGGACAGTTTTCGCAATTAAGTCCTTTCAATCAATTTTCTCAAACTCCTCCTAAAGTATATTTAAAAGGAAATTTCGTAGGACTGTTGACAGTTAACCAATTTCTTACCGGCAATAAAATTAATCCGAGTACAATAAAAGAATGGGCAAAAGAAAGATTGTAAAAAAATTTACTGCACATAACATTGCATTGGCAATACGGCGAGGGGCCGAATATATTCTCAACTTTTTTTCGTTAGTCAGCTTTGGTCTCGCCAGACGAATAACGCCAAGCAACAGAATAAACAATGAGCTTTTGACAGGCCAGTAGCGACACCGATCAGACTGATCACAAAATACCGCCTCAGACTTCAAGCACTGACAGTTGAACTCGGCATCGACGCCCTCCCCTTTTATCCGCAACAGCCGTGCTCTTACCGGCAACCACCTCGGCCAGCTCGGCAATGTGCATCAGCCACGCGAAATCGATCCAACTTACGACGATGCCCGCGTGCGGCACATATTTCAATATTACAGCCTGAACCGCGACGAAATGGAAAGGGAAATCGACCGCTATACCGCCTCTCCCCGATCAGGCCAGCTAAAACAAGCCTGGCAGGTGTTGTTGATGCAGTTGTAGGGATGTTCTTAATGTCCTAGCTGGATATGCGGGAAACCGTATTTACCGCAGTTCTTGCCGACAATCCTTCATCAGTGCTGGAGAGTCGTTCCAATTAACCTAAAAACGTCACCGTGTCCTCTCCGCAACGCCTCTCTTCCTCTGTAGAAAAACTAGCGAGCTGACGCGAGAAGAAATTCACAAGGCCGAATTGTCCTAACGACAACAAGGGTGAAAGCATGTTATTGCTTTGACATTAAAAAAAATGTAACTTAGTTGATAGCGCTAATTAACGCGTTAGCAGCATTTTATGATACTCCTCGAACAACTTCGACATAATGAATTAGGGACTTCCTATTTTTCCTTAATCAGTAAGCCCGACCATAAAGTGTATTTAGCCTATCAGTCGCACACTAATAAAGCCTTTTACTATACTTTAAATGATTTAGTAGAATTAGAGAGTTCTAAACTGTTGAGAATAGGGACAGGTAACGAAACACATTCTGCAATTAGTTTTTGGTTTTTGGCTTTAGAATCCTATTTGAATTGTCTTATAAAAATTGTATGCCTTAAGAAAACCGTTGAGTTTAAAGTTTTTAAGAATCAGGACTTAGGGAAACGATTAGGCTCTCTAGTAGACTTGCTTGAACTTGACAAAAAAGCTTTTAACGAAACAGGTATAATCGCAAAGCTGAATGAATTTTGCTTCTTCAGAAATGAATTATTTCATGACAGACACTTTGCAGAAGAAGTTGAATTTAAGAAGACAAAGTTTTCTTCCATACCTATTTTAAGTAATCAAGTTGATACTTTCCAAGCCTTGTTGATATACATTGAAATAACCTCTTTACTTCGTTACTCTATCTCGGTAATTGATTCTATGCCGGACACGGTTATAAAGAACGACTCCTATGCTTTGTGGGAGAAATTAGACATATGTTACGAAGGAATTTTAAAACCTTCGTTGCTGGCAGGGTTACGAAAGCACAATATTGCTACAGACCTACCAGTGGATTTACCTAAAGTGACAAATTTCAAAAGCACCGTGTTTAAGAAAGGCGAAATACAGTCCTTTATTACAGCAGAGCAAGAACAAGGATATTTTATCCAAACTAATGATTTGGTTACGCACCATGTGCAAGAGACGTATCAAAATTTTGTAAATAAATACAATTTAAAGCCAAATACATTTAGAGTGGCAAAGACAATGGTTTCCGACTAAACTGCTAGTAACATCGAATTGGCAATATGGCGGGGTGACGAATATATTCTCAGGTTTTGTTCGTTAATCAGCTTTGGTTTCGGCAGACGAATAACGCCGAGCAACAGTTTCAACAATGAGCTATTGTATCTTTAATCTAGACGTTGCTTCGCAAGTCTGGACAGGTCAGCAGTGGCACCGGGCGGACGGAACTCGAAATACCCCCACATCGCGAATGCTTTAACGTTGAGCTCGCCATCGGCACCGACGCCCTCCCCCCTCTATCCGCAACATCCGCGTCCTCACCGGCTACCCCCTCGGCCAGCTCGGCAATGTGCATCTGCTACCCTAAATCGATCCCGCCTACGACGATACCTACCGTCGGCAGATATTTCAATACTACAGCCTGAACCCCGACGAAATGGAAAAGGAAATCCACCGCTATGCCGCCAACCTCCTCGACCAGGGCCAGGTACAACAGGCCTGGCAGGTGTTGTTGATGCAGGCGTTGGCGTTGTTGTTGAAGGCTTCGGTGGAAATACGGGCTTCCGTATTGGGAAGCTGGTCGCGGCCATACATGATCTATTGTCTAATCGCTCCACCTCTTTTCTATCTGTAGCCAGGCGCTCTATGCCAGAACCGTGTTAGTTTCGTGGTATTAAAAGGCGGTTGGAACAGGAGGCCATTCTTCCGGGCTGAATTGTCCTAACGACAACAAAGGCTAAAAAATGGTATTGCTTTGATTTAAAATAATATGTAATTTGTTTGCTAGCACCAATTAGGTGTTGTAAGCAACCAAGCCATTACCAATATGAAGGTCTCATCTGATTCTTTGTTTCATTTTACCGACAGTCTATTAAATATTCTTAGTATACTCGAAATAAAATTTAAGCTTTCTTATTGCAGAGAAAAATATACATTAAACGGAACATCAGACGAAAATATTTTCCCAATGATAACCTTTTGCGATTTGCCGTTATCATTAACGAAAGATCATATTTCCAAATACGGAAACTATGCTATCGGTATGAAAAAAAGCTGGGGCATCAAAAACAAACTTAATCCTGTTATTTACATAGAAGAAAATTCAGTAATTGCTAGTGACTTAGACAAATCACTCTCTAACCTTACTGAGCTATTTGAACAATTCGGGAAACTATCAGATAGCAAAAGTCCTAAAATGAAAGAATTATTCTTTGAAATGTTTCCAAATCTAAGTGAGACAACTGATGTTAATCTAAATATTTTCAGGTATTTGAAAAACTACCAAGGCACATTACACAGGAAAAACAAGACTATTAAGAATTATCGATTTTATGATGAAAGAGAATGGAGATTTGTTCCAGAAATGAAAGATAAAAGAATAAAAACTCATTTAACAGAGCAACAATATCAAACGTTTAGAAAAAAATCAAAAAAGAAACCCTTGATTGATAGCATTACTTTGGACTTCTCAGCTTCTGACATTGATTATCTAATAGTCAAATCAGCAAAAGACATTCCACGACTAATAAAGAAAATACAGAGCATAAATAATCTTGCAAAAAATGGAGATCAACTACTAGAATTAACCACTAAAATATTTACAGTCGAACAACTTAATAAAGACTTTCAATAATACTGGAATGCGTACAACATGAGGATTGCTGCTATGCTGGCTGATGAATAGACTCTCACCTCTTGTTCGCAATCAGCAGCAGTTCCGTCAGACGCAATTCTATTCTACTTTAGTTCCTATCGTCATAATCTGCGGTTCTATTAGGCTGTAGTTCTTGGCTGATGGACAGCGGAATTCCAGCACAGCGGCAAACCAACCCCGTTGAACCCGGTATCGACGCCCCCCCCTTCCGTCCGCAACAGCCGTGTTCTTACCGGCAACCACCTCGGCCAGCTGGGAAATGTGCATCATTTACCCCAAATCGATCCCGCTTACGACGATGCCCACCTGCGGCAGATCTTTCAATACTACAGTCTCAACCCCGACGAAATGGAAAAAGAAATCCACCGCTACGCCGCTTCCCTCCTCGACCAGGGCCAGGTACAACAGGCCTGGCAGGTGTTGTTGATGCAGGCGTAGGAGTTGTTGTTGAAGGCTTTGGGGGAGTACGGTTTTCCGTATTGATAAACTGCTCACCTTTTCTTAACCGATCTCCGGATGCGCAGTGCCAGCTTCTGGGGCCGTTCCCGTTGGACTAGCTCGCTCTGCAAGATGGAGTTTCCTCAAGAATGAATCGTCCTAACGACAACAATAATTAAAGAATGTTATTTCTTTGAGATTGAATAAAATGTGATTTAGTTGGTAGCGCTAATTAACGCGTTGTGTGCTATATTAGCGACACACTTCACCTAATAGACACAGCCATCAAAAATCCAAAACATGAGCGACAACAAAGAGAAAGCCTTTGAAGAAATGAGCCAGAGTTTTCAAAGAGCATTTGGCTACTCAAGCAACAAGCATTACCGACAATCAATACCACTTTACGAAAAAGCCCTTGAGGAAGACAAGCATAATTTTCCTGCTCTAAACAATATGGCAGTTGCCAAAATCTACATAGGAATTGAAGAAAAAAATATTGGCCTTATTGAAACAGCGATGGCACATTTAAAAGATGCCATAACAATAACAAAAGAAGTTTATCAATATCCCGACGGCTACCCAATAGCTGAACAAAATTTGATTTGGGCACAAGAAGAATATGCTAAACTTATCCAGTAAAATTCATGACATGAAACAGATTTTATTTCTTATCACTCTTTACTTTATTGTTGGGTGTGGCAATCAAACATCAAGTTCTAAAGCTGAGACAGATGATAAGATTGCCAGTGAAGAAGCACAAAGTGAAAGTAAATATTCAATAGCAGTTAGTGGCTCATGCAGTTACACAGGCGAACTAACTTCAAATCAAGTGTATGGCTTTACATCTGACAACGAAGCCCAAACTGCTTTGACAAGAATAATGAATTATACTGGCTTACCTGTAAACTTCAAATTGATGGCGGCTGATGTAGATAATGCTTGTGCTGTCATTCAAAGAAAGAATTCAGGCGACATGTTACGATACATTATGTATAACCAGCAATTCATGATTGGGGTTAAAGACTTGACTAAGACACATTGGTCAGAAATCAGCATCCTCGCTCATGAAATTGGACATCATTTGTCGGGACACACTTTATTGCAAGGCGGTAGCCGACCTGACTTAGAACTTGAAGCCGATAGGTTTTCAGGATACATTCTTTATAAAATGGGAGCAACCTTAGACGATGCACAAGTTGCAATGAAAACTTTTGCATCAGATAATTCAAGCTCAACCCACCCCGCTAAAAAATCAAGATTGGTAGCAATCACAAACGGGTGGCTTGCAGCAAAAGAACAAGACAAATCAAAACAATCGGAAAGCCCTAATCAAACCACTACTACAACAGCAGAGACAACAAATAAAACTATTGAAACTGCTTCAAGTTCAGTACGAGAAAGAATTGTATCAACACTAAATCGCTACTATCAAATTAATGAAGCATTTGAATGTAACGAGCTTGCAAATTTTTACCTGCCAATTGTTGACAATTTTTACAACAAAGCAAATCAGTCAACGACAGACATAATTAGCGAGTGTATAAATTATCATAACAGATGGCCTTATCAACAAATGAGTATTGACAATTCTACATTTTCAATTACACAACTAAATGACGGAGATTATTTCGTTACCTATGACATGTTTTATCAAGTAAAGCGAACAATGCAAGACTATTGGAAGGACTTTAGCTTGACAATCAATGTACGATTTACACCTGATTTAAAAATAAGGTCAATGTACGAGTATCAAAAGCCAAAATACTGACGACAAAATACAGCACACAAAAGGGAGTTTGCTGCTATGCCGGCAGCCGAATATATTCTCAGCTTCATATCGCTATCAGCCCATATCCAGCCGACGGAATTCTATCAGCTTTTGTTGTTATCTTCATCAGCAGTTTTTCAATCAGCATCGGCTCCGGGCTGGACATTAAAAAATACCAGCACAGCAGCAAGCTCTGTCCGTTGGCAGTAATGCAAATTGACATCTATAAACATGAAAATTTTCGGACTTCTTCTTTTCCTTACTTTGACACAGACATGTTCAGCGCAGTTCAAACTCACAAAGCTTGACAAGAACTCAATTCCTAAAAGCATTCAATACACAGGTAATATTAAGCAAGCAGCTCGCTGGACAGACAGCACAGGTGACAATATTGTTATTCTCACGCTGACAAACAAAACGCAAAGCAAAAATGCTCCCGATAACGGTTATACCGACGGAGCTTTGTATGCTTATCACTACTTGCTTTCGGGTGACAGTACTAAGCAGACATGGAAAGTTTATAACTATGTGAAAGAATGCCCTGTTGACATGTTCCTTTATTTTGTTGACAAGACCTTTTCTGTGACAGACCTAAACAAAGACGGCAAAGCAGAAGTATGGATTATGTATAAGGTTTCGTGTCAAGGTGACATTAGCCCAATTCCTATGAAAATTATCATGTACCAAGACAATAAAAAGTTTGCGGTTCGTGGCACGACAAGAACACAAATTTCTGCAACTGACTATATGGGCGGCGAATATTCTTTTGACGAATCTTTCAAAAATACCCCAGCAGAATTTCGACAGTACGCAGAAAAACTTTGGAAGCAACACAAGACAGAAACATGGGATCAGTGAGACCTGCACTAACTGCCAACAAATGGTTTGGTGCAAGGCTGGCAGGCCGTTGTCCTGCCTCATCTTGAGTACTTTACCAGGCTTTATTCCGGGGCTCGACGGAACACTAATCAGCATTTGTTTGTTACCTTATACTTCATAATTTTATTGGGCGGCGATTCCGTGGCTGGGCGTCAAAACGTCCAGCCCAGCACCCGGCCTTGAACTTTGTGCGTCATTTGGGGTGACACTTCACGAAACCAAAACCTTGAATTGGAATGAGTAAATCAACAAAGGATTTTGACTTTGAATTAGACCTGACATTTTCAGGACAAAAAAATCCAGTTGAAGCATTCGGACAGATTGGCAAAATGTATGAAAAGCTGTTGTCCATTGACCAGCAAATTCTTTACAACATTTTGCCAAGTGCAAAATTGGAATATGAACTCATTGACTTAGAATATTCTTCAATAAAATCTAAGGTAAATCAAATTTTAAAATCAATTCCAGATGACGTTTTAAAAGATACAATAACCCCAGGAAAACTATTTGGGCATCTCTTAGTTTACATTAAAAAGCGACTTATTAAAGCAACCGAAACAAACGAAGTGCAATCAGCTGAAAGTTTGCAAAAGGTTACTGATGACATAAATAAGGAAATCAAGAAACTACCATCAACCACAATAATCGTTTTAGAAATCAATAATTACATTGTTTTAAATGCAGTCAATGAACTTGGTATTGAAGGCCGGAAATTAAAAAAAGAAGAATACTTTGAATATAAATCAAAGGCTGGAAACGCAAAAATTGGAAATTCAAGCTCGGTGAATATGGCTAAGTTGCTTTATGAACTTGGCGGACAGACTTTAGAGCAACAGAGAATCGAGACCCTAAAGGTTAAGACCTTGGACTTGCTTTCAGATAAGGCAAGCTGGAAGCTCATTCGACAAGGAAAGCAAATTGAAGTAAAAATTTTGCATAAGGAATGGCTTGATGATTATCACAATAGGAAAATTATCATTCAACCAAATGACTATCTAAAGGTTGACTTGAAAATCACTTATACGACTAATGCCAATACCTTAAAACCAATTGTAAGTTATGAAGCATTAAAAATTTTAGAAGTTATTCCGCCCGACACGATAGAGGGAACTAATCAGAACAATCTGTTTGACAATTAAAAAAACGAACGCACAACATTGAATTGGCAATATGGCGAGGGGCCGAATATATTCTCAGCTTTCTGCCTGTCTGCCGGCAGGTAGGTTCGTTAATCAGCTTTGGTTTCGGCAGACGAATAACGCCGAGCTACACAATAAACGAGGAGCTTTTGTATCTTTAATCCAGACGTCGCTTCGCAAGTCAGGACAGGTCAGTAGCGCCACCGGGTAGACGTAACACAGACCACCGCCACATCGCCAATGCTTCAACGTTATCGGCAACCTTTCAGCTACAGCACTACTATTTGGGAAGTACCTTTAAATAACAATATTTTATTTATTGACTTATAGACCGGATAAACTTTGCATGAGACATTTCCTTAAGACAATTGCTTATTTCTTCGTTGCTTTCGGACTGTATAATTGTACAAGTAATAAAATGCTGGTCGAAAAACAGCGAACCAAGTTCGGCAATGTAAAAGTTTACGAAGTAAATATTTCAAGTAGCAACCCTTCTGTAGACAAACTTTATGTTGCGACTGACAGTAATGGTATAAAAAGGTTCTACATTTTTTTTCCAGACAAAATTGTAATGACAGACGAAAGAGCAAAAGAACTTTCTTACACTATTATTTTTCATGAACTACAAGAAAATTTTGACAGCAACATTTACCATCGGCTTTCAACATGGGACACTATGGTGTTGTCTAGAGCCCTGACTATTTTAAAAGCTTCAAAATATTCGCATCTAAAAAGTCCAGACAATGCAAAGGGTTACGAAATTGAAGTAAACTATTATCATGGATATCCTAAAGACAAAAAGCTTCAACCTTTATAATGCTTGATATTAACTTGATAGGGAAATTTATTCAGTTTGACAGAGAGAAGGGCTACTTACAACAAGAGTATTTGCAAAAGCAGGGCTGGACACTATAACATCAGCCCAGGGCAAGCATCATTAGCGGTTCGGGCTCGACGTTCGATTATTGTACGGGGCTGGACAATCAATGAATTCTCTGCCTTCGCAAATACTCGAACGTTGCACTCGGCATCAGTATCAACGCCCTCCTCCCATCGATCGGTAATGGCCGCGTCCTCACCGTCTACCACCTCGTCCAGCTCGGCAATGCGCATCAGCTACCCGGAATCGCCCCTCCTACGACGATCCCCACCTGCGGCAGATCTTTCAATACTACAGTCTGAATCCCGACGAAATGGAAAAGGAAATCCACCGCCATGCCGCCTCCCTCCTCAACCAGGACCAGCCACAGCAAGCCTGGCAGGTGTTGTTGATGCAGGCGTAGGCGTTGTTGTTGAAGGTTTTGGGGGCGATACGGGTTTCCGTAATACTCAACTGCTGTTACCAATACTTTTATCACTTCCGCAATCGTTCCCCTTTTTTCAACCGATTTCTGGGTACTTTCTTTCAACGTTTTTTCGCCTTTGTCTTGTCAAAACCTGCAGCGATTAGGGGAAACTCCAAGGCGCTGACTTGCCCTAACGACAACAAAGATTAAAGAATGCTATTGCTTTGATTGCAAATAATATGTAATTTGTTTGGTAGCTACTATTGGTGTGTTGTACTAAACTGACAATCCCAGTAAATATGAAGTCGCAACTAAACTCAAATTTCTATGGAGGTTTTTTCCTTGATGTGGAAATGTTTTACAATTATGTGCAATCAGGAAAATTAACCCACCTTCACAGGTGCCAAGATTTATTTAAGAATTTTCGAGAAATTATTGCTGAAAATCCCGCAGATTACCTTTATAAATATTTTATTAGTCACAGATGGGATGATGAAAATGATCCTGACATTAGAAATTGGCAAATAGAAGCACTTCTGCAGTTTTCAAGTGAACTTATCGCCAATAATCAAACCCCTGCATGTTTTTGGTATGACTACTGTAGTTTACCGCAGAAACCTCGAACGACTGACGAAGATGAGCTATTCCACGAAGGTTTGAAAAGTCTAAATTATCTATGCAGAACTTGTACTAATGTTCCTCTTATTTCTAAAACTGATTTAGACGCAAATATCAGCATTAAGAACATGCTCAAAAGAGGTTGGATTTTAGTTGAACTTTTTATTTCACAGCACCATGAAAATATCTATTTAACACTTTTTGAAGGTACATCCGATCTTATAACTTTTGCAAAAGCGAATAGATTAAACTGGCAAAATACCATTCCTGACTTAATATCAGAATTGCCTTTCTATGACACTGATTTAATTCGTAAATGGTTTGAAATAAATGAAATTATATGTACTAATGGAGCTGATTTGGATCTCGTTGCTAAGCTTTTACATGAACACATTTATAACTACATTAGCAAAGAACGAAAAGCAAATCTACAAGCATTGCCTTTCAATAAAACTGAAGAGATAAGTTTCAAAGAGATAGCCGACTACTGGATAAATAAGTATGGCTCTACCCCTTTATTCCCTGACACTTATTTCGAAATCAAAATAAATGAAGGGAAATTATCGTATTTTGTTACACCGATAAAAAAACCGTCATTGCCTCCAATTGACACATGGACTTCAGTTGCCGATTTTGAATTTAGCCAATTTCAAATTGATTTGAATACACTCACTACAAAGTTCTTCCCAGGAATAGTTTTTGAGTATAGATTGACTAATTCAGGTTATCTCGTGAAACCGAAAATTAAAAAAATAGACTGGTGAAAAAATATTCGTATAACATCGTGTTTGCTAGTATGCTGGCTGACGAATATAAACTCAACTTTTGTTCACTATCAGAAGCCGTTCAGCCAAATGTAGTTCTATTCAGCTTTAGTTCTTATCTTAAACGTCAGCCATTCTACTGGGCTTCAGTTACCAGCTGTGCGTTCAACAAATCTCAGCATAGCAGCAAGCCCTATGCGTTGATCTCCGCATCGGCATCGACGCCCTCCCCCATCTATCCGCAACAGCCGTGTTCTTACCGGCAACCACCTCGGCCTGCTCGGCAATGTGCATCAGCTACCCGAAATCGCCCCCGCCTACGACGATGCCCACCTGCGGCAAATTTTTCAATACTACAGTCTCAACCCCGACGAAATAGAAAAAGAAATCCACCGCTACGCCGCCTCCCTCCTCGATCAGGGCCTGGTACAACAGGCCTGGCAGGTGTTGTTGATGCAGGCGTAGGCGTTGTTGTTGTCCTATCTGGATATGCGGGAAACCGTATTTACCGCAGTTCTTGCCGACAATCCTTACTCTTTACCAGAAAGTCACTCTACTTACACCCAAACAATTTCCGCCCTTTTTGTGCCGTACGTCAGTGACCTGCATGGTAAAATTAGCGGGCTGAGGCGGGAAAACGTTTCCAAGGCTTGATTGTCCGAACGACAACAAGGATAAAAGCATGGTATTGCCTTAATTGCAAATAATATGTAATTTGTTCGCTAGCAACTATTGGTATCTTGCATACTATACCTTGGAGACACCCTAACAAATTGAACCTTATAATACGCAAATATTGGAATCACTTACAAAACACATTCAAGAGTGGATGCCTCAAAGCGAAGCTCTCTTGCCATTTTATCAAGGAATGACCCACTACCTTGAACAAACTCTTGACCATGAAAGACATGGCGACGGAGAAATACTCACTTCAAAAATATTTGCAGACCCTTTACTAGGGTACATCTATCTAACTCCTTTAGAAGTCGCAATTATTGACACCACTCTTTACCAAAGACTAAGAAAAATCAAGCAACTAGGATTAGCTAATCTAGTTTTCCCATCATTGAGCTACTCAAGATTTGAGCACTCGTTGGGAGTTGTTGGCCGACTAAACCAAATATTAAATAAATTAATAGAGAATTATAATCGCACAAATGAAGAATCTGACTTAAACAATACGATTAAAAAATATCTTGATTCTATCAGATTAGCAGCATTAATGCATGATATTGGACACTGCATTTTTTCACATTGTTCAGAGCGAGTAATAAATAATTTAGAAGGAACTGCTAACTATCCCTCAGCAAAATCTATCCGCCAAATATTTTCTAAACATTTTGAAAAGGAAAAAAACATTCCTTTCGCCGAGTTATTCTCTGTAGCTATAATTGGTTCAAAACACTTCGCAGATTTTGTCACAAAAATAACCAGTTTAAAACCTAAAGAAACTCATCGGATCTTAGAAAATTGCTGTCGATTCATTCTTGGGCTTCCAGCCAAAGGTGAGCCCAACACAGTATTTTTATCTCAGCTTATAAGTAGTGGATTAGATGCAGACAAAATAGACTACATGATGAGGGAGCAACATTATACCGGAATTAAGTTAGAAATTGACCTTGATAGAATTTTAAGTAAACTGAATGTTTTTGATTTAAAATTTTTTGAACTTCCCAAAAATCTAGAGTTTTTAAAAAAACAGTTCGATGCAGAAAAGCAATTTAAAGTTTTAGGTTTTTCCAAAGGTGGGCAATTTGTTTTTGAAGAGTTTTGCGTAGCACGACTAGCATTGCATGTCAAAGTCTATTTGCATCAAAAAGTAAGAGCTGGCGAAAGTCAACTTTCAAATTATCTAGAGGATATTTCTAAAAATCAAACTGGCTTAGGCGAACCAGAACTTCAAAAAGCTCATAATTGGCTTCGCTTATCAGAAAGTATTGTTGAAATACCAAACTCCATAAATTCATTGTTTCAACAAGAAGGTCTTTTCAACATTCAACCTTTCTTAAAAAGCGACCAAGAAAAGGCATTGAAAGACATAGATGGCAGAAACCTCTATTGCAGGGCTTTCGCATTTGGTCAAATAAATAGTTTTTCAGAAGCATTATCTCCCGAAGAACGAAATGCAGATAGTCTAGAAAATTTCTTTGAAAATTTCCATGAAAAAGAAATTGTAATTAAAATAAAAGAAGAAGCAAAAGAAATTTTCAAAATCTTAGATTTAAAAATTAATGATGATGACCTTCATAAATTTATCATCGACATACCAAGACTAAGATTCAAAAGTATTCAGCAAGGGCAAGAATCGCTCTACTTTGAAAGACCGCCCTTGTCACCATTAAAATGGACAATTCCACTTGATAAAATCGTTATCTACTTTGAAGAAAATAGAGCACTTGGATATGTTTTTGCCGAAAGGCATTTAGCGCCATTATTGGGATTGGCAGCAGAAAAAGTCGTTTTCAATATTTGTGGCAAAGTGTTTAGTCAGGAAGGTAATATATCAAAGGATACCTTTGAAAATTCTGTAAAATTGAAAAGGCAATTGACTGAAAGAAAATATTACCAAAAATTGCCCGAGTTAAGAGATGTTTCAGATTATCTAAAAAAAGCAGATGCCGCAGAGAAAATTAAAATCATCCACGAGCAATTATCCAGTTTTGAATCCCTTAAAAAAGAGAGAATAACTATTAATCGAATCACAACATTTGTAAACCAGTTCCCAATTGAACTTCAAGAGGCTTGTTTAATATTTTTGCAGCAATTAGAAATATATGACGAAAGACTTCTTGAAGAAGAAGTTTCAAAAGTAATCGACAAATGCCCCGACAAATCAACAATTGGTGTAGCTCACCTTGGTGGAGTATCGGACAGCGGAGGAAGATTATCCTACAATCTAAGAGAGCTTTTTGAGAAACATAATTTGGAGGCAAAAGAAATTAATGACAACCTAATTCGCAAGTCTGATGTAATTATCATGTATGACGATAACATAAATTCAGGACTTCAGTTGTTAAATATTATGGGTGAACTACTAGATGAGTTAGATAAGCTACCAAGGGAGATGAATTTACAAGAAAAACATTTATCACCACTAGTAACAGATGAAGCTAAGAAAAAATTAAAATCAATGCCATTACACTTTTGTTTTATAGTTGGCTTTGAAGGGACTGAAAAGAAAATCAAAAAATCATTAGCTACACACTTAGGATTTAATCAAGATAATATACATATTCACATAAACAAGCTATTTAAAAATTCGGAAAAAATATTTAATGGCGGAGATACTAAGTTTAACCATAAAGACAAGCTAGAACTTAAAGAGTTTATTACAAATGTGGGTGAACAGCTTCTGACCAATGAAAATAAAACACCTGAAAAAATAGAATCATGCAAATTGGGCTATGCAAAAGCTGAAGCAATGGTCTTATTTCCATACAATATTCCTACAATGACAATTACTGCTCTTTGGTGCAAAGGGACGGTTTCAGATGGAATACCTTGGGTTCCATTGGCAGAAAGAAGACGAAGAACAAAAGATGGAAAGTTTCTTGGTGAAGATTGACCATAGGCTTAATATAGTACCGCAGGCAAAGTTGGTATTGCCAATAGTGGGGCTTGACATTGTAACAATCAGTAGCGGTAATTCTGCTGTGCTGCCGTTCGGGGCTTGATGTACCTGCCTGCCGGCAGGCAGGAAAAGCCCAGCTTTAGTTCTTAATATTTAACTTTATCAAAAAGCCGGGCAGCAGTTCCGGGCGGACGAATATAAAATTCCCCACCATTGGCAATACCTGCTCGTAATAATCCATTACTAAAGTCGCCTACATTTGAAAGAACAGATACATCGACACCTCAACCAATTAGTTGGACTCAGGTTAACTGCAACGACAAGAGCAGCAAATATGGAATGCTTAAAGTTTGGAAACTTCACAGAGAAAAATAAAGCAGGGCGACAGATGCAAATTGGTGAATTCGCCTTGCATCTGCAAAGCTCCTGGCGCTTCACAAGCGAGACAGAAATCCTGGTTGGCTCACTGGATCTGTATGAGCCAGTTGACGAGAAAGCTGATTACAATGAACATTTTGACTGGGACAAACCAAACGGAAACTTAAGAGACATCAAACTCACGGAACTAATCAGAAGGCAGAACCTGACAGTAATATCTGTTGCTTCAGACAGTTTTGGCGGATTTGACATCCTTTTTGATAATGATATTCAATTGAGCGTATTTCCGGCTTATTCAAAGGTTGACAAATATTCTGAGTATTGGAGACTTATCACAAATAAAGCGACTGGAAAAAGTCATTTCGTAGTTACTGGGGCTGGTGTGTTGCAGGATTAAAAACGGTTTATTGCATCGGTTTTTCGCAATGCGGGCTGCAGGTCAAAGGCCAGTCGGTTTTATTTCTAATCATCTTCAGTACATTAGTGTGGCTGATAGATCGTGGAGACTCGCACTGCGTAAAGCCGTTAATTGTTACCTGCGTTTATATCGAATACCCTTTCCACAATTTCAAACAATAGTAACAGTAGACTTTTTGGGCAGTTCCTTGACCGGCGCAGTATTCGGATTTTGGCTTGCATTTTTCTAGGCTTGCTGAACTTTACAATGTAGAAATTGCTGGTAATGAATTTGCTTAAGAATACGGACCTGCTAATGAGAATCAATGATCCTATCAACAAGCATCGGTTAATTCAGATTATGATCTAACAAGTGTCCCTATGCTTTTTGTATTGTCATTCTTGACAGCTTAGACGACAATTAAAATAATAGAACTCTTGTTGTATCAGGCATTAGATGGACAATCCTCTTTTTGTGGCAAAACTAGTTAGCATACAACTTAAAATCAATGGTAATTCTTAAGTCACCTAGAAAATGACTATAAAATATTCGAACGGCAGCAAACCGTGTACTTTGCCGATAATAACATTTTGACACAACCTTTAATTCAGAGATGACAAGACGAAAACTTTTCCTAACAACTCCTTTAGCAATTGCGGCTGGAATTTTAATCTATTGCTGGGATGTCATCCTTTCCACAGACTATGTAGCGACCTGGCGACATTATGTTGGTCTTGCTTCATTCCTAATGTTAATCTTCTTTTATTTTAGAAGCTATAAATTGACGATTATCGGAACAGGAATATACTTTTTGCTAGCAGCATTTAATTTGTTGTCAATGACAGCAGAAATAACCACAAGTTCGTTCAGAATTGGGTCCATTGAGACACCTCCAGTTCAAATGTTATCGCTTGGTCTTTTTATTCTGTTTGCTATTTTAAATATTAACCCATTGACTGATATTTATCTTGAATACAAAGAAGCCAAACAATCCGAGCCGAAATAGTAAATTTTTACAAATCTGTTCCTATTATTGAGATAGGTCTCGAAGCCTCGTGTACCCAACAAAAGGTTTACACCAATTGGGCATGACGTTGAAACTGTCAGCGGCAGTGCATATTCAAGCCTTGATTTCGGCAGACGGAGTTCTGTTGGACAGAAATTCTTCGCTACAGCATAATTTTAGGTTTAGCTTCGGTTCCGGGCTTAAAGTTCCTTGACTCTCCAACTGCACCAAGCCCCAAACCGTTGAGCTCGGCATCGGCACCCACGCCCTCCCCCCCTTCTGTCCGCAACAGCCGTGCTCTGACCGGCAACCACCTCGGCCAGCTCGGCAATGTGCATCAGCTACTCCTAATCGATCCCGCCTACGACGATGCCCACCTGCGGCAAATATTTCAATACTACAGCCTCAATCCCGACGAAATGGAAAAGGAAATCCACCGCTACCCCTCCTCCCTCCTCGATCAGGGCCTGGTACAACAGGCCTGGCAGCTGTTGTTGATGCAGGCGTATGCGTTGTTGCTGAAGGCTTTGGGGGAGTACGGGTTTCCGTATTGCAAAGCTGCAGCCGGCTAAGCATGATTTGTTGCCTAATCGCGCTACCTCTCGCCAATCGATACCCGAGTACTGTGTGTCAGACCAGGTGGCCGCTCTGTTTTAATTAGCTCGATCTCCGAGAAGAAGATTCGTGTAGGATGAATTGTCCTAACGACAACAAGGCTTAAGGAATATTATTGTTTTAAGACTAAATTAAATGTAATTTGGTTGGTAGCGCTAATTAGCGCGTTGTGTGCTATTCAATCGACAACCCGTTTCCAATAAAATGGCAGGACAGTGAATATTTCGCACTCATCTGACCCACCCTTTCGCTAATGATTTGACCCGGGTGTTTCACTAATTACCTGACCCATGCGTTTCGGTAATGATCTGACCCGGATATTTCACTAATGATCT
>JBKBHA010000022.1:0-23807 GCA_046297935.1 Chitinophagaceae bacterium
TCAGAAAAAAATCAGTAAAAGTTCCCGATAAAAACTAGCTTTAAATCGTCAAATCCTCATAGCCCAACAGGTGGGTCACATCATTACCGAAATACCCGGGTCAGCGTTAGTGAAATAATCAGTAGGAAGGATAAAAAGCGAGCGCTGTTAGTAATTCCTGAAAACCAACCTTCTAAAGTAAAGTGGAGTAAAATAAAAAAAGGATTACAATGTTGTAATCCTTCATTAAGCGGACCGGACGGGACTCGAACCCGCGACCTCCGCCGTGACAGGGCGGCATTCTAACCAACTGAACTACCGATCCTTACGGGGTTAAACTTGCGTTTTGACTTCCCGTTTTGGGAGGGCAAAGATATGGGTTTTAGTCATTTACCAAGAAAATTTTTGTGGTATTTTTTGGGTATTTCTGGGTAATTATTTGGGTAATCGTTAATACCTACAATACCCGGCCGCATTCCTGTTATTATGGCAAGTCTCTAAGGGGTAGAATATATCTAACCCAAATACACCAAGGACATGTAATGAATTACCTGATTCTATTCAATCACCCCTTCGTACTCACCAGCAACTCCCTTATATCCACATCCAGGATCTTCGCAATTTTTTTCAGATCCTTAAGGTGAGGCTGTGTTTTGTTGTTACACATAGCGGCAACGGCCGTTGTGCTCTTGCCTATTTTACCGGCCAGCCAAACCTGGGATTTACCTTGTATTACCAGCACTTCTTTAATGCGGTTGATGCGTTCCATCCTACAAATTAAAGAATTGATTATAGATCAGGAAGCCTGATTTACAGATGTTTAAGCAGGACTTACATAAGAATCGGGATTAATTATATATGTTTTGGATAGATTTATATAATTTATAATTATATTTATATAGGTAATTATTATATGAACCTCAAAACCCCTTACCATGAAAATCGAAAGAAAAAAAGAACTGCTCGTGTCGTTGATACTCGACGATCTGGTCCATGCGCGGCTGGTTGATGGACTGATGGCCCTGGGCATGCCGGCCGCATCCTATGCACACGATGTGCCTTTTGCGGTAATGGAACTGATGGGCTTTAACGAAGAGCAGCAGCACCAAATTTTTCCTGGTTACCGACTATGGCAGGAAGAGGCGCGCTGGATCGATATCAGCAAGGGTAATTTTCAGATGCGCCACCTGGCGGAACGCATTTATGAAATGCTGGAGAAGATCAGTAAGTCCAATACAAGCGCAGATCAATCGCATTCTCCAGCGATGCGAAACGTATGGGCACGAGGTTGCCAGGACCAGGTTCAATAAATAAATCGGCTTTTAAAGCGGGTAAAATCTTTGTGGCAAGAACTAAGTGAAGCTTGAAGTTCGCGTATCCCAGGCCTTCTATAGTATAGTTTCAATGGCTTGGCACATAAAATCATTCGTTAACTTCTATACAAACAAGCATTCCGGCTATTTCTCACCCGGAATCAAGGAACGCTTTGCATCCTTACTGAACAAAATTCCGGGCCTGGATGACGCCAGGATCAACTGATGAATTTCTTCCGCCTCCGAATCGATAGTCAAATACCCCTTGGCACCCATTTCCAACATAGACACTATAACGGAAGGAGCATTATGAACGCTTAGTATCAGAATTTTGATGTCGGGGTAGCGGCTCGTGACCTCGGAGAAAATCTCGCTTACAGGCATACCAGGCAATAAAATATCCATTAACAGCACATCAGGTAGTTGATGCTCCAGCAAAGCGAGTAGTTGGGCCCCATTCTCTGCTTCGCCAATTATACGGACACCATCCCGGCTTCCTACATATTGCCTTACTCCCTTTCGGAATAAGCTAAAGGAAGATAAGTGAATAACCGTAGTCATTGCATTTAATTAAATAAGTATCCAAAAATAAGTAGATATCGCCTGAGGCAACCGCAGCATTCATTATTTGACCTTCACCATCTCAAAAACTCCACCGCAAGCGCAAATAAGCCGCATGCTCCAGCGCTGCAAAGCGGTTGGTTTCGGCAAAAAAGGATTGCCGACGTGGAGCCAATAAATTCCATGTATACAAATGCGAATGGAATCGTGTATTGATCGGAGTATAACAAGCGCCTCAAAAACCCGCATTATCAAACGTCTTCGGCCATCAAAATAATTAACGCACTATTTTATAACTAATCGCATCCAACTCTTTTCATTGAGTATTTCTGCACCCCTGGGAAAAACTATCGGCGGCAGGCCATCTTCGAAACCCTTTATTTCAATTCGGATAAAATTTTCGCCGGCTGCCAGCTTTGCTCTGTGGATTACGAATTCGTAGCCCTGATAGTTCATTAACTGCTGGCGAAATGGCAGATGCGTCGGAGTATCGGGCCGGTACACAACGGTGTTGGCCCTCCAGTGTCTGTTGTTGCCCCAGGTCCAAAGAGGGTCGGCATCGTTATAACCTGTATCGGGAAGCAAACGCTCTCCCAACTGAAAAGAGGCGTGCAGATTGTAAAGCTGTTGATGTGATTTAATAAACACATCCACATAGCGAGCATAACGACCGCCTGCCAAAACTCCCAAACAAAGCTCGTCGTTGGTTTGGAAGAACAAAATCGAAATCGAATCCTCGTTCATCCATACCTGAGCTGTTTGCCATCGGCTTTCTGAAAACTGGCCGTCAATATTGATGGGTGGCTGCTGTGCTGCCAGTAACAGTACGAGAAGCTGACTAAAGGCGATGAATAACCATTTTTTCATTTACCGTTGTTAGCTCGCTATGAAATTAACTGTTTGATCCTTTCACAAGTTGGCAAAATCGGAGGAACTTAGAGCTTTGCTGCTCTCTCCCATTTGCCGTCGCCACGGGTTACATTTACAGCAACAATTTTGCCCGAACTGTCGCGTTCAAATTTCATTTCTGCACCGGGTGCCTTTTCTACCGTATAGGTGTCTGGCTTTATCAATACCATTTTCAGTCGCATACCACCAGGTCGCTGGATATACAATTGTGCATCTGCATCCTCTGTTATTAAACGGTCGCCTGCGTAGCTGCCGGCATATTCGCTCGATGCACCAGATCCACTCTCTTTAGATTCGAATTTGACCAGTTTCACCAGCTTATTTTTAAAGTCGAATGTGAGATTCATTTGCCTGAGCATGCGTACACCCATATTTGCCTGGGGCATCATGTCGTTTAAAATAAGTAAAGGTTTTTCAAAAGCAATTTTTCCTATAAATAGTGTTGGATTTACCTGAACTTCTTTAATCTCGAAGCTATTGCTCACGGTTCTGGCGCGTCCCACTATGCGCGGCTCACCTATCATTTCGCCTGGCTCAACTTTCGATTCGGGAAGGGTAAAACTCCCCATATTGCCGGTATCAAAATGTGCATCGATTTCTCTCGAACCCAGTTTTACATTCATCCCCGGCACCCCATTTTTTATTCGTAGCGGGTAAACCTGGGAATCGCCTGCGCTCAGCGCGTCTTTCGTAATAATCAGCAGGTTCCGCTCAAAGTTCAACTCAACGAGATAGCCTGTAAAAAATACCGGCCCTATTACTCCGTCTATAGAGTCAATACCAGGCCGGCTGTTATAGTTGCGAACCATTGCCCGACTGTTCAATATCCTGAAATTCCCTAATTCTGTTGTGTTGACCATCGTTACCGGGTAACTCCTATTGTTGCGGCCACTGCCATCACCCGCAAGTACAGAATCGATCACGGGAGTCTGCAACAGATTAAAAACGCGCTCATCGAGCTTTAATAGTTCGGGGCTACCCGTATCGAACATGAATTTAAAGGGGCCGGCACCATTTACCTTAACCTCAATTACGGGGCTGGCTCCACTTCGATACTGGATAGGGATTTCTGTTTTATCACCCACAAATTCAACTTCAAATTCATTTGAAATCTGCGAGCTGGCGCAGCTGACAGTTACTAACGAGAGAAATGAAAATAATATTCGCATAAATCATTCAGTTCAGATCCGAAAGTAGTTTAAGACAGGAGCAGGCTGCTACCCCGTTTTGGGTGAATTGGACAGACGGCTTAGCGAGTTGCAGGATTTTTACATGGAATAGACTCATCGGGCAGGCCGAGTTGTATCCGGCAACCCTTCCGCCAGCAAATTATTGAGCTGATCCCGACTATACAGTACGCCGTTTTTTACAACTGCATAGATGGTGCGCGTATGCCCGATATTGGCCAGTGGATTTTTATCGAGTAAAACTAAATCAGCCTGTTTACCTGCCTCAATGGTGCCCTTATTCAGTCCGAGGTAGGCGGCCGGATTAACGGTGGCAGTTTGAAGCGCAGCGTAACTGCTGAGTCCTGCCTGAACAAACATATCAAGCTCATCATGAATAGAAAATCCGGGCACCAGAAACCATTCGGGTGAATCAGAACCTGCCATCAATGGTACGCCGCCTTTCCAGAGTTCATACACCATTTTCTTGCGCAGGTACACATACCTTTCCAGGCTTTCCGGTGGAATTTTCATATTTCTATTCATCTCTTTCACCCTCCATCGCTCAGGCAATATCTCTGGCGGAATATACTTGTAGTCCGGTCGACTCCTGTATTTCTCATCAGTAAATGCCGGGCCAAAACTTGAAATAAAAAAGAAATTGGTAGGCGTTACATAGATCCCGGATTTCTTTACCATATCGACCAGCGCTGGTATTTTGCTTTCATCCAGGAAGGGCACCGTTGCCCAGGCGCTTTTTTGCCAAAGATTCATATCCGACACACTTTGCCCCTTGTTATACGTAGAATCTGGCAGCAGCATGTCGATAAACTCGTCCATGTGTTCATTTTGCTGTTTTGCGGCCAGAGCGCCTGGTAATTTTACCCGGGGCCCGACATGGCCCACCAACCTGATCTTCTCTTCGGCTGCCGTTTTTGCAACTGCATCAAACACATCGGCATTGACCATAAACGTGATCTTGATGGCATCATACCCGGCAGCCTTAAACTTTTTAACTGCATCGATGCCCTTCTGTCTGTTATCGACAATTTCAAAATTCTTGAAATCGGTTGGCCATGGCCATCTGCCAACCAACTGCGGACTGGCAATAACCAGGTCGGGTCCCGTCCATTTTTTGTCGGCCACATTCTTTTTCGCCTCCAGGTAGTTGGGATGTCCGGCCATGATCCTTACGGTAGTTAAACCATTTGCCAGCATCACTTTCAATTCCCGCTCAGAAGTATTTCTATACTCACCCTGCTCATTAAAAAAATGCACATGCATATCAAAAAGGCCGGGCATCATAAATTTTCCGCTGGCATCAACAATAGCATAGTCTTGCGGAATTTTCACTTTCCTGAACTTTCCCGTTTGCTGAATTCTTCCGTCCTTAATCAATACGGTTTGATTGGTCAGGACCTCGTTGCTTTTCATCGTTATCAACGATACATGCGTGAATGCCAATTTTTGCTGTGCCATTGGCACAGCGTGAACCAGCAATAACAACAGGCAAGACAGCAATCCTTTCATTTGCATTTTTTTGAGTCGGGTATTTGAGCCGTTAATTCTTTTTCGCATCAAGTATCGAAGTAATTCTATCAGAAATATCCACCAAATGATTCTTCGTAGCAGCATCTGTTATTGTTGGTAAAGCAGCCTTGATTCGCACCTGAACCCATCTAAGCGTGGCTTTTGCCTCTGAAAATATATCGGATCTGGCAGGGTTGGTAGGCGTTGCACTTACCACGCCTAAAAATCCACCTGGTGCTGGTACAATGGTTTTTTGTGCAAGGATAGCCGACATATTTTCAACAAAAGCCTTTTGTAAATTTCTGCGATACACATCAATCGGCTTGCCTGTGCTGAGCTCTTTCCAAATCGTGCGTTGCATGTCGTCGAACAGATTATTCAGGGTATACGCCGTTTTATCAGCAGCCGCGTTTTCGATTAAACGCTGCATGCGACTAAACGCGAATACCGACGCCAATACGGACTCCTGTAATTCACGGATTCTGTTTACACCGTTGTCGGGGCGAATACGGGCAATAATCTCCTTATTCAACAGCCAGTTGGGTGTGTCAAATAAATGCCTGCTCAAGAAATCAACCGCCTGTTTTTGCAGATGGCGTGGTACTATCTGGTAAACCGCAGCTTCGGCATCGCTTAATTTTGGATTGTCGTATATGCCTCCAATAAACTTCGTTACATGGCTAAAGTACCAGTTCATTTGAACGACGATCATGTTGTAACGCTCATTCAAATACTCGCTAAATTTCCCGTTTTGCCTGGTCCACAAAATTTGAAGCGGGAGCATTTTTTTTAAATTTCGTATACCATATTCGTTCGCCTCCATTGGATTATCGCTCAGGTCTTCGCTATTCCCACTAGGATCGTAAGGATGTTGTTCTATACCAAACCGAAGCATACGATTGCTTTCATTTACCTTTAGCCATTGATTCAAAACCTCTTTTTCACCATATTCATCCTTTTTGTCAAAAATGAGCTTATATCCGTACGTGATCGCCCAGTCGTCATAAATGCCGATTTTTGACCATAGATCTTCCAGTGCGATGCTGTCTTCGGCCTGGGCCACATAATTAAGCCTCGCATACTCCATAATGGAGGGCGTAATTCCATATTCTTTCAAAAAGTTTTTGTCGCGTAAGTTTTTTACAGACACAGCCGAGCTGGCACCATGGTTGTGAAGTAGCCCTATTGTATGACCAACCTCATGCGAAGCAACATACCGTATGATTCGACCCACTAGCTCTTCATCAAATTCAGCTTTTTGAGCACGTGGATCAAGGTGGCCGACCTGAATGGCGTACAAGTGCTTGAAAATATTGATTACGTTGTGATACCAGTAAATATGGGTTTCAATTATTTCGCCACTCCGCGGATCATGTACCCGCGGGCCTTGTGCGTTCTCAATTTCAGACGCGAAATATCGGATCACATTAAACCGGGCATCGTCGAGGCTCATGGTCGTATCGTGCAAGGGCCATTCCCTACCCTGAATTGCATTTTTCCAACCAGCCTTTTCAAAACTGCGGTTCCAGTCGTTTACCCCCTGAATAAAGTATTTTACATATTGCCTGGGAGTGGCGGGATCAATGTAAAAAATAATTGGCCTGGCCGGTTCAATCAGTTCTCCCCTTCTGGCTTTTTGTTCGTCTTCAGCATTTTTCGGTTCAAGGCGAAATCTTTGAATAAAAGTTTCCTTTTGCGCACGTTGCGAATTGTCGGCATACACCGCGTATTCGTCTACAAAATATCCAACGCGATAGTCGGCTAAGCGCTTTCGCATCGGTCTTGCCGGCAACAGTATTATTGAAGTATTTATTTCAAGTGTTGCCACACCAGCCTGGCTCGCAGTGGGAAGAGATGGCGCCTGCGGACCTGATGGCGGAGCAGGCATGCCGGTAGCCAGCCCGTAAGTTTTAACCGACACTACTTCGGTATTGATAGGAAATGACTTAATTTTTTTAATAAAGGACCGATCGGGCATCAAACCGGTGAACCGATAGAATTGCCTGTATGAAGAAGGCAGACTTACTACCTGATTATCTCCTTTAAAGAAATCTGTCACATCAACAATACTGCTGGTATCTTTTCGAATGGCCTTGATTTCAAAAACTCCTGTAATGGGATCTACGTTGGAATTCTGCACTGCTTCAAAAATGCTTTGTGTAGAATCTGAACTGATGTTCACAAAACCGACACAGCGGAGAAATAATTTATTGTCGGGGCCCTTTTCCCATTGTAATACCTGCCGATTTACTTCCTGACCGCCGTAGCCGGCACCAGTGGGCGCTTTTGAAATTCGCGTAATAGCCATTACCAATCGACCTATGAGTGAATCAGCAATTTCAAAGTAATATTTGTCGTCTGTTTTGTAAACCGGAAATAACCCCTGCCCGGGATTTACGTTACCACCGAAGAGTTGCTGAAAGGTTTTGGGTCCGGGCTTAGTCTCCTTTTTTACATTTTGCTTCGCCGTGTCCTGCAGGGGAACATCCACCGGCTTTTTTTGCGCAAAACATTCCACAGAAAAAAAGCCGGAGATTAGCAGAACGGTAAAACCGACCAGGAGGTGTTTGCTCATAAAGAGGTTGTTTGATTTGACACAAGAATACCGCCAGCCATTTTACCAACTATACCCCCTTTAGGGGGATTTGGATGAGTGGAAGCGGCCATTACCTTCGTCTCAAACTTTGTTGGGATGTTATCAAAGGCCGGTGTTCTATTAGCCACTCTTCTTGTTTTCCTATCATCGACAGCGCAAATGCCTTCCGGCTATTGGGAAGGTCAAATCACTTACCAGGGAAGAAGCTGGCGAATAGCGGCGGAATTCGTGCAGGACTCGATCAACAATCAATGCGCCTTCTTTGATTTTATAGAAGTTGGAGGCTATAAAAGAACTTTCACCTGTAGCCAATCGGGTGGTCGTACACATTTTGAAAGGCAACAACCCGGCGGCAGAGTACCGCTTATTTTTGAAAGCCGGATTGCCGCAGACATAATAGAAGGAACCTTTAGTGGTATCGGCATTAAGGGAGCCAGTTTCCAGCTCAAGCCTGCGAGAAAATTCGTGTTCAGTTCGGAGGATGTGCTGTTTCAAAACGATTCAGTTCAGCTTTCGGGTAGTTTATTGATTCCGGCAGGCGAAGGCCCTTTTGAAGCTGTGGTCATCACCCACGGAAGTGGTCCGGATACCAGGGATCTGTACTACGGCATAGCCCGGCAGTTTTTAATGGAGAATATTGCTGTACTGATTTACGACAAGCGCGGTAACGGCCGTTCCACTGGCGGGGACTATCAATTAGCTGGCTTCACCGATCTTGCTAAAGATGCACTGGCTGGTTTACATAAATTAAAAGGTCATCCTCGAATTCATCCCGGTAGGATCGGTGTCTTTGGCCATAGCCAGGGAGGTTGGGTAGCACCAACTGCTGCAGGCATTTCGGCCGATGTAGCTTTTGTGATTGTTAGCGCAGCCTCAGGTGTAAATGCTACTGAGCAGAGCGTATTCCACCGGGCAAACCTGATGCGCAAGGAGGGATTGGATGAAAACGTTATAGCGAAAGCTTCACATCTTCGTAAAACATTGAATGCTGCTACAGCTTTATGCGCGGTCGATTCGCAGAAAGCGAAAGAGCTGATAGCATCAATAGCTGAGGAACTCAGGGTCGCGTCAAAAGAACCCTGGTTTGAAAGTTCGGCCTTGCCGGCCATACCTTTTCCAGGCTGCCCTGGTAAGTCGGTGATGGAATTACTATTCCGGGAACCCTCCGAAATCTGGAGCAAGGTAAAAGTGCCGGTATATGCCGTGTGGGGCCAATACGACGACGTAGTGCCAGTTGCCAAATACGAAATCATTGAAAATGCGCTCAAGAAAGCCGGCAACAGGAATGTAACCATTCGAATAGCGAACGATACGGATCATTCATTTCTGGCCAGAACAGCCAGTGGCGAATGGGATTTCCCCCGAGAGTCAAAGGGCTATTTTAGCAAAATGGCAGTTTGGATCAAAAATCTCTATTTGTGAGAGTCCCGGTCCGTTCATAAAAAAGCATCTCCCGTTTCCGGGAGACACTTTTACCACACATCTACGTTATGAGAGAATTGGTAGCGGATTAATATCTGCTGATATTTTTATTGCGTTGTTACGTCCGCTAATTAATTGTCTCCTTCAGTCGTTCCTTTATCGCGGCTCGATAGCCCTCCCTTTCCTGAATCGACAAATTCGCATCGCCATCAACTAACTGCAACGCCTTTTTGTATTGTTCCGAGGCCTCCTGCCTTCTACCCAACTCAAGTAACGACCGACCCCAAACTGTATATGGAATAGCAGAATCAGGATAGCTGTCGGCATAAAGCTGAGCCCATACAAGCAAATCATTATAGGCTTTGCTTTGTATGAGTAGTTGGGCTACCTGATAAAAAGAGGTGAATGGGAATGGCTGTTTATCGTTCTTCCTTCTTTCGTGGTATAAACGTTCCGCTTCGTTTATTCCTCTTTCAAGAATCAGCTGATAGAGTTCTTCAACCGGCGGTGGCAGCAAATTTGCCCTCTCGTATCTTGCGTCCATAACTTCGGGCACTGGTTGGGTCAAGCTGGTCATCATGGAAGTCTGACTCTTCAATGTCAGGTCTAAGAATTTTTTTGCAGACATCGCGGCCACTTCAAAACTCTTCCATGTATTCCCTTTGTTTGCTTTCGGAAAAATCGATTTTATTTCCCGCTCCCAAATTCCAAAATTTAAAAAATAGAATTCCGAACACTGCGGATAGTACTGATATATTCGATCTGCATACTTGTACTTGTAAGTAAGAGAAGGATTTACATCCGGATGCGGCGCATAAATGATCAACATTGATGCAGTGACGCGTTGAAGATCATAATAGGGTGAACCTTCGATCAATTGTTCCTCAAATCCTGTTGTGATGCCTCCTTCGAGACTTATATATGCCCTGATGTCCTGTTGTCGCATCTGCCAGGCGAGCAGATGGCTGGCATTGAACCCAAGTCCCATGACGGCGAATAATTTATTCGTACGGAAGTTTTGTCGAATATAACCCAGTGCGAATTGCAGATCTGATACAGCCGTTTCTATACCACGCAGATTATATTCTCCTGCATCCGAAAATGATCCTTTCAGAACGGGAGAGACTACGATATAACCGTGCGAAGCAAGATATTCGCACATAATACTTTGTACCAGCGGCCTATCGGGAAAAAATATAATCGGAAACCGGCCACTGGCCATCATCCCGTTCCTGACGGCCCTTGTACGCGTTGCCAACAGATGGTCCAGGACAGGCAACAATAGTGAAGTGTCGCCCGATAATTGAGCCAAAGCCTGCACAAACAGGCTTCGTCTCGCCTCGTTGTTTTTGCGACGCTTGTCGGGCAAACTACAATCCACATAATCGCCGTAGCTCATTTGCTCAGCCTTAAACGATGATGAGGGGTACCAAATATAAATCGTCATATCCCTGCCCGTCGGTTCTTCTCCATTTGAAGCAGAAAATGAGGGACGAGACCAATCGGTCAGTCGCATTTCCTTGAAGCCTGAAACATACGTACCATAACTCAGATCTGTGCTAAAGAACGTTTGCGAGGAGGCTGATGTGGTAAAAATCAGCCAGCCGCCAACTAAGAAGAATCTGATCATCGCTACCTTGTGTTGTAAGCCCAAAGAACATTTATGACCTGCCATTTGCCATCAATTTTTCCAAGTTGTACATAATCGAAAAAGGTGTTCATTTTGTTCGTTGTTATTTTTGCCAACGCAATGTCACTGGATATATCGAAAATGACAACAGTTGTTTTGAAGGGCTCAGCAGGATTTGGGTCCTTCATGCGATACTCAGGCTTCAGGTAGCTCGCTAATTCATCTCTTGTTGTATTGACAATAACACTTTTGCCAGTCCTGTTGTCAATAATGCGCTTTACCAGTTGCGGATGTAAAGCCGCTTTCATTCGTTCTACATCCTGTGTGAAGAATCCTTCAACGTAATCGGCGCATGCTGTTTTAATGTTTGCGCTATCGGTGGTCGATTGTGCGGATAGATTAATTACGATGAAAAAACAAAATGACGTAAGACATATTTTCATACACTAGATAATTTACATACTATTCAATTTCAGGGTAACCCTGGCGAACTCTCATTCTAAACAATCATCCGGGAAAATCATGCAACACTCCCCAAGTCTCACCTGCCAGCTCCCTAATTTCAATACTGGTACAATCCTGGTCTAGTAAAGGGCAGGAATTCAAAAGCGCTTTCAGCTTTTTTTCGGTTGAAGCCCTGACGATAAGGAATCCAGTCACCATATCTGAAATCATATCATAATTTTCGGGCACCTCCTCCCGGGTCCCCGATGAATAATAGACCGAACCTTCTGACCGTAAAGGCGCACCAATTATTAAATGATTTCTCATTTTCAACTCCATTAACCAGCTAGACCAACTAGCAAAAAAGTGTTGCCTGGCATTGGCTTCCATCGCCAACAAATTTGCACCCCTGCCACCTTTAACGATGATCAAAAAATCTGACATTAGTATTTGCGATAGTTCCGGATTTGAAAGGTAACGAGGCATTTCTTTTGCATCATCCCCCCAATTGCGGGATTATATAATTGGCTCTATAACAAAATGAGTCCTTTTGTGTAAAAAAACGATCGTAAATAAGAGACCGCAATGTTTTCAATTTTTTATTTGGGGAATAATTCTATAGGATGAATCTGCAACGCCTTTCACTCCACGCGGTTTTCTGCCAATCGTTAAACTGTCTAACTTTTTTGAGTTTTCGCTATTTGGCTTCGTGGTTAAAGGCGCTTCAAAAATTACCGAGTCGGCAAGCATCTCGTTGGCAATTTGACACGAATCTGAAATCTGATCCGGTTCTCCGGGAAGACTTTCAGATATTTGCGCCTTGCTTGAGCCTAATGAATAACCTTTGTTGATCGAATTAGGGCTTACATGTTTTCTGCCAGACAACCGCAAAGAATCAATCAGATGATGTATACCTTCTTGTTGGAAGCTGCGGCTCCTAATGGGGAGCAACTGTCCAGACCTAAAGTTCATCAGCACCAACATCGTGATACCGATCAGGAATAACGCCGTTCCTTTCCAATGCCGAATCCAGTTTTGTAACCGCGAGCCATCGTGCCGGTTGTCCGACTCCGTTTCTGCGTCAAGCATTTCTTCCAGTCGTTGCCAGATAGCATCCCGGCAAGCTGGTACCGGCACATTTTCAAACGCGTTCACGACATCTTTTTCGCTTACCATACCAATCAGTCTGCAGACATTTTTGTTCTTAATATCCTTCTGGCTTCGCTGACATGCCACTTGCTGGTTCCCTCGCTGATAGACAGCAAACTTGCAATCTCATGATGGGCATATCCTTCTACCACAAACAGTATAAAAACGGTATAGGTAGATATCGGTAATCTTCTGATCTCCTGCATAACGTTGTTCAATTCGAATTTATCGTCTACGAAAAATGCTTTGCTTTCCGCAACGATACCATCACTTAATTGGCCAAATCCCTGTTTTTTGCGTCCCTTTAAATGATCAATTCCCTCGTTTATTACTATCTTCTTGAACCAGCCTTTAAATGAACCCTTTACAGGATTAAATGTGTGCAGACTTTTGAACATCTTGTAAAAAGCGCGGCTGGCAATGTCAGCAGCGTCCTGCTCGTCGCGCGCGAATCGCAAGGCTAACCGCATTGCAAATTCGTAGTGAAGTTGGAACAGACGCTCCTGGGCTTTTCTGTCGCTACTGGCCGAATCATTAATCAGCTTGTTGATATCATCCATCCATTTAATTGGTTCGTTTTCAATACCAGTATCTAAAAAACATTGATTCGTCGAACCAGAAGCGCTGCTGAAGCAGCAGCAACGATAAAACCGGTATCTTCATCCAATTGATTATACATCCATAGTACTTTACCAAAACTGTCGACAATTGCTGTCACTTCGCCGTCTACCCGAAATTCATAGGCTTTCATTACGGCGAAGGGCATTGAAAGCTTTCGACCTTCCTTTGTCAGAATTTCTTTCACTTTCACCGATCTGAGTTCGAATGTGTCGACACCATTAGCCAAAAAACCGGATTCTTCCCATTGTTGCCGTTCAATGAAAGGTTTTTCATCATGTTGTTCAGGATTCTTAGTAGCTGAAATTTGCAACACCCATTGCGCTGGATTTTCAACGCCGCCAGAAAGAATTAAAGCCGAAAACAGATAACTGGAATTCTTTAAACGGCTTATGTCCGTTGGCGCCTGTCCATTTGTTTCAATGTGTTCGTAATGGGAGACCTGGCGCTCAACGCCATACACTTCGGCATATTTTCCATTACTGCTGATCGCAAAATGAAATTTGTCATGTTTTGAAGTTGTGATATCACTTTTCCTAAGGTTAAAGGCGCTGAGTATTCTCTCTTCCAGGGTTAGCTTCATGTCACGATCATATTTAGATGAGTGGAACAGCCATCCGCGTTTAATTCGCGAAGTTGAGTACCCTGCAAAGCTTAGCGGTTTACTGGTTTGGCTCCCTCCTTTACCCAGTCCATTAATTTCCATTCTTATCGCTTCTCTCTCAAATTCGGTTGGTATAGACATAACAGGTTTAGAGACTCCACAGGAAAGCAACAGAGGGAAAACCATCAGTATGAAAGCTGAAGGTCCAGCACTACCTGATGAAATGTTCATTTTTTCAAATTGTAGTAAAGAATTAGCTGTTAATGAACAAGCGTGACCCGCCTGCTGGAGACCGTGCCGCCGTAGGTCTCAGACACTACCACGATCAAAGATGTGTCGTCTAATTTTTCAATAACATATTCAAGTCCATCCACGATCAGTTTTGATGGGTCGGCAGGCAATGACCATACAACAATATCCAGAATTTGATGCGCACTACCAGGACTGCAGGCCAGATCAGATTCATTGTATTCAAGGCTCATATCGGTTTTGAATATCCAGGTATTATCCTGATCGCAAGCTGCCCAATAAGGGAAAACGTCGAGCCAGGGTTCAGTACCTTCCTTCTCCTCCGCCTTTACGATATGCCATACTCCGGAAGTGAGCAATCGCTTTCTGTCATCAACCTGATCTGCCTCTTTCTGGCAGGAAAGAAGTGAACCAACAAGGACGATAAATATCAAGTATTGTTTCATAAAAATGTTTTAAGATGAATTGCTGTTTGACTCTAATACCCCACAGTACACAAAAGGGTTGGGTCAAATGGCGGTTCTACAAACATTTTTTTGTTTCCTTCCTGATCCGGCAAGATCCTCAATTCGCCCGTTGCTTTATATCCTCTACGCCACTATTGCGGAGTCTTGCTCTGGCAATGCTATTACTTCCAAATCGGTGTGTAAATGACAGGCTAACCACGCGACTATCCCATGTTCGATCGGTAAAAAAATCCATGTTTTGATACTTGACAATTACTGCAATACGGTTGGTATAGAAGATGTCGGTCATGTTCAGCCTGAATGTTGAGTTCTTATTTTTTGATAGCTTTTGGATGCCCGTGGAAATTTGAGACAGGTTCCTTATAATAAACAAGCCCCAGGCATTTTTGGCCTGATAATAGCCGTTCAATTCAGCGCTCCAGCCCTTCTTTCCAATTGTGATACTGTTATGAAGCCGGATATCCCAGGAAGTGTAGTCATTCATCAGATTGCCACCCTGAAGCGGGCTTTCATATTTATTCCAATAGATATTGCCTGTGAGGTTACTTTTTAACCATTTTCCCAGACTCAAAGGCGCAAACATGCGCAGATTCCAAATTTGAAAACGTTGAAGATTGGCGGGCGTCTGATAGGAAATCTTGGTAACATCATCCTGTACAAACACATCGGTAATTACATCGCGCGTGCTCGAATAACTTAAAGTCGTCATGATTCCACCCTTATAATTGTGCGTGAACTCGTACACATTGGTAAAAACTGGCTTCAATGAGGGATCGCCTTCCACATAAGTGTAGGGATCAACGAAAATTTTAAATGGATTTAGTTGGCGGTAGCTGGGTCGATCTATACGCCTGGCATAGGAGAACGAAAGTTGATGTATGGGAGAAATTTTCTGGTTGAACGAGATACTGGGGAAAAGATTGACATAATTTCTGCTAAAACTTTCCCCTGTACTAAGCTGCCTTCCGCGGGTAACGGTTTGTTCCATTCTTAACCCAATTTGAAAATCAATTTTTTTCAACTCCCTTGAAAAGCTGGTATAAGCGGCATTTACATTCTCATCATAAATAAAATGGTTCGAACGGCTATTGTCGAGAATAGGTACGTCGTCGACAATATCAAAAAACTTCACATCATTATCAGACCTGACCAGACTAAATTTTGCACCTGCCTCCAATTTCCCATTTCCTATATTCGACTTCACGAAATCAGCCTTAGCAGAACGCACCGTTATGGTGCCGCGCTGATCTGTTTCCAACTCGCTACTTCGAAGAACCGAATTGTTTTTATCGAAATCGGAACTCATGACGTCCTGAAAAGTTTTTGCACTGAACTCGCCATAGTCTATATCGGCACTGAGTTCAGTTCCGGTCGAATCAAAAACATGCTTAAGGTTTATGTTGGCAAAACCGTTGAATCGACGTTCTTTCATGCCAATACTTGTTCGGGTATTATAGTCAAGTTCACCCGAAGGCTGCGTAATAATGGAATTAGTACTGCCGTCGCGTGAATTGTTATTTTGATTTAAATTAAAAAGTAGGCCAATGATCGTTTTTTTACCAACATAGTAGTCTACACCAAATCTGGCATTCTGGCTGGCAATGGGTTGGCGTATGTAGGAAGTTTGATCGAAAATGGAAAGCAGACTCCGGTCAGTGTCAAAAAACTTACGATTGATGTAAAAGCGCGTAAAATTAAGCGGCCTGATGTATGACAGGCTGCCAAACAGGTTCCACGACTTTCTACGATAATTGATGGTAGTACTCGCAGACGGTTTATGATATCTTCCCTGACCATAGCTGGCGGTCAAAGAGCCGTTAAGTCCCTGGCGTTGGTCCTTCTTGAATTTGATATTTATGATACCGGCATTACCTGCCGCATCGTACCGCGCAGAGGGCTGCGTGATAATTTCAATGGCTGCTATATTGGACGATGGGATGCCTTTTAAATAGGTTATAAGATCAGATCCAGACAAAGGTGTAGGCTTACCATCAATCATTACTACTACTCCCTGCTTACCCTGCAGATTGATGCTGGACTCCTGATTCACCACAACACCTGGCGCCCTTTCCAGTACGTCCAGCACCGAACTGCCTGCGCTAACAATGCTGTTTTCAACATTTACGATAATTCTGTCGAGCTTCTTCTCCACAAATGGTTTTTTGGATTCAACCCGAACTTCGTCCATGGTTGCAATGTTTAACGACATTACAAATGGCTCTATCGCAATCAATTCTGATTCTTCCGACACTGAGAATGGTTTACTCAACAGCGTAGTGAAGCCAACCTGAGTCACGCGAATCAGATATTGTCCGGGCTTAACGTCTTGAAAGCTAAATACGCCACTTTTTTCAGGAAAAACCGTTCTTACCATCGTAGAATCTGCCGCACTTAACAAGGTTACTGTTGCATTTTCCACTGCATGTTTATCGATCGTTAAAACCTTACCTGTAACGTTAGCAGTTGCGTGTTTTTGTGCTGTACCGGTAGCGACAATTAAAAGAAGTACCAAGAGTAAGGCAAGCTTTCCGTGCATTTTCTTTTAAACAAATCTATCAGCGGCATATTCATTTGCAGTACCCCCATTTGGGGGATATCCATGAGTGGTAAAATGCTGACAAACTTGTTCAGTCTAAAAAAAATTCTCTGTCATAAAAATACCTCCCCGACAGTAGCCAACATTACATGGGCGCTAGATATACCGGCTTTTTTTTGCCACCCGTATCGCCTCATCTTTAGAATTGACATTTAACTTCAGGTAGATGTTTTTAATATGCGTTTTTACAGTTTCGAGGTCTATAAACAACTGAGTTGCAATTTTGCTGCGACTTTTGCCTTCGGAAACACCTTCCAGCACTTCGGTTTCCCGTTTTGTAAGTGGAGACTCAGGATTTCTGGCAAAACTCTGCATTACCATCTTTGCAATACCTGCACTCATTACTCCTCCGCCCGAAAAAACCTCTTTTATAGATTCAATTATTTTCTCTGAGGGGGTGTTTTTGGTAAGGTACCCTGATGCCCCGTTTTTGAGTGCAGAAAAAATTACTTCGTCGGATTCGTACACTGTTAATATTAACACATGTGCCTGCGGCGCTAACTTTCGGAGAGTTGGGATTGCGTCAACGCCCCATATGCCAGGCAATTTTACGTCGAGCAGGATGATATCGGGAGCATTGTCCGGCAAACCGGGTAATGCCTTCTCCACACTTGCATACACGCCCGAAACGAAAAAACCCGCCTCCTCCTCCATCAGGATTTTATAGGTATTTCGGATGAGTTCGTCATCCTCGATAATAACGATATTGACTAATTCCTGTTTTCGTTTCATTTGGCCCAACATTTTGAGTCAAGCAGTAAAGTTGCCGATTTCTGCTACGCCGTTCGTCCCGCGTTTGGCGGGATTTTAAACTTTATTGTGAGTATTGTACCTTTTTCAATTGCAGATTCGGCATTGAATTCAGCGTTTATACGACTGGCACGCTGTTGTATATTTGCCATTCCATTTCCCTTTTTGATTTGGCTGGTATCGTAACCCCTTCCATTATCAGTAAAAACGAACTGAACAGCTCTTTCCTGCACCATTTGGCAGGCAACTGCGGCTTCTGTACAAAAGGAATGTCGAAGTATATTGTGTAAAGCTTCTTTGGCAATCATCGAAAGATTACGGCTGTGTTCAATTGGCAACTCAATGCCATTGAAAGAGTTTTCGTCTATCATGCAATGGAAGTTAATACTCGTGCTATTAAAAAGTTCATTCCCGAACTCTCTTATATGCTTTACCAGATCTAGCAGCCGGTTACTTCCTGGATTAAGCGACCAAATTACTTCTTTGGTGCCACTGTAAAGGCCCGATACGTTTTCTCTTATCTGACTGATTATATCCGCACGCTCGGTAATATTTATAGAATCACTCTTTTTCTCCAGTATTTCGGCCAACAATGCTATTCTGGTCAGTTTATTTCCCAGCTCATCATGAAAATCTTCCGCAGTCTGTTTGCGGATTTTTTCCTGTTCTGTTTGTTTTATCCTGTACATTTCTGCTTCTCGTTTTCGTTTCAGTTGTGAGAAAAAGACCTGCATTCCTACTCCCAAACTGATTAATGCAAAAGCGATGAGCAGATAAAACCAAATGGTCTTATGAAACGGACTTTGGACATAGAATGGGAATTCTGCGATATTTTCAGATAAAGTGCTATCTGTAGTGATGGCTTTCACCTTAAATATATATCTGCCTGGTTCAAGGTTCTGATAATTAAAGTAACTCTGCGTCAGAGGTGCTGAAAAATCGTCATCATATCCTTCCAGCTTCGTGAGATATCTGACTTGTTCAGGATTGCTCAACAGAACAGCCTTTACTGAAAAACTAATGTTGTTGTGTTGGTAATCGAGCGTAGCGCTGACCCGGTGAGCCTGCCAGGGAGGCAAGGTCGTGCTGTCCTGCTTTAACCCCGGCGATTCAACCTGACTAATGAGTACATATGGTCTGGTTAGGCCAGGTGGAGTGCCTCTATCGGAGTAAACGAAAGCGCCTTTTGTGGTGCCTATCCAAATAGCCCCTTCCGCGTCCTGTGCAATTGCGTTGAGGTTTGTTTCTGCACTCTCATAACCGTGGGCACGGGAAAAGCGGCGTACTTTGAACGACCTTGTTTTTTCATCGAATGACACTAGTTGGGCACCCGTGCCGGTACCAACCCAGATGTTTCCGGCTTTATCTTCAAAAATACTGAACACCTGATTATCCAAAAGGCCGTCCGATTTATTACAACTATAAACCTGATCGGTTCCCAGTTCCCAGTATAATAGCCCATTGTCGGTAGTACCCAATATCGCGAAGTTTTTAAATCGCTTCAGACAAAGAATGTCGGCATTGGCCAGTTGCGGCTGACCAACTTTTTGGGGACGCCTGCCCTTTTGGTAATGATACAGACCTCCCGCAGTGGCAATCAGCCGTTCATCGTTACCAATTGATATCACCCCTCCGGTTATTTCATCTATTCCAGGGATTTTACAGATCGAGTCATTTTTTATTTCGCACAGCCCCATGTCTGTTGACAACCATACCCCCTCTGGCATTTCTGTAATCGTGTTCACAAAAAAACTGAGTGGTCGGGAATTTCGGATCACACGTAAACCATTCTTATCGTACCTGATCAGCTTATTATCCATGGTACAGAAGTAGATTGCATTTGCTGTTTTGCCAATACAATTCACCCCGTAGCGGCTGAAGCTTGAGTAATCGACCCTGACGTGTTTTTTCGATGTTGTATTATACTTGATCAAACCCGCTTCACGGGTAGCAATAAACATGTCTGCACCAACACTACATAACCCCATAACTACATTGCCTGGCAAGCCGGTGCCCTTATCGTGTTTAAGGAATAAAGGGCTGGAAAAGCTGTAAAGACCGTCGCCGTCGCTACCAATCCACAAATTCCCCTGCTTGTCATTATACATTTCCGAAATGAAATTATCGGTAAATCCAGTTGCAGCATTGCATCGAAACAACTCCTTAAAATCTCGGTTATATACTACGGCACCGTTAACCGTACCAATCCAAAAGTTTGAATCACGGTCCATGGTAACGCCACTTATAGCCGGCGTATTTAGCACGCCCCTTTTCAATAACGATTGATCCGAATACTTGAGGATTTTTTTATGGTTGGTGACATAATACTCGAATCCACCCAGTTCGTCGAAGTATACAATTATTTCATTTTCGGTCAGAAAAGGTTTTGGCATCTTCTTCTTCTTCCAACCATCCAATTCAAACGTATAAATGCCCTGCTGATCAAACGAAACAGCCAGATTGCCGCCGGGATCTTGTTGAATACAGGTAGCCACTGCCCCTGGATATGGCTTGGGTGCGATCACAAACTGACTGTCCTTTAGATAATACAGACCCTGGCCATATTGAAATGCCCAAATGCGTCCTGCCTGGTCGCTAATCAACTTTGAAAAGTTAAATGCCACGCTCTTATCGACAACTGGATAATTAATAAATCGCTTTCCGTCGTAGCAGGATATACCCCTGAAGGTGGCAATCCAAACGTTGCCGCTTCGGTCAGTGCAGAGTGCCGTTACTGAGTTGGAAGCCAGGCCGTCTGCTTTATTATAATGCCTGAAATTTATTCCATCGAATCTGTCGAGGCCTGCAAAAGTGCCAACCCAAAGATGGCTTTGGCTATCCTGAGTAATTGCCTGTACCTGAGATTGAATTAGCCCTTTGTCGACCCCATAGTTTTGAAAGGAAAGCTTTTGACCAGTGGCTGACAGACAAAAAATACAGCCAACCATCAACAAAGTAATGCCTGCAATGCGTTTACATCTCATAAAGGGTCCCTTAACAACCTATGTAAGGTAGCCGAAATTCAGGAGATGATGTTTCCGCTCATAATTTCGTGATAACTTCAGTTTTGTCTTTTTTTCAGGAAATTTATTACCATCCCTAAACTTAAGCTTTGGGCCAGCACCACGCATATCGTATAATTAGGCTGAGCAACACCATTTCTACAGCAGCAGCAAAATACATATGCATCCAGGCCTCGCCAGAGAGATTGAATAAGGAGTATGGAATGTAAAGGGCTGCGAGAATGATGTTTGCGAGGCGGTTGGCTTTTGCTGGCAGAACGACCGAAAGAAAGATCATCAGGGCTGGTATACTAACAGATAGGAGTGCTGCGAGTATAAACTCCTCCGATATATCGAAAACGAATACCCGACCATTCTGAATACCATCTAGCTTGCCGGGCATGTATAGCGCGAAATAATCTACATAAATGTAGAGAAACATAAAGCTGGTCCAGAGAGCAGCAAGCCGGGATCGTAGGCCGGCCTTCAACTCCTGAAGATCGGCTTTGGTCGATTGAACGTTTTTCATAGTCGTCATTTAAAAGTTAAACCCAAAATGAAACCCCGGTTCGCCATATCCAACCCGATAGGTATTGAAATTGCATATCAATTCCAGATATTACAATTTGCTGTTCGCGTGTTTTAGAACTATGCAGCAGTTCTGTTCCCACAGATTTACACAGATTTTTACACAGATTTACACAGATGGTCATTTGAACTCTCCGTTTCATCTGCCTCCGCTACGCTTCGGCAGACAAGCCTCTCACCTCTCACCTTTCACGTCTCACGTTTCACGTTTCACGTTTCACGTCTCACCTCTCACGTTTCACCTCTCATCTGCCTCCGCTACGCTTCGGCAGACAAGCCTCTCACCTTTCACCTTTCACCTTTCACGTTTCACGTTTCACCTCTCATCTGCCTCCGCTACGCTTCGGCAGACAAGCCTCTCACCTTTCACGTTTCACGTTTCACGTCTCACGTCTCACGTCAGGAAGCGATTTTCTGCCCGGCCATTCTAAAAATTAAACCCGAAATGCAGTCCCGGTTGGCCGTAGAAGAATCGCGGCCATCTGTCATCCACTACTTTGAAAGATTCGGGCATTTTTGATTGATAGGGACGATGCGTAATCGCTATAGAAGGTTGAAAAAAGAATCGATCTTTGAATAGCTTGATATGATATCCGATGGAATAGGTATTAAAAATTTGAAAACCTTTGTCAAATTTCTTACCATCTTCATTGATGAATTTTTGCCATGCAGGCATCACATCTACCTGAGCAAACAGTCCTTTCCATAAAAAACGGTAATAGGCAACTGAAAAACCATATTCACGAATATGACCAGGAAACCCCTCCCCTTCTGCTTCATAAGAACTGCCAAATGGAATGCCGATCGGCCAGCCGTATTTCCATGTCTTCAGTTCTACGGAAATCGCGTCCTTTCCGGTAAGCCGGTAGCCCACATTCAGATAAACCATTCCAGGTGGATTGTTGTCCGGGACCAGATTTGCTACCATGAATAAAGTGCTGCCCACGAAAAATTTCCTGTAAGTAGTATCATTTTTCGCATATTGTGCTTTTGCTGGTAAACTGCTAACCAGGGCCCATACGAGCCCTATCCAAAAAAACCTTCTTTGCATGTCTGTTTAATTAATATTATATCGCAAAGGTGGGTTAGCGGCAGGCTTCGAAGTGTTCACTTAAGTTAAGAAAGGTGAGAGGTGAAAGGTGAGAGGTGAAAGGTGAGATTGTTTTCGCTATTTACGGGAATAGCAAGTTGGAAAGTTCATGCTGCATAATTGCATATCAATACTAGCTATTACAATTCACCGTTCGCGTGCTTTAAAACAGTGCAGCAGTTCTGTTCCCGCAGATTTACACAGATTTTTGCACAGATTTACGCAGATGGCCGTTTGAAATCTCCGTTTCACCCACAACCTCTCACCTCTCACCTCTCACCTCTCACCTTTCACCTCTCAGCTCTTTTTCTCCAGCAAGCGCGCCCTGAGCCTGCTTAACGACTGCGGTTTGATACCTAAATAACTGGCTAACTGGTGCTGGGGAACCCGCTGCAGTAAATCGGGTCTGTTTTGAAGTAAATTGAGGTAGCGCTGTTCCGGCGAGGAAGTTCGAAACTCATCAAATTCAATCTGCTTTTTTACCAGGAGTTCTTCGGATAATAGCCTGCACATGGTTTCGAACTTGGGAAACTTTTTGTTTACCTCAGCTTCCATGTCTGTATTAGTAACAGTAATGAGGCTGTCTTCTACGCAACTAATATAATACTCCGAAGGGCCTTTACTTATAACACAATGGGGTGTTACCGCTTCCATTTCGGTGTAAAAAGCAGTCGTTTTTTCTTCCCCATCCAAAATGTAATATGATCGTAGACAACCCTTCATCACAAAAAAGCTTTCCCTCGAGCGCTGGCCCGCTTTCAGCAAAACGGTCCCCTTTCGTACAGAACGAAAGATATCAAGCGAGATGATGGCATTCTTTTCTTCTTCTGTCAGCGAGACATACTTGCCAATGAAGTCAAACAATAATTTTTGCATCGAATTTTACCTGGTATTTTTCTTTGTCAGCAGGCGGCCGGTGTTTCCGTCGGAACCGGGCAACTACGACTACAAAGCTATATAGACGGCGCTAATTTGGGGCTTTTTTTTGGAGGGGGGGGTGAGAGGTGAAAGGTGAGAGGTGAGAGGTGAAAGGTGAGAGGCTTGTCTGCCGAAGCGTAGCGGAGGCAGATGAAACGTGAGACGTGAGACGTGAAACGTGAAACGTGAGAGGCTTGTCTGCCGAAGCGTAGCGGAGGCAGATGAA
>JBKBHA010000023.1:0-15439 GCA_046297935.1 Chitinophagaceae bacterium
CTTCAAAAAACCAGGGAGCAGCAATTTGCTACTCCCTGAACAGGCTGGCTAAAGCCGCCTAAAGAGCAAAAATAACTATTAAAAATCACTTGGAAAATAACACAGAATCTCTGCGGTTAAATAGCGTATCAGTGCGCTGAAGATCTTGCCAACCTCTAAGGAATCTGATTTTCTGTTCCCACAGATTTACACAAAACAATTCAACAATTCAACTTCAAATCGCTTGATGATTAAACGGCTGCAACGCCATTTCACTCACTACCCCACTCAACGGCTGCTGACAGAGGAACCAGATTGCCCGCGCTGCCTCCTCGGGCCGGATCATCTTATCGCGCTGCACCCGCAGATCAATTTCATCCCAAAACGCTGAATCCACCCCACCCAGGAAAAGTTGAGTTACCCTGATTTCAGTACGCTTCAATTCTTCTCTCACACTTTGCAGCATACCCACCAGTCCGTATTTGGAAGCGCTGTAAGCAGCCGCACCTGCCATGGGTACCTTACCAAGCACACCAGGTATCGCAATTATCAAACCTTTCTTTGCCTGCTTCATCGGAGGCAAAAAATGCTTCAACAACAAGAACATGCCCGTAAGGTTAATGTCAATGCTCCTTTTGAAGTCTGCCACCGAAAGCTGCTCCAGAGGATGGATGATCCCCACACCACTGGCATTGATCAATACATCCATCTGAGGAACCACTTGATGCACCTGTTCAGCCATTTGCTGAACTGATTGTTCTGAACAGGCATCCCAGACAAACCAATGGTGACCATTGCCGCTAAGCGATGCATGCAGTTCTCTCAACTTTTGTTCATTGCGACCTGCCAAAAAGAGTCTGGCCCCGCCCTGGGCCAGCAAGCGCGCAGTGGCCGCGCCAATGGAGCCGGTAGCCCCGGCCAACAGAATTGATTTGTCCTTTAAAGTTTCCATAATGGGCATTCAACAAAGCTGCGCCAACATTGTTTAATGACGCTATGCGTTCCGAAATTTTACTGCTGTTTCCACATCAGTTATTCAGTCCCGACTTGTTGCCGGCAAAAAACTGCCCTGTTTGCTTGCTGGAAGAACATCTTTTTTTTGCGCAATACAATTATCACCCCAACAAACTGATCTTTCACCGTGCCAGTATGAAGGCTTATGCCAACGAATTAGCACCCGGCAGGCAGGTGATTTACTCAAACGACAATGGCCAATTTCCTGATATCCGCCAATGGGTGGCCGAGTCCGCATCAGCTGGCCTGAAGACCATACATTATATTGATCCGGCCGACGACTGGCTGGAACGTAGGTTGCAAAAGGCGGCGGGGCAGCATGAAATCGCGTTGAATAAATATCGTTCACCCGCGTTCCTCAACGATGTCGCCGATTGCGATGCATTCTTCGAAAAGCAAAAAAAGTTTTTTCAAGCGGATTTTTATACCTGGCAAAGGCGGCAACGGAATCTTTTGTTAGATAAAGATGGACGCCCTATTGGCGGCAAATGGTCCTTTGATGCCGAGAACCGAAAGAAATTTCCAAAAGCTGGCAAAGTTCCCCCGATACCTGTCCTTCCGGAAAACGCTTATGTCGTTGAGGCAAGGCAGTATATTTCATCTCATCTAAACTGGCCTTACCAAGCACCCGGTTCATTTCCCTACCCCGTTACGCGCACCGGCGCGCGCGAATGGCTACAACAATTTCTCGAAGAACGATTTACCGATTTCGGGATATATGAAGATGCCATGCTACGCCAACATTCGTTGCTACACCACTCGCTATTGTCGCCGCTCATCAATGTAGGATTGTTGTTGCCGACAGAAGTGCTGGATGCCGCACTGGCAATAGCTGAATCCAGGAAAATACCGCTCAATTCGCTGGAGGGCTTTGTAAGGCAAATTATAGGCTGGCGCGAGTTTGTTCGACAAGTGTACGCAAGAGCAGGCCGGCAGCAGCGCTGCAGTAACTACTGGCAGTTCTCTCGAAAAATTCCATCGCGATTCTGGTCGGGTGATACAGGCCTTGAACCTTATGATATTGTCGTTCGACGGATTCTGGATAGCGGCTACGCTCACCATATTGAACGCCTGATGGTGCTGGGCAACCTGATGCTGCTTTGCGAATTCGATCCCGATGAAGTATATCGCTGGTTTATGGAAATGTTTATTGATTCCTACGACTGGGTGATGGTGCCCAACGTATATGGAATGAGCCAGTTTGCCGATGGGGGATTGATGACCACCAAACCTTATATCAGCGGAAGCAACTATCTGTTGAAAATGGGTGATTGGAATAAAGGACCATGGCAAAAAACCTGGGACGGACTTTTTTGGCGATTCATGGACCGACACCGGGCCTTTTTTCTGCAGAACCCACGCCTTGGCATGCTGGTTAATATGTTCGACAAAATGCCGGCTGCACAACGCAACACTCATATACAACATGCCGAAACTTTTTTGCAAACGCTATGAAACATCGAACTCCTTCCCTTCGCCCTACAAAAATCTGTCAACAATGTGGTTTGCCTTTTCAATGGCGAAAAAAATGGGAGCGCGACTGGGATCAGGTATTGTATTGCAGCGAGCGTTGCAGGCGTCAAAAACAATCCCGGTCTAAACTGTTGAACGATCCGCGCAATGATCAACAATAACACTTCACAAAAAGACAAATTCTGCTGCAGTTGAACCCAATTCCTGAATCGCTTGTTTAAAGAAATACGTAACTAACCGAAATGAATTTCACTACCCGTTTCAGCGAAATTGAGCAACAACTTGCTTTAATCGATCCCGAAGAATATGCCCGTACCCGCAATTATCTCTCGGGGGCCGTCACACGGCTATCGCCTTATATCTCTCGCGGGGTCATCAGCACCCGCCGGGTATTGCAATCACTCATCGCCCACGGGCATGAATGGGAGCAATCGGAGAAACTGGTACAGGAGCTGGCCTGGCGCGATTATTTTCAACGAGTATGGGAACAGCTGGAGGATGATATTTTCGACGACATCCGTCATAATCGAACCGGCGTATTGCACCGGCAAATGCCCACGGCCCTGCTGAATGCAGAAACAGGCATCGATGCAGTAGATGCAGGCATCAGGGAGCTATATCAGACCGGATATATGCATAATCATTTGCGAATGTATACTGCCAGTCTGGCCTGCAATATTGGTCGCGCCTATTGGCAAATGCCCTCGCAATGGATGTATTATCACCTGCTGGATGGTGATATTGCCAGCAATATCTGTAGCTGGCAATGGGTGGCAGGTAGTTTCTCCAGTAAAAAATATTATTGCAACCAGGAAAATATTAATCGCTATACTGGTTCTGATCAACGGGAAACCTATCTGGATGTTGAATATGACCGTCTGCCCCGAATGGCAGTTCCATTGGAGTTAAAAGAGACCAGCTCATTTGCCGCTTCCACTTTCCTGCCGCAAACAGATAAGCCTGATATTAGCGGCAATCTGCCGGTTTACCTGTACAATAGCTATAACCTCGATCCTTTATGGCATGCAGGCAAGCCCGGCCACAGGCTGCTGGTGCTGGAACCCTCGCATTTCAGAAATCATCCGGTGGGCGAGAAAGTAGTCAGGTTTATTTTGCAACTCGCTAAGAATATCGAGGGCATCAAACTTTTCGTTGGCGAAATTTCCGAGCTCCCGGCATTGTGGAAGGTACCTGCTGTTTATTCCAAAAAGCATCCTGCCTTTACTCATTATCCGGGTGTAAAAGAAGAACGGGACTGGCTGGTACCGGAACTGGACGGATATTTTCCGTCGTTCTTTGCATACTGGAAAAAGTGCAGCCCGCTATTGAAGCGACAGTTTCAACTCCAAAAACGCTCTTCCTCCCTTGTAGAAACAGTGTGATCGCATAGGCCTATCTTTGCGGAAATTAAATGCGAATGAACGCCCGTAAAGCCTGCGAGAGTATTACAATCATGACCGAACTGGTGCTGCCCAACGATACCAACCTATTTGGAAATCTGATGGGTGGCCGTTTGATGTACTGGATGGATATTGCCGCCGCCCTATCGGCGCAAAAACATTGCAATGCACCGGTCGTCACCGCGTCTGTCGACAATATTTCATTTGAGAACTCGATCAAACTGGGGAATGTAGTACATATAGAAGCAAAAGTGACTCGTGCGTTTAACTCCTCGATGGAAGTACACATGAAAGTGTGGGGCGAGGATCTTACACATCAATACAAATACAAGAGCAACGAAGCTTACTACACTTTTGTAGCACTTGATCCCAACGGCCGCCCCCGGCCGGTACCTCCGATCATTGCAGAAACCGAAGAAGAAAAAAGACTGTACGACGGAGCTTTGCGCCGCCGCCAACTGCGGTTGATCCTGGGAGGAAAAATGAAACCGGATGATGCGGTGGAGTTGAAGGCGTTGTTTCAGAAAGAGGCGTGAAACGTGAGACGTGAGACCTGAAACGTGAGAGGTCAAACGTGAAAGGTAAGAGGCATACTTTTATCTGCGAAATCTGCGCAAAAATCTGCGTCAATCTGCGGGAACTGAAATGCATTTGCTTTGGGCATGTTTCAAGCAGTGCAGCAGTTCTGTTCCCGCAGATTGACGCAGATTTTTGCGCAGATTTCGCAGATTAGTTGCTGCACTGTTTGATGAACGCAAACAGCAAATGTATTTCTGTTCCCATGGATTTGCGCAGATTGACCGCCAAATTGAGCCGGCCATTTTTTCACCTCTCACCTCTCACCTTTCACCTCTCACCTTTCACCTTTCACCTCTCACCTCTCACCTCTCACCTTTCACCTCCTCCACCGCCACCAAATCCCCGATCTCCACCTGCATCGGCAGTAACCCTATCTTAACCACCGCTCTTTTCCCTCTAATCTCCAGCACCGTTCCTATCTGGTGATTGCGTTTCATCTTTACTTTATCGCCTACTTTGATTTCTGCCTTTAGTTCACGAAACTTTGCATCCAGCTTTTTCTGCATCTTGCTCGCTATCTTTTTCTCATTTTTTGGAAACAGCAAGACTTCAATCTGCTTCACCACTTTATTTTTATCCGTTTCCTTTCTCCACTCCACCAGCATTTGCTTCAGCTTTCGCTCGGTATCTTTGAGATAACGAATTTTTTCTTCAGAAATGCGGTTCTGTTCTTTCTGCAATTCCAGCTGCTGACGATGTTTTTCACGTTCAATAGTCTGCTCCATTTCTTTGCGAAGGCGCTCGTTTTCTTTTAGCAGGCGGTGCAGCTCCTTTTCCTTTTTTTCCAGGTCACGCAGATCCTGTTCTGTTCGGTTCAGCAGTTTATCCAGCCGGTACTGATCCTGATCTACCAGGTCGCGGGCCCGCTGTATCAGTCGCTTATCGAGGCCGATACGTTCGGCAATAGAAAAAGTATAGGAGCTTCCTGGTTTGCCTAGTAACAACTGGTATTGTGGCTGAAGATTTTTTTCGTCGAAGGCCATGGCCCCATTGAGAATACCTGCCGTTTTGCCGGCCATCACTTTCAGGTTCAGGTAATGGGTAGTAACAATTCCAAACGCATGCTTGCGTGCCATCTCCTGCAAAATCACTTCGGCAAAAGCCCCACCCAGGTTGGGATCACTACCACTACCCAGCTCATCAATAAAAAACAGGGTGCGTCCGTTAGCGGATTCCATGAACTGTTTCATATGAAGAAGATGGCTGCTGTAAGTACTCAATTCAAACTCGATACTCTGCGTATCTCCAATATGAATCATCAACTGCTTGAAGAGGCCGAATTCCGATGAAGGATGTACAGGCACCAGCAAACCGCTTTGCACCATCATCTGCAGCAATCCAACGGTCTTCATAGTGACCGTTTTCCCACCGGCATTGGGCCCACTAATAACGAGGATACGCTGCTGATCATTCAACGTGAGAGTTACAGGAATCGTTGGTTTCTGGTTGCGAAGATTGTAGATATAAAGGAGCGGATGATAAGCCTGCACGAGATGAATTTGTGCTTTATCGGTTACCGAAGGAAATTCGCCTTTGATTTCGATGGCCAGTTTAGCCTTGGCGCGAATAAAGTCGTAGTTGCCCACCACATCATGCCACTGGTTCAGCAAACTGGCATAACCCGAAAGATCAGCAGTCAGCTGCCGCAGAATGCGGTACACTTCCTTCCGTTCTTCGTTTTCCAGATGCTGTACTTCATTGTTGAGATCGATGGTTTCTTCGGGCTCCACAAAAGCTGTTTTACGGCTATCACTTTCACCATGCATGATTCCTCGTACGGTACGCTTTTGTTCTGCAAATACCGCCACCACCCGGCGACCATTCAAAAAACTTTCTTCAATTTCAGCGAGGTAACCCTGCTTGTTGAGCTTGGCCACAATGCGCTCGAACACCCGGCGAAGTTCATTTCGCTTACGATAAAGATTCATGCGGATCTGGCGAAGCTCCTCACTTGCATTATCCTTTACCTGACCCGATTCATCGAGCACCTCATCAATCATTGCTGCGATCTTCTTCTCATAATGCGTATGCTCAATTACTTTGGCGAGGGCGCCATAGCTGGTTCGGCGTTCCTGGTCAAACCAGCGGAACAGTTTTTCAATGCTTTCGGCCAGCTTGCGAAACTGCAGGAAGTCTTCGCCGGTAAGTACCGCACCGGGTATGCCGAGCAATTTGAGCTCACGAGCCAGATTCAGCACATAGTCGTTGGGAAAATAAATGCTGTTCAACAACAGTTGATGGTATTCATGACTCTGACGCAGCGCGGTTTCTATGTAATCCTTGCGTGTGTGAATACGCAATTCGGCGGCAGCTTTGCGGGCCCACTCAGACTGGCAGTAGTTGACCAGCAACTGCTTTACTTTTTCCATCTCCAACTGCACGGCAGCCGACTCGGGGAATAACTTCATAATTGCTTTCGTCTAAAACCCTGCAAAGGTAAGAGGTGAAAGGTGAAAGGTGAAAGGTGAAAGGCTTGTCTGCCGAAGCGGAGCGAAAACAGATGAAACGTGAGACGTGAAACGTGAAACGTGAGACGGGAGACGGGAAACGAAAGAAATCTGCGGAAATCTGTGTAAAAATCTGCGTCATCTGCGTAAAAATCTGCGCGAATCTGCGGGAACAGAACTGCTGCCCCAGCAGGCAGCCCGCGAACAGTAGATGGTTTTCTGTTCCCGCAGATTCGCGCAGATTTTTGCGCAGATTTACGCAGATTAGTTTTCCGATTATACAAAACACTTAATCCCTCTCCCCTCTCCCCACTCCCCTCTCTCCACTCTCCACTCCCCAAAAAGAGGGCCGGCTGTTTTCACAACCGGCCCAAACCCTAACCTGACTGCTTAAGAACAAGAAAGTTGCGGGTCTATCTACACCCGTGAATTGAGACTTCCATTCACGAGCGATAATTAATCTTAGTGCTTAGCCCACCACAATGGTGTCAGCACTGCATCTTCTCCACCCAGGAAGCCAACAGCCTGCTGGTAACCTGCGGGGTTACTGGCTGGAAGGCTCGATGGGTAACGAACACGCTGCGGGAAGAACTTCACGTTGCTGGTCATGTAGTTGCTGCTGGTCAGCGCAGGCATATTCACCAACGGATTTTCAATAGCAGGGTTTTCGAAGAATGGCAGTCCCAGGCGGCGATGATCGCTCCATGTTTCAAGCGGCAACCAGGGGTTTTGCGCTATAAACTTCTGAGTGATGATCTTGGTCAGGCGATCGTTTCTTACCGTACCATTCTGATAAAGGGTGTTGGTAGGATAATTGATCGTACCGTTGCCGGGAGTATTAGTATAACCATCTACATAGGTAACAGCACGGCTGGCACCAGGCTCGGTGGTATGATCCCAGCTTACCGATGTACCGCAGTAGTTGTACTCCGTAGAAGTTTTATAAGAAGCAGCAAAGCTGGAAACTCCGAAGTAAGCAAAGCTTAAATCGATACCAGCCTCGTAAGCAGCCTTACCACTCATGGGCACCGACCAGCTACGCACAGCAGCTTCAGCAATCAGGAAATGTGTTTCCCAGGGCGCAAAGAAAATGCGCTTGCTGCTGCTGTTGCGGAAATGCTGACCATGACGGGGAATAGCACCGTTGAAAGAACGGATCTGGTTACGTGCACCTTTCTGACCCCAGTCACCATTGGCCGGAGCATTCCAGGTATACTTGGCATCCAGCGTTTTCACAACGTTGTTGCTTGCATCAAGCAGGTTGCGCTGCGTTGTTTTCGCAGTCTGATCCCAGGAAGGATAAGAGTTGAAATCGCCATTGGTGAAATCACCGGGAATGATATAGGTTTTGTATGCACGGGGATCGATCGAATAAGGCAATCCATCCAGCCAGTAACCAGCCGAAGGATCGTTGGTCATGGTGGTGAAATGATCGGTTAAACGCAAGCCCATATCATTGTTAGCTTTGATATAGGGGTGCATTTCTGCTCCCACCTGATCTTCGGTCAGCACACCACCCAGACCTTTTACAATATTGCTATAGGTGGCAGGCAGTTGGAAATAGTTCCACTCGCGCGTCATCACACCAGTCAATGCATCCCAACCCGGCTTCTCAGCTACCTGGAATGTTTCGTCCATAGTAGTGATCAACGGAAGGGTTACCGCTGCTTCAAACTCTGATTTTGCTTTTGCGGGATCTACTTCCGACAAACGCATAGAGAGACGCAGACGCATTGAGTTGGCAAATTTCTGCCACTTGCCGTAGTTGAATCCATAAGCCTGATCAAATTTGGCATCGGGACCCGTTACGGAAATATCGAGTTTCGAAGAAGCATCTTTCAACTCGTCGAGCATATGGTAGTAAACCGTTTTCAGGTCTACAAACTCGGGGTTCTTGCCCTGGAAGGCGTTGATGGGAATGGGTCCGAATGTATCAGCCAGTTCACTCATCAGGTACACACGCCAGATACGGGCCACCTGCAACAGGTTGTTGGTGTAAGCTTTCACATTGCCTGAAGCAATCTGCGCTTCCGCCACCTGAATACCAGAGCTGATGGCATTCAACCAGCCACCGGCATAACCACCACCGTAGTAGTCGCTGCTCCAGCCATCGTTGTAGCCGCCGCTGGATATACCACCGCCAAACTGCTGGCGACCGGCTGTTTTCCAGTAAAGCACAAAGATCCTTTCGGCAATATGCGGATCCATCTGGCTGCCAATGATGGCATTGTTAATAAAATACTCTACCTGCACCTGGTCTTCCGTTACCAGGTAGGGGTCTTCATTTACTTCGTCAAACTTGCTACACCCTGCGAAAATCGCGGAAGCCAGCAGGGGGAGACAAGCGTATTTCAAAAATGTTTTCATATACAATTTTTTGAATAATGTTTTTAATTAAAACCCGAGCGACAGGCTGAAAAGGAATGAACGCATTGTTGGGAATGCACCGTTTTCGAAACCAACAGCATTGCTGCCGGTAGCGAATACTGATTCCGGATCAATTCCGTTCAGGTGGCTCTTCAACATCCAAACATTATTACATGACAGCGCTACACGAGCATTCTGAATGGGCGTTTTGGCAAACAGGCTCTTTGGCAGTGCATAAGCCAGTTGCACGTTGCGCAAACGAATATTGGTTGCGTCGTACAGGTAAGCTTCACCTACACCCAGGTTGTTGAGTGTAGATACGGTACGCCAGTACTGCTGCTGAGTTACCGCTACAGTGTTCTTAACGGGGTTACCACCACCGTCTAATACCACACCATCAACTACAAAGTCGTTGCGCTCGCCACCAGGTGCTGTTACAGCAGCTGTTCCGAAAGCTTGCAGACCTACGTTCGAAGCGGAGAATATCTCACCGCCAAAACGACCGTCAATCAGGAATGAGAAGGTAAGACCTTTGTAAGAGAAGGTATTGGTAATACCCAACAAACCTTTGGCCTGCTGGTTACCCAGGCGCACGATACGGCTGTCGCGCTGAGGCAGACCCTGAGCAGACAAAATCATTTGTCCGAAATAAGGGCTGCTTTCGTCTTCAACACGCAGGAAACGTGTACCGTAGATATCACCATAGAGGCTACCGGAAGTAGCACGGATAAACAGGTCATCGAAACCACCCAATTGGTATTCATTCACATCCTTGTCGGCAGCGATATCAATCACCTTGTTCTCATTCTTCGAGTAGTTAGCCGTAATGTTCCAGTTCAGTGAATTGGGTTTGGTCAGCACACGGAAATCAACCACCAGTTCAATACCCTTGTTCTGGATATTACCGGCATTTACCATCTGGCTGGTGTATCCGCTCATGGGATCCATGGGGATGGCGATCAGCTGACGGGTAGCATTCGACTTATACCAGGTGAAATCGATACCAATGCGGTTCTTCAGGAAACGGGCTTCTGCACCAAATTCGAGCGACTTGATCAGCTCGCTACGAACATTCGGATCTTTCAACAGTGAATTGCGGATAGCAATCGTATTGTTGAGGGGATCTTTGCGGATCTCATAACCGTTGAACAGTTGATAAGGAGCAAGGTCATTACCTACCGATGCATGCGAAGCGCGCAGTTTCAGGTAGTTCATCCAGCCCGGTGTATTCACACCCAGCTTCTCCATCATATCTGTTACCACTACAGCAAAGTTTACTGAAGGGTAGAAATAAGAACGGTTTTCTTCGATCAGGGCCGAAGACCAGTCGTTACGGAAAGTCGCATCCAGGTAGATATAACCATCGTAGTTGATACCTACTGTACCGTAAATCGAGTTGATCTTTTTGTGCATGTACGACTGACCAATGCTGGGCGCACCCTGTCCGTTGGTCAGCGAGAATACATTGGGAACTTCGAGCGGACCGGTACCAATACCGATATAGCTGCTCTTTTGTTCCATCAGGTTACCACCTGCTGTTACCACGCCACCAAATTTGCCTACTACATTTTCCTTATGTGCGCTTACCAGCACGCTGTAGTTGGTTTCCCGGAAAGTTTGCTTACCTTCTGAATACTCGTTGGCGCGGGCACTACCTGCATACACTTTGCGTTGTGTGTTGGTAGTGTACATATCAGCACCAGCCTTTACTTCTGCATCGAGCCAGCTGCTGAACGCGTATTTCAATGAACCGTTCATAATAAAACGGTCGCGTGAATCCTGGTTCAGATTGTACTTCGAGTTCCAGTAAGGGTTGTTCTGCCAGCCTGGTGAACCCGGATACCAGAGCATGCTGCCAAACTCGTTGGTGCCGGCGCTGAAATCGCGGATATCGAGGCTGCGGGGCAGTGTATACAATACATACACGTTGCTCACGTCGCGACCATTGATCGGGCGGTTGAAACCTGTGGTATTGTTGTAAGAAAATTTGAAATCAGTTGTGAAGCGATCGTTTTTACCAAAACGCGATGTAGCGCGAGTAGTAATATTCGTTCTCTCCAGTTTGTTGGCAGGAATAATGCTGCGATCATTCCAGCGGCTGATGGAAGAGTAAATTGCAGTACCACCAAATTGTTGCTGGAACGACAAATTATAAGACTGCGTAGTTCCCTGACGAAGGAAATTATCCACGTTGTTGTGAATGTTCAGCGCATCCTGCGAACCATCCCACTTGGTCACGGTCTGACCTTCCGCTTTCGGACCCCAGCTTTGCTGGCTGGTAGGATCGAAAATGCCGTCGGTACCCTGACCAAAGCTGTTTTGCAGTTCAGGTTTGATGAAAATGTCTTCCACACCCTGAGTGGTGGAGAAAGTAATACCCAGACCCTGTGTTTTACGACCGCTCTTGGTAGTAACCAGGATAACCCCGTTACCAGCGCGAGAGCCATAGAGCGCTGCGGCAGAAGGACCTTTCAGCACAGTCATCGACTCAATGTCGTCGGCGCTAATATCACCCAGACCGTTACCACGGTCAAAACCTGCACTCCAGTAACCGTTTTCCGTAGTTCCGGTAAAGTTGTCGATGGGAATACCATCCACTACGATTAGCGGCTGGTTGTCGCCGGTGAGGGAGTTATTACCCCGGAGTACGATCTTGGATGAACCACCTGCACCGTTGCTGGAACGTACCACCTGCAAACCCGCTACTTTACCAGTAAGCGCGTTGGCCAGGTTGGTTTCCTTGGCATCGGCCAGTGTGCCTCCTTTTAATTCCTGAACAGCATAGCCAAGCGATTTTGCCTGACGCTTGATGCCCAGGGCCGTAGTGATCACCACTTCGCCCAGATCAGTAGCTGATTGCTCCAGTGTTACATTGAGCGTGTTGGATGAGCCTACCGGTACCGATTTGGTACCAAAGCTAACGGAGCTGAACACCAGCACCGCATTTGCCTTTTCAACAACGATACTAAAACGGCCCGCATCGTCGGTTACCGAAGAGGTAGTAGTACCCTCTACGGTTACAGTAGCAGCAGGCACCGGACTACCATTGTTGTCGGTGACAACGCCGGTAATCGTACGTCTCCCCTGTGCAAGTAGTAAGGTATTACCAAGCAGCAGGATCAACAGTACAAGTAAGAATCGTTCTTTTCTCTTCATTGCAGTTGATTTTAAAGTTTAGATAAAAAAAGCCTTGTTGAATTTTCATATGGACCTGTACTGTTGTTCTCATAGGGATAAGGTGGATATCAGGCAGTAGCCTTTTCCGGATCACGGGGCGCCAGTTTGCGATTTTCCTTGATCATATTTTCCATGACCAGGGCTGCAGAGCCAATTAGTTCGGCTTCGTAGCCCAGGGTGGAAACTTCAACCACGGTGCTGGCCGCCAGGCGTGGAATACAATGCTTGTTAAGCGCCTGTTGTATTGGCGCCTGCCAAACCTTGCCAGCCAATGCCCCACGACCACTCAGAATTACCAGCTCCGGATTCACCAGATGAATCAGTATAGCTACGCCTCTCCCGATATTGTAACCAGCTTCCGACAACAACTCGATGGCAAACTGATCGCCCAGAGTTGCTGCCCGAATCACCGCTTCACAATCCTGTTCAAAATGTCCGCTTGGGAAACCTGGTCCCAGTTTAGCCAAACGTCCCTGCTTCACCCCTTGCGCCGCTTTTTCAACCACCACCAGCAGTGAAGCCTCCGTTTCCAGACAACCCGTTTTGCCACATTCACAGAGCTTGTTGTTGTTAAACATGGGCATATGGCTAAACTCTCCCGCAAATCCATTGTGCCCCCGAAACAGTTCGCCATTGAGTATCATTCCCAAACCAATGCCCCAGCCAATATTGATCACCATCGCATTCTGCTTGTGCCGGGCCGAACCAAACCGAAACTCTGCCAGTGCAATCAGACTGGAATCATTGTCGATATAAACCGGCAGTTCCATTCGCTCGCTCAAAAAACCCGAGATGGTTTGTCCCCCCGTATGGAAATACGAGTAATTGATCCCTTTTTTGAAATCAATAAATCCCGGCATCCCAATGCCAATGCCAATGATCTTTTTTCGCGGTATGCCCGCTCTCAGTATCACCCGCTCCATCCGGTCGGCCAGCGTTGAAAGTGCGCCCGGATTGTTATGCAGCGGCAACTCAAAACGCTCGATATCGGTTACATGCCGGTTATGAATATCCATCAGCGAAATCCGGGTCACCAGCTGATCCATCGCCACCGACAGTATATACATGGTGTCGGGCATGATCGAATACATTACCGGTCTGCGACCACCACTGGAAGGTGCAAACCCCGACTCTTTCACAAAACCATCTGCAATCAGTTCATTCAGGATCTTCATCGTCAGGGGTAAACTCTTACCAATTCGTTCACTTAAGTCAGCACAGGAAAGTGTATCTGAAAAATAAAATTCCCGTAAGACCAAGCCTTTATAATAAGCCTTCTTTCCCATGTGCCGGATTTGCGGTGCTTGTAATTGAAATCTTATTAAAAATTTAACCCAAAGTATTAAACTTTCTAAAATCCTCAAAAAACTTTTTAATTTTTTTATAAACAAACGCTTACTTGTAAAATAGTGAATTGAATTTCATTGCTTTAGCCGAAATTTGGGCTTAGAAGCGTTGCGGAGAGTAAACGAACGCCCAGCCCGAACCTGCTTTCGAACTGTTAAAGTGGCCGCGGAATCGCCAAAAACAGAACTGAACAAATTGGCCATTCGTACCTTATTTACTTAACCTTTCAGGAAAATGAAGAAATCGAACAACTTTGTAAATCTGTTGACTGTGTTGGCTATTAGTATCAGTTGGCAGGCCTGTGCCCAGCAGGACAACCCGGGCAATTCAAAAAACAATTCTCCCAAGGCAATTATGAATACAAATGATACTCCCCTGCCGGGCGATAGCCGGTACGACACCGCTACCCTGGCCAATGGATGCTTCTGGTGCACCGAAGCAATTTTTGAAGAATTAAAAGGCGTGATCAGTGCCACTTCCGGTTACACTGGCGGCCATGTAGTGAACCCAACTTACAAAGAAGTATGTACCGGTACGACCGGTCATGCCGAATGTCTGCAGATTGTATACGACCCCAAACTGATCAGTTTCGACGAACTGCTGGAAGTGTTTTGGCAAACACATGACCCCACCACGCTTAACCGTCAGGGCAACGATGTAGGTCCTCAGTACCGCAGCGGTGTATTTTATCACAATGAAGAACAAAAGCAAAAAGCCTCCGAATACAAAGAGGCTTTGAACAAGAGTGGCGCATTCGACAACCCCATCGTAACAGAAATTACTCCTTTCGAAACCTTCTACCCCGCCGAAGACTATCACCAGGAGTATTTCGCCAACAACGAAAACAACAACCCCTATTGCCGCATCGTCATTCGTCCCAAGCTCGATAAGTTTCGGAAAGTATTTAAGGATAAGTTGAAACAACCGTAATACAAATCAGCTCCAGCGCCTGCGGCGCTGGAGCTGATTTGTCTGTGGTTCATGGGTTGCCTCTAAATGTTTTCAAATTACTCAATAATATATCAACCTGCAATATACCGCGACGCTGCCCGCTTGCAAAATCAATGGCACTACCCAACCGATAGCCTTCCGCCCGATTAACCAGTCCCGCTACTACTCGATTTTGATGGATGTAATCAATCTTCTGCATGTTGAAGGGCCTACTGTAACATTCCTTCGGCTTCTTATCTTTTCACCAAAATTGCCAGGCAATATTTCGGATATTAGCTACACGGTAAAACTGACAAAATCAACAGTATTTTGCTTACGGATTTTGTATCCTCCACCAGACATAGCCACCATCTAAATTAAGTGTGTAAGATAAATTGTAAGTATGTTATTTTCATGAGAGAATCAGCACAGCTTCTGCTGAAATTGAAAGCTTCCCTTAATTAGTAGCAGTTAAAACTAAAGATTTCCACTCAATGTTCTCATCTTTTTGGATGGTTGGGAACCGATCTGTTTTCTGATGCCGTTTCAGAAAGGTTGTAGGTGGTATGTACCCAAGTGATTGATGAGGCCTTTGATTGTTGTATATCCACATCCAGGCTGTAGCCATTAACTGGGCTTCTGTCAACCTTGAGAACTGGTAAGCATCCAATACTTCTTCCCGAAAACTGCGGTTAAATCGTTCCATATAGCCATTTTGATGAGGTT
>JBKBHA010000024.1:0-2305 GCA_046297935.1 Chitinophagaceae bacterium
GCTTTTTTAATGGGATACCTACTTGAAGAAAAAAAGAGCTGTCATAATGATAGGGCGGGTGTGCGTAGCGCTTCAAACTCACGACTACCCAGGCCCCATGTGGGGCAGTGTTGATGGCTCCAGTCGGGTTTGGTGTGGTCATGACCAATTTGCTTGGTCAAGTTTCGTTCACTAAAGGCAAACAGAAATCAATACTGGAAATAGCGCTCAACAAAATTGAAGCCGCTTTTATTTTTGTCGCCGCCTGAACCGAACATATCTTCCCCAATGAGCTTTGGCGGGCCGCTGTTTCCAAGCCAGTTGCCGCCCCAGCAATCCTGGTCGCATTGAAATCGATGACCCTTTAACAGGGCTTCAGCTATATAAAGGTGAAGTACTGAATAAAAGTTGCCATAGGGATACACAGGCTCCTCGGCGACATAGTCGTATAATGTGCAGACTCGCACTTGCGTATTGTGTTTTATTTGGCGATGTAGAATTTTGTGACTGCGTGGATCAAGCAAAATGGATTTAGGAACTTTGTCTGAGGAGGGGTAATCCGAGGGGTTGTAAATAGAATGGGGCACAGGGTCATATATAGACAATTTGTAATCAATGCGGTTGTTAGCCATCAAAGGCAACGGATGGCGTTTGATTTTCTGCTTTTCCCCGTTAGGCTTTCCAATTTCGATTGGTAATTCGCTTACGAGGTCCTTAAGTTCAAATTCGTATAAAAAAACGGATTTCGGATTGTTACTCTGATAAACAGGATTCCACCAACCGCTATGCAAGGTGTTTATTTGAGACTTGCCATGAGTTGAAAGATTTGTGACTGTATAATACAACCCGAATTCTCTATCCACAATGTTCCCGAAGTCAAATTCGCGAAAACTACGCTGATGTTCTGTTTGCTTATTGACGCCGCCTCTAAACTCATCGTCCTCAGTGTCAAACTCAAAATAACTGTAATCGAAAGTAACAATATTAACCATCGCCTGCAAATCATGGTCGGTGGAAAAGTCAAATGAAAATGGCTCCACCCTGCACTCCACATAAGGCGAAGTGGACGTAATGGTCAGTTCTTCATCCAGATTCCAAGGTACGTAAACAATGCGTCTATCACCTTTATCGTTTAATATTACACATTTTACGTTTACGCGGTCTAAATAAATGTTTCCGCCCTTGAGTTCGTATGGAGCCAACTCATTGGCGTAGTCGTTTTTCACTACAACTTTCATACCATCCGGTAAGGCTACATATCCACTTATATCATTTACGTTTCCGCCTGCAACCCAATCCTTTGAAAACCGATCGTGATATTTTCTTTTATTGTATTGATAGTCGTATGCGGGAGCTTTGAATCCTTTGGGTAAGTTGCACACTTCTGTCCAATTGAGCATATAATAAATGGCATCTCTTTCACCTAGCAATCCCTGTTGCGTTTCTACTCCGTTTATTAACTCGGTAACAGCTTCCATGCCATAGCAAGGTGTTTCGTCTAAATATTCCTGAAAAACGTTGGTTAATTCCGCAAAGGAAATTCCATTTTCTTGCGCTAAAAACACAAAAGCGTCTCCTAAGAATGCAGAGGAATTAAACGACTCCGGAATTTTACCCAAAACCTTGTCATCTATTTTTTTTGAAAGTTGTCTTGTCCCAAATTCACAGAACTTGTTCAGCGTTTCTTCAGAAAATGGATCATCAGAGGTTATGACCTCTAATAATCGAAAAGCGCCTTCAAATCGGTCAGCCATTACTTTATTGACAAGTTTATCGCCGGCAAATCTTGAAACCGTGCGGGCGTAGCTATTGATGCCCAGAGAACTTAAGGTACCATAGTTGTTTTCTATTCTTTGTAAAGCCAAGGTAGGTAGGTTTCCAAAATTTTGAATATTACTTATGGCCAGATTGGTCGCACGATTAAGGTACTGCCTGGGATTAAACTCGCCATTTCGCACAAGGCGATTGTTCATCTCTTGAAATTCGCGGAGTTGCTGCTTTACATGTGGCGGAATCTCGGGTATATCCTCATCAGCTCCACCCTCTTTTGCCTGAATACCATCTGGCAACTTCTGCTTCTTGTTAAATTCCATTCGAGCAAGCTCGCTAAAAATCGGCTCGTTGGCATCCTTACCCAATTCGTCCAGCGCTCTCGCAAATTTTTTCTGAAAGGCCTCTGAGTATTTCACAGGCTTGCTTTTTTGGCTGCGAGGATCAGCCCTTATGGGTACATGAGGCCGGTTGTACCATTTCCGTTCTGCTTTGAGCGTCAGCGAAAAAGTGGTATTGGTAACGCCATAATCATCGGCATTTATTGGCAACTTAA